>CAIMDG010000001.1 GCA_903839725.1 uncultured bacterium
ACAAGATCAAGAACGTTTTCAAGATACTCGTATCTTGAAATCCTTCATCAACATTGCTATCAACAGTAGCTCTGTCTCTCTCGAAGACCGTGTGAAGCTTGAGAATGATGTCCGTCAATCACATGATTCTGAACTCATCAAGCGTTGGGATGTATTTGCAGGAGCCAAAGATGGTAAGACTGCACAAACAGCCGCTGTTGCTCTCATGGTATTCTTGGCCAACAAGATGATCTAAAGGTGTATCTCTACTCTGTATGTCAAAAAAAAACACCTGGGGAGGTGTTTTTTGGTACAAATAAAAAAGTCTACAATTGAAGCCTTGCTCCATGTTGTAGACAATGTGACGCCACCTTGTTATCTGTTTGCGTCAGCCAAGATAAGTTTCCATGGACCAATTCGGGGCCGGACAAATTTCTTATGGGCAAAATAGAGTTCATGAACTTTCGCGGCATCAAGTATCCTGTCCAATTTATCCAGTGAAGTTTTGTCGTGTCTGGATCGGGCAATGAGTTGGAACCCTCTTTGCTCAGGATAGTTCCTGTAACGTTTGACAATCATAGTTTTCCTTTGGTTGTCGTGTTCCGGTTTACCACATCGACCAATTCGGAGATGGTTGTATTGATGCATACTTGCAGAGGAATTACCCGCATCTTATTTTTAAGCCGAGGCAAGGAATCTGCTCCGAAGACAAAGAAAGTTGCGTGGGGACAAAGAGGTAAGAGCTTTTCGGTAAGTATAGCCCCGGTAAGCTCCTTATCGCGAGTTTCTTTGGAGTCGAGTTCTTTACCGTGTTCAGCCCATAATTCGCAGATCACCACAGCAATATCCTTACCGTGTTTTGCGACGAAATCGAACACCTCACTGATGCGCATGTGGTTTACGTCAAATGTTCCGTCTTGTTTCAAAGCTTGGGCGTAGTAGCGAAGATGAGAATTCCCGACAATTACGAGTTTTTTCATAACAGTATTCTGTTGTGGGGTTCAAGTTATTACCAACTAGATTCAATACTACATCTGACATGAGGTTTGTCAATTTTAAATTAAAAAAACTACATTCTGCAAAATGTAGCTTGAATTCTTTCTTGTTCAATTTAACTGACCTTTTTCAGTGCGGCCGCAACTGTCTCAGCGAGGGTCGAATGAAACTGAAAACTGAAACCTTGATCGGCACTGAAATTTCGTTGAGTCTCACTCAAATCTGGAAACTCCAGTTCGGCACCGACAACAATTCGATAGAGTGGATTGTATTTCAACTCAACGCTCCAGCGTGCAATTTCGCCGCGCGTGGCTGTGGCATAGGCCCCAGAGGTTCGTGGCTTCTCCTTGCTTTCTTTTGGAAGCCAGAAGATGATGCAACCATGTTTTGCTGCACGCTCAAGATAGTAGCGTTCCCAATCAAGTTGCCGTCCAAGATATCCAACTACTTCACTTTCTCCAACTGACTGACGCATGAGAGGAAAGTCCAGTTCCTTGTTGACGTAATAGGGGATTGCCACATATGAATTGGGCATATGTTTACAAATTTCAGCACAGCATTTTTTCTGCCAATCATCGCCACCTTGAAGGGGGCCAGCAAGGAAGAAGAGGGGACCGTAAGCGGGTTCAATTTCAACTAATGTCTTCGGAATAATTATTTTCATAGAGTTTCTTTCTAAGTAAAAACTATATCACATATAAAGTAGTGTCAAGTTGTATGTGTGTCTATGTAAAACAGGTTCACTAATCTCCACAACTTGACAAATACGCATATTATGCTATAATTGTATAAGATAATGTTGATAAATATGGGTTTGAACGAGCTTTAAGAGCATTAAATTAGTGCTTTGAGAGTTCGTCCAAATCTAAACAAAAACAAAATCAAACTGTTCTTATGACAACTAAAACATATAATCGGATTTCGACCGTGACAACCGTTTCTCTCTGGGTGGCAATGATACTTGTCTTGATAATTGTCCCGGTCACAATCATTAAACCGAGCCTCATCATCAACCACTACGTTTCAGTGGTGTTGCCAGTCATGATCTTGATGACCGTGATTGTGGGTGTCGCATTCTATGCGGCAGATCAAGAACGGCAGGGTAAAGTCCGTGGCAAATAAGTCCTTCATGGAAAAGCCTTTACAAGCTTCTCTCGTGAAGGTCTTTTTCTTTTATCCAAAATAGGTTCTAATGTCATTCACTAATCTCCAAACCTATCTCCTTGTACTCGTTGCAGTAGTTGAACTCGCGATCTTCGCCAATTCTGGCATCATCATTTCAATATCGGCAAGAGACTTGAGACCATACACAGGTTTCTCATGAATTACCAAAGCAGGGAATTGCTCTTTGACTTTGAATATATCAGTCAATGTTTTTATAGTTGGTACAGGTAAATGATAGTCAAATGAATAGACACGAACAAATGGATATTCTCTGCGAAGTTCAGTGAGGACTGTTCCTACATTTTTACAATCATTACAATTATCAACATTTGAATAGAAATATAAAATAAATGGAGATTTTGCGTGACATTTTTCTGATACAGTATTCATGAGAATATAGTCTTTTATTTCGAGCAATGAATATTCTTTTTTGAGCTGTATAACTTCAGGATCATCAATACCACGAGTATTTTCGAGATATTCGAGTCGTGTACCAATAGAATCGAGTTCTTGTGTGAGTGAAGAATTACCAAGATTTTCGCATGGAGTTACACTCAAGAGTGCAAATTGTGTTTCTGAAGATAGGATGTTGAGAGCTATACCATTTTCGACAGAGCGGATTTCCTCTATTCGTTTTGAATCAAAATAATTACTGAGTGAAAGTATGCCTAAAAATATAATAAGAGTGATAATAAGTGTCCAAAGGTATTTACCGTAGCCGTGAGTCTTCATGGGAATATGTTATGTGTATAAAACTAGCGCCATCGGGGCGTACTACCGCGTACAGCCTTCCAGCTTGAGATGGCGATCCATACAGGGGCTATAAAGCCGTATAAGAGAGCATATGAGAATATATCTCGAGATGGTTTCCATGAACCACTACCGAGACGTTTGCCGATGAATACGATGAATAGACCAGTGATAACCACTGCTAGTATCATGAATCGTTCGGTTGTTGTATTCACATAGAACCACTGCCATTGTGCCCAATGCCAATGCCAACCAATGAGATTCCAATTGATAACATTTTGAACGAGTGAAGTTGCTGCATTGACGATCGAATAGCTCGTGAAAAAGAGAACCATAATAATAGAAAATACACCTGCAGGAAGTGTAAATGTTCCCACGTGACCATACTTCTTGTTGAAGAATAATTTTCGATAATCCTTGGCATTAAGCAAGAATCCTGTCGTCCAACGAACACGTTGTTTGACCAATGCACGCACATTTTGAGGTGGGGTAGTGAAGACGAATGAAGTATGAGAATTTTCTATTTTGAGATTGTGTGAATGAAGGCGTAGTGCGAATTCAAGGTCTTCGGTGTTGTGAGCTGCTTTGAACATACCAACTCTGGTGAATGCTTCACGGCGGAAGACGGTGAATGGGCCAGGTGTTACGTGAATAGCGTTGAATGTACTGTACATCTTACGTAAGAATATACCGACGTTATATTCAGCAAATTGAATGTATTCAAGGAGATTTTGAGGTGTACGAACTTTGATAGCTGGAGTAACAGCCATAACTTCAGGATTACTGAAATAAGGAAGCATCCGTTGTAATGCTTCTGGGTGTACAAATGAGTCCGCATCCAAACAACTGATGAGATCACTTGTGCTGTGTTCAATGCCAAAATTGACTGCAGTATGCTTGCCACCATTTTCCTTATGAAATATTTGAACACGTGGATCATTTCTATATTGTTCGAGATATGACCAGGTATTGTCTGTACTTCCATCGTCAACAGCCATGATTGAAAGTTTGTCAGCAGGATAATTCATGCTCTTCAAAGATTCGATAGTGCCAATGACCGTTGCTTCTTCGTTGAAACAAGGAACAATGACGGTCACTGTAGGGTAGTTGATCGGTGTTGGGGAGCTACCAGACGCTTGCGCCACAACAGTGAGTTGTGCCCGTTTCTTCTTTTGCTGTGCATCGTAGTACTCGAAAAGGGTGATTATCAAAAAAATCTGCACATAGAGTGAGATAAATAAGAATGTGTGTACAGATATAGACGCCAAAGAGAGCATATGTCCTACTAGCATACGGTATATTCGATGTTTTTTCAATCTTTTATATTCAGAACGGCACAGGAGGTGTGTGTACTCATTTTGTGCAGAAGTTTGTAAACATCGAGGTAAGCGGTGTAATGTACATGTCTCTAAACTTCTGCACAAAATGAGTACACACACCTCCTGTGCCGTTCTTCGTTAAAAGATGAAAAACATCTAATTTTCTGCTAAAGTATGTGACATGAACCCAGATCAGAAAGGCCATCTTCACCCGATAACACAGGTTATTCGAGAAATATACCCATTATTCCAAGGATTGGGTTTTTCTATTGCTGATGGGCCAGAATTGGAAGATGAGTTTCATAACTTCGACGCCTTGAATGTTCCCAAGGATCACCCAGCTCGTGACATGCAAGATACGTTTTGGATCAAGAATTCAAAAGGCGATGCTGGTCAACGACTTGTTTTGAGAACACACACGTCTCCGGTACAGATTCGATATATGGAGACGCACCAAGCGCCGATCCGCATTCTTGTCCCTGGAAAAGTATTTCGTAATGAAGCGACTGACGCTACACATGAAGCACAATTCTTCCAGACAGAAGGGTTGTATGTTGATACACACGTTTCTTTGGCGCATTTGAAGGGGACACTTGAGGCTATGTTCAAGAAACTATTTGGTGATGATGTTGAGATTCGTTTTGTACCGAGCTTCTTCCCATTCACGGAGCCAAGTGTTGAAGTACATATGCGTTGGAAGGGTAAGTGGCTTGAAATGGGTGGCGCAGGACTCGTCAATCCGGTAGTTCTCAAAGCTGCAGGAATTGATCCTGCTAAGTGGCAAGGCTATGCGTTCGGTTTTGGCCTTGATCGTATCGCTATGCTCAAATTTGGCATTGATGATGTGAGACATTTGTATACAGGTGATTTGAGATTGATAAATCAATTTTAAGTATGAAAATTTCCTACAATTGGCTCCAAAACTATTTTGAGAAACCACTTCCAACTCCAGAAAAACTGAAGGATGTATTTGATTTTCATTCATTAGAAGTTGAAGGATTTGATGAGGTAATGGATTCATCCCTGCCTGCGCAGGCAGGAGAAAAAGTAACTGAAACAGTTTTTGATATTAAAGTACTCCCCGATCGTGCGCATTTTATGTTGTCGCACAAGGGTGTAGCTGAGGATTTGTCAGTACTCTTAAATATGCCTTTGAAAAAGAGCGAGATTCCACCTCCACCAGCTCCAACTATTGCGACTGCACCACATATAACTATTCAAGACCCTCAATTCTGTCGTCGTTATGTAGGCCAATATGTTGAAGGGATTACTGTAGGCGAGTCACCGGCATGGATACAAACATATCTTGAAGCAGTTGGTGGTCGCCCGATCAATTCTATTGTTGATGCGACGAATATAACGATGTTCAATATAGGTCAACCATTACATGCATTCGATGCTGACAAGGTAGTTGGAGATATCGTCGTGCGAACTGCGACTGATGGTGAAAAGATAACACTACTCGATGGTGCTGAAGTTATGTTGAAGGCTGGTGAATATGTCATTGCTGATACTGAAGGACCTCTCGCTATTGCTGGAGTAAAAGGTGGTAAGCGTGCAGAAGTATCTGCTTCAACAACAAAGATTATCGTTGAATCTGCGAATTTTGATCCAACAATAGTTCGTCGTACATCAACTCGTCTCAATCTTCGCAATGAATCTTCAAAACGTTTCGAAAATGAAATTACTCCCGAGCTCACTCTCCAAGGTATGAGCGATATGATGGCTTTGGTCAAAGAATTGTGTCCACAAGCGAAATGGGGACCTGTTGTCGATATATATCCTACCAAAGCACAACAGACTGTTATTGCTTTCAATCCTGCATATATCGAAGAACGATTGGGTGTGAAGATTCCTGAGACTGATATAAAAAATATCCTTGAAAGGAGTGGAATTGCTATTGATTCGAAGTGGAACCTCACCATTCCATTCAAACGCCTCGACCTCATCATCCCTGAAGATATTGTTGAAGAAGTTGGTCGTGCATATGGACTTGAACATATAACTGGAATACTTCCACCACAGACAGAAAAGCCTGTTGAAGTATTGTCTACGTACTATCTGTCAGAAAAGATAAAGAATATTCTTGCTGGTATAGGTTTTTCAGAAGTAAGTTTGTATGCACTGGTCGCAAAAGGGGATATTGAAACGTCATATCCATTGGCACGTGATAAAGCATTCCTTAGAAAAAATCTTGCTGACAACATGATGGCATGTGTGGAGAAAAATGCATTGAATGCAGATTTGATAGGTCTTGAGGCAGTAAAGGTATTTGAAATTGGTCATGTATTTTCTAAGGGTGGAGAGACCATTTCACTATCACTTGGTGCCGCTCAGATAAAGAAGGTCAAGGGATTTAAGCCAGAACAAATTATCACTGAGGCTATTCAAGCCTTGAATGAAGGGCTTGCAGTAACTATTGCCGTACCAAAAAATACTGTAAAAGGGAACTATGTTGTGTGTGAAATAAATTTGAGTGAACTCGTGAAGTCATTCAAGTCGAGCGAATCATATTCTGATTTGAATTTTGGCAGTACATCAGAAAATCGTTATAAGAAAATATCACCATATCCATTTATGGTCCGTGACATCGCAGTATTTGTACCTGAGGGTGTTCAAGATACTGCGGTCTGGGAAGTTGTCCAGCAAGGTATAACTGAATCAAAAGCTAATGATTTACTTGTACGTCATGCACTTTTTGACACATTCAAGAAAGATGGAAAGACGTCATATGCATTCCGTTTAGTATTTCAATCAATGGAGAGAACACTTACTGACGATGAAGCCAATGGAATCATGGAAAAGATTTACACAGGAATGAAAGTGAAGAATTGGGAGGTGAGATAATAAAAGCCACCGGAGAAATGTCCGATGGCTTTGCCCAGTAATTGAATTACTAGGCTACGTTTTGGGGTGCGAGGTTCTCCTCGATCACCTCATGAAATAAGGTGCGGAATGTTTCCAGGACGCGGTTGAATGAGACCTGTTGTTCATTCGCGAACTCACTCAATTGTCCGCGGAATTGCGTATTGTGACGCTGGTTCTGAACAAGGGTTTTGCACAGTAACCATGCGATTTCTCCAGCCCGCTTTTCTTTGAAGCTGTTATGCAGATTGTTGTTCAATACCGCATTGTGAAAACGGTGGATCTCCCCGTGGGGAATCCCAGTCTTTTCCTCAAGCGTCTTACAGGCACGTCTTGATTTTTCGCTGTTGGGATTCTTGAAGGTGATGCGAATCTTGAGGCTGATAATGATTACAGCCATTTGGCGCAACTCCTCGTCTGTCATGGTTCTTTTCATAATTTCTTTCAAAAGCCAAGCCTGTGCCTGGCGAACAATTTTTTACATATATAACACACGAATTGTGCTATTGTCAATGTATATAAAAACACCACTTCCTGGGGAAGTGGTTGAGTGAATTATTTGCATTTGTAAGTGACACGAATCTCGCGAACACTACCCGTGTCATCTTTGAGAAAGAAAAGTTCTTGTTTTCTTCCTTTCTGATCTGTGGCCGGGACTCGAGATGAGACTGTTGTGCCGAAAGCGACAATAATTTCTTCTGAATATAGTGTGATGCGCCGAGACACATGATGCTTCGGAATCTTTTTCTTTGATACGCAAGGAATCAAATTGATTGTTAACCATTCAGTTTTTGGTGAAGGTTGTCCAGAAATGTCTTTTTCGAGAAATAATAGTCCGTGGACTTGCCATCGTTTTCTCGTGTCTTGAAAATGTGCCCGACAGTCAGAACTGATAAGTACCCTAACTTCCCCAAGGTTCATAAATCCTCCTATGCAGTTAATTGTTTGTCTGGAATATATTCTCTACCTCTATTTGATATATGTCAACAAAATAAGGCTCAAATACAGAACATTTCCCCAATTCGTCAATAGCTTTATGTTCATAATTTTGCTATAATTATGAGGTAAAAATTAAGTAGAAATTGTCTTATACAAAGAGCTCAACCTCTTCATTTTATGTCTGAAAAACCCAAGCCAACTAAAGCAAAAAAAGAGAATAGTTACAGCGCCGATTCGATTCAGGTCCTTGAAGGGTTGGAACCAGTTCGCAAGCGCCCCGGTATGTACATTGGTACGACTGGACCAGACGGCTTGCATCATTTGATCACAGAAATTTTCGATAACTCACGTGATGAAGCGATGGGTGGTTTTGCCAATGATATTGAAATTGCGCTTCTTCCTGGAAATAGAGTTCGTGTTGTCGACAATGGCCGTGGTATCCCTGTCGATATCCAAAAGCAGACCAAGGTATCAGCTCTCGAAACAATCATGACCGTTCTTCACGCCGGAGGTAAGTTTGGTGGTGAAGATAGTGGATACAAAGTTTCAGGAGGTCTTCACGGTGTGGGTGCTTCAGTGGTGAACGCTCTTTCCGTATATACACAAGTTATCGTACACAAAGATGGTGGGGTATACATGCAGGAATATTCTCAGGGCAAACGCAAGGCTGCGGTGAAGAAGATTGGCTCTTCAAAACTCCATGGAACTATCGTTACATTTGAACCAGATCCCATTATTTTCAAGGAAGGCGTGATATTCGATTGGAATCGTGTCGTAAATCACATGCGTCAACAGGCATACCTCGTTCCAAGTTTGCGCATTTCAGTGATCGATGCACGCAATCAAATCTCTGGTTTTGGCTCAGACAATGAAATTTTCTATCTTCGTGAGACTGGAGTTGATGCACCATCATTCACATTCTATTTTGAAGGAGGTCTTTCATCGCTTGTTCGATTTACGAACCAGTTGATCAAGCCAATTCACAAAAATATTTTTTATGTCGAGAAGAAGGTTGAAGGCGTTGAGTCTGTAGAAGTTGCTTTGCAGTATGCTGACGACGTGTCTGGACGTATTCTTGGCTTTGCGAACAATATCAATACACCAGAAGGAGGTACTCATGTGACCGGATTCAAGACCGCACTTACACGTACACTCAATACCTATGCCAAGAATAACAATATGGCCAAAGGTGACGGCGATACATTCACTGGAGATGATGCTCTCGAAGGATTGACCGCTGTTGTTTCGGTGAAGCTCCGCGAAATACAATTCGAAGGTCAAACCAAGGCAAAACTTGGTTCGATGGAAGCGCAGGGTGCTACCGCCAATGTATTTGGTGAAGCATTTGCAATGTTCCTTGAAGAGAATCCTGATGATGCACGCAGTATCATCAACAAGGTTATTCTTGCCATGAAGGCTCGTAAGGCTGCGAAGGCTGCAAAGGACTCTGTGCTTCGTAAGGGTGCACTCGAAGGTATGACACTCCCAGGCAAGCTTGCTGACTGTCAGTCAAATGATCCGAAAGAATCAGAACTCTTCATTGTGGAGGGAGATTCTGCGGGAGGTACTGCCAAGCAAGGTCGCGATCGCAAATTCCAAGCTATTCTCCCACTTCGTGGAAAGATTTTGAATATTGAACGTGCTCGTCTCGATCGTATGCTTGGTTCAGAGCAGATCAAGAACCTCGTGCTCGCATTCGGTACAGCTATTGGTGATACTTTTGATATTACCAATCTTCGCTATCACAAGATTATTCTTGCAACAGATGCCGACGTTGACGGTGCTCACATTCGTACACTTATTTTAACTCTGTTATTTAGATATTTCCGCCCACTCGTTGATGCTGGTCATATATTTATTGCACAGCCACCATTGTATAAGGTGAAGCGTGGTAAAGAGATTCTTTATTTCTATAGTGATGAAGAAAAGTTTAAAGCTCTTGGTAAAGATGTTGACGAGGCTGCTATGGCGGAAGCTGAGAATGCAGGAATGGAAGATGATAAGGATCGCATGCTCGATGCTGCAGGTGCTGATAAAAATGTTAAGGCCGAAGAAACTGAGGAGGTCAATACCAAGAAGGCTCCAAAGATTTCAATTCAACGCTATAAAGGTCTTGGAGAAATGAACCATGATGAGTTGTGGGAAACTACTATGGATCCGATGAGACGTATTCTTCGTCAGGTGACAGTAGATGATGCCATTGAAGCTGATAAGGTCTTCGATATGCTCATGGGTGATGATGTGCCTGCAAGAAAGTCATTTATTCAGTCGAACGCTAAGTTGGCGAATCTCGACATTTAGTCCACTGGTTTTGTACAATAGAAGCGATGCAAATACGCAAATGCATGCGAATGACGCGAATAAACGCATCCTTTTATTATGGTTCATCAAGAATCAAAGGTTATTTATCCAGAACTCTCCTATGTTATTACGGGGGTTTGTTTTGATGTACATAATCAAATAGGAAGATTTGCAAAAGAAAAACACTATGCAGATTTGCTTGAGGATCAATTAATAGAAAGAAAAATAATATATAGTAGAGAACACATTATTCCTAATACAGGCGACAGAATCGATTTTCTTATTGATGAGAAGATTATTGTAGAAATAAAAGCAAAGACACTGATAGTAAAACAAGACTATTATCAAACTTAAAGATATTTACATGCTACTAACAAGAAATTAGGTTTATTGGTCAATTTCCGTAGTCGTTATTTGAAACCTATAAGAGTAATTAATGCCGATATACACTAAATAAGGATGCGACGTATTCGCGTCATTCGCAGGCATTTGCGTATTTGCATCGTTATACTGTCTTCACTTTCAACCTTGCCTGCTTCTTCTTATCCAACTTAGGAAGTTTCAAAATAAGTAACCCATGCTTCTCGACAGCCTCAGCTTCATCGACATCTATCTCTTCAGGGAGCTGAATAGAACGAGAGAATGAACCCCAGTAGAGCTCACGGACGTAGTAGTCTTCTTCTTTGACACTGCGCTCTTCTTCACGTTTACCATTGATGGTGACCATGTCGCGGGTGATAGAAATATCGAGGTCTTCAGGGCGTACGCCAGCTATCATACTCTTGATGATGATCATGTCACTTGTCTGGTAGATATCAACAGTGAGTTCGGCATCCTTATCACTTTCTTCTTCTATCCACGAAACTGCTTCCTTGTCAGAAGATTTTTTTGAAAGTTTTGTTTCACCTTCCTCATTCATGCGAACTGTTCCTGTTAAGCGTTCAAAAAAGGTTCGTGTATCTTTTGCCATAATAATGATGTGATTAGACGCGTAATTGTTTGATAATTATACACCAGACTGTAACTTTCTCATATGCACAGCTTTTACTTCTTCAAATAGAATAATAAGGAGTACTACAGCACCCCAAATCCAACCAAATGTGCGAAGTGTTTGTTCGGTAGTTGCATTGAGTATTGAAATATTGAATAAGAAGTGAATAGTTATTGCCGCAATAACTCCGAGGCACGTTGCTGCCAACTTTACGAAACGTCCGTAGTAGTACACATATCCGATAGCAAAACCAATAGAAGCAGAGCTTACGATATGTAAAAGTGTTGATCCGATAAAGCGCATATTTCCTGTAATCAAGCCTCGGGTAACCTCTCCGTTCAGTAAGGGGTCCATAATGAAGAATGTATTTTCCAATGCAGCAAAACCGAGAGCAACAACAATACAATATATCATCGCATCGATAGGTTCTCTATTTTGCGTAGAGTGAAGGGCAAGAATGGCGACAACCATGAGCTTGAGTAGCTCCTCAACTGCCGCCCACAGGGCATACTGGATATTTGTATCAGCTATAACTTCAGAAATATATTTTTCGGTAAATCCAGCAATGATAACTGAGAACATTCCTGCAAAGAATAGGAATGCAATCAGTGAGCGTGGTTGTGCGTGAGAGTCTTCACGAAGCCAGAAAAAAAGCCAGATGAGAGAGGGGAGTATTCCGGCTACTGCGGCGTAAAAGAATGAACTTACAAGCATATTACATGTAATTATACGACAAAGATGAGTTGTGTCCTATTCTTGACAAAAGCCCAATTTGTTGCTATACATAAAACTAGTTCCAAGTTCTGAATCTTGTACGAAATAAACTCTTGAGCAAGTGTCGCTCGCGCGACCGGTTTATTGAATATGGGGTTCTACAACTGAATAAAACAAATGAAAAAAACATTGAGCGTTATTGCCCTGGCATTGTGCCTTGGCAGTAGCAAAACTGTCTGTGCGGCAACCTCGTCTGTGCCCGACATAACCGTCCGTTACTTCATCGTTACGGCCCCAACATCTCCCAGCAATTCGCTGTGTCTCCAGAATGTCATGGACTATGTGGACAAGGGCGGCGTGACTGGACTGATTCCGACTGGTTATGCCAACGATCCGTTGGCACTCTATCAGCCGCATATCCTGCGGGTAAGTGACTTCATCTACACTCCATCCAACTACTTCCTCCACGACGCAACAAATGGACCGACCGGTCCCTTTGCTACTGCTAACGGCGGTCGCATCGGCTGGAGTTGCGACTGGAAGTGTCGGACGCCATTCTATGCGAATGAAATCAACTTTGGGTGCGATAGTGATGAACCGGCACATTCGCTGTATTACATCGGCAACATTGCCACGAATACAGCAAACGGACTGGCTCTGACGTTCTCTTCGACACTCCGCGGTGAACTCTGGGACGCGAATGGAAAACCAATCGCGTGGTATTACAACGGCGAAGCTGTTGCGACCCACCCAGTCAATCGGGTGATTTGCCTCATTCGTGAGGGTTACTATGCAGCCAACACGAATCAAGTCGTGCTCGATCTCAACTACTTCAAGGGGCATCACCCCATGAAAGCCTGCGTTCAGTTTTATATGAACAACGGGCAAAGTGGGGGATTGTGCATGGACAGTCGTCCGTGGTTCGGTCTGACAGGGGTTACCAATCATATTGGAGTTTACGCCCTCGAATGCCAGCGCCAACTTGGGCTGACATACACCATTCAAGGGGTTCCTGAAAATATGAACCCGCCTCAGTTGTGGGAAAACCTATATTCTGGGGTTGGTGACAGTTTCAGCTTCGTTGGTCCGTATTACCCCAATGGGTTCTTCCGGGCCTTCGAGGGAACGGTCATCATACCGCCCTCCCCGTCTGTGCAGACGTCGTTTGTATCAAAGGCTGCGTCAGCCTGGAAACCGTCGGTTCAAATCTCCAACGGTTCCCAGGATGAGTAATTCATTTGGCTTGAAAAGATTCACAACCCCTTGCTGGCAACAGCAAGGTGTTTTTTATAGTATGTTGACACGTAATCTGAAGCAGGGTAAGAGTGTAGATAGATTGACAATTAGTATATGTTGTGATAGGGTATCAACCTACATAGCCTAAACAGGTTTTATAATAATTAATACAAATTTATGAATATTTCATCAAAGATAATCAAAATCTCAGTTCTCGGTATAGCTTTTGCCGCATGTGCGCCAATGGTTTTTGCTCAGTCATCTGATTTTGTCCCTTCATTGGGTCCAGCTAACAATTCTGAAGCAGGTGCAACATTGGTCCCCACAAATCCTGGCTCAAATGATGCTGAAGGAGGTGTGACTTTGGTCCCAACTACTGGTGGCCAGAATGGTACCGAAATCCCCGTTACTGCTCCAGTAGTAGATGTTCCAGTCGTTACAACTTCTAGTGGAGGCGGTAGTTATACTGGAGGAGGCTCGTTTGCTCCTAGTGCTCCTATTATTCCTGCAGGTACTTCATGTCCTTTGATTACTTCATTCATGTCACTCGGTGCAACTAATAATGGTGCTGAAGTTGCAAAGCTTCAAGCATTCTTGAATAGTTCTGAAAATCTCAATGTTGATGTAAATGGTATTTTTGATCAAAAGACTTCAGATGCTATTAGTTCATTCCAGCTCAAATATCGTGCAGATATACTCGGTCCATGGGGAGCAGCAGTTCCTTCAGGTCGCGTCTATATCACTACACTAAAGAAGATTAATGAACTCGCATGTCAGTCACCACTCACATTGTCAGCTGATGAACTTGCTATCATCAATACATTCAAGAATCGTTCTACAACAGGAACATCTACTTCAATCATTGGTGAAAACGGAGGCACAACAAATGCATCTAGTTCAGCTTCAACTTCTCAGGAATTCGGTTCTAATGGAACAGGAAATTCAAACACAGCAGCAGCTGCTAATACATCAGTATTCGGTCGCTTCTGGAACTTCGTGAAGAATCTCTTCTAATATATAGCCTGAAAAATCCCGCATACAATATGCGGGATTTTTCTATGCATTCGTTAAATTAAGAAACACCCTTCACGGCACAACTTTCTTCCGTCGCCTGCGGGCGCTAATCGCTGGCTACCCATCCTCGGCGCACTACAGAAAGTTGTGCCGTGAAGGGTGCAAACTCAATTTATATACCTAACTTTTTGGTACCGTCAGCCTTCAAGGGTTTCGTATGTGTTTGAGTATCTAGTGCACCAGCAAGAGCAATCATAAGAGCATTGTCACCAGAAATATGTTGATTGGGCATGTATAGAGGAATACTGTATTCATCCGCTATCACCTGGAATCGTTTTCGAAGAAGATGGTTCGCGCTAACACCACCACCGATGATGATTGTCTGGGCACCTGTCTGCTCTATGGCTGCACGAAGCTTCGTTTCGAGGGTTTCTGCGACTGCTTGCTCAAACTCGTAAGCCAGGCCTTTTTTGAAGGTTTCTGAAAGGGGTCCTGTTGCATTTGATGCTTCACGGACCGCATAGAGTACTGCTGTTTTGAGTCCTGAGAATGAAAAATCAAGGTCCTTACTATTGATCATTGGTCGAGGTAGTTTGACAGGTGAAGGGATCTTTTGTTCCCAGGCTTCATGGGAGTATTTTGATATATGAGGTCCGCCAGGATATGGTAGTCCAAGAAGTCGTGCAGCTTTATCGAACGCTTCTCCAACAGCATCGTCCTTTGTTTGGCCGATAATTGAATAGTGCATGCCTGATTCAACATTGACCAATTCAGTATGACCGCCGCTGATGAGAAGAGCGATTGCAGGGAATGCGAGAGGTTTGAGTTTTTGCCATGTGCCGTAGGGAACATCAGTTTGAAGTAGTGAACCAACGACGTGTCCTTCCATGTGATTGACGGGAATGAGAGGAACATTCCACAGGTCGGCAAGAATTCGTGCGAAGCTGATACCGACCCAAAGTGCAGGTTCAAGGCCTGGACCTTCGGTGATTGCGATTGCATCTATGGGAAGTTTTTCTTTCAAAAAGTCAGCGTGTGATATTGATTCAATGAGGTCAGGATTGGAAACTTGCAGAGTTGGGCGGAATGAGTCGATGATTGTATTGAAATGTGTATCAGTATCGACGTCACCCGAGACAGAAATATCTTCTGAGCGGATTCGCGCACGCTCCGCTACAATCCGCTCAGAAGAATTTCCATCCCGGGTAACGTCTCGCTGAGAACCGATTTCCCTTAATGTATCTTTTGAATCAATGATAAGCTTGTGGAGTAAAGGTACAATATTTTTACCATGTTCACGTTTTGCGAGAGTAGGAAAGACTCCACCATATGCACTATGAAGATCTGCCTGAGAATGTACTAACGATGAAATAACTCGGCACTCGAGTTGAGTACCAGTTCCACGTGTTTCTATAAATGCGAGTGCTGTATCGTCACAGCTTGTTTCGATGCCGAGAATTATCATGTAAGTGGTGCGCGATACAGGATTCGAACCTGTGACCCTTCCCACGTCAAGGGAATGCTCTACCAACTGAGCTAACCGCGCGATTTTCCTTTCCCAAGGAAAATCGGATCGAGTAATTCCTGTTGCGTAAGCAACGGGAATTACGAGACCAGAATTTCCTCTTCCAACTTTGACACTATATCTACGTAAATTACTCTATCAAAAAACTCTTAAAAAATCTATCATCTCATGCTAAGATACGTTTACTAATAGTAAGTGTAAATATACTCAAAATGAAAGCATTACATGGGTTCAAAGAGTTTGTATTGCGTGGCAATGTGATTGATCTTGCGGTTGGTGTTGTTATCGGTGCCTCATTCAGCGGCCTTGTGACTGCTCTGGTAAAAGATATCATAATGCCTATCGTTGGAGCCTTCGGCAAAGTACCCAATTTTTCAAGTCTGTCTTTCGCTATCAATGGTAGTAGATTCATGTATGGAGATTTCTTGAATGTCCTTATTTCATTTCTCTTGGTTGCGGTTGCTGTGTATTTCTTTGTGGTATTGCCAGTCAATGCGCTTGTTGCTCGTACAAGAAAAGACCCATCTCCGGTGGATTTGAACACAAAAAAATGTTCAGAGTGTCTAAGTGACATTCCTCTTCATGCAACTCGCTGCGCACACTGCACAACGAAAATATCAAAAACTGCCTAGTACTCAGTAGCACCTGTGACAGTAACTCCTGTACGAGTCAGTAATGTCTCGTATAAAGTTGTATGCATAATTTTAATATGAGTAGCATCCTTCACAATTTGAAGTTTGATTACATTTCCTTTCATAACGTCAGCTGAAAAATATTGGTCAAAGAGAAGATTACCAAGAGAATAATATACTGGCACATCTTCAATCATCTCATATTCTTGAATAACGTGCGGATGAGAACCGATAATTGCACCAGCACCTGCAGTTATCAATTCACGGGCTTGTTTTTGTTGTAGGACTGATGAAGTAGTTGCATATTCGGTACCCCAGTGAGGCATAACAATAACAAAATATCCCTGGTGTGACAGTCGTTCTACGTCACTCAGAATACGACTAAACCCCGGTTGAAATTGGTGGTAGCCAACAAAAGCAACAGGTATTCCATGTTTAGTCACGGTTGCTTCTGTACTTGAGGCATTCCATGGATTACCAAAATATCCAACACCTGCACGAGTGAGTACATCTTGGGTCTCATTGAATCCTTCTATGCCAAAATTGTCAGTATGATTGTTGGCGAGACTAACAAATGAGATACCAATTCTCGCGAGCAATTCTCCAGTACTTGTTGCAAATGTGAAAGCAAAACTTTTTGATGTTGATCCGTTGGCTAAAAGTGTTTTTGAAGAGCTTGAAGTGATGGGACCTTCGAGATTGGCAACGATAATATCAGATTGCTTGAATAGGGGAATCAGATCAGTGAATAATGAATCATAGCCGTGTTTGTCACCTTGTCTACGTATTGAACGGTCGAGCATGATATCTCCACCGATCAGTATTGTGAGTTCTGATGATGTTGCTTGAATGTGTGAGGGTATCTTATTGGTATGCTCAGTTTGAATCGCTGTATAGTGTATTCGAGAAGGTGAGTTAGTCACTACTACAAGGAGTGCAAGAAAAAGAGTGATGCCGATGAGTATCCAGAAAATAGTGAGTGTGTGTTTCTTGAGCGACATAGGTTAATTGTCGCTTATTGGGAGATGGAAGACAAATTATCTAATACTCGGTGGTTTTTATGTGCCTGTTTCTGTGATCAATTGAAATAGTATTGTAAGAAAGTGGTATTGACATATTCAAATATAAAATGTAGTATTTTTTTAGATTCGGACGTTGAAAACACGCAAATGCCTTCCGAATGTCAGGTATATTGAAGTCCTACAACTCATTGCTTATATGAATACTACTATTGCAGATACGGATTCAGCTGTGCAACGTGCAGCTAAAACCGCCGTTCCTGTTGCGCCTGATGCTTTGGCTCAGGTATTTCGGACCGCTGAAAGCGCCCGAACCGAGCTCAGCAACCTTTTGCCGCTTGAACAAGGGCAGAAGGAAAAGCTCAACACGGTCGCCCATACCAATACCCACAAAGTGGCGGTGCTCGCAGCGATGCAGGCGACTGGCGAAAAATACCTTGAGTTCCCGATGGAACCGATGACGTGGCGTGATGATAAGAAGCTGCCCGAACTCGTGCCGTTCAGTCTGACGCAAAATTCGGTCATATTTCATAGCTCTGGATTTTCTGAACAGAGTGTTCCGACCTCGGTTCGCGGCCTTTACAAGGACGTGAATCAAACTTTGGCCGGCGCACTTGCCACGAAGAATGCAGCTACCAATGCTGCACAAAACAAAATGTGGCTTAAGTGGTGGTTGATGTGTCTGCCGGTCATTGCCCTAATCATGTGCTTGATACCTGGGTCCTTCCTCGGTATTGCTGGCAAGATTATTTGGGGCATAATCGCAACAGTTGCTGCATGCGGTGTCACAAACTGGATCACGCAGGTTGTTTGCGAGAAAAGATACGGGAAGCTCGTCGAGGCCTATCAAGTCAGGGCTAGTTTCGATGGTCTCATTCCCGAAACGATTCGGCAGAAGATTCGTCGCGCAGCATCCCTCGGCATCTTCACGGAAATATTCGTTCTTGCGGAAGTTCCGGGCCTTAAAATTGAAGAAGGTCAAGCGCCTCGTCTGGCTCGTGTCGGCGACCCGCTCGTGATCGGATATGATGGTTCGGGATTCTGGCTTATTGCGGCGTTTGATACATCGCCAGCGGAAGCTATTGCAATGTCAATGACTTTATCTCCTGGCGGTCAGCGGTAAAGTGTCTCAGTGTTCTAAGCGGCGAAGTAAACCTTCGCCGCTTTTTTGATAGAGGAATAATAAGATGTGGTAGCCCTACGGGGAATCTCGCCTTACAGGCGCAGTACAGTCTTCGCGTGGTACTCGCTTCGCTCCGTTCCACATGCTCAGACTTTTCGATTCCCCGCCGCAAGTCGCGCAGGCGACTTGCTTAGGGACAAGGTTTAGTTTGTTTAACAAGATATGGTAGCCCTACGGGGAATCGAACCCCGATTACCGCCTTGAAAAGGCGATGTCCTAACCGTTAGACGATAGGGCCCTGCTACGCTGAGGTTTTGTAGGGTAAACTCTATAAAACTCATGCAGTAAAGATATACTAGCATTTTTTGTAAAAATGGCAAAAAATGGTAAGGTTTATGGATTCAACTAATAGGGAAAGGTGGCTGAGTGGTTGAAGGCACCGCTCTCGAAAAGCGGCAGGGGCGCAAGCTCCTCGGGAGTTCAAATCTCCCCCTTTCCGCAAAACAATGAGTGAGCATCGCAAACGAATATGTTTTGCGAGAAACTAACAAAGCACCTGCGTGCTTGGGGTATTCACCATATAGTAACTATAACTGTCCGTGTCATATATATACTGCTCAGACGGCATACATGTACCTGGGAAGGTTATTGTGACAGGTCGAATATCTACACTATTACTAATTATATAATTCTATGAATACATTAAATAAATATTCCAAAGTTTCAGCGATCATTGTCGGGGCAGGTGTTATGCTTGCACTTACTCTAACTTTTATTATTTCTACTCCTCAAGCTCAAGCCGCTCAATATCCAAATATTATTTTAGGCCAAGATATGGCAGTTGGATCTACCGGTCAGGGAGTCGTTGTTCTCCAAAGTCTTCTCTCGGAGACAGGTTATCTCATTATTCCAGCTGGAGTTCCATTCGGATACTATGGCTCTCTTACCATGGAAGCAGTAGCTCGATATCAAAATTCTCTCAATATCGTTCCTTCAAACGGATATTTTGGGGCAATAACCAAGTCAGCAATGTATAGTCACTTTGCAGTACATGGTTGGTTGGATCTGTTGGGTTGGAGATAGTTCGTGGGTATAGTTTGTGGCATTATAGTCAAAAATACTTTGCAGTAGATACTGTAAAGTATTTTTATATATATTATGTTTTGCTATACTACCTCCACGAAATACACGCATTCATGCCTGCCACGTATGAATAAGAATGAAAACAAAATATATAGTTTCGATATGTGCGAGTATATTACTCCTTGTAAGTGTCTGGTACATCGTCCGTGCTTCTTCAGAAATCTCTATTGATCAGAATGTATATTATCCTGTCACCTACGTGGTCGACGGCGATACATTCAAGGTCTTAATAGGTGGAAAAGGTATAACTGTTCGTATGTTGGGTATCAATACACCTGAAACAGTTGATCCAAGAAAGGCTCCTGAATGCTTTGGTCATGAAGCTTCAGATGAAACAAAAAGGTTGCTAGGAGGTAGGAAGGTGCAATTACATTTCAATCCACATAGGGAACTCAAAGATAAGTATGGTCGCTATCTTGCATACGCTTACCGTGATGATGGTTTATTCGTGAATGAGGAATTACTTAAGCAAGGTTTTGCTCGAGAATATACATTTGGTACTGCGTATTCATTTCAGCGGGAATTTCGAAATATCGAAGTTGTAGCGCAGAAAGAAAATAGGGGATTATGGGGTATGTGTGGAGATACAGCTAAAAGATTGGAGAAATCACATGATTGATAAGAATTTTGATGTATGGAATGATCTTAAAAAGACTTTACATACATCAGTTAAAAATCATAAATCATTTCACGAAGGTGATATTTGGTGGTGCTCGGTCGGATTAAATGTCGGTTCTGAGCAGGACGGTAAGAATAATTTGTTTGAACGGCCTGTTATTGTGATTAAAAAAATAAATAATGATCTTGCTATCATTCTTCCTCTCACTTCAATTGTGAAGCGTCCTTCTTATTATGTTCATTTGGAACATGGCTACGTGATGTTATCACAAGTTCGCTTGATTAGTGCCAAAAGATTCCAACGTTTTATCACGTCAGTATCAAGCAATGATTTACTTGATATTAAGAAGAAATTTATTAATATAGTCTTCGATATATAAATTTCAAAGCCCCATCTTCATGGGGCTTCGCGGCTTCCCTTTATCCAGTGGAATAATCCAAAGAAGGGTACCTCGGAGGTTACATGCAGTCTTTTCATCCCGTAACCCTTTGTGTTAAAAGTTTAACAAAAATGAGTTGTTTGTCAATTCTTAGTGAGAATGAAGATATGAATAAATATCCTCTAATGCCTTTACTGCATCTCCTACAGCAATATTGTTTTGATGATAGAGACCGTCCGTAACGTCGCCCGCTGCCCAAATTCCAGTAACAGATGTACGTTGATTGCGAGCGTCGACGACGACGTGGTTGTGTTTGTCTAATGTAACTGTATCTTTTGCAAAATCAGTATTGGGAATCGAACCAATTTCGACGAATATACCAGTGACAGGGATTTCAATATCTTTGCTAGATTTTGTATCAGTATATATAAGTGAGTTAACAAATTTGTCCCCCTTAACCTCCTTGGGTACTGCAAAACTAATTGCTTTCATCTTTGGGTTTGAGAGTACTTTCTCAACAGTACCTGGATCAGCCTTGAATTCGCTACGTGCCAATAAAGTTACACTCTTACAATATGCGAGTAATTGAGCTGCACTCTCGAAGCCAGCATTTCCTGCACCAACAACAACGACATCTTGGTCTGCATAGAGTGGTCCATCGCAAGTTGCGCAGTAGGTGAGTCCTTTGTGTTCAAATGTATCAGCACCTTTCACTTCAAGTTTGCGGCGACTACTTCCTGAGACAATAAGAACAGTTTTCGCAGCATAGACTCCTTTGTTTGTGGTTACATCAAATGCGCTAGAATTTTTGGTGATGTTTTTTGCATATTCTCCATCTTTGAAATCCATAATATCTTTACCATATGCTTTGGCATGCTTTTCAAGACTCTGTGACAATTCAAGGCCAGAGATTGCGACTGTACCAACCCAGTTTTCAATCTTCTCTGAGACATTACTTTGGCCGAGCCAATCCTTTGTAATGAGGATAGTCTTGAGGCGCTTGCGAGCGGCATATACTGCTGCAGCTGCTCCTGCTGGTCCACCACCGATAATTGCGAGGTCATATGTAGTATTCATGGGAATATTGTAACAAAAGGGTATTCATTAAGCCATTTTGAAGAGATTGACACTAATCAATAAAATGTGCTATAATAGTACCTACGATACACGTGTATCGTGTTCTTTTAAACAAATAAACCATCAACCAAGGAGGTCGTATGTCAGATTCCAAAAAGACGACTGCGGACCTTGTGTTTGGTTTGCAGATCATTTTGGCTTGGGTTTTTAGTATAGCCCAGGCTCGACAGATGCTCATGAAGGGCACCCAGGGAACAACCATTACATGGTTTTTATTTTTTGAATTATTCCTGTCCGTCAATTTGTATTTGGCGTATGGGGTATATCAAGAGATAAAGGACCGCAAAACCTTTCAAATTTTGCTGGTCTATCTCAATTGGGTGCTTCTCATCACGGTTAACCTCGCGATTATCATGTGCAAGGGCACATGGAAAATTGATGACAGTATCGTCTCGATATTTGTTGTCATCGGAGTCGTTTCGACTCTGTGCGTGGGCTACCGTGGAAGCATCAGAAACACAATCGGGGACCCGGTAACCAAGGGTGTTGCGGCCATTTTCTTCAAGGGCGTGCCGCAACTATTCATGGGCTATTGCATCTACCGTGACCATGGTGGGACAGGTCTCCACTGGGTTGCACTGGTAGGAGGGCATTGCACGGTGTGCTTGCGCCTCATGGAGATAACCATGGAAATCCGGAAGATCGGGTGGAATAGGAAACTGAAAGGCCTATTCATCGGGGAAATTGGAAATTGGGGAAGCTGGATAGTTACCTCAATAATTTGGATTGCAGTGTGAAAACCCGAAGCTTGCTTCGGGTTTTTCTTATACAAAAAATGACCTCAAGGGTCATTTTTATGTGTATTATTTCAATCTTGATCTTCGAAGAAATGCTGGAACTGCACCCCAATCATCATCGTCATCCTTCGTCTCTTTCTTTGGTTCAGTCTTTTCTACAGGCGCTTCTTTCTTTGATTCAGAAACTGAATTGTAGATCTTGCCTGGTGTAGATGCTGTCTTGTCTGCACTTTTGTTGATAGCGATAGTTGATTCTGTGGAAGTTGATGTTACGCGTGGTGAAGCTCCTCCAGTAATAGAACCCTCAGGGAAACCAGTAGCGATAACGGTAATCTTGATTTCATTTTTCTTGAGCTTATCATCGCGAACAGTACCGAAGATAATCTTGGCTTCTGGATCGATAGACTCGGTAATGATCTTTGCAGCATCTTGGATTTCAAACATAGTAAGATCTTCACCACCAGCGATAGAGAAGAGAACGCCCTTTGCTCCGGCAATAGAAACATCGAGAAGCGGAGAGTTGATGGCGGCCTTGGCAGCTTCGATAGCACGATTCTCGCCTGAAGCAGAACCGATACCCATAAGTGCTGATCCGGCATTTTCCATGACGGTACGAATATCAGCGAAGTCGATGTTGATGAGACCGGGAGTGGTGATCAAATCAGAGATACCTTCAACTGCTTGGCGGAGAATCTCATCACACATAACGAAAGCATTTTTGACTGTTGTTGCTTTGTCGATAGCTGAAAGGAGGCGATCGTTCGGAATAACGATAATAGCATCTACTTCTTTCTTGAGATCCTCAAGAGCAGCTTCAGCAATACGACTACGCTGACGTCCTTCAAAGTAGAAAGGTTTGGTAACAACAGCAACAGTGAGACAACCGAGTTCTTTTGCAATACGTGCAACTGTAGGACTAGCTCCACTACCAGTTCCTCCGCCGAGACCGCAGGTAACGAAAACCATGTCAGCACCCTTTACTGATTCTTGGATTTCTTCTTTTGTTTCTTCAACTGCACGACGTCCGAGGTCTGGATTCATGCCTGTACCGAGACCGCGAGTGAGATTCTTACCGATATGCACACGTTTCTTGGCGAGTGAGCGATGAAGATCCTGAGAATCTGTATTGATCGCCATGAAATCAACTCCACGCACTTTGCTTGCGATCATGTGATTGACAGCATTCATTCCTGAACCTCCTACACCAAGAACCTTGATGCGTGCGAATGCTTCGATGTCGGGAGTAATGTTGGGCATAAAGATAAGTTAAAAGTAAAAAGTTAAAAGGAGTGGCGTTCGTGCCACCTTAATTCTAATAGGACATTAAAAGTTCTACGGACGTACTCGACATGAAGGGGTAGGCCTTCTTTCTTGTATGCACTGTATCATATCAAGTTATAGAAGGGGTGCAAGTCGATTTGGTCAATCAGAAGCTTGACAATATGTGGATATTGGGAAACGTATCTTTGCAGGACATAACTCTTCGAAGTGCGCCGAGGACGGGTAGCCAGCGATTAGCGCCCGAGGGCGAGCACGGCCTCCACTGGGCAGGCGACGGAGAAGAGTTATGTCCTGCAAAGATACGTTTCCTAGGACAGTAATTATGGCAAGAATTGTTTGAACCAACGAGAAACTTTTTTCCAGAGATTTTTGAAAAAGGCAGATGTGGTGTCGATCTCAGGTCCTTCGTCGGCGTGTGTACCCCAAATACAGAGTCCATAAGCGACTGCCCATGTGGCATCCTTGAAAGAAGACTTACCTTCAGTAAGACCAAGTGAGCCGATGCGTGAAGGGAGTTTGAGAGCTGCTTTGGCCATCTCGTCAATCATATTCAAGCCAGAACCTCCTCCGGTAATGATGATGCCGGCTGGCAACAAACCATTTCTACCAATCTTCTTCAAGTGAGCTTCAACGAGATCAAATATATCTGAAACACGTGCAGATATGATTTCTTCAAGTTTTTTGCGAGGATATGAACTGCCGGTAATAGCTCCAATCTTAATCTGTTCTGCTTCCTCGAGGGGGACTTTGAGTCCAAGAGCAATGTCATTGGTGATGTCAGTAGAACCAATAGGGAATACTTCGAGAGAAGTTGGAATATTATTTTCGAATACAGCAATAGATACAGTTTCTGCTCCGATATTGGCGAGTACTGAGCCAGCAATCTTCTGTGTTTTTGAAAGAGTTACGAAACCAGCGGCAATAGGAGAAGCCATAACATCTTCGACTTCGATACCTGCTTCATTTACAGCAGCAATAAGATCTGACACGTGATGATCAAGACAGGTGATAAATAATGTTTTTAATTCAAGCTTATTGCCTGAGAGACCTTCAGGATTGCCGAGTGAAGGGGTTCCATCAACTTTATATTGAAGAGGTATTGCGTAAATGATGCGACGATTTGCTATGGCTGCCCGAGGAATATCTTTTTCAGCTTGTTCATGCAATTTGGCAACATCGAGATCAGTAATCTCTGCATCTGCTCGTGATGTCATGATGGAGCTAATAACTACTGTTGAAGCAAGACCGATGCCATTTACTCCGACAAATGCTTTTTTGACTTTGATACCAGCTTTTTCCTCGGCACGTGATACTGCAAGGCGGATACTGTCTGCAACTTCACGAACATTGGTGACGTATCCATGTCTTAAACCACGTGATTCTGTAGTGCCAACTCCTATAATTTTAGGGAACCCTTTGTCAGTCTTTTCTCGTCCATCAGCAATAACCACTTTGATGTGGTATGTTCCGACGTCAATTCCGGTAATGATGTTTCGAGCCATGGGGAGGAGAAGTATGAAGGTATGAAGGAATTAATGTATGAAGGTATGTGGGTATAAAAGTATAAATGTACTACCGTGTATACGGACATACTTTCATACCTTCATACTTTCATTCCTTTATACTTTAAATTTCTTTCTCACTTCTACTTCTATACTCTCCATTATAGCGCTATGGTCGTGTCCTTTCAAATGAACACAACCGTGGATAAAGAGAAAAGGAAAGAAATTTTCATATGATCGATCAAATTTCTTTGCTTCTTCCTTTGTTTCTTTGGGAGATATGTATATTTCTCCTTCGGTTTCTGAAAGAGGGAAACTTAGAATATCAGTTGGAACTTCTTTGTTTCGGTATTGTGTGTTGAGTTTCTGTATATGTGCAGAAGTAGTAATGATGACATTCAAGACATAGTCTTTACCAAGAACTTCATCTTTAATAGCCTCAAATGCTACATGAGGTATTTTCTCTTTTGTTTCGTTGGTAAGGGTGAAGTTGGACATGGATATATTGTATAGGGAAGGATGCAATAAGCAAAGAAGGAAAGATATGTTGATCTTTCCTTCTTTGCTTATTTTTTATTTCTTTGGTCCTCCACGGCGCTCAGGTTTTGCTGGTGCTTTGCCGAGTTTGATGAGTTCAGCCATATCAGCTTTGCGCTTGAGTCCTTCTAAAGTATGCTTTTTAACTTTGTAAGGAGACTGAGTGCGAGTCGCATAGCGAAGACTGCGTTTGCGTACAATAACGCCAGAACTTTGGACTTTGCGAGTAAAACGGCGCAATGTACTCATTGCGTTTTCACCTGGATTACGAGTTATTTCTACATTTATCATAGTGGGAAGTATAGTAGCATGGATTTATTTTGTAGGCAAATCCATTGCGGAGTCATTTATTTCTTATGCCACTTGGTTTCGAGACTCTTCATATGCTTGGCAATGTCTTCGAGAGGAATGATGTTTTGCGCATGAGTATCATTGTCACGAACGATGATAGTACGTTCAACAGCCTCCTTTTTTCCTACAACGAGGACATACGGAGTATGATATTTTTCGACAGAAGATACTTGGGCAGTGAGGCGGTCTTTTGCGAGAGAAAGGTGAAGAGGAATCTTTGCATTACGGAGACACTCAATAATTTCAAGAGATATAAGTTTTGATTCAACACCAAGTTGCACGAATGCAGCGATGGGGCGTTTTACTTTGGCGAGAGGTTTACGTAATTCAGTCTTGCCTTCTTTGACAAGAAGAGAGATACCTACACCTTGAACATCTCGTTTGATAGCGAGACGCTTAGCAAGACCGTTGTAACGTACACCAACTGCAAGAATACGCTGTGCCTTTGCTTTTTCACTTACATCAGAATTGATGATAGTGAATATTGTTTCAGTACAATATTTACGATTACCAATGAGACTATTGTTGATAACATACGGAATAGAAAGTTTTTCGAGATATTCAAGTACTTCTTCAAGGTGGCGTCGGCTCGTCTCAGATAAGAAATCCATTGATCGTGGAGCCTTAGCATTTATTTCTTGAGCATCAGGATTGCGTGAAGCAAGAAGTTCGAAAGGATCTTGTTTCAAGAGTTGTCGGCACGCAGCAGACATCGTATTGATGTGCTTTCGGTAATATGAAGTCAGTTCACGAGTAAAACGGGCAATTGATTCACGGTCACCAATAGAGTTTATCTCTACAGATGTGTTGGTGTAACCTTCTTCAGTGAGCATGGTGCGTGAAGTCTGGATAAGTGTAGCTTCGGCGATTGGTCCAGATGTTCCGAGAATTTCTAGGTCAGCATAACGATGATATTTGCCTTTGCGTGTTGAACCACGAGATGGATCCTTGAAGTAAATCATGACCGGTTGTGTCATGGCATGAAGTTGTTGCTCATGATATGTGCGGATGATGGCAATTTTCTCTTCTACGTGAAGAGGTAAGTGGGCATGGAGTTCAGTTTCATCATCGACATAATCTCCTTCGAGTATATCTTTTGCGGCATCAATGTCTTCTTTGGTGATCGTTGGACTCTTCATTGGTACAAAACCATAGTAGGTCGATATTTCACCAATCTTGTCGAGATGTTCGTATGAAATGAATTTTGATTCTGTCGGTTTTTTATGTGATGCGGGCATATGATTGTTGCAGAATATGGATAATGTTTATAAATCAAATCTGAATAGGTTTCTATTCATGCTCTCCTGGCCAAAATGCCAAAGCTGAAAGAGGGAACATTCTCACTATAGGTTTTCCTACAATGAACTTCTTGTCGAGTAATCCCCATACGCGAGAATCAGAACTCTCTGCGCGGTTGTCTCCCATAACAAAATATTCATGGGCACCAACTGATGATCGGTAAGAATCATGTGATGCGTGAGAAGGATCGACGTATGACTGATCAAGTGTGATGCCTTTTGGATTTTGCTCGTTGGTGATAGTGACTATACCGTTACGAATATCAACGTATTCATTGGGGAGACCAATAATACGCTTTATATAGTAGACACTTGGGTTGTTGGGATATTCGAATATGATGACATCACCACGTTTTGGTTCGGTGAATCGGTATGTCAAACGATCGACGATCAAAAATTGTCCTGTTGAAAAAGTAGGATCCATCGAAGCGCCACTAACGATGAATGGTTCTGCGATGAAGTATCTTACCGGGAGTGCAATAACGAGTGCGATGATAATGACTTTTACCCATTCAGCAACATTTTGCCAAAAAGTTTTTGCTTGAGGGGAGAGGATAGGCTGATGTGGTTTATTTTTGATATCAGCTGTATCCATAAGTTGCTCTATTGTAGTACAAAATGTCATTTGACACAAGTATAAAATGAGTGTTTATGTATGTTTTAAATACAAAACGCGCAGGAGGGGTGTGTACTCATTTTTCTCCCATAGGTTAGAGACACTTACATTACACAGCGTACCCCAATGTTTACAACCTATGGGAGAAAAATGAGTACACACCCCTCCTGCGCGTTTTGTGCAGCATCTCAAATATGTAATCTTCATTAAAATTTGATTCTTTTTTCATCACATCTTCATTTCAGTTTGATATGGTGTGGACATGAATATGATACACACATCAGTAGTACAGGAATTTCCGCAACATCCAGCTACAGCGGTTGAGGCAATAGAAGGTATTCTTGCGTATGCAACTAGTCTGGGATGTTCTGATATTCATATTGATCCGACTGACAAATATACCATTGTACGAGTGAGAATTGATGGAACGATCGAAGTGGCAGGAATGGTTACAAAACGACTTCATGATGAGATGATTTCTCGTTTGAAAATACTTTCAGGTGCACGCACGGATCTTCATGCATTACCACAAGATGGACGTTGGAAAACAGATATTCTTGGTCGTATATATAATGTCCGAATTTCATTCGTGCCAACCTATCATGGTGAGAATGCGGTACTTAGACTTTTGCCAACAGATTCAGTTGTTCAGGTTTCATTTGCTAAACTTGGTTTTACTCCGGATATTGTAAGTATGATTGATAGGGCATTACAACGAACACATGGTCTTATTTTGGTAACGGGGCCCACAGGTTCAGGTAAAACAACCACATTACATAGTTGTCTCGCTCTCAAATCTCATGAACCTCTCTCGATAATAACTCTCGAAGATCCAGTTGAATATGAGATTGCTGGTATTCGACAGATTCACATACGTCATTCACATGGACTTACGTTTGCGCATGGATTGCGAGCATCATTACGACAAGATCCAGATGTCATTATGGTTGGGGAAATACGAGATTCCGAAACTGCCAAAGTTGCGATTCATACCGCACTTACTGGCCACTTAGTTTTGTCTACGCTTCATACAAATTCAGCACTCGATGCTATTCCTCGACTTATTGATATGGGAGTTGACGCATATTTACTCGCATCAACACTCAAGGTAGTAGTTGCTCAACGTCTGGTAAGAAAAGTATGCGATGAATGCAATGGTAGTGGTTGTGTTGTGTGCCGTATGACCGGATATGTTGGTCGATTAGTTATTGCTGAGGCATACGAAGTTGATGAAGAAATGCAAAAATTACTAATCAAAAAAGCGTCAGTCGCCACATTGCAAGAATATGTAAATAAAAAAGGATTTCGAAATCTGGCAGATGATGGTAGAGAAAAGATTGAATGGGGAGTCACCACTCAAGAAGAAGTATTACGTGTGCTTTCTGAATAATATATGACATTACAACGTACATGGAAACGAAGTAACAGCATTATATTTTTTGAAAGTCTTGAATCATATCTATCCGCAGGTTTGTCTCTTGATACTTGTATACGGATGATTGGCCAGAGTTCTGCTTCTTACAAGAAGAATGTGTACACTCGTATGAATGAAGTTATTGAAAGGGGAGGATTATTCTCGGATGCTCTTGCGGAGACTGTTTCGATGCATATAACTACAATACATTTGATTCGTCACGGTGAATCGTCGGGAGATCTATTGAGGAGTATCACCCTCGCACGTTCTTTGTTGGAACATCAAGATGAGCTTATAAAGAATTGTCTGTCAGCTATGGCATACCCGTGTATTATTGGTTTCTTTGCGATTGTTTTAGTTATTGGTTTGATACGTGGGGTCATGCCACAAATTATTCCTATGTTAATTGGTTTACATGTGCAACTCCCCATTCTCACTCGCATCGTCATCTCGATGTCAGATATAACTACAAAATATGGCTTGTATATAGTATTGGGTATATGTGTTTGCATCTCTTCATTTGTATTCATATATAAAAGATATGAAAAGTGTATGTATATGTGTCACGTAGTAATTCTCCATATTCCAATTATTGGAAAACTTGTTCGTAGTTATGCCACATCGGTATTTTTACATTCATGTGGGGCACTTCTTGATTCAGGGGTAGGTATTAGTAAAGCATACCCAAGTACCACTTCGACCATCTCAGTCTTACCGATACGATCCTATATGTCTTCATTTTGTACACGCATAGACAATGGTGCACAGCTCAGTTCAGTTTTTTATCATAAAGTTTTTCCACCATATATTTCAGCACTCATATCAGCAGGGGAATCATCAGGAACTCTGGGTCAGTCCTGTATTCGTGCCGCCCTTATCACCGATCGTAATATGAAGCATTCATTGAAACGACTCACATCTCTTATTGAACCAATCATGATGGTTGGAATGGGTTTGATCATTGGAGCGATTGCTTTATCAATTTTGATGCCTATTTATGATATTTCAAAAGTACTACAAAAATAAGTTTTATACTCTATATAATTCAACCATCAATACAAGACGAGGAATACTTTTGGTTGATATTATCGTGGCTCTTTCTTTGTCAGCTCTTTTTGTGGTACTTATCACTGAATCTTCCATGAATGCTCGTGAGGTGTTTCGTCACGCGCATGAACGTTCTGAATTATTGGATATATACGAGACACGCTCAAACGAAATTAGCAGTTTATTGCCATATGGAATATATTCTAAAAATGGTCTGTCAGCCAAGGCACGTTGGTATGGTAATGAACGTATTCAAACAGATGTTGAAGTAGAGAGTACTACATCATCTCAAACAGTTATGTTTACGATGGTGCGCACATATCCATTTGCGCGAATATCAGAGGCTGCAGGAACACCTATGTGTTCAGTTGATTTTCTTGAAGGTTCAAAAAATATAATGATCACCCCAATCTCACTACCAATATCCTCGTCCATTCTATTGACTCATCTTGAGGTTAGAAATGGTATTGCATACATCTCAGCTGATTCACCCAAAGCTTCGGATGCGGATATATTCGTTGTTGATATAAGAGAACCACTTCATTCAAGTTTGCTGAGTCAAATAAATACTGGTCCCGGGATAACCTCATTTGTCCTAGCTGGAAATCATATATATGCAGCCGCAGCGAGTACTGCTGCCCAACTTCATAGCATTCGCCTTGATAGTTTGCAGAGTCTTATTCTTGAAAAGAAATATCAAATTCCGTTACCGTATGCTACTGCAACACCTCCGTTGGGAAGTAGTATATTTTTTAATAAGAATACAATATATCTTGGCACTGAAAAATGGGATGGTGATGAATTTTTTATTATAGATGCATCTAGTCCATCACAGCCCATTACAAAATCAAGTCTCAATATTGATACAAAGATCAATGATATAGCTATTCGAGGTGATCGTGCATACATTGCCGCTTCTGGAGAACAACAGATGGTTGTCGCAGATATTCAAGATGTATTGTCTCCTCATATTATTGCTTCATTCGATCCTTCAGGATGGTCTCGACAAGAAGTAAAAGTCATTTCTGTTTTTGAAGATAGTTTGAATCTTGGACGAACTTCTGGTGGTTTTAATATTGCTCAGGATCATGAATTATTTGCATGGGCCTCAACTTCCTTGAATTGGCGACCTGATGTAAGTTCTCATCAATCCGTCGATATTCCTGCTGGCGTATACGGAATCGTTACCAATCGAAATCGTATATATCTAGCGACACGACAGATTGGTAAAGAATTACAAATATTTGATATGCCATTGTCTACAAGTACGCTTGTTTCGTATGCATTACCAGTTGCGCCACAAGGCATGACATGTGACGGGGATATTATCTATGTATTAGGAAAAGGAGCTTCTGTCATATATAAAATTACTAGTAAATAATCTTTTATATATGGCACATAGAATTAGTCTAAATGGACAACAGGGAATTACATTGATTGAAGTCCTCATATACAGCGCCCTTCTTTCTCTATTAATAAGTGGATTTATTAGTTGTGTGTACGGTGTTCATATACAAGATATTAGATTGATTGATGAGATTAATGATTCATACAAATAATATGAAGCATTATCGTGGTTTTATAGCGCTTATAGCAATAATGACATTGGCCTTAGGAACATTCGCATTTTCTATTGGAACAATGTCCGTAGCGATGTCATATCGTGATGCTGTATATGCCCGAGAAATAAGAATTCAAAAAAGACTTGATCAGCAGGCATGTCTCGATGCATTTGAACTTATGAAAGCAAAAGATTATTTCTTTGTTGGAGATTCTAATTGTGGGAAAATGTGATATTCACTAAAATCCAAGTGTGCATGTCATTGCTTGGGATTCCGGAACTTCCCATGTTGATGTATCAAACTTTATTTCTTTGAGTGTACCGAGTTCCTTATATTTGAGAGATTTATTCTTGAATGCGTAGTCATAGAGGTCTTTGGTGAGTCTGACATCTTCAATACAATACTTGATGATCTTATCTACTTCACCAGTCCTCCACCATTCTACAGCTTCGAGACCATGTCCAGATTTGTTTCTATTGAGTGTAGCTTCTCCGACACTATCAAGTTTGAGACGTCTACCAAGCACTTTTTGAACTTCTCTCATAAGATCGAGACTCTTGATTCGAGTCAAATCACCAGGGTAATACTTATTAAGAAGAGGTATGTCAAAATGATCACCATTCCAACTAATCAACATGTCCGCTTGTTCCAAAATAACCCAAAGGTCCTTGAAATCTTTTTCGAGATAACTCGAATATTCATCGGTGAGTGAATCGTGAATACAGACAACGGAAATATCGAGATCTACGGGGTCATTTGAACCAACGTCTTGGAATATATTTTTAGTTTCAATATCAAAAGTTATTTTTCGCATGGGTAGTATTGTAACATATTGTTTAAATACGAAACGCGCAGGAGGGGTGTGTACTCATTTTCTGTACAAGTTTGTAAACACTGCGGTACGCTGAGTAATGTAAGTGTCTCTAAACTTGTACAGAAAATGAGTACACACCCCTCCTGAGCGTTTTGTGCACAATCTCAAATATGTAATCTTCATCAAAATTTGATTCTTTTTTCATTACATCTTCATTTCAGCTTGATACGATTGTTGTATTAGTAATGTAATTATTTTTTGTATGAATAATAGAAAAACTCGTATACAGGTTTCGATTCGCATACGTGAAAGAAAGATTAAATGTATTATTCGTGATCCTGTCAGACTTTTTCATGCGCGCCACATGAATCACATACAACATATGAGGAATAAGGCTTTTACTTTGATAGAAGTCCTTGTGGTTATTGGTATTATTGCAGTGCTTGCGGCTATAGTACTTGTAGCGGTCAATCCTGCACGTCAGTTCAAGTTGGCGCGTGATTCACAGCGTGTGAGTAATGTGAATGCACTCTTGAATGCGATACACCAGAATATGGCAGAGCATCGTGGAATTTTTACTTGCAACGGAGTAGCTCGAACTATTCCGACAAATACAACTCGTGTTCGTGATAGTTCTGTAGGTTCCAGTGAAGGTGATATTGCATCATGTATTGTGCCGGACTACATATCATCAGTCCCATTTGATCCATTATTAGCTGATGCACACTTTAATTCAACTACAGACTACAATTCTGAGTATGAAATATTTAAAGATGTAAATGGACGCATAACCGCAAGTTCCACCGGAGAATTAACTCCAACAATATCAGTCACCAGATAGCACGTGGTACAATGGTAGTGATGCATATTACTCGAAAAAATATAGTACTCATATCAACATGTTTGTGTATTCTTGGCGTTATCGCGGGAATTCGACTTGCGTATAGAGAATCAGATATTACTCCACAGACAACTGTAAAGATTGAAAAAAGTGCACCTGTAGTTGTGGACAATAATAGTACTGTATTAGATTTTAAAAAAGCACCACCATTTGTTTCTGCAACTACTACAATTAAGACCACTTCAATACCTGCTGCAGATGTGATAACAGCTCGAGCATATCTTGTTGGCGACGTTAAAACAGGGACAATATATTTTGAGAGAAATTCTGTAAAAGCACTACCAGTTGCTTCAATGTCAAAACTAATTACTGCAATTGTGGCGACTGATACACTTTCACCAACTACGACAATTACAGTTACTGATTTGAATATGAGTGTCGCTACTGATACATCGAAACTTGCATCGGGTGAAATATTCACCATGCACGAATTGCTGTATCCGATGCTTCTCAATTCATCGAATAATGCCGCTGAGGCACTTGCGTCAACAACTGATCGTTCCACATTCTTGGCACTGATGAGTAGTTATGCGTGGGAAGTTGGCGCGGCAACAGCTTTCTTCGCTGATCCTTCCGGTCTAGATCCTCGTAATGTTGCTTCTGCACAAGATTTATTTTCGCTCTCTCGATATTTGTATAATAATAGACCAGATATTCTTGAATTAACTCGTGTTGCAAGTACATCAGTTGCTACAACTACCGAACACGGTGCGCATGTATTTACGAGTATTCACCCATTCATAAAAGATCCTCGATTCATTGGAGGAAAAACAGGGCATACAACAGAGGCTGGTGATACGATGATGACCCTTATGTATATCAATGATCACGATATTGTATTTATAATTCTCGGTGCTGGATCAAGTCAACGCGCACATGATACGACTCTGCTTATCAGTTTGGTAGAAAAAGTATTGAAATAGATTACGTTACGCGAGCCATTCTCGTATATGTTGTGCGGTGTCCTCTGGACCAGTAACAGAAATACAATCAACTCCAGTGGCACGAGCTGGATAATCATTCCCGCCATGGAAAAGTGCGTCTCCAACGAAGATAATATCGTCTGGTGTTAATTTCAGAATATCTTCAAGCTTGCGAATACCGTATGCTTTATTAACTCCACGTTTAGTTATGTCGACTGAGGTAGTACCACCTATACGAGCATCAAATTCAGGTATTTTTTCTTTGAGTATTGCTACAATTTTTTCACGCTTTTCTCTCGTAGGATCCCATGCTTTCTTTTTTTCTAACGGAGCTTGCTGACCGAGAGCTGAGAAGGTGATTTGTGAACCACGATCCTCGATAAGTTGACCATACGTTTGTTGCGGAGATATATAACCGATTATTTTAAGGGCATTGTTCAAGGCAAGAATAACTCTCTCTCGTTCTATTTTTGAAAGTTGTTCAGAATATTGTTCTACCCAATCCCCGCGCCAAATATACATACGAGTTCCAGAAGTAGGGAGAAGAAATAGATTCGTGAAGAACTCTGAAGTATGTGGCAATGAAGTAATGAATTGTGTTTGAAACTGAGGGAATCCACCACCAGAAATAATCGCCACTTGTTTTGTTTGCAAAAGTTGAACAATAAGGTCCGCCACTTCTTTCGACATGGAAGATTTACTTGGTGCTAATGTTCCGTCGAGATCGAAGATAATGAGTTTTTTTGAAGAGATATTCATATATTATATTTCTAACATCTTCATAAGTTCATTCATGTGGATAGTAGCAACGCCACTGACACTGTCGCCAGCACCATAGTACATATAGCCTACACCGTTACGGACAACGAAACCGCAAGGGAATACAACATTAGGAACAATACCTGATTGTTCATAGGATTCTTCAGGTTCGAAAATCGGTGTAGCGGTACGAGCTTTGACGATAGTTGGATCTGCGAGATCGAGTAGAAGTGCACCCACTCGGTATATACCACTCCATGATATGCCGTGATACAAAAGCAACCAACCTTTTTCTGTTTTTATCGGAGGAGTTGATATGCCAACTTTCACGCCATCCCACATACCAGGTCGAGGAGTGATAAGTTCGATGCATGCATTGATACTTTCTTTGCTGAAATCAAGGGATGCAACAAAATCTGCGCAGATACTTTGTTGTACACGGTGAATGACAAGATACTTTCCGTTGACTGTTTCAGGAAGAATAACGCAGTCTTTGTCGGGAATATGTGCAGGTGTTATAGCTTGAGGCATCAACCATGCACTCCAATTATTTTTGACGAAATCAGTAACAGAGATGGAGCTGACCGCAACTCGAGGTATTGATCCATCATAACCTGTGTATGTCATATATATTCTATCTTTGATGAGTGCTATACGTGCATCTTCACAGCCAAAATTTTCTTGAGAATCACCATTCATCTCAAAAGGAGCTCGAGGGAAATAGATAGGTTTGTCTGAACGTTCATCAATACTAAAACCATCACTCGAAGTTGCATATCCGACAGTAGAAACGTTTTGTGAGGAAACTGCGCGATATACGATGTGCGTTGTGTCGCCGATATCGATAGCTCCTGGATTGATAGTGCCACGTGTTTCCCAGAGATTGCCTGGGCGAGGTGCGAGTATTGGGTTGCCTTTGAAACGAGCAAATCCTTTTTGTTCCTTGTCTTCTAATATGCTTGCAAGAAGATTATCAAGCGGAATTGTGGCAATAGTACAGTGAGTATCAGCTGCACCATAATAGATTTCAAGAATATTGCCCTTGATGAGTGTACCTGTCGGAAAAATAACGTGCGGGACTTGTCCGACATGATCGTAATAGTTTTCAGGAACCATAAACGGTCCTTTGGTACGTCCTAAAATTTTGAGTGGATTGTTCACATCAAGAAGTACTGCTTCAATACCAAATGCTTGATCAGGTCTTCCATATCTTTGGATATGTGAATAAATCACAAGCCAGCCTTTATCGGTTTTAACCGGCGGAGCACCAAGTTCTATTTGATCCTCAGGCTTTCGTCTGACATGTACCTTGTGCGCATCAAGATTGTTATACCAATTGTGCCAATAGTCAGGGGACCACATCTCTTCAGGACTGTTGAATTCAGCGTAACAAATATCTGAAGGTTTACGATCAGTATTCACCGTGACAAGCGCTGACATTTTTCCGTTTATCTTTTCAGGGAACAATGCCATGGCCTTGGCATTGAATGGCGTTACCAAATGTTTTTCGTATATTGTGTGTAGATCTTTACTCAATGCAACAGCGACTTTGATATTGTCTGCAGAAAATGGATATCCGCCGAGACCTGTATAAAAAATATAGTATATTCCATCGATACAGGTTATACGCGGATCCTCACATCCGTATTGGTCAAATTCTGCATCCGGCGAAATCAATATATGTCTATCGGTGTAACTTACACCATTGTTATTTGAAACTGCATGGCCAATAACAGACGTGCGCATATGTGGCTCCTTCAAAAGATTGGGATCTGACATGGCACGATATACAAGGTGAGTTGCTCCATCTTTGATGATAGGACAACCATTGAATGCGGCTGCTGTTTCCCAGTAGTGTTCTCGGAGTGGTGATAGGACAGGGTTGTATTCAGGGTAGGTAACAGTAAACATGATATTAGTTTATCTTCCCGTATCTGGTGAGCCATTCAAGTAATGCTTGAAGTGGAGTTTCAGCAACACATACATGTCTATCTCCACCACCGTAATATACGAGAAGGTTACCATTTTTGATAACAGCACCTGATGCATATACAACACCAGCTTTGGAATCATTTTCATATGACATATTCGGCTCGAGAATTGGTTTTGGTGAACGATACAAAATGACTGTTGGGTCATTGAGATCAAGGAGCATTGCTCCAAGTTTGTATTTGTCCGGATCATTCCTGTCCATAGCATGATAGAGCAATAACCACCCTTTATCTGTTTTGATTGGAGGAGCTCCTGCACCTCTCATCCAATTGTCCCAATGTGTAGCACGTCCACCTTTTGGTGATTGGCTAAAAATAGTCTCAGCTGAATATGGATTGCTGAGCGAATCAACATAATCAACCAATATGCGTGGTGATATTGAGTGTAATATGACAAATTTTCCTTTTATTTTTTCGGGGAAAATAACCCAATTTTTATTTACTTGTTTTGATGAAGAAATAATTTTTGGTTTTTTCCAATTCCAGCGATTGTTACGAAGATCTTTTTCAGAGATTGAAGTAACGCCGATACGTACAGAATTCCAACCTTCAAAAGCTGTATATGTTACGTATATTCTGTCTTCAATTTTGACTGCACGAGGATCTTCACAGCCAGCCCATCCACCACCTGAACGATGTGCCGTTGGGTCATATGCAAGTGGTCCTTGAACAGTATTAGGATCTGGCATGCCATATCCTCGACTAGGTTGATATACAGGGAAGCTTGAACGAGAATCAATATGTTTACCGTCTCGACTCGATGCATGACCAATTCTCGATACACCATCATCACCAACAGCACGATATAGCAAGTGAACTGTACCTTCGTTGTCAGTCACAGCTGCAGGATTGAATGTGCCACCCGACTCCCATTCTTGGTGTGGGCGAGGTGACATGATGGGGTTACTGTCGTGACGAGACAAATCTTGTCTATGTGCAGGTTTTTTTCTCAGTAGTGATTGGTGCCAAAAATATGCGATGAAATATACAATAAAAAGTATCACAATTGTGAGTGTGATGTTTGTTGGTGTAAGAATTGTGCTGATAAAGATCATAATGGTAAGAAAACAAATAACTATTAGGTTCGTCCGTATCTATCTTCGAGTCGAATAATGTCATTTTCATCAAATTCACCAAATGCGAGTTCTACAATGATGAGTGGTGAAGTTCCTGACTCTAGTCTATGTTTCATTCCTCGGGGAATATAACAATCACTATTTGCACCAATAGGAATTCGTGCTTCATCGATTGTTGCAAACCCATCTCCAGAAATCACATGCCAAAACTCGTCACGATTGTGGTGAAATTGAAGGCTCAGTGTTTCTCCGGGATTCACTTGTAGCAGCTTTACCATCGAGGGACTCTCGTGTTCTTTGGCTAACCACAATTCTGAGCCCCACGGACGTATGTCACGATAGGGTTTTGGTATTTGTACTGACATTTTATGAGGTAATTATACTATACATACCCATATGCTGGGTGATTCTCTGTATGTGTATAACTTACGAAATAAGGACTAGGAGTGGTGCGCTGTGGTAGTACCGTGTGATTCGATGAACATTTTTTGATCTTTTGGAAAAAACCTTTCTGAAATGTGAAATATTGTATAGGTAATGAAAAATGCAGATAGAACGTCGATAGAATAGTGGAAATGACCAAGTAGAACAATGATGCCGAAAAATAGGGCACTTATCAAAGAGAATATACGCATTGGTCGGTGCTCCCAGAAAACGAGACACATCAAAAATGGTAGTCCGGTATGTCCAGAGAAGAAGAGGTCGTTACCTGTACTTAAGAAAAAGAAATTACTTATACTATATATTGTATGGAGTACTCCCGTTCCAAATGTATCTATTGGAAACTGGTCAGGAAATGGTCCGATATGTGTCAGCGTGATGAATAATGAACGGGTGACAATAAATAAAGCGACACTTTTCAAAATAAACGGAACCTTGCGTGGGTCATGAATACAAAAAGCTGCAATAACTGCCCAGAATATGATAGGACCATACACGAAGTATATATTTACATTCATGGTAGGGAAATTACTCAATATAATATCTGTCACTGAGCTACTCACGCGTTCTTGGGCATAGAGAGCGGCGTGATAATTTACTACGAGACTTCCTGCAAAGAGGGCGAGACTCGAAGCAAGTGCCAGTATGAAAGATGGAGTAGTAGTATGTGTTCGATATCGAGCAATCGTGCGTTTTATAAATGGAATCATATTAGTGAGATATTTTGTAACCAAGAACGATACCGGCCACACCGCCAATCGTACTTAGAATAATTGATGACATAGAGAACATACTATCACCCCAGAGCGCAGGTACAAACCCTCCAACCGTTGATCCGACAATCATACCAATCCAAATGAATGGCCGTGAATTCATGCCCCAAAGTATATCATTAAAGATTCGTGCGGTATAATAGTCGCATGAATTACATTCAAGCGATATTTTTAGGAGGATTTCAGGGTATTAGTGAGTTATTTCCTATCTCGAGTCTGGGTCACAGTGTTATTATTCCGAGTTTGTTTGGCTGGAATATGTCACAAGCTGATAATACGTTTGTTATTTTCTTGGTGGCAACACATCTGGCGACAGCACTTGTGCTTCTCGGTTTTTATTACAAAGATTGGCTGCGCATTATTCAAGGTGTATTTCGTTCACTACAACGAAGAGTCATCGATGAATCTGATGTATATGCAAAACTCGGTTGGCTTATTATAGTAGCTACTATTCCTGCAGGAATACTTGGTTTGTTATTTGAAGATAAGCTCAAACTTTTGTTTGCTTCACCGAGATCAGCGGCTGTATTTCTCATAGCAAACGGTATTGTTTTGTGGATTATGGAATTATTCCGTGTAAAAAATGTTACACGTCAATCAAGTGATCTTGATACTGCTGTTTCAAAACTAACCTGGACGCAGGCTATCAAAGTTGGTTGTGCCCAGTGTCTTTCACTTCTCCCAGGGTTTTCACGTACAGGTATGTCTATGGGCGGGGGACTTGTTGTCGGTTTGGGTCATGAATCAGCGCTTCGTTTCTCATTCTTACTTGCTGCACCTATCATTTTTGCCGCAGCAGTCTTGAAATTGCCAGAATTATTGTCGGCAGGGAATGTGGGAGCCGTTGGTCCTATTCTCGTCGGTTCTATCACGTCCGCTATCACCGCATATGCGGCAATTCGTTTTCTTTCAAACTATTTCAAAACAAAAACTCTCAAACCTTTTGCCGTGTATTGTATGCTGTTTGGTATTTTGAGTTTGGTGGTTTTGTTGTAGTTTGGTAAGCTTTTTATATGAAAGAACGTATTTTCTCACAGGAAAGTGTCGAAAAGCCCCAGAAGGTGCTATTTGAAAGAGTGCCAGAAGTAGCGACTGCCTATATTAGTATTAACAACGGCGAAAAGAATATTGTATCACTTGAAGTTCTCGGTGAACTGGAGAGTTGTATCGATAGACTCAAAGAAGATGCTGAAATAAAATACGTTGTTTTTCATTCAGGGAGAATTGTCGGACAGGATTCAGAGGATGTACCTCCAAGAATTAGTTCGGAATATGCTGAGTGTTCTGGATATTTTAGTACAGGTGCTCATGTCAGAGAGATGTCTGAATTATCAAAAGAAGAAGCGTTCGAATATTCGAAACTCGGCCAGCGTATTATGAAAAAGATTCAAGATTTACCACAGACTACTGTTGCAGTTATTCCGCAAGGATTTTGTGTGGGAGGTGGCTTGGAGCTATCTATGTCTTGTACGTATCGAATTGCTCATAAAGGAAGTGTATTCCAAATGCCAGAAAAGAAATTGAATATTATTCCTGGCTGGAGAGGTACTCAAACATTGCCGTATCATATAGGTGTACAAGAAGCCGAGGCGTGGATCAATAGTGGTGGTAAAAGTATGAAAGCTGAGAAAGCATATGAATTAGGTCTTATTGATTATCTATATGAAAATCCACTTGGAAATACAAATGCAATGATTCAGCATGGTATTGATTTTATTTCTAGGTCAAAACACGATCCAGCAAAAATAACTCTCAATGGTAAAAAAATTGAAAATGATGATGACGAAGCTACACTTTTTGCAGATAGTTGGAATAACGGAACTCCACAGGGAATGATTAGTTTCTTGGAGAAGCAGAAAAAGGCTACTAAATAGTATTTTTCTTTCCACTTTTGAACCATGCATATGCAAATAGTGCGAGTCCGAGAATAAATGAACCGATTCCGTGTTTTACGTGAATAGTAGCTGAACCTTGGATAAATCCCGGAATGATATGGGGAAGTGAACCTGCTGGAATGGTCCAGTATATGATGGCGAGAATGATGAAAAGAATGCCGAGAATAGTAGATATGATGCTGAGGCCTTTGGTGTTCATGGGAATGTTATTTACTTGTATGGATGTAGTATAGCATTGAGTAAAGTTAAACCCACTGACGCCTAACATCAGTGGGTGACTTGCGATTGATTAACCTCCGAACAATGGCGTCCAATGAGTGCACGTTTCAAGGCGTGCGGTCGCCGCTTCAGATATAGAAGTTCCGACGAGGTCGAGCTGGTAAACGATCCACAATCCCACCCGATACGAATTCGCGATGTATGTGGTACCAGAACTTTGCCGGGCTTCTTTGTTCGTATTCAGACATCCGACGTGTCTCACCGAAACCACCATCCCAGTCTGCGCTCGTCAAGGATAGAGGACATGCGTTACATGCACGGATGCACCAACACTTATCCACGGTGAAAGAGAATTGTGGGCAGATTGTTATCCATTGTTTGCAACTCATATCGGCAATGGGTTCTGTTAATCCCGCAGGCTTTCTCTCTTATCAAGGCGAAACAACCACAAGCTGAAAATGATTCTCTGCTTTTGGATATCAAAAGTCAAGTAATTTTTTTAGTATTACTTCTTATGTTTCTCCCCAAAGACTCTCAAATTTTCAATAATAGTATTTAATTCACGTCCTTTTTTAGTAAGTGAATATTCAACACGTGGTGGTACTTCTGAATATTGTGTTCGTTCAATAATGTTGTGTTCTTCGAGGAATTGAAGCTTCTTGGTGAGGGTACGTGAACTAACTCCTTCAAGTGATGAAGTGAGTTCACCAAATCTCTTGGTACCAGAACACAGATCACGAACGATCATGAGTGACCATGTATCACCGATAATATTTGCCGTTCGAGCAACAGGGCAGTCAGTACACATATTCTTGCGTTGTTTCTTGGTTCTGAACATAGGTGCAGTTTCTCATAGGAATATAGAGCTGTCAATACTTTACAAAGTAAAGTGAGGTATATATACTGTACTGACCTATTATAAATAATAATTCATTTCTACTATTTAGGAATGACATATATACATATGAAAAATACAACAGAAGCATTGATGTGGCGCTATGCCACAAAGAAGTTTGATCCTAGTAAGAAGTTGAGTACAGAACAGCTCGATACTATTCTTGAAGCGCTACGTTTGTCAGCGTCTTCATATGGTCTCCAGCCATGGAAGTTCATCGTTGTTACCAATCCTGAGATTCGTGCCAAGCTCCGCGCGGCTGCATGGAACCAAGCTCAGATTACTGATGCATCACAACTTATTGTACTTGCAGTACAAAAGAATGTTGATGCTGCATACGTCGACCGATTTGTTGCAACAGTTGCAAAGGTCAAGAATGTACCAGTCGACGCTCTCAAAGGATATGCAGATATGATGAAAGGCTCTGCCTCATCTCGTACTCCAGAAGGTGTCAAAGAATGGTCTTCACGCCAAGTGTATATTGCACTCGGTACAGCTCTTACAGCCGCTGCTGTTTCAGGCATTGATGCATGTCCTATGGAAGGATTTGATACCAAGCAATTCGATGACATTCTTGGTCTCGAAAAGTTAGGTCTCGAATCACGTGTCCTCTTGCCAGTCGGCTTCCGCGCTGCTGACGATGAGTCTGCCCAATCTCCTAAAGTACGTTTCAGTAAAGGAGAAGTAGTTATTGAAGTTAAATAGTTATTTTCTCAAGATATCCACATGACGAATACATGCAGAACTACTCTGTAGTATAATGATCTTATGGATATACAATATAGTACAGATAATAGTTATCAGAGAACTCCCGTTAATAGTGAAGCACATAGTAAGTCAGCCCTTGTTAATTTCCTGATTAACAAACATGTTGCAAAGACTGAGGGTCAGGCAAATACTATTTTGATCCTCTTCATTATTGTTGGTTTTGGTATAACTATTTACACTATTTTCAACCGATAAAACTCTAGATTTTTTCTAGAGTTTTATTGTTATATGATGCCAGATATGGTATAGTTTTTGCTCATGCAGAAAAAACAACATACTAAGAAAAAGCCCCAGAAAGGCCAATCTCACAAGCCTTCTCCAGCAATCGTCATCACTGGTGTTGTATCAACAACACAGAAAGGTGCTGGATATATCGACAATGAAGATCCTAAAAAAGATTCTATTTACATAGAACAAGGAACACTCAATACCGCCTTGAATGGAGACACGGTAGAGGTTTCAGTTTCCAAGAAGGCAATTCGTGGAGTTGTACAAGACGTTGGTGTTGTCACCAAGGTTATTTCCCGTGCCAAAGATACGTTCGTCGGTACTGTAGAAGAAGGAAAAGAATTCTATTCTATTGTTCCTGATGATAGAAAAATGTATGTAAGTATTGTTATCCCTATTACAGAAACCAAACATCTCAAGAAAGATGAAAAGGTCTTGGTCAAATTACTTTCATGGACTGATGCAACAAAGAACCCTACAGGCAAAGTTATGCGTGTACTTGGAAAAAAGGGCGTGAATGATGTCGAAATGGAATCTATTGTTCTTGAAAAAGGATTTGAAGTAGGTTTTCCAAAAGCCGTTGAACATGAAGCAGAGGCCATCGAAAAAAATAAGGAGATTTCAGCAGAAGAAATATCAAAGCGTCGTGATATGCGTACAACGCAGACATTCACTATTGATCCTTTTGATGCAAAAGATTTTGATGATGCGATTTCATTCAAGCCTCTTCCTGGAGGATTGTATGAAATAGGTGTTCACATTGCAGATGTGTCTCACTATGTTCGTGAAGGAACAGCGCTCGACGCAGAAGCAGTCAAACGTGGCTGTTCGGTATATCTCGTTGATCGTACGATCCCCATGCTTCCTGAAGTTCTCTCGAATGATGTGTGTAGTTTGAACCCACATGAAGATAAGTTGAGTTTCTCATCTATTTTCACTATTGATACAAAGGGAAAAGTTCATTCACGTTGGTTTGGTCGCACAGTTATGAATTCGACACACCGTTTTACCTATGAGACAGCACAGGCTGTTATAGACGGTAATCCTCAAGCTATCACTGCGTATTCAAGTGATACTCAGACAGTTGCATCTGCCGAAGCGGGTATGCAGTATCGTGAACAGTTGGTGACCTTAAATGCTATTGCTAAACATCTTCAAAAGGAAAAATTCTCGAAAGGTGCTATCGAATTTGAGCAAGAAGAAATCAAATTCCGTCTGGATGAAAAGGGTAGACCTATCGGCGTATACCGCAAGGAACGCTTGGATACACACAAGCTTGTTGAGGAATACATGTTGCTCGCCAATCGCGAAGTTGGTAAATATATTTATGATTCTATTCAGAAAAAGGGAAAGCGCGATACTGGTTCTATATATCGTATTCACGATGTGCCTGATAAAGATAAGATTTTGAATTTGGCCACATTCGTCAAGGCACTTGGCTACAATCTGCAAAATAAAGATGGCGAGGTTACCGCTCATGCCTTGAACCATCTCCTCGAACAAATCGATGGTACACCACATGAATCATTGATTCGTACAGCGACGATTCGTTCTATGCAAAAAGCTATTTATTCAACCAAGAATATTGGTCACTTCGGCTTGGCATTTGAATTTTATACTCACTTCACTTCGCCGATTCGTCGTTATCCAGACTTGCTTGTGCATCGTGTATTGGCGAAGCATTTGAATAACGAACCATTCAAGGATACTGAAATTAACACACTCCAACATATCGCTGAAAGTTCAACTCGTCGCGAAATCAGTGCAACTGAAGCAGAGCGCGCATCCAAGAAGTTGAAACAGGTTGAATATATGAGTTCTCGCGTGGGCCAGGTATTCAAGGGGACAATTTCAGGAGTAACTCAATATGGTATCTATGTCGAAGAAAATGAAACCAAATCTGAGGGTATGATCGCTATACGTAATATTGGTTCAGATTATTATGTCTTTGACCAAAAAACCTATTCTATTGTTGGTGAAAAAACAGGGGAACGATTCACACTCGGTGATCAGATTACCTTCAAAGTTATGTCGGCCGATCTCGATAAAAAGATACTCGATTTCACTTTGGTAAGAGGATAAAATCGCGCTATACTATAGTCATGCAATCAACCTTGCAAACAATCGTTATCATTATCATCATCGCTGGTATCGTCTACTTCAATTCTGGAGGCAAGAAAAAAGACGACAAAAAAGATGGTAAGAAGGATGATAAGAAGAAATAACTTAGTAATTACTTTACGTAAATGTACTAAGCGCAGAGGTCTCTATTCCAAAATAGAATATTTTTTGTGTATGCTAATAGGAAGTCCTGATTTTCTGGCCTTATCAATTGTGTCCTGAGTTCCAACACTATTGTTAACTTGGAATGCATACACTTCATTAGAATTCTTTACTTCCTCAGTATCTCTCAGGAGGTATTCTTCTTGTGTGATGATTTGATAAGGCATTTCAATCAAGTGTTCAGACTTGAAAGCTTTGAATTTTCTAGGAAATAAAGCCAGAATATCTATGTCTTGTGTCGTGATTGGTTTTTTGCACCAGTTTGTATGGTAGTCGGTTATATAATCTTCGAGGTATGCGGGAATAATTATTTTTAAGGTGTGAACCATCAGGTTTTAGTTTCATTGCTTCATCCATGGCAAAATAATCAACACCAGTAGCTCCTCCTGTGAGAACTCCTTCACCACGACCTATAACTTCTCTCACTGCTAATCGTACATCAGCTTCAACTTGTGGATTGGTGAGTCTCCATGTGCCTGTGAATAATATCCATTTCATATATAATTTCTTTGATTATTTCTTACCATCTATTTGCCATTGCTGTATTGCGGGAATAGGATCAACGAGCATAATAACATTCAAGGTAAGATTGTCACGTACGTAGTACGCACAACCAAGTTCCATGGTGATAATGAGTACAATACTGATCCATACCTTCGAGAATGAAGCGAACCAAAATCCGATAGCCATCCATACAATATCTGAGACTGAATTGAGAATACTGTCTCCGATGTATCCAGTCGCAATTGTTGCGTCTCGATAGCGATTGATGATAAGAGGGGAATTCTCAAGAATTTCCCAACCTGCTTCAATCAGTATTGCAATAACAAGGCGATATTTCTTGGGAAGCTTTTTTGCTACAAGACCAAGGAACCAGTAAAAAATAAGTCCATGAGCTATGTGCGAGAATGTATATGGATCTGCGATACGCTGTGAATTCTCATTGCTCCATATATCACCATCCCACCAACCAAAGTGTCCATCTGGCCCAAGTGGTGAGCGACCGAGAAGATATTCAATACAGGCAACGATGACGAGAATACCTATAAAGCTAAGGATTACGCCTTTATGTTCTCGGATGAATCGAGTTATTTTGTGTGTGTAGCTTTTCATACATTTTATTATAGCCCATGTCATGAATGATTGCAGGAATAACAAAACACCCCAATGCTTATGAGTATTGGGGTGTTTTGTTATTACTCGAGTTTTTTGTCTATAAGTTCTTCTATTTCTTTTGCGTCAGCTTTGAGAACTTCTGTCGTTGCACCACCAGCTTTCATTTCAAGATATCTGCGTAATCTACCCATAACTTCGCGACTGTCTTCTTGATCAGTTATTTTTTCCAAAACTTCGATAGGGGTATCTTGATTAAAAATACCTACTTCAAGAGTATTCTGATCGTCTGCGGATAACTTCTCAAAAAAAGTTTTTAATGAAAATGATTCCTGTTGATTTATTTTATCGATGTTAGACATAATTGTATTGATTATTGTAAATAGAGTATAGCGCTTTTTATGAAATGCAGTAACTGTAGTATTATACTACTTTTGTATATATCTGTCAATTCATGTATATATGGCTTGAAATAGAGGTATTTTGAGACAATGAGTGAATAATAAAAGCGCATTCTGAGAACAGAATGCGCTGGCGTGAAGTAGATCTTCACGAGCCCATCAGATACTGAAGGGCAGTGGCCGCTGAATAGGTGTGATCTTCAACTTTCATCAAATGCTTGAGGAAAGAGAGGTCGTCACCCAAAGTAACGATTGCGGGTTCTCCCAAATCACCGAGGCTGAGTGGGTCAGCAATACCCGGTGCAACTATTGCAGCCGCTGCAATGAGTCCATTGCACAGACAGCGTGCATTCGCAGCATCTTCGAGTGTGCCATGTTTACGGAGATAGTTGTCTATCGGTTCCGCGGGACAGCGATAGATGATTGAGTCATCTTCTTTCACGAAAAGTGTTCGGAGATAGCACTGGTTGCAGACTCTCTGACGATTGTTGAATACGGTTGTATCGTAGAGAGTTCCTGCTATCGGAGCTACTTTGAACGGGAATCCTGTAGGTGATGCTTGCGGATCCGTGCGGATTCGTAGCGCATTGTTGAATCCTTGTTTGCGCGCTTCACGAGTGTATTGAGGAGCGAGTCCTGATTCTCGTGAAAGAGCAAACATGGTGCCGACTTGAATTCCCGCAAGACCAATTGCACGAACTTTCTGCAATAATTCTGGTGATGCATACGAACCGCCGATCCATATAGGGATTCCAAGCGCTACCATCTTGTGAAGATCCACAACGTCGCGTTCTCCATAGACCGGTTCGCCGAGATCATTCAAAATGACTGGCTTGCCGCGTGGTGGAGCATTGTGTCCACCTGCAGTTGATGTTTCTGCAACCAATCCTTGAATTTTTCCAGTGGCACGTCTGCCGAGAAATACCTCTCCAAGGCTGATTGAAGAGATGATCGGCAAGAATGCCGGCCGTTTGAGTCCGGGGAACGGTGTTCCGAAGAATTCATTCCAAGAGAACCGTATTGATTGCGGAGCGATTTTCTTTCCCTCAACATCTATAATGTATTCACCTACACCATGTTGTGAAAGTGAATCCAGAATACCAGGAACTTGCCGAGCTATTCCCGCACCCATAGTGAGGCAGTCTACTCCTGCCATCATGACGCCGACAAAGCTGGCGATATGTGGCATCTGCATTTTTTCGAGGAAGTTCACGCTGATCAAGCCATTGTGTCGTATACCATTCTCGTCATGCAGGGCAAGCCATGCCATGGCGAAAGTTGATGCTATTGTAAGGCTCGTGAGAAACCGTGATGGTTTGAGCGTGTAAGGAATAACCGTCTTGAAAGGTTTATCCATCGGTATACCACCCTCGACAAAATATTCATCGAGGATAGGTTGCACATGTTCCTGATAGGGGAACTGGGAGAGTGCCAAGCGATAATGTCCACCAGGATCTCCTCGTTGGAGTATCCGAGTGAGAATGACGGGAGCTGCGACACCAGAGAAGGTGCCGAGAGCACCACACATCGAGGTGAGGCGTGCGAGAAACGGCGTCGAGACATATGGTCCCATACCGCCTTGAATAACTGAGGGTCGATTATCTGTAAACATATGTTTATTTGTCGACGTACGTTGAGACATATTTATTCCGGCCACGGAATAGAGGGATGTCGTAGTGATCTGTATTCATCATAACAGAGTGGAGTGTATTTACACAGAATGATATAAAAAATAGCGCTACCGTGAGGCAGCGCTAGGAAGTGGGATACCACAATTTTGTTATTTCGACGGTCAGTTCTTTCTTGTTTTCGAGCGATGGAAGAACATTTCGAAGCCGACGACGGTGAGAAGTGAGATGAAACCTGCCCAATTGAGTAGTTTATCGATATCACTTCCCGGACTTACACCTGGTGTAAGCTTGTAGCACAGGAAGAGCAGTGCAACGAAGCTCGGCAGCAGGATGAACAGACCAATCCGATTGATTAATGTTGTTGGTTTCATATTAAATCCCATCAATACCTTCACCAATCACTTCAAGTTGTTCCTTGAAGATTGCATAGAGAGACAATGGAGGTGTATCACTGGCTTGGTCGTCAAGACTTGTTTGTCTATGTTCGAGATACAGACTCCGTATCTTCCGTCGAGCTGCGTCGACGAGTTCGAAGTCTTCCAAGTAGTATTGCTCTCTGTGGAATTTGTTGGCCCATTTGGCATGCCACACTGACATCGGATCAGTGTCTATTTTTACCAATTCGACCCATCCACATTTGCATACCGTGAATGTAAGTTTGACTGGACGTCTGATGAACCAGCGCCATTTACCCGCAGGACTTCTATAGGAGATTGATTCGTCCTGCGGAAGAAGTATTTTGCAGACCCGTTTGACGTCGATGCGGCCACAGGTTTTCTTGCGACACCGCCGAGCGACTTTCTTGTAAAAACGATGGATAGCCCAACAAACTACGAGGATAATGACAGCTATTACACTGCCAATGATGGCAAAAAACGTATTCATAATCTAACCGCAGTATATATCAAAGAGTCACGTAACGCACGTGCTGTAAACCCTCATGTAAAATGAGTAATTGTGTAGTAAAAATGAATAAAAATCCCCGCCGGTAGCGTTGCTACAGGCGGGGGGCGATATTGCTTTCAGAATCTGATCCGGCGATAGCCAGACTGACTGCTGGCTCGCATGGCCCAACGGTTATCGTGCGGGGCGACGATCAGGGTTGAGCGGAGTTGACTCGGGTTTGGCATCCGAAGCAACCAACTCGTGTCCACATACATGCGCCCATCGTATTCACGAAAGACACTGTAATTCGGATGAGTGGACATGAGGACACCTTCCTTGGTCCACGGCCGATCCTGGAACACCTCATAGAGATGCAGTGCCGGTTGGCTGTCATCAGTTTGACTCTTGGCGAACTGAACGAATGAGAGCCAATGAATCCACTCGCCGATTTTTTCCCCATTTGCCAAGACGAAACCGATTGGTTTTTCCTTGGGCTGCAATGAAGAAAGATAGAGGACACGTGACGGTCCCCCAGGAATGCCATAGTGGAGGAATTTTTTGGCATCCTTGGCGGACATAAGTCCGCTATCATTGAAATTTTCTTGGTAGCCAACTTTGCCGACATCTCCAAGAAACGTGACAAATCTCCGCATACCACCAACTTCGCCGACCATGCTGGGGAAGGTGATTGTAGTGCCGTGCGTGAGCACATGTCCCAGATTGATGTTGTCTGGACGTTCATCCGGCAGTTTGATTTTTCTGTTGCCGGCAGCACAGGAAATCGAGAATTCCTGCGTGGTGTAGTTCACGATGATTGAGAAGATGGGAACACCTCGTCGGATGCAACTGATTGCAGACGTTGCTCCGCTGATAGTTGCCGGGTTTCCATACTTTTTCTCCCACAAAGCCAATGTTTTTGGATTGCCGAGAATTTCCCCAATTTTTTTCTTAGGAGGGAATCCGGCAAGGAAAGCTTTGAGTTGGTTTGAGCGGTCCGTCGGATCGCTGATGAAGACAGTCCGGAACGATTGTGGGTCGTTCGGACGAAACGAATCATTGAAGCGGATGCTTTTCGAGCCTGCTTCTTCGGTCACCACGACGGCCCCGGCATCATATCGGCCGAGCGCTTCGCAGATGGTGATTTCCGGCGCTGCATCCATGCCGAGCGTGTCTTTCTTGCCATATTTACTGATCGGACGTAGTGCGTCTTCGACCGTTGAGTGCCGAAAGTCATAATAGGCCTTCAGCGCAGCTTCAATTGCTGCGTTTAAGTGGGCGATTTCTACACCTTGCATATTGGGGGTCTTTCTGGGTTTAGTGTGATGATATACCACACCAGATTCTTGTTTTGTCAAGATTCTGATTCAATACTAATACTTTGCACGTAAAATGCAAGTAAGAAAAATATGACATGCGCAGGCTACTTTTTCTGATCAAAATAGTCGAAAAGTGCCTTGATGCCCGAAAGGTTACGCTCCCATTCGATAGAATTGTGAGTTTGGAGTTCTACGGTAATTGCAGGAATATTGATAGAAGCCAACCAGTCATCAGCGGCTCCTGTTGTTGAGTATGCATCGAAAGATGTGTTGGAAGAATATTTTGAAGCCTTTGAATATGCATTCATAATATCGAGAGTAGTTGGAAGAATGCCGTGTAGACATTGAGAAGCATAAATTGCATTTGACTGACTATGCCAGAAGATAACTGCATCTTGATGGACACGAGTCGTGAATGATTTGAGAGCTATGGATTCAGGTTCTGAAAAGGCAGTAGCTCCAGCACTGACTATTTTTGTTTGCCACGTGCTTTGTGGTTGCCATTTACAATCAAAGTTGCGATTGAGATCAACTGTATGTGCATTGAAACGACCTGATGCAAGGATTGTACTACTTGTTGATACGTCTGAGACTACAAAACGACCTTCTTTATTTGTTACTGCATACACTCCGTCCGGATTTGCTGCGGGAATGATGGTAACAGTTATATTCTTTGGAATAGTATCTGGGTTTGCTTCGAGATAGTCCATGAATGTATATGCAAGAAGCACGCTATTCCATTCATAGCCACCATGAATACCACCAACAAAGAGGAGATGGGTTGCACCAGTGCCATACGAATATGCATCAATAGTGCGTCCTTGAAGAGATTTCCCAATGACCACATGTTGTGGTTCGAGTTGTGCAGGTTCAGTTTGTGTGACAGGTGGAGTCGAACTATGTAAACGTGTAAATACAATTACACTAATACAAAGTATAACGAGGATGATACCGATAATAAAATATCGATTCGAGAGGGTAGATCGCATATGTATTATTTACCGTAATAGGTAAGTAGTGCCTGGATACCTGCGAGATTTTTTGACCATTCTGTATCTGTGTGATTGGTGAGGAGAACACTAATTGCAGGAATGCTATTCTTGGCAAGCCAATTTGTCATATCTCCGGTTGTTGCATAGAAATCAAAACTTTCATTGGCAGAATATCCTGAAGCAGATGCATATTTCTTGGTGAGCGTATCTGTTTCTGTAGAAACACCAGTGTGACAATTTGAAGCATATACACCACCAGCCGCGCTATACCATACTACAACTGCAGCAGGTGAATGCATTTTGATATATGCTTGGATAGCCTGACTTTCTGGTTCAGAAAATGCTTTTGTACCACCACTTACTGTCTTGTTTTGCCATGTTCCTGATGATTTCCAGTCACAATCAAAGTTTCTGTTGAGATCAACGGTATTGGCATTGAAACGACCTGATACGACAGTGGCATCATCTGTTGATACATCTGTTTGTGTGAAATTACCTGTTGTTGTGCCTACAACAGTATTGAGTCCGTCTGGGTTCAATACGGGAATAACAGTAACACTCACATTTGCAGGAATAATTTTGGAATTATTTTTCAAATAACTTATCAGTTGGTATGCAAGAAGAGACGTATTCCATTCATAGCCACCATGAACACCGGCAATAAAGAGAAGTTCTGTTGTACCAGTACCATAATGATATGCATTGATATCGCGATGTTCTACTGATGTTCCTATCTTCGTGATGGCACTATTTTTTTGTGCAACTTGTTGTGTCGAAGTAGCTTTTGATACTGACGTAGTTACTGTAGTAGAAGTCGTATCTGATGTATCTACGGGTATTTGTGCGGGACTTTTAAAGATGAAATAGAGGGCGATGATGACGATAACAATAATGCCTGATGTGATAATGGTTTTTTTCATACGTTTATATAATTATTTGAGTCTAATAATGTGAGTAATAAGATTGATATACCGTATAGGCCGAAGCGTACGAGAACATATTACATAGCTACTTCATATACAAGTATACCACCTCATAATCTACACAAAAAGATGATTCATTATGTTGAATATGATATATTTTAACCATATGAAATCAGCTGAAGTATTGAGCGCAGATACTGGAACAGAACGTTTATTATTTCAGGATAAAACTGTAGCCCAGATTAACGAGTGGGTTGAAAATGTAAAAATAGTCATGGCCTCTGAATCTGAAGAAGATCGTTCTAATCCTGATTATGAAATTCGTATGGATGCACTCGAAAGAGCTATCCAAGAATACACTTCGGCTCCTGTAGACCAAAAAGAAGAAACTGAAAAGATTGTTCAGGAACGTGCACAAGCACTTCTTGATACTTTGAAGCAAGGTTCTCGATAATACTCTCGTAAGTGAATATATGTAAAAAACCCCGTCACGTGAATGACGGGGCTGTAATCGTTGATGATGCGCTTACTTTCGATGTTCCATGCACCAGGTTCTGGCGTTTTGGAACATACGGAGCCAAGGTGAAGCATCAAGACTGTGCCAGGATGATGGCATCCATGGCCATTGCCACAAACGGAAACAACGTTCAGGGTGTGGCATCATCGCGAGATGACGACCATCTGGAGAGCAGAGCGCCGTGACACCGTCTGGCGAACCATTCGGGTTGTGCGGATACTCTTCAGTTATTGCACCGTGCGGGTCGATATACCGGAGAGGTGCAAGTCCCTTTCTGCTGACTTCCCGTTGCACTGATGCGTCGGGGTAGATGAGGCGACCTTCGCCGTGAGCGACCCAGACACCGAGTTTCGAACCTTCCATACCAGTGAGAAGTATTGATGGACTTGGCAGGATTTCTACCTGAGACCATCGGGATTCGAACCGGCCGGAAGTGTTGTGAATGAAACGAGGTTGTTTGTCACCCTCGATACCTTTCCACGGAATCCATCCGAGCAGAGCCATAAGTTGGCAACCATTGCAGACGCCGAGCGAGAATGTATCCTCGCGAGCGTAGAAACGGTCGAACATATCTTTCAGTTTTGAATTGAAGAGAATAGTTCCTGCCCAGCCTTTGGCGCTATCGAATACGTCCATGTAGGAGAAGCCTCCTGCAAAGACGATGCCCTGGAATTGGTCCAGGCTGATCCTGCCTTCAATGAGGTCACTCATTGTGACGTCCCATGAAGCAAAACCAGCAGCCGTGAATGCGGCCTGCATTTCCCGATCGCCGTTCGTGCCTTCTTCTCGAAGAACTGCGACCCGCGGTTTGTCTTGTGCGGACATGTGATCGGGAGAAGTGAATGTTGGGCTGAAGGTGATTGCGTATGACCCTGGAGAAGTGAGTCCAGGATAGCTCATCCGAACGAGCATACGCTCCTCGATTGCCGATGAACGATTCATCTGCAATTTCTCGATCTCAAAACTGGTAGATTCCCACCAGGTTCTCAAATCGAGAATATCAGTGAATAATACACAGTCAGTTTTCGTCGAGACGGTGCACGTTTCCTGATTGAGAGTTTTCCCTATTACGAAGAAGGGAATCTTGTGTGATGTGCATATACCGAGAACACGCGTGACTGCACTCGTTTTGAGTTCGATGACGAACCCAGCTTCTTCCGAAAATAATTCGGCGAGAGCTGAACGAGCATCGTTGACGTTGATGTCAAACCCGCATCGGCTGGCCATGCACATTTCGGCGACTGCGGTTATAAGACCGCCGTCACTGCGATCGTGCATTGCAAGGATGAGATCATTGTCGATCATTTCCTGCACCGCAAGGAATGCGTTCAGGAGGAGGTTTGGATTATCAATGTCAGGCGATTCATTGCCTAGCTGATTGTATGCTTGGGCCAAAGCTGAACCGCCGAGGCGATTCTTGCCAAGACCAAGATCAATCAGACAGAGCAAGCTCTTGCCAGGCATTTTGATATCAGGCGTGACCTTCTTGGTAATTTTGGGCACTGGTGCGTAACCTAGCACGACCAGTGATCCGGGAGTCTTTACGACTTCACCCTCAATATTCGCTGCCATCGAAAGGCTGTCTTTGCCTCCATCAACCGCTATGTCAAGTTCGATCATGAAATCAGACATGGCTTGTGCGGCGTCATAGAGGAGAGCTCCTTCGTGGGGAAGTTTTGCGGGCCACATCCAGTTGGCGCGGCATCGGATGTCTCCGATATGACTGATCTTGACTGAGGCCATATTGGTGAGCATTTCTGCCACCGCCATGCGAGCCCCTGCTTTGGGATCAATGAGCATCTTGATCGGCTGTTCGCCGATCGCTGAAGCAGTTCCGGTCAGACCGAAGTGACTTTGAGCATTGATGCTCACGTTACCAATCGGTATTTGGGCAATGCCACAACATTGTTGTTGCGCAACGAGCCCAGTAACACTCCGGTCAACTTTGTGCACGAGGAATCCTTTCGAACCGACGTGCGGAAGTTTGAAGACTGCTTCGATCGCTTCGGCTATTGTGATAGCCGGTAAATCCAAAGGCTTCAGAACCTCAGTCCGCCGTTGTGACGTGAATGTTTTCTGGGGCATATTTGTGAGAATTTGCTCCAGATTCAAGTCCACAGGCGTCTGCTGATTCGCGGGATCTTCGACGACAACTTTACCGCTGCCGGAAATACTCCCGAGAACTTCACAGTTCACTCGTTCCCGTGCACACATCGACTGAAAAACTTCGATATGTTCGGGCTTGATGAGAAGACCGTAGCCTTCTTGGAATTCAGCACTCCAGATCTTGAGGACTGACATTGTTTTGTCGCCGAGGACAATCTTGCGGATATTGATAGTTCCGCCTGATGGTTCGAGCAGTTCAGTGAGAACATTGCTCGGTCCACCGGCACCTTGATCATGGATGCTAGAAATAGGATTGTTGTCTCCCATTTCGACACAGGCCCGAATGACGCGATTGGCTTTGTTCTCCATCTCGGCGTTGCCGCGTTGAACGGAGTTGAAGTCGAGCGCTTCGGTGTTTTGACCTTGCATCATGCTTGAAGCACTACCGCCGCCGACCCCGATGGGGTATGCGGGACCTCCGATACGCACGATGAGCATTCCTACTGCAGGTGCGAGTTTGTCGAGGTGTTCGGAAAACAAATGTCCGACGCCACCACTGTAGAGGATAGGTTTTCGTGCTTCACGCCATTCTTTGCCGATAATTTGGCCAAATGTCCGAGTGAAGCCCAGTGTGAGCGGTTCACCGAATTGATTGCCATAGCTCGAAACGCCGTTGCTGCCTTCGATAAGAATCTTGAGCGGCGAAGCGTATGCCGACGGTTTATTCTGGCCAGCAACTTCACCGGGTATTGTATGTCCCGGAATGAATAGGTTGCCGACAAAATATCCAGCGACGCCGATACCAGTGATGCCACCACGACCGACTGCGGTATTGTCACGAATCCGTCCACCGGCGCCGGTTTGGGCACCAGGGAAAGGAGCGACGAATGTCGGGTGATTGTGGGTTTCTGCAGTGCAGGTGATATGAACCACCCTTGCTCGCACGCTCAACTCGGAAGGTTTTCCGGGTGTAAGTGGTTGCAATAGAAACGTGTGGAAACCAATGATGGCGCCGGCATTGTCCCTGAAGGCAATGAGGCTGGCATTTGGTCCCGCACCAAGATTGGGGTGCAAGCGAACAAGTGATGCATTTCTCGAATATTCCAATGGTGCCTGAACAATTTTGAACAAGGTCTTGTCCATCGGAGTTCCATCAATGACAATCCGGCCTTTGAAATACCAGTGCCGGCTATGTTCACTGTTCGCATTGCCGAGTTGAAAAAGTTCAACGTCGGTCGGATTGCGTTTGAGCAGATCCACGAAGAGTTGATGATAGTAGTCGATGTCTTTGACGTCCATGCCGAGGCCGAGTGTCTCGTTCACTTCTTGAAGGGCAGTTTTGCCGCGGCCGATGAGGTCGATAACCTTGGTCGGTTCGGGCAAGATGCCTGTGTCGAAGCTCGTGACGCCTTGTTGGTAGAATTGCTCCGTCATCTTGTCGAATGCGATTTTTGAAATCGCATCAGCGGACGTGCCGTTCATATCGATTCGACGACTACATTCAATGCGCACCACTTGCGTCAGTCCCATTGACCGACACATGGATACAGCATTCGAAGAAGAGGGAGTTTCGATCGAAAGGCGCGGGCCGATTTCGATGATATTCGAACCTGACAAAAATGGGGTATAGCGAACCATGTTTGGCTCAAATGTCTCTGCAATGAGCCAGTTGAGCTGAACCAATTGGTTGTCTGAAAGTGGACCTGTGGTTTCGATATGGAAACCAGATTCAAGTCCTTCTGCATGTCGACGATATATGTTGTATATCATAACAATTCTCTTTTGTTTCGGTTTGTGGCTTACAAAAAGCCATACACCCAACGTGGGTGGTTTTCTAATGACAATACTACGCAGAAATCGTCTAATTGCAAGAATATGTTGTATAAAAAATCCCATCGTTCGTGAACGATGGGATGGTCTGCAAAAGCTGAATTATTCGATGTCGCTCGAGTTGATCGCGTATCCGTGTGGACAGATGAGGGAATCAGGGTTTATTCCGTCCCAACTGATACGACCGTTGACCACCAGATTGGTGATACGTGGCTGATAATAGTGTTCAGCATCATTCACCCGATGCGCAAGCGATTCGGCGGTTTCGTCTTCGTTGATCTTGACCCGGTAATTCAGAAAGACCGGACCTTGATCGTATTCGGCGGTAACAAAGTGCATCGAAACAGCAGAGTGTGTGATTTCATGACGCTTGAAAGCGGCGATGACTGCTTCGTGGACATGGTGTCCATACAATCCTGGCCCGCCAAATTGTGGCAACGGTCCCGGATGAATGTTGAAAACTGTTTTCGAATTGAAGTTGGTGGCCGGATCAAGTCCAGACACTTTCTTCAGCCAGCCAGAGAGGGCGCAGAAATCTGCTTCCCATATCTGTGCCCAGTGTTGGTATTCTTCACCGGTAAATGGTTGGTGAAAATACACGAAGGGAATATTGAGTTTGTCGGCCCGCTGCCGCACTCCTCCATGCTCATGGTTGGAAACGACAGCAACGATATTGGCATCGAGTGGTCCTCCACGTGATGCTGTGACCAATTGTTCAAAACCAGATCCACCACCAGTGGCGGAGCCAGATGCAAATACAAGGATTCGTGGCTTATTCATAGATTTCAGTTTTTGAGTTTTTGTCTGTTGGGTAGTATCGGATAAAAGGTTGTTTTTTGCAACATGTTTTGCTGCTTGCCATTTAGCTATTAAATAGGTAGTTTAAATTATGAAAGGTAGATGGGAATTATCCCAAAATTGAAAATTATGAAAAAAAATGAAAAACCGATGACATATGCTGGTTCCGGCGTTGACTATGAAGCTATGGACCCGTTCAAACGAGCAGCTCAACTGGCAGGCTTAAGCACTGACAAATATGTGGAACGTTTCGGTTTCAAGGTCGTGCCGTGGACTCGGGGTGAGAGCGTCTTTTTGCTCGAAACCCCTTTGGGTTATTTGGGCCTTGTTATCGAGGGTCTCGGCACCAAAAGTTTAGTTGCTGATTCTCTTGCCGAGCTGGATGAATTGGCAGCTAAAATGGAGAGTCTTCTGGGCAAATCATTTTACGACAAGGTTGCGCAATGCAATGCAGCTATGGCCTTCAATGATCTCATTACGTTGGGCGCATTGCCTTTGATTTATGGACAGTATATTGCTGTTCAAAATTCAGATTGGTTCAGCAATAAAAATCGTTCCATTGATTTAATTGAAGGAACAAGGAGAGCGTGTATGCTCGCACGTTGCACATGGGGCTGTGGTGAGACGCCGACACTTCGTGGCATCATCGTTCCTGGCACAGTTGATCTGGCAGGTGCAACTATCGGCATCGTTCCTTCCAAGGATCGTTTGATTGATCCGGCCAATATCCGTCATGGTGATGCGATTGTCCTTATCGAAAGTTCCGGCATCCACGCCAACGGTTTGAGCATGGCACGAGGACTTGCTGACCAATTGCCTGAAGGGTATCTTACATTGCTCAGCAACGGTAAGACGTATGGTGAGACACTGTTGGAGCCAACTCACATTTATGTCAGTTTGGTGGAAGATTGTCTCAATCAAGGTGTAAAAATTCATTACACGGTCAATATTACCGGTCATGGTTGGCGCAAACTTATGCGTGCAAACCAGCCATTCACTTACGTCGTCGAACATCTGCCAACTCAACTTCCTATCTTCGATTTTGTTCAGCAACGTGGTCCGGTCGAGGATGAAGAAGCGTATGGGAATCTTAATATGGGTGCCGGCTTTGCACTCTATGTTTCCCCTGATGATGTCGCGAACGTTATCAGGATCGCTGCGGAGCTTGGTTTCAAAGCCTTCCATGCCGGATACATTGAAGATGGCGATAAGAAAGTCATCATCGAACCCAAAGGTCTGGAATATGCAGGGAAAACCCTTGGGGTTCGTTGATTCCATGAAGTTGCGTTGATTCGCATCACAATTCAGTAACTCTCTGCCAGTGGCGGAGAGTTTTTTAATATGAAAAATCTATTGCTTACGAATATTGAAAATAAAAAATCCGCCCAGAGGTTCCGGGCGGATGCGTTCTGAAACAGTTCAGATTTACTTGGTGCCGATCTTGGCCGGTTTGGCCTCAATCATCTTGGGCAGGAATTCATGGTGAACTGCCGCTCTGCAGGCGCCAAGAAATCCTTCGTGGCCGAAGTAAGCTTTGTCGTTCTCGTCGAGTTCGACAGGACTTCCCGGAAGACACTCAATCGAGAGCTGTGCCGCCAAGTTGTCTTTTTCGGTGGCACCTTCGAAGGCAACGCCAATCACAGGGATTTCGGGATGATCGAGCAAACAGAGTTCACTTTTCACGATTCCCGGCAAGGCTGCAGCCATTCCTGCACCAGCGATGACGATGTCAGCTTTGGTGAGGACGTCTTTGACAAACTTGCGGAGTTCGGTCGGATTCCGGTGGCAGCTGATGACACTGATATTTGCTGACGAGACACCGCCCAATAAGACCATTCCTTCGTGGACTTGTGGCAGATCGCTTTCGCTACCGACCACAATTTCGATTCGGCGTTTCGGAGCTTCGACATTGATGCCCAGTTTCTGACTTTGATATCTTTCGATCTGCATGTCGGTCAAACGCCAGGAAATATAGCGATAGATCCGGGTAGTCATGTCGATGACTGATGGCCAGACTTCGAGACCGTCCACAAATGCAAGGTCAGTCGGATTTTCTGGATCAAGTCCGTCGGTTACTCCGACACTTTTGCCCCATTCACGCACATGTTGCTTGTCGAATGAAGGAGGAAGTTTGCCTTTGGCTTGAGCCTTTGCCCAAGCTTTGGCATCCCAAAACCGGCTGGAGTCAGGTGTGCCTTTTTCGTCGGCGAGGATGATCTCACCACTACGAAACGTGTCCACGCTGAACTCGAACTTCGAGTCAGCCAAGATGATGCCGCATTTCGCTGCGTGCGCAGAGATTGCACCGGCAACTTGTAAGGACAACCGTTCACGTCTGGCACCGTCGCGTTTGGCCACGGTATCAGCTGGAATGCTTTTGTCATGCCCAACAACAGCTTTTGTTGTTGGTGTGTAGAGAGGGTATGGAAGTTTGTTTCCATCAAACAACCCTTTCGGCAATGGATATTCGAAAGCCATGCCGTTTTCCTTGTAACTTTTCCAACCATTGCCGGTCAGATAGAGACGGACGATGTCTTCGATGTCAGGGGACGGAACGATACGAACCACGGCTGCCCGTTTTTGAAGTTCCGGATTATTCCACAGTGCCTCCGGCAAAAATTCATCGATGCGGGAGCCGGCGGCGATGAAGTCAGTTTGACAGATGCCGGGCAAAACTTGATTGGTCCAGAAATGATTCAACGCGGTCAGGATTTGACCCTTGAGAGGAATCAACGTTGGCAGGACGAAATCAAAGATGCTGCAGCGGTCAGAGGCGACGACGAGCATCTTGTCTTGATGTCCAGGCAATCCATATGAATCACGGACTTTGCCGCGATGGATAAGATTGAGGCCGGGAATGAGGGGTTGTTTCTCGATTACTGACGCAGGGATGTGAGGCATATGTTTCGGTATTTCATTGTTGGGTGCTTGCATATCTCGCCATGAGGTATGCACTAGTTTCAATACTACATGTATGTATAAAAAAGGCAAAGATATAAAAACCCCATCGCTCGCGAGCGATGGGGTGGTATGTGGTCGGTTGGTCAATTGACTGACCTCATGATTTCTTTGAGCTTCTGACGACCATGCTCAGGTATCTGCAGGTCATTCATGTCGAAGAAATACAAGCGCACCATTTGTGGAAATGTCATGATGCTTTCAATTTCCTCAGCATCCTTCGGACGTGCTTCTGCAAAGGTGCATGTCCTGTTGTTCTTACGAACGAGGAATTTGTGAACACCATTGCCAGTAACTGACTTGAAGGCGTCAATGATGACGACCATTGATGGGTCAGCATCGAATTCTCGGGCTCGCCTGGTTGCCGAAGCAACGTCAGGATATTCTTCAATCCGTGAATTTTCAAGATTGTGGAATCGTCCCATCATCGAATAGGTGCCGAGCACCTCATCAATTTTGCGTTCGATCCAGTAATCCTGTTGTTCGAGGAGTTCCTTGAGAGTAACGAACTTATTCTCGTAAAGGTATTTCACAACACCTTTACCGATCAGATATTCAAAGAATCGGCTATACGGGTTGTAATACAAGCCACGGAACATCAAGGCGCGAAGTTTGAGAAACTGAGAAACTCGGTCGATGTTTCCAAAGACCAGAGAACCTTTGCATAGTCTCGCGCTTTCCCAGAGAGCACATACATATGGATCATTGCTGACGATGTCGGCAACGGTGTAGAGGTTTGTGTTACGGGCATCTTTCTTCGCTCCCGTTCTCATGAGGTAAGCGTTCACATCGCGGGCTAAGTATGAACTTTTGTCCGCAACGTCGAGAATGCGTCCAAGCAAGCCCTCTCCGAGAATCGTTTTGACCAAGATGTCTCGATCAATGTTGAAACGCTGACGGTATTCTTCCCATACATCACCGACGAGTAGTTCTGGAAAGTGTGCGTCTTCGTCGAACATGGCAGGATCGATAAGTTTGACGGAATCACCACCAGCTGGGGTGAGTGCGTCGTGACTGATTCCTGCCGTGTTCACAATATTCGATGACTGTTCATCCAGCTTGATGTTTGTAGCAATAATATTTGCTACGGCGTGAACATCGAGCACGTGACAATAGCGGGTATGCTCGAACATGAGAGCGCCAACCGAACGGTCGTGCTCCTTGAGAACCGGATCATGCAAGAAGCTCAATTGCTTGATTCCCGAAAGACGATGAAGGTTGAAAACCTGTATCGCATCGGACGCCATACCTGTATCAGGTAGAACATAGCCAAAACCCATGAAAGGGAATTTGGGCACTATCGCAAGCGGATCAGTTCCTTCAGTTATTGCATAACTGTATCGGAGATATCTGCGAGCAAATGGTGGTAAAGCGTTCATCCAATACGGTTCATATTTTGTATCCAGTAAGTGGAATGGATCTTCGCGCGGAATGAAGTGTGAACCAGAGTGGTTCATGGTGAGGTGTAGCATCTCAAGATTGAGTAAGCCAGACCTCCAATCACCCGAATTAAGAGTAGGAATTGTCTTTGATTGCGCCAGCTTTTTGAACCAACGCTGTTTGGGCAACCACTTGGCCAATTTGCCAAGATCTTGCGGTCTCAAATTTTTGTTTGAGAGATACGCCACGTTTCCAACAATGGAAACACCAGCACCGTCATACATAGATTGTATGGAATGTCTCATAATTTTATTTCAACTGTTTGTTTTCTATTTTGAAATTACATCAAATATCGCATATTGTCAAATTATTTTTTGATGTCAATGGTGTAAAAATTTAATATAAAATCGCTCAGAACTTTCGTTACTGGGCGACTGAATCGAATACGACTTTGAGATTAGGCTTTGAGGCCGAGGACGTCTTGCATGGAATACAGGCCAGGTTCACGGTTGATGACCCACTGCGCAGCGCGTAATGCGCCGGTCGCAAATGTGTCACGGCTAGTAGCCTTGTGTGCGAGTTCCACACGTTCGCCGGTATTGGCGAAGATGACTGTATGATCACCGACAACATCACCACCGCGAATGGCATGAATGCCAATCTCATTGTGCGTGCGTTCGCCGGTGATACCCTGGCGACCGTGCCGGAGAGCATCCTTGAGTTGCAAATTGCGGACATTACCCAGAATTTCAAGCAGGGTAGTCGCTGTGCCACTTGGCGCATCTTTCTTGAGACGATGATGCATTTCGATGACTTCGAGATCGAAGTCCGGACCGAGAATTTCCGCGGCTTTGCGAGTGAGCCAGAAGAGAGTGTTCACACCAGTCGAGAAGTTTGTGGCTTTCACCATCGGAATCTTCTTCGTCTGGTCGATGATGAGCTTGTTTTCTTCCGCCGTATGGCCGGTGGTGCCGGTTACCAGAGGTTTGTTATTTTCGGCACACAGTTCCGCGATTCGCGGCGTGATGAGATGAGAGCTGAAATCAATCACCAGATCGCAATCTCTGATAAAACCAGCATTTGCGAAATCGCTAGTTGCGTCATCAATACGCCAGGCAATCTCCATTTCAGGCGTTTTTGCCGCACATGCACTGATCGCTTGTCCCATACGACCACTTGCCCCGACGAGTGTTATTTTCATACGTTTATTCTCCGAGTTAATGAGCTTATCACTGGTATGTGCTCAGTGTGTCGAGCTTTTGTTGTGGATGCAGTGACACATCCTATGTTTGAAATCTAGTCTTTTTCAGGGAAAAGTCAATGAAAAACCGCCAACAAACTGACGGTTAGTCATTTGGCTGGCGGTTGGTTATATCCGATGTATCCGCATTCTTTTGCCAACGTGTTTGATCACGTCAGCAAGGAAGCGTTCGTAGGAACGACGGATATTTGGCCCATAGCTGCGAGGTTTTTTTAAATCCAGTGCATGGTGTAATTCGCGCAGAGCTTCCATTGCACGATATTTCCAGGCGTTCGGGAAATATAAACTATTCCTCAGGGCCTCCCGACGTTTGCTGATGATTTCGAGATGTGTGCCGTCAACTCCAGGGACATCCCATTTTTCTTTGCCGTCGAGAAAGTTGTGTAGGCGATAGGGGTTTTTCTTTCGTGTGCTACTCCATCCATAAAGGAGTGCAACGACCTCTTCGGTGGTGAATGTGGCTTCTTTTTTCATAAGTAGTATGTCAAATAACTATTGTTATATATATATCATATATTATTGTATATGTCAAATACAATGAAGCTTATAATGTATATGTTGCAAGACTCCCAATACTTTCAAACACTCTTGAAAAAACAATAATACGTATGAGATAATATAATCATTATTATATAAACAATACGTATTATGACTGAGTCGTTTGATGCATTAGATATGAATAGAAAGTCATCGCGCGAAATAGCGGATGAATTTGTACCCGTGGAGGAGATTCCGGATACTGGACAATTAACTCCTCTTGAAGCATTGATTGCAAAAGAATCTCAAGAACTAGAGGTAGAGCAAAATGAATCCGAAGAAGGTGTTGATCCTCATGATCTTACGAGAGCTCCTTCATACGTACTTAAGGATACCGATAGCATGGAACAATTTGCAGATGTGCCCGGAAGTGAAGTTCCTGACAGAACAGCAGAGATTGCAGAAGGAATTGATGGTATTTTGCTAAAAGGTAAAAAGACAGTTGTTGATAGGATAAATCAAAGTCATGGTGTAAGAGGGAAAGTTCCTCCAAGCAAAAATCGTATGAGTCAAAAATTGAACAGTGTCGAAGGAAAACCTGGAAACAATTAATATACAAACAAAAATCGCTCAACACATTGCTGTTGAGCGATTTTTGTTGGGTAACATGATATTGATTTGCATGTACCCATGCACAAGGTATAGTTGAGAAGTCAGAGGACCTTGAAAATTAAAATCTATGAACAATTATCCCAAACATTATTGTGGCATTTTCGGCATCAAAGGACAGCCGAAGGCGGCAGAATCGGTGTATCGTGGGTTATTTGCTCTTCAACATCGCGGTGAAGAGAGTTGCGGTATTGTGAGTTGTGAACCTAGTGCTGAGAAGGTTTCTTTTTACGAGCACAAAGGCGTAGGACTCGTGTCGCAGGTTATTAGCGAAAGCGTTTTACGTATTCTGAAGGGTTCTATGGCCATCGGTCACAATCGTTACTCGACAACCGGGGGCACGGGGTTACAAAATGCTCAGCCTCTATCTATTCTCTACAAGAACGGGCGAATCGCTCTGGCTCATAATGGAAATCTTACCAATACGAATGCTTTGCGAACTCAGTTGGAGCAAAGCGGGGCAGTATTTTTGACAACGACAGACAGTGAAGTCATGTTGCACCTCATTGCCCGTTCGAATGGTTCAATCGAAGAAGCTATTCTCGACATGATGGATCAAGTCGAAGGGGCGTATTCGTTGGTTATCATGACCGAGGACAAATTGATCTGTGTGCGTGATCCACACGGGTTTCGACCTTTGTCAGTCGGCATCTTGAATGGTGCACAGATTGTGTCGAGCGAAACGTGTGCATTCGATATTCTCGGAGCACATTTTGTGAGGGATGTTGAACCTGGCGAAATCATCGTTTTCAAAGACGGTGAAATTCAAACTCTTAAATCTCGCAAGAAAGCACCTAAAAGTTTGTGTTCATTTTGCGGAATTTACTTTGCGAAACCAGACAGCTATCTCGAAGGAAGAGACGTATATAGCCTTCGAATTGCCATGGGCAAGAAATTGGCCGAAGAACATCCTTCTATTCAAGCTGATATGGTAATCCCTATGCCTGATGGCGGTATTTGTGCCGCACTCGGGTATTCGAGAGCAACCGGTTTTCTTTACGAACCGATCCTCATTCGGAATCACTACATTGGGAGAAGTTTCATTAAGCCCAGTCAACTCGAAAGACAGATTGCGGCAAACTTCAAACTTAATCTGATTGCAGGATTGGTCAAAGGGAAGCGAGTGGTTATCATCGATGACTCAATCGTTCGTGGAGTTACCAGTCAAGCGCGGGTTAAAAAATTCAAAGAAGCCGGCGCGAGTTGGGTGGGTATGCTCATCAGTTGTCCTCCTCATAAACATCGGTGCCCTTATGGAATCGATTTTCCCGATCGGGAGGATCTCATTGCCAATCAACTGGACCTTGAAGGAATCAGGAAGACTCTCGGTCTTGATTATCTCGGGTATCTTTCAGAAGCCGGACTCATCGAAGTTCTGGGCGATGGTCACTGCTTGGCTTGCTTCAATGGCAAATACCCGGCAGGTTAAAAGTCGTCGCACATCTATCGTCAGTCAGTCTCTTGGCCGCCACTCAGTAGTGGTGGCCATTTTATTTGGTGTACAAAAAGAGGCAACGAAATGTTCGTTGCCTTGTAATGAGTTCAAATTAGCTGCTTCGACTATTTTTGCGGTTCATTGATTCCCATAAGGATCATAGACGGACCATCAATCGGAACATTGAGTCGAACAATGTTCCAATCTTCGCAAAGCGCGTAATAACCTGTGTGATCCGAGTCCGAAATGTGAGGAAAGCGAATCAAAATTTCAACACCGAGAATCGCTTGCATTGCCCGGATGTGCGATCTTTTAAGGTCGATCCGTTGGGTAACTTTTTTCCGGGCTTCAGGGCTATCTTGCTTTTCGACAAGCAGTTGTAGGCGCCCCGTTTCTTCAATTGTTGTCTTCAGAAGGTTGAACATGCGGATGACTGTGATGTCAGCCACACCAATGATTACTGAACCAGGCGGCGGCGGACATAGCGGATGTGTCCATTCATTTTTGTCACTAATGAGCGCCAACTGAAAGTCGTTCATGAAACTACTTGGAGGAGCAGATGATGGTTTCGTGTCCATAGGCTTCAACTATTTTTGGTTTTTGGATAGAGGTTACTGTTTGGGCCTCTGTTGGCCGTTTCTCAGAAGACACATGATATCCTCAGAGAAACGGCTAACTACCAAAGCTATTTCAAATAACGAATATAGATGCAAAATAGCATAAATTATAGCATGTGTCAATGTGATGCTTATGGATAGTATCAAATAGTGATACTCAGCTGAGATAATAGAAAACCCGCCAGCAAGCTGGCGGGCTAAAGGATGAAAGATCAAATTACATTGTTGTTGGAACTGCCTCGGGCAAGAGAGCCGCGATGTATTTTTCGACCAAATTTTGTGGATTGGTCATTGCGGAAATTTGCACGTAATTATCTTCGCAGATTACGTCATAGACAATCTGTGCCGCTTCAGTCGGGTTTTCGAACGGACCAGCATCAAATGCAATACTAGTTTTCGTAAAACAGATAGAGTAGGGGAAATGAGTAGCAACGGAATCATTTTTAAGTGCCACCCACATAACTCCGCTCAGTATGTCGTTCCAAAATTTTTTTCGTGGGTTTGGATTTTGAAAGGGTAGGTAATCATCAGCATGAAATTCCTGCGCTGGACAAAGAAAGAGTTTGAGCGACTGACCCTCAGGGAGATTCATTTTGTCACGAATTGCCTCCATGAATGTGTGAATCACGCGTTGAACTTCTGCCTGACTGTGTTCCATCACCTTAAGCGAAGCTACGAGATTGTAGAATGTAATCGGAGTGTTTTTCATATATGCCTTTTTCAATTTGCTAATTTCAAGCCTACCTCTTGTGAGATAAATGTCAATAAAACACCCCAGGATGTATCCTAGGGGTTGTTGGTTTGGTTGCGATAGTGATTGAATCAAATCATCAACGCCATTTGCATTTTTCCATATTCACTGTGAATGTCATCTTGTTGCCGGGACCTTGTGAGTTGAATAGGATCGGTTCACGACCTTGTTCAACTTTACCTGCTGCTTCGTAAGCCAGATCGAGTGAAGTTTTGGGACGATTGGGGTCTTGAGGGACTCTCACAAAACCAGCTATGAATTGTGCACGCATTTCCGCAAATTTTTTGGGATCAATTGGCATAGAGCCTCCTTTGATTATGTGGTTGCTCGACTTGAAATAGGTTAGGAGATTTCCTAATAAGAACTACTCCATGTCATCCTTTCTATAATAGTACAATACTGTGTCCTATTTGTTAAATGGGATGTGCGTTTATAATGTATATATATTAAAACACCCCAACTTTCGTTGGGGTGACTGAGAAGACTATTTCAGAACATGGGAGGGATGTAATGATAAAATTCGAAGCTTATGTTCACCGCTTTTGTCCCTTTGTCCGTTTGTTTGTATTTACGTTCACGGACTTGTCGCGGATTGGTCTTGCGATCGGTATATTCACCAACCAGCAGGTCCGATTTTTCCATTCTGGACATGAGCTGATAGAATTTCGGCTCAGCGTTGAAGTTCGCTCCAAACTGGCGAATTCGCAATCTGATTTCTTCACCAGACAACGTTTTTCCGTCGGCTAATGTTAAAAGTATCGCGTATTGCAGGTGTGTGAGTTCAGGAATTTGTATTTTCATATCAATCCTATTTCTTTTCTGGGGCGAGTGCCGCCAGGAGTTCGTCGGGTCCATTAATGCAGGAGATTATGAATTCGGCGGTCGGACGCAGATTGCATATCACCACACGGGGCAATGATGCGGACAACTGAATGACTGATGTCGGGACAAGAACGTCCTCGTCGGTTTCTTTTGATGATGCCATATATTTTTCCTATGGTTTTGTTCAGGGTTTGATGTGGACCGCATAGCCAGAATGAAATCTGGCAAAATAATGTTGTGCCGAAGGATTAACTCCTCTATCCATATGTAAATAACTACTAAAAAAACAGTATCATGGCAAAATATGTTAGTCAAATTTAGATATTGATAATGTAGAAGGGGATAGTGTTACTGTTTATATAAAAAGGTGCTCACATTATTCATGTGAGCACTGTTGACTAATCGGACAATCGCCGAGAATTGAAGACGAAATACGCACCATATGACTCATTGAAGCCGGGCTTATCATATTCCACGTCCCAACCAGACTTACGGAAGATATCCTCGACATCAAGCCAGCGTTTTTCATAGATCACCTCACGCTTGAGCCCTTTCTTAACAAGACGTTCGATGACTTCCTCTTGCGTCACTCGTGCCGACAAACCACTATACTTTTCAGTGATGATTTCATTGAAAGTTTCGATAACCTCTCCAGGAATTGAACTATTTTGACGCTTGGCAATCTGACTCGGTTTGATAGGGGCAACTTGTTTCATATATTTCCTTTGTTTATATTTTCAAGGGACTGGTACTCTCATATAGTAGTTCTGATTTATATTACTTGCAGAAAATGTCTATAAAGTGTACTATTTACAGTACACTTATATTATGAACTTCAAGATACTATTCAATAGGTTAGGTTTCGGTAAAAATGCTCATCGTGTGTATGAGGCATTGCTGAATAACAAAAAACCAATGTTAATCTCCCATATTGCACAGGCTGCAGAGGTAGATAGACCTGAAGTGTACAAAAATATTGAACTCTGTATAGACAGAGGATTTATCGAGAGGACCATGATCGGCAAACGTTCATACTATGTTGCAAAAAGTCCAAAATATATTCACGATGCTTTGAAAAAGTCACTCAGAGAAATAGGGCACTTTGTCGAAGTCGAAACCAAAAAAATTGAAAAAGAACTTCCTGCTCATGTCGTGTATTTCAAGGGTGCAATAGGTATGCGAGCTATATTCGATGATGTGATTGAGCGTGCACCAAAGAAAAGTATTTTTTATCGCTATACATCTGAGCGCGATCTCTCAGCGGTGAATAGATATTTATCACCTGAATATAGAGCAAAGCGTGATAGTAAAAAATTGGAAAGACTTGTCATCAGTAATCCTGCATCTGGTAAAGCAAAGAAGTCTCGTCTAGAGCGTTTTATAAAATTCTTTCCAGCGGAAGTTGATCTGTTTGACCAGAATGTCATACAGCTCATATATGCTGACAATGTTGCGTTCATCAATCTCAATACTGAGGAAGGGTACATTATTCGTGACAAGGATCTAGCTCGGTTTCAGGTTGTGATATTCAAACAGTTGTATAAGAAACTGTAAATTTGATATTGGCTTATACCCTTTTAAGAGTAGGGAATTTGTATAAAAAAAGAGCCCGCTGCGACGAGTCTTTTTGGGACTGTCGTAACGGGCTGCGATCAACCATTGACCGCAAGGAACGTGCCATCCTCCTGCTTGTCGAAGCGGAAGTATTGTTCGGCACTGTGATCAAAGCCTCCGCAACGGGGCCGGGTGACACGGAAGGTGAGCACTTCCGCGAGGTTGTGTTTTTTTCTAAATGCCACATGGCGTGGTTCGGGCACAATTTCCTCAACTTCAACCTTGGGGTGTTTGGCGATTTCCATGAAGGCCTTAGCCTCCGCGAAGTTCGACAAGTATTTCAACGTCCAAGGGTGTTGATCAATGAAGTCTTGGGGAACATCCATTGAATGTTTTTTGGCGGCTGCAATGGCAACTAATTGAGCCAGAAGCGCCACGATTTCCGGCTTGTTTGCGTATGTGTTTTTCATTTTTTTGGCAAATTTTTCTGCAATTTTTTCTTCGAGTTTTTTGGCCATCTCGATCACTGACATTCCCTCCGCGGGCATACTGCCAGTGATTTCGTTGCCAATTTTCTTGAATGCCTTCCAAGTTAGTTTCGGGTATTTTTGTTGTGCCCCCTGAAACAGTATAGTTACAATTCCTGTCATAATTTTATGGGTCGATTGTTGTTGGTTTGCTACTCACAAGACACTTAAACGTCCTCTGAGTAACAGCCAACATCAATTGATATGTCAAAAAACTATATAGCTGGATGATAGCATAGAATATGTATAGTGTCAAGTAATGCTCCAGATGTTGGACGAGTTCAGAACTTTTGATTGGAATAGTATAGAAATAGAGTTGGGGAAGTTGGTATAAAAAGAACCCGCCAAACGAACGACGGGTTCCGTGATTATTTAGCAGGTGGTTAATTTTTTCCGGCAGTTCCGTTTTGTCCTTCTGCCTCAATATCATCCACAAGTAATCCTTTTTTGATTTTATTTCTGCATTTAGAGCAATGATCCCAAAATCCGGAGTTGAATCGCTTGGTGTCCGAAGATTCAATTTGATTACCGCACTTAACGCAGAAATTGCAGTTGCGATAAATAGATTCACGCATATTATCTGCGAGCACTTTCCCCATTGATTCAGGACAATAGAGAGTAGCTGCCCGCATTATCAATGCGACCTCATGTGCAATGATTATACCTGGAAGGATCACGCCTTTTTTGTTTGGTGCCAGCTGAATTAGTTCGTTCAGCCTTTCCACTCGCTCACGTAATTTACGCAAGCCACATTCTTTTGCATTTTCTGCCATAACTTATTTGTTTAGCATTTTGTTCGGATGCCAGGGCTTCCTTAGGGCCACTATCCATGTTAAAAAACTGCTAACGTCAAATTAGCATGAATTATTATATATGTCAAGTAATGCTCGCGTGGCAGGACGAGTTCAGAACTTTTGATTGGACTAAGATTAAAAGTGAATTAACTTATTCACTAACATTTATATAATTTACTATTTCTTGAGCAATTTCATCCGGAGTTTTATTATTGGTTTCAATGATAGGATATCCTTGCTCTTTGAAATTTCTGTACATAATAGGAAGATACGTAGCACAGTTATTTATAAATTTTTCCAAAGTTGTTCCTGCGGCTCTTTCAATTTCTTTTTCACTTTCTTTTGTTGGGTATCTCCCGCTAAGTCTATTTTGAAGAGTTTCAGGTGAAGCATTCAAAAGTATAAGTATAACAGAAGGATGTTTTTCATTTCTTACTGCTTGAATTCTTGTTGGTTCATTGAAACCACAAATAATAGTCGACCTGTTTTGCTCTGCATTTATAGTTGCAATATCAAGCCAATATTTTGTTTCGCTTGAATGCCATCTATCTCCACCGCCATCAGGAACACCTCGTTCATCAAAATCTCTAATATCAAATTCTGTTTTAGGAAGAAATTTAATCAAACCATTCATTGTAGAAGATTTTCCTACACCAGAAACTCCAGTAATAAAATATGCTTTAGGTATTTTCATTCTTAAAGTATATCAAAAAGTTTTGAACCCTGTTAGGGTTGGCAAAAATAACTGTTGATTAACAAGGCTAAAAATTTGCTCCCTCTGTTGGATGAGTTCAGAACTTTGGAGTGGGGAAGGGTTGAAATAGAATTGGGGAATCTGATTTTAGTATAAAAAAAGAACCCGCCAAACAATCGGCGGATTCAGTGATACTGGCGAGAATGTTTAATCGAGTTTAGTTTCGGACGGATACGGATAAACGTCGATTTGCACGGAGCTGTTTGCGCTTGAGATTCCAAAGGTTACAAATCGGATGATTGCAATTACGCTACACCCTCCGATGATGCACTCCTTAAGTCTTTTGCGGAGAGAAGAATCAGAATGACGTTCCTGAACGACTTTTCCGTCAATTACTTTCTCGTGCCCACGGTCGAAACTTTCGTCGACCTCGGCACACACCAAGTGGCCTTTTTGCGGTGGGCGTAGGAGGATTTTATAGCGAGTCAGCATAAAAGCACTGACACGGTATAAACCTAATGCTTGAGGCCCATGCACCAAATCACCGATGTGTTGCAGCCTGTGACTATTGCCGTCATCAAGGATTAGAGGAGTGAAAGGGGTAGTTAAAACATCCCGCACATTTCTCACTGCCCATCCTACAATAATTTGTTTCCGCTTCTCTGTGTCTACAGTGTGGGAGACACCGCTCAGCGGAGTTAGTTGCCCGAGTAACCAAGGATGCTCTTGTAAAGCACCCTGAACTTTTTTTAGTTTCATGTGTCCTTTTGCCTTATCGGCGTTAAGGGTTTTCATTGAACTATGTGACCTTGATTAGTATCAAGTGGAAACCACATATTCTAAAACTATACTACACTATTAATACAGTTTTGTCAAACGGCTCCAGATGTTGAATGATGTTCGAACCTCGGTATTTAGATAAATAAAAAACCCGCCTACGATTAGAACGTAGTGCGGGAATATTGAAACTGCTTCACATATTTTAGGATTATTGATCAAGACCTCTTCACGGTCTGCACTTGATCAGAAGAACCTTGCTCATAGACCGCCATCCAGCTAGGGGACAGTTTTCGTTGCAGGATTTCTTGAATGGTCGCCCTGCTTGGGTCTTTGTATGCGTCTGATTGCTTGTAAAAGATGAGCATCCAGGGGCGCGTTCCGAAGATGTGATATCTGCTTTGGAATCCCACACACTCAGTTGTGCTTGGTTGTCGTTCGGGAAATAAGGCAACATATCCACCACCCTGGACGACAACTTCTTTGATTTTTTTCGTCTCCAAATAGTCCTGCACCATCTGCATGTGAGACTCGTGATTGCCTAGGATGAGTTCCGGTTGCTCGTTGAGAAAGAGCATGTAACGGAAAGCTTTTTTCGGCAGAGCGAGTGCACATGCAAGTGAGTCGGGAGTGCGGACCGAGCCCTTAAAAGGTTCCAATGCCAGTTCCCAGTATTTCATAGGCTCTCTAACGAGGTCATCAACGGAAAATAATATGCTACTTTTCATAAGATTATAATATTTGGTTTTCTGTAGCGCGAGTTTGAATTGGCCACATCTCCCAAAACTCATAAAAGTTCTAAGAGATGCGGCCACAAACAGAGATGTCAAAAATCTATACTAGATATAGTATATCATAGAAGATAATCTCTGTCAAATGATGCTCGCTTGGCAGGCTGACTTTCGAACTTTCAATTGGGGTAGTGCGATTAGGGATCTGGAGACGACTGAAAGGGAGGTCGGACATCTGTTATCGTTGGTCTAGGTTCAATGGAAGTTAACAATGTTCACATGTACACAAGTAATAAAAAACGCCGTACCAGAAGGTCGTGCGTTCGATCAAGGTGTTCACATTATCAGTGGTTTGTTCAACCTACTCAACTTGTGCCCAAAGGTGGAAATGGCTGTTGAACTGCCACCACCTAGCTCCACATACTGGACACACATGATATGCATCGTTACGGCTTCCTCCGGGCGGCACAGCTGGAGCGTCGCCATGACTATGCCTAAATTTCTTGCAATTCTGACAGTTCGGCACACACTTGAATTTAGCAAGGGCTTGAAGACCACTTTCTTCGCCATACGTGTTTATGGTGCTTTGACAATTTTGACAATGCATCATGTCGCGACCGTTAACATCACGACCGTTATTGATAACATTTTTGTGTTCTCCTGCTTCCATAGTTTCAACCTTTCCATTGTTTGTTTTTTCTGCGGTTTAACCCAAGCCTACCTCTTAGGTATTAAATGTCAAATAAAAAAACCGCCCCAACAAAGTGCCATTAGGGAGGTTTTTGAGAAGGGCGGATTTGTAATTTATCAGGAGGCTAGTAGCTTTTCAAATTTCTTTATCCATTTTCTACTGTCTTGCCACTCATATCCTTTTGATGGGAGAAATACATCTATCTCAACCATCTCATCCGCAGTCATGTTGTAGTTTGTTTTGCCGATAAGTTCCGGAAAAAGTTTCTTGAGAACCGGTCGGACATAGTTATTCACAACAGTTTGGAAACCAGAGATTGAGTAGTAGTTGATTCCAGGGAAAAGTGTGGCGAGCAGTCCCATGCCATGAGAGATTTGTTGCTCCTCCGTTGTTAAAAGTTTGTGAGGTTCGCCATTTATATATGACCAGATTAATATTTTTTTAATTTTCATTTTTATATTGGTTGTTGGTTTAGTTGTTTAGCCAAACTAGTTGGCCGGTTCCTTCAAGACACTTAAATGTCCTCAGGGAACCAGCTAACTCCAACATGTATGTCAAAAAACTACTACATTAATATGTATCATAGAATATTGCTTATGTCAAATGAGGCTCCCTCTGTTGGACGAGTTCAGAACTTTGGAGTGGGCAAGGATTGAGAAAAATATGAAGTCTTTTAGTTTAAGTCGCGAACACAACGAACAAGATAATTATCAGCGCTACTACTATCTGGAGGATTACTTTTGTGACTGAGATAAAATCCCCACATTTGACCATCGCTCATATTAATAGCGTAGCAATATTCTGAGTTTGAAGTGCTAGACCAATACCATTCCTTTTTAAAACCGGAAGGTGTTGAGCTTGTTTTATTATATTCGCCGATTAATTCATGCGCAGTCGGTAATCTCCAAGGTTTTTCAGTATCCTTCAATTTTCTATTTAACTCACGGATTATAATAGGTGCTGTACCCCAACCCATATATCCAAGCGTTTCCCCCCACTCTAATTTCATGGTCTCGAAGCTTTCTTTGTCATGAGTTGAGAATTCTTCTTGTTTGATTTTTTCAGGCTGTTCCATATCAGATAATAATACCAAAAGTCCTGAATTATGCATAGGAATTAAAATATATGAAAATATTTAAGGCAAAATTTGCTCCGGGAACTGGATTCGAACCAGTGACCAATCGCTTAACAGGCGATTGCTCTACCGCTGAGCTATCCCGGAATATATCTACGACCTATATTAAAAATCGTGGACATGTCAAAATGTACCATATCTTATGTCTGAAATCAAAGAAAATAAAACACCCATACATATTAGAGTCCGTGTGAAGGCTTCTGCCCGTAAGGAAAGCATTGAGCAACTTTCAGATATGCGTTACGCCATCGCAGTCAAAGAGCCAGCTGAAGACAATTGTGCCAATACTCGAGTCCTTGAAATAATTCGTGGCCTGTATCCCCGAAAGCGAGTCAAACTTGTTGCTGGTCACCATGCTCCGCACAAGACATTTGAAGTGATATAGCACCAATATATTATATTCCATCGTATAGATATGATAGAATGAGTATGTCCGATTAGTACGCGCTAACAATACGATCATGAATATAAACGTAAAGACAACCAACATATCTCTCACTCCAGCGATCTCAGAACATATCACCAAGCGCCTTGAAAAAATTTCAAAATTCCTCGAATCAGATCCAGCCGCTAAGTGTGATGTCGAAGTAGGTCTTACAACTGGTCACCACAACAAAGGAGACATTTTCCGTGCAGAAATACACATTGTAGGATCACACAAGAATGTCTATGCGAGTGCAGAACAATCTGACTTGTATACTGCTCTTGATATTGTCCGTGATGATATTATTCGTGAATTGACTGGAGCAAAAGAAAAATATACTTCACGTGTTCGTCGTGGAGGTGCCCGTGTCAAAGCAATGATGAAAGGCATGTGGCCGTGGAAGTAGTCTATGAATCAAGGTTATTTTTTTAATTTTGATCTTCGTCGCCCGGTCAATTCTATGTTGATTGGCGCTTTGATTATTGTGATTTGTGTATGGTTACTTGTATATTATTTTCATAAACAAACCAATATTATTGAAGCGCATATAAGTGGTGCAGAGGAACTCGCCACTTTGTTAAAAGGTAATTAATAACGATTCACACAGAATTAGTTAGTATATATTCACGTATCCACTCTGGAAATCTTTGTAACTCATTTCTTTTCCTCCTTCAGGAATTACTTTTTCAATAGAGAGTTTTCCATCCTTGAATGAAGCTGAGGTTATTTTGACACGTATATCTTTTCCTTTATGTGTATGCATAAAATATGCCTGTGGCCATTCATGGTATGCCTGTATCTTTCGAAACGTTAAATATTGATCTGGAGAAGTGAGATCAACCAAGCCGTCAGTCTTCACGGTCTTTTTTGTATAATTTGCACGTGAATGATTCTGTTCTTTTTCCTTGAGAGTACCTGCGACCCATTCTGGCAATATCTGTGCAAGAAGATGTGCACCTGTTCGCGCCATCATATCTTCGAATACTTCGTACGCTGTCCATTCAGAGACAATAACTTCCTGCTGTGCTACGAGTGGACCATGATCCATTTTTTCATCAATTCTCATGATAGTTACGCCGGTATGTTTTGCATCATCGAGTATAGCGGATTGGAGAGGTGAGGCACCACGATATATAGGGAGGAGTGACGGATGAATATTCAATGTTTTACGGAGAGGCATATCGATGATAGATGCAGGAATGATTTTGCCATATGAAGCAACGATGAAGACGCTGCAATGTTCAATGCTCAATTTACAATGCTCAATGAATGCGGCATCTAACTTTTCTGGATAATAGACCAAAATATTTCTTTGTTGTGCCCACACCTTAACAGGGTTTGGTGTAAGTATAAGTTTTCTTCCTTGAGGCTTGTCAGGAGTAGTCACAACACAGGCAGGAATGAAACCGGCGCGCTCAAGTTCGTCGAGTACGATTATAGAAAAATGGGATGAGCCGAAGAAGGTGAAGGAAATTTTATTTGGAATGTTTGAAGTCATGTTATTGGTGTGAATGTTCAATGATGCAATGTTCAAGGAAATCACAAGTAAAGGACTTGATCATTGTGTTATTGAAAATTGAACCTTTAATTCTTTCTCTGCACCTCAGCTATTTCTTCCGCACTCATTTCCCAGACTTGCTTCGCATGATCGATGAAGAGTACACCATTCAGGTGGTCAGTTTCGTGCTGGAATATTTGTGCGAGCAAACCACTTGCACCACGTTCGATCTTTTCACCTTTTTCATTGTACGCAGTGATACTTGCACGTGTTGAACGTTTGATTTTTCCATAGAGCCAACGAACAGAAAGACAACCTTCTTCTACTAGTTTTTTATCTTTTGAAAGTTTGACGATTTCAGGATTGATGAATACGAGATCTTTTCCATCTCCTCCAAAATCTGGATCTGCTTGTGCGAGGAGTTTACCTGATACAACGAAGATGCGGAGAGGAACACCGATCTGTGGTGCAGCGATAGCGACACCATCACGTTGCTCGGCCATGGTTGCACTCATATCCTTCAAAATAGCATTGATCTTGGGTGTTCCAATTTCTTCGAGAGGAACTGCTGTGGCAATGCCACGTAGTACAGGATGTTCTCGTTGGATGATGTCTGACATGGATAAACTGTAACAGGAAAGTTTACGTCGGGCAAGAAGTGGTGTTCGATATGGAAAAGTCTCGCAGGTGCAGGTGTGTCGTACTCATTTTCTGCACAAGTTTAGAGACGTGTACATTACACAGCGTACCCCAATGTTTACAAACTTGTGCAGAAAATGAGTACGACACACCTGCACCTGCTGAATCTTTATAGCAAACTTTCAGGATTTACTTTGATGGATACGTGTGGAGGAAGTGAACGTAGCTTGGCAACGAGTTCCGCATCAGGCCATGCACGTGGACTTATTTTGAGGAGACCATGAATGACTGAATTACCTTTGACCGTTGAAGTGAATGCGGGGAAGACGTCGATCTCATGTGGCTCGAGCAACTTCACAAACGCTGCCATATCATTGGCGATCGCATCTTTCTTACCTTCGATAGTCAGTTTGATGAGGAGAGAGTATGGAGGATATGAGAATTGCATGCGCTCATCAAGTGTTGTGCGATAAAAATCGGAGAGATTACCTTTCATACCATACTCGAATATTTTTTCGAGTGGACGGCGAGTCTGTACTACGAACGAACGATCAGCTGCAGCACGCAAACGGATGAGTGTATACATGATCTTTTCTTGAATACGAAAATCAGGCAATGCAAACAATGAATCTATTGAAACAAGTGCGACATGCTCGATCTTTTCAGGAAGATAGAGGAGCGCCATTTCAGTACCGAGAAGAACACTTCCTGGTTTACTTTTGAATTTTTCGATAGTGGCATGAATCTGTTTATCAGTTTTGACGGTATCACCATCTATTTTGTAAACGTCGATCATAGGGAATTGTTTCTTGATTTCTTCTGCAACGCGATCAATACCAATACCAAGTGGAGTGAGTCTCCAGCTAGCACAATGGACACATGTCTCGAGAGCACTACGTCTATCTCCACATTTGTGGCACATGAAGAAATTCTTGCCACTTTCTTTTGATGTGTGGAGCACAACAGGGGCTGAACAGTTGGTACACGAAACAATGGTCTCGCAATCACTACATACTGTCATTGGTGACATACCACGACGTACGGTGTAGATGAATAGATGAGAGTTTTCTTGGAGATTTTTATTGATGAGTAATTCGATTTCTGTTGAAAGGACGCGGAATTTTACTGGTGCTTTTGTTTCTTCGTCATCTTTCTTTTTGTCATTATCAGTATCTCGTATTTCATTCTCTAACTTCTTGGTACGCATATCGACGAGTGTTTCTTTTGCTGTTGTTACCGATCTCCATTTGAATGGTGTACCTTCGGTGAGTTCGTGATTGTCGAGACGTTTCAAGGTTTCGACACGAAGGAGACGATCAGCGACATGAATAGTCTGCTTGTGTTTGCGTGATATGGTTTCGAGAGCGTGACGAATATCGAGGTATGGTGCACGTTGTGTGACCCAGCCTTTACCATTTTCGTATTCGATGATGACGGTCTCGATATCAGCACGTGGCATGAGTGCATATGAACCAGTGGCAATAATGACGACTGAGTGTTTGGTTGTAGCGATCGATTCCCATGTAGCGAGAATTTGTTTGTCAGAAAGTCCACTGTGAAGAGCATGTATATATCCTTCGATTCCTTTTTCGAGCAATCTATATACATTCCTGACATCTTCGATCGTCGGTACATATATGACGAGAGATTTTTTGCGCGCAAATTCTTGGCGGATCAGACTGCGCCATGAAGACATGCGGTCAATATCATCTCCTTGCACAGCGAATATTTCATTTTGTGATGTTGCAGTTGCGGGAATGCACGGCGGTGTGATGCGGTGAGCATTCTCGATAAGTGTTGATGAAATCAGTTTGTCGATGATGTGATTTGTATTCGTCGCATAATAATCAGCCAGAGTTTTGCATGAGTCCATGAATGAAGCAGGGAAGAATGCGGTGGCTTTGACCTTGCCGAGTTTCTTGAGTGCATATGTCGAATCTTTGATATCACTCTTCATATCTGAGACCGACTTCACATCGATGACGATTGCATTCACGGTACTTGAACGGATGGGCACAGCGACGATGGCGCCTTTGGATATATCAGAAGAGGTGAAGTAGGATAGTTCACTGACCATCTTTGAGCGGGTGAGAGGAATGACGGTAATGATGTTCATGGTCTATTTATAGCTTATTATAAGGGTTTTGGAGATATTGACAAATACATATTAAATATGCTATAATGCTACCAGAGTATGTTGGTATTTGTTATGGTTTATGTGGACTCCGAGAACATCTATATGGTGTTTTGAGAGTCCGTCTAAACCTAGAACAAAATAACTCACTATGAAAACCAACATCTATACCGTCCTCATCGTTCTCACCGTCGCGCTCCTTTACATCCTTGGCACCGCAGTGCAGTTCCAGAACCACAGTCTGGTTGGGATTGCTGCCTTTGTCGGCATCGGCTGCTTCTGTCTCGGCATTGTCGCTGGGATGTGGGGTGCCCGTGTTGATGCCAAGCTTCGTGCGGAGAGGATGAGTGCCGTCCACATCCGTCACCACTGACACAAAGGGCTACACCCGCTTAGAAAACCCGCTTCGGTTTTCTGAAGCGGGTTTTTTATTTGTCTATTTTTTTATAATTACAAATCTCTGAACGTTTCAATATGTGCACCAAGCTTATTCAATCTCTCAGCAAGATCTTCATAACCACGATTGATATTGTAAACATTACGCAAGATAGATGTACCTTCTGCGGCCATCATGGCAATCATAATAATGACTGAAGGACGAAGTGCAGGGGGGCAGACCATCTCAACAGCTTTGAGTTTGGTTGGACCTTTGACATAGAAACGATGTGGATCGGCGAGAATAGTATCAGCACGAAGCTTGTCTAATTCTTTGTAATAGATTGCACGCTCTTCATATGACCAGTCATGGATGAATGTTTGTCCTTCTGCTTGAGTGCCGATCACTGCAAAGAAAGGAAGGTTGTCCATGTTGATACCAGGGTATGGCATGGCATGGATCTTCTCTTCGAGAGCTTTGAGTTCTGAAGGATGAGTAAGAATATCTACTAAGTTTGTTTTACCATTTTCGGCTTTGTATCTTTTTTTTATTTCATACGTGAAGCCCATCTTTTCAAGTTTGAGAAGTTCCAATTCAAGGAAATCGATCGGACAACGTTCAATAGTGATAGATGAACGAGTCATGATGGCCACGGTGATGAGTGACATTGCTTCGATAGGATCTTCACTGACGGCGTATTCGACGGGTGTATCGATGACTTCTTTGCCATGAATGGTCAGCGTCGAAGTTCCTATACCTTCGATCTTCACACCGAGTTTCTCGAGATAGAAACAGACATCCTGAACCTGATAGTTCGATGAAGCAAATTTGACCACGGTCTTTCCGGGAATACGTGCAGCTGCAGTGAGGATAGTTTCTGTAACTGTATCGCCGGCTTCATACATGATGATTTCTGAAGGGGCGAGTTTCGTATTCTCGACAATGTAGTGATCGGTTTTCGTATCGATCTTCACGCCAAGTTTTTCGAGTGCATAAAAGTAAGGCTTCACTGTGCGTGAACCAAGTTTGCATCCACCAGCCTGAGGGATATTGAATTTCTTGAATTCATGTATGAGTGGACCGATGATCATGATGGCACTGCGAGTCTTCGAAGCATTTTCCTTGTCAATTTTCTCGATTGCGATTTTCTTTGGAGGAGTGATGATGAGATCATTGTGTTTCCATTCTGCTTTGACACCAATACTCTCGAGTACTTCGATGATACGGTATACCTCCTCGATACGTGGAGCATTTTTGATAGTGGTTGTACTCTTATTCAAAAGGGAAGCACACAGTACACCGACAGCTCCATTCTTGGAACTGCGGACCTGTATCTTTCCTGAAAGTTTGTGACCACCTTCAATCTTGAAATTGACGGTACCTTTTGGTGCAATCGTAACTATTTCATGATTCAAGGCTTTGCTCAGTTTGGATAATGTTTCTGTACTGAGGTTTTGTTCACCTTTTTCTATACGAGCCACGACACTCTGGGTCGTACCGATCTTTTCGGCAAGGTCACTCTGGGTCATATTACGGTTCTCTCGAAGTTCCTGTATTAATTTTCCAATGTTTGAAAGGGGTGATGTTGTTGGTTTTTTCATAGCAAATCTATTATAGCATATACGCTATATCTCACAAGGGTAGACCTTGTTGATAATATTATGCTATAGTCGCTCTACCTATGAGCATTTTCTCCCCAAAGCTCGGCATAGATCTCGGTACTGCAAATACGCTGGTATTTCTTCCTGGAAAAGGCATCATTTTGAATGAACCATCAGTTGTGGCTGTTTCGGAAGTTGATAAGAAAGTTCTCGCTGTTGGATTTGAAGCAAAAGAAATGGTGGGACGTACACCAGACAGTATTGTGGCATATCGTCCGATGCGTGACGGAGTGATCGCTGACTATCGTGTGACCGAAGCAATGCTCCGCTACTTCATCGACAAAGCTCTCGGTCGTTTTAGTTTCTTCAAGCCTGATGTGATGGTCTCAGTACCAGCATCAGTCACTTCTACTGAACGCCGTGCAGTGATCGAAGCTGCTGTTCGTGCTGGTGCAAAAAATGCATATGTCGTGAAAGAGCCTATTCTCGCCGCTATTGGTGCAGGTATTCCTATTCACGAACCTCGTGGACATATGATCGTTGATATTGGTGGTGGTACTACTGACGTGGCAGTTATTTCACTCGGAGGTATTGTTTCATCTGCATCAGTCAAAGTTGCAGGAAGTAAAATCGATGCCGCTATCACAGACTATGTGAAAAAGACCTTCAATCTTGCTATCGGTGATCATATGGCTGAAGTTATCAAGATTACTGTCGGTTCAGCTATTCCGCTTGATCAAGAACTTTCTATGACTATCAAAGGCCGTGACTATATTTCTGGACTTCCTCGTTCTACTGAAATCACTACAAATGAAATCGTTAAAGCTATTTCAAAAGAATTGCGCGATATGATCAAAGCCATAAAAGATGTGCTCCAAGAGACTCCTCCAGAACTCGCCGCTGACATTATTGATCAAGGTATCATCATGACCGGTGGTTCCTCATTGCTCCGTCATCTTCCTGAACTCGTATTTCGTCGTACTGGTGTGAAGGCTCAACTCGCCGAAGACCCATTGCTGTGTGTGGTGAAGGGAACTGGTATTGCTCTCGAACATTTGGATGTGTACAAGAAGACAATTATTTCCAAGAGGTAGGTTGTTAAAATTACAAATTACAAATACCAATTTCCAAATAAATATCAATGGAACAAATACAAAATTCCAAACAATATAATTTAGAAAGTCGAACTTTAGAATTTGGTAAACGTATTGTTCGTCTAGCCAAAGCTCTTTCTCGGAATCAAATCAATTTAACTTTAGTATCTCAGATTATTCGTTCGGGTACATCAGTTGGGGCGAATTATCGTGAAGCTAATGAAACTGCTACCAAGAAAGATTTTTTATATAGAATGAGAATTTGTCTTAAAGAGGCAAAGGAAACTTTGTATTGGTTAGAAATTATAATTGAAGCAAACCCTGAAATTTCAAAAAGAACAAAACCTTTACTGATTGAAACAACTGAATTAGTAAAGATTTTTGCTGCAATTATTATCAAATCAACTTAGTTTTTGTGATTATTGTAACTTGATATTTATTTGGAAATTGGTGCTTTTGATTTGGGATTTTAATAGTTGTTGACAGATACAACTTAGTATGTAATACTATTTACATCGATCACCTGTTCTTTGAACGCATGTAGGTATTCACGGAGTATCTGTGAATCGTAGGGCACCCGTCGTGCGCCTCAAAATGCTGTTTGGGTTACATCGTGAACGATGCATCCAATGAAAACCACCAACAATACGACGAAGAGTTGATTGGCCACCGGGCGTCATGACCCACAAGGAAGTGACAGACCAGCTGCACGTAACCAAAGGGGTGTGCAGTTTTATTTTGCTTCATTTTGGAGATTTTGTAAGACTTCATGTAAATACTTGACAAATACAGTAGCTGTGCTACTGTATGTATCTCGTTAGTAGTTCTTTGAATTTTGTTCGAAACGCAGTTCTGTGGGGTTTCGGACATTCGGATATCACACCCACGGTAGTTCTCAAGCAGGGTCTGGATCTTGGCTTGCTGGGAACGAAACATCAGATCTCTTCGTTCGCTCGTACAGGAACGTTGATTGAAAATTAACGATTGAATTGGTCATGAGGAATTGGGATCAACAACGTTTTCCACCGGTTTAGCGACCGCTGGTTTTCTGGGTCTGTTACGGGTCGGCGCGTTAGTTTCGCGCAAATACTACCCGTTCAAAATGGAATCCAGGATGTGGTCTAACGGAGCAGAAACGGTGCGGGACATATTTCCCTCGCACACTGCATTAACCACCACTAGTCTCGTGGAACAGTATCGGTTCCGCCATGTTGCGGGCGTACCGGCGAGCTTGATTGCTTCGCCCGCATTAGTTCAGAATAACCGAACACTAAACCACGGATAATCCTTCGAGCGCACGTTGACCCTGTCGACGTGCGTCTTTTTTTATATCAATATCCATGTACAATATACGCATGTCTCTTACTGACTCTCTCAAAACACTTTCTCATCATGCATATCTTCTGGTTGGTGGCGATTCTATTCATGCCGAGTTGCTTTCTATTCTTGAAAAGAAACATAAGATTCATTCACAAGCCAATACTGATTTTTTTGATCGGGCATATGAAAATATGACTATTGATGATGCGCGTGAGTTGAAGACTGCTCACGGTATGCGCCCAGTCGGTCCTCTCGGTATAAAGATATTTATCGTGAGAGCCAACAATGTTGGGCATGAAGCTCAGAATGCATTACTCAAATTGCTCGAAGAACCAGCTGAATACGCCCATTTCTTTTTGATCGTGCCATCAGCTCATATTTTGTTACCAACAGTAAAGTCGAGAATGCTCGTTATTGAGAATGATTCTCGAGATTCAACCTCGAACACAGAGCTTATTGAAGAAGCTAAAAAATTTGTAAAGCTCTCACCAGCAAAGCGCCTTGAAATTGTAAAAAAGCTCGTCGAAGATATTTCAAAGGAGAAAAAGACAAAACAAGATGCCATTATCTTCTTGAATACAGTTCAAGAAGTTGTGTATACGGAACAAGGGGTCAAAAAAGCGAAAAAGACACTCGAAACAATTGAGCAAGCGCGAATGTATATGAATGATAGAGCACCGAGTGTGAAGATGTTGTTGGAATATGTGGCATTGAATGTGTGACGATGCCAATACGCAAATGCATGCGAATGACGCGAATACATTGCATCCGGATGCGATGTATTCGCGTCATTCGTTAGTATTCGCAGATTTGCATCGATACTATGGTATAATAGCTATATAATAACTAACTGTAATTAACATGGCCTACGATTTCAACCCATTCAAGAAACAACTCACCGCCTCAGAAGATTGGCTCAAAAAAGAATTTCAACAGATCCGCACTGGTCAAGCGAGTCCTTCTATACTCGATGCAGTTCGAGTTGAAGTATTCGGTGCGCCTATGGCTATCAAGGAACTTGCAAGTGTCATGATTGAGGGTGCACGTACTCTACGTATTGCTCCATGGGATACCAAACAATCAAAAGATATTGAGAAGGCTATCACAATAGCTAACCTCGGTTTGTCAGTTGTTACTGATGATCAAGGCCTCCGTGTTATGTTCCCAGAACTTACTGCAGATCGTCGTAAAGAGATTGCCAAGATCGCCAAAGAAAAGATGGAAGAAGCAAAGAAACAAGTACGCGCCCATCGTGATGTTGTCGTTAAAGATTTTCAAGCAAAAGAAAAGGCTGGTGCCATGGGCAAGGATGATGCTTTCAGAGGTCAGAAAGACGCACAAAAGTTGGTTGATGAAGCTAACAAGAGACTTGAAGAGGCATACGCTAAAAAAGAAAAAGAATTACTCAATTAGTACATGGTTACTGCACTCATATTCATTATTGTTCTCGGAGTACTCATATTCGTTCATGAATTGGGGCATTTTCTCGCAGCACGAGCATCAGGTGTTCGAGTTGACGCATTCAAGCTTGGTTTTGGTCCAAAGGTATTCGCGTGGAAAAGAGGAGAGACAGAATATGGTTTGAATCTTATTCCATTCGGTGGCTATGTAAAGATTTTTGGAGAAAATCCAGACGACGAAAGTATCAATGGTGCAAATAAAGCCCGTAGTTTTGTTCATAAGTCATGGTGGAGACAGGTCTCTGTGTTAGTTGCTGGTGTGTGTTTCAATTTTATTTTTGCATGGTTACTGTATACAATTGTATTTACTTCAGGCGTGACTGCTACCGTTGGGGGCTTCGAAAGATATACAAATGATTTTCAAAATCAGCGAGTCATGGTTACCAATGTAAGCAAGGATTCACCTGCAGAAAAATCAGGCATTGAAGTTGGTGATGTGATTGTAGGTGCCATTGCATCTTCGATGACACAATTGCCCGACAGTATTCCTGCAACAGTTACAGCTATTCAAGATACTGTTAATTCAAGCAAGGGAAGTCCAGTCACAATTACTGTTCAACGAAAAGATGGAGCACATACAATTCAAGCAACTCCTACTCAAGGTCTTGTTGAAGGTAAATACGCTGTCGGTATCGGCATGGACACAGTGGGTGATTTGCGTCTACCGGTATACATCGCTGTGTGGGAAGGTTTGCACTATACCTACAATATGATTGGTCAGACAATACAAGGTCTCGGCACATTCTTCATGACTATATTCAAAGGCACAGCCAATTTCTCTGATATTTCAGGACCTGTTGGTATTGCGGGAATTGTTGGCAATGCCGCTCAAATGGGATTCACCTATTTGCTTATGATCACCGCACTTATTTCTATCAATCTTGGTGTTATCAATCTTTTACCATTTCCAGCTCTCGATGGGGGACGCACATTGTTTGTTCTTCTTGAAACACTATTCCGCCGTAAAATACCTACAACGTTTGTGAATGTCGTGAATCTTGCAGGTTTTGCTTTACTTATGATTCTTATGATTGTGGTGACATTCAAGGATATTGTGAAATTGATTAAGTAGAGATGTGCTAAAATAACACTATGACTTCTTCTGAAGTAGTAGAACCAAATACTGATCACGCTGAATCTGTACTCAGTAATGAAGATAGAATGCGTATTAGTAACGATATTCAAATTCGTGTTGCTGGAGAACTTCTCGGACCACGTTCTGAAACAGAAAATCAGGTTATGTTCAAATGGGTCGCTTTGTCGCAGGGAACATCGCTTTCAAAAAAGTTTAGGGAAATTATGCGTGATCATCCTGAATTAATCGAACAATATGCAGATACAAATGAGATTCACGCTTATAATCAAGATGCAGTAATTGCAAAGGTTGAAGAATTTCTTCGAGAAGATCCAGTGACAGCTATAATTTTGGCAAAAATGCCAAAGAAAATATCTGAGGAGTAATATGTGTTACTTTCTGTGTTTCTCCCGCTCATTACGTTCGGTTATTTGAATGAGAATACCAAGAAGAATGATGGCAATGACTATCACGCCTCCGAGTGTATAAGGTATATATAAGTTGCTCATAAATATAATGTTAATTGTATAATTATTTTCGCGCGATTGCTACGCTAGTCACCCAACATATTACTGACAAGATAAGTCCTGTACATAGGCTAAGTATTGTTGAGTTTTCTGTTATTATTGGTTCAATAAAAACAGTTGCAAAGAATACAACTCCAATTTCTTTGATAATGTCAGATAATGTATCCTTTTTTCTAACAAGTACATTGAGATTAAACATGATTTCATATGATATAAGCTATGTTTTTTATAAATAAAAACACTTCCCCCGATGGAAAGTTTTTCTGCGTCCAAATGTATGTTACGAGATAGTATCTTCGTGGACGTAGTCGTATTATTTCATACCTATATAAAAATACAATAGAAATGTACAGTTTCTAATTATTTGGTATGATTAGACTTATGAAACAATCACACCTCTTCACCAAGACGCGTCGCGAAGCACCTAAAGATGAAGTTTCCAAGAATGCACAGCTTCTGATTCGTGCAGGATTTATCCACAAAGAAATGGCTGGCATCTATTCATTCTTGCCGCTTGGTTTGAGAACGATGAACAAGATCGTAGGAATTATTCGTGAAGAAATGAATGCTATTGGTGGTCAGGAACTTTCACTCACCGCACTTCAGGACAAACATATTTGGGAAAAGTCTGGCCGTTGGTCAGATGAAGTTCTCGACGTATGGTTCAAGACTACATTGAAGAATGGTACAGAACTTGGTCTCGGCACAACTCACGAAGAACAGTTGACCAATCTTATGAAGGATTATATTCGTTCATATAGAGATTTACCTGCATATGCGTATCAGTTCCAAACAAAGTTCAGAAATGAGACACGTGCAAAGTCAGGTATTATGCGTTGCCGTGAATTCCTCATGAAAGATTTATATTCATTTAGTAAAAATGAAGCAGAGCACAGTGCATTTTATGAAAAAGCAAAACAAGCATACGTGAATGTATACAAGAGAGTTGGTATTGGAGATTTGACCTACATCACATTTTCTTCTGGTGGAACATTCTCGAAATATTCTCATGAATTCCAGACACTGACTGAAGCTGGTGAAGATATGATATATGTTCATGAAGGCAAGAAGATCGCGGTCAACAAAGAAGTCTTGAATGATGAAGTACTCAAAGATCTCGGTATATCTCGTGCTGACCTCATCGAGAAGAAAGCTGTTGAAGTTGGAAATATTTTCAATCTAGGAACAAAGTTTTCTGATGCCCTTGAATTGGTCTTCAAAGATGTTGATGGAACAAATAAGCCAGTTATCATGGGTAGTTATGGTATTGGTCCTGGACGTGTGATGGGTACCATTGCGGAGATTTGTTCTGATGACAAAGGTCTCATTTGGCCAGAATCAGTGGCACCATTTGCTGTTCACTTGATTGCTTTGTCGAATAAAAAGGCAGTTGAAGGTGTCGAAGATCAGGTCAAGAAAGTGGCTGATGAAATATACGCGAAGTTTGTTAAGAGAGGAGTTGAGATTCTCTATGATGATCGTGACGCTACTGCTGGTGAGAAATTCTCTGATTCTGATTTGATCGGTATCCCTATACGATATGTAGTGAGTGAAAAAACTATTGCAAATGGTGAAGTTGAAATGAAAGATCGTAAGACAGGGAAGGTAGAGATGGTGAATATATCGGATTTTAAATAATATTGTTTTTAATAGTACGGAAATTCCAAGTTACTTGAATAGTATAGTATAGATGTTTTGTCATATTTGAATAAGTATGTTATTTTATAAACAGGTATTCTTATGAAAATCAAAAATAAAAAAAGATTGAAAAAACTCAGTCCAGGAGAACGAGTTCGACAAAACATGGCCGGGTTCTTGCAAGCTCTCGGCGAAGATCCTTATGTCAAACGACAGGCCGCACTGTTTTCCAGTGAACAACATGAAATCGCTATGCAGCAACCGTAAAATCAGCTTTTTGTTTCAAAGTCTTTAGGCACCTCATCTGAGGTGCCTTCCTTTTTATATGTAATTAATGAAAGCCCCACGAGGTGTGGGGCTTTTTTGTAAGGCGACTTTTAATTTCCTTCAAGGTATGACCACAAGGAGTAGTATCCTCGTTTTCTGAATATCCAAAATGAGATACATGCGGCGGCGATAAGGGGAATAAATGTGAACATGGTCGCAATGAAGATATCTTGTCCTTTGGCGACGATTGTGGCACATCCGATTCCCCAGATACCGATAAATACACCATTGATGGCCGAGAGTAATGAATTGGCGGATTGATTAAAAAATGCCAAAGTCCACGAGGGTTTCCAGTTTGGCTGTCTCCTGAATCCATACAAGGTCAGATGAATAGCCAGGATAAACAGAAGCGGTTCCACAACAAGAACAGTGATGAAAGGGGATTGTTGAAACGCCTTGAAAACGACTTCCATGGTGTCCGTAAGATCATACGTGCCTAGATTCATAAGTTAGAAATGTTCAGGGTTTGTGTTGTTCGTATTGATGATGACATGGGTCAAAAATAGTGTCAATTAAAAGCCCCACCTGCCTGCGTATGCATGGCGAAATGTGGGGCTCGTAGGGGTGAAAGTGGACTGAATTATCCGCGGCAAGTATTGATGTAGGTCGCAATTTGGAGAGCAACCTCGCCGGCAGACTTTGACGGGTTACCGTGTAATTCCGTTTTGATGCAATCAATTGAGCTGAGGACAAATGTTTGCTGAGAAACATTGAGGCTGGCATTATCATTAATGCCCCACTCAATTTTTTTGAGCACTTCCATAGTGTGCCTAGTTAAGGGTGGTCCCATCAATGTGTTTTTGATAAACGTTTGTGCATTCATAATTCAATATTGGGTTGTAACTGACGATATGTCAGTTGTGCTTTGATATAATACAAGCACATTTTTCATCTGACTGTCAATAAACTTATTTCTATTTTTTAAATATGTCCTAAATATAATGCCCCAACGGCTTTCCGTTGGGGGCTTGAGTGTGTTTGGTTACTTTGAACCAAAGACGGCTGAAATTTTTTTCTTGACGACTTCCCATAAGGTGGGGCGATCCAATCTGTCGCGCAAAGTTTTGCGAATGTTCCTCGCGAGGTTTTCCGTTGATTCTCCGTGAATTTTGATCACATCGACACCAAATTTCTTACCCGCCTCAGCAATGTTGTCGAGGGAAGTGCGAATTTCATTGCATGCTCGCTCCATCTTTCTGCCGGACTCTTGTTGAAGAGGCTTCAAAGCAGCCGTTAGCGTGAGTGAGAAACCTTCACTTGCGCTAATTGTTTGTTCGCATATGATACATTTTCCTTGGCTGCACTCGAGAATTCCTGCACCGCATTTTGGACAGTTAAATCCAGTTTTTGCCATATAGTTCCTTTGGGTTGTGTTGCTTGTTCAGAAATAAATTAGCATTCATTTTTTGTTATGTCAATTAGTCATATTTCTACGATATGCTACAGTTGAGCCATGAAGAAGCGCCTCAAAGCACAGAAAGAAAAGATACTCAGCCGTTTTTCAAATGAAATCGGTATTGACCTCGGCACCGCAAATACACTCGTATACGTTCGTGGTAAAGGTATTGTCGTCAACGAACCATCAGTTGTTGCGGTCAATCAAAAAACAGGACAAGTTGTGGCAGTTGGTGCCGCTGCAAAAGAGATGCTTGGTCGCACACCAACTCACATCAGTGCTGTTCGTCCTCTCGTCGACGGAGTTATTTCAGACTTCGAAGTGACTGAAGAAATGCTTGCATACCTCATGCGTCGTGCTGGTGAATACATGCCCAAGAAATTCCTTGGTCCACGTGTTGTTGTCGGTGTTCCATCTGGAGTGACCAACGTTGAAGTTCGTGCAGTTCGTGATGCAACCAAGAATGCCGGTGCGCGTGAAGTCTACATCGTCGAGCAACCTATGGCTGGCGCGATCGGTATCCGTTTACCTATTCATGAACCTGTTGGCAGTATGATCATCGATATCGGTGGAGGTACAACTGATATTGCTGTTATTTCACTTGGTGGTATCGTTCGTTCCAAAAATCTCAAGATCGCTGGAGACAAGCTCAATACTGACATCATTTCATATATTCGTAATGAATTTAAAATACTGATTGGTGAGACAACTGCAGAACAAGTCAAAAAGTCAGTTGGTGCAGTGATTGCTGCAGAACCAATCGAAACTACTATTCGTGGTCGTGATCTCATCACTGGTTTGCCTCGTGAAGTAGTCATTACTGATTCTGATATCCGTGAAGCGATGGCGCAGTCGATTGATATTCTGCTTGAAGCATCAAAAGAGGTGCTTGAAACAACACCACCTGAAATTCTTTCAGATATTATGAAGCGCGGTGTTCATCTTGTTGGAGGAGGAGCTCTCATCAAGGGTCTTGATATCCTTCTTGCCGAAACGTTGAAATTACCAGTGACTGTAGCTGAAGATCCTTTGACCGCTATTGCTCGCGGTGCAGGAATCATTCTCGAAGATTTGGAAAAGTATCGCAGTGTCCTTATTGAAAGCGAAGATGACCTACCTTCAAGCAAATAACCGATCTAACAAGCGTCAGAAACGAACAATACTCGTGAGTGGAATCGTTGTGCTCATAATCGCTGCACTTATATTTTGGACTCCACATTTTTTTCCTTCAATATTCAATACTATTGTACGACCGTTCTGGCGTATGGAATTTTCTTTGCAAAGCGGTTCATTACGTTCACCGACACAATTGTTGAATGAAAATGAAAATTTGAAACAACAACTTGCTGATGCACAAGTTCGCATGCAGACTATTCAAGCTACTGAGACTGAGAATGCTGAATTGAAAGCAATGCTTGGACGAGCTTCAACAACACCACGTATTCTCGCGGCGGTACTCAAGAGACCACCGTTTTCCGGATACGATGAGATCATTATTGATGCTGGACTAGATAAAGGATTTTCTACAACCAGTCTTGTATATGCTTCTGGGAATATATTGATTGGTAAAGTGTCTGATGTTCTCGGTGAGACGTCCAAAGTTACTTTGTTTTCTTCACCTGGTCAAAAATATGATGTATTGATTGGTGCTGAACATGCACCCGCAGTTGCTGTTGGTCGAGGCGGAGGACAATATGAAGCACAACTATCCCGTGATGTGAAAGTTGTAGAGGGTGACGTGGTAGTAAGTCCATCTTTGAATGATAAGGCATTTGGTATTGTGACAGGAGTTTTGAGTGATCCGGCACAACCATTTGAGACAGTATTATTTGCTCCTCCAGTCAATGTCTATCAACTCCGATGGGTATTGGTGAATGTAAAAGGGAAGTAGACAATGATCAATGTTCAATAATACAATGATCAAGTACATCACATTTCAAGATATCCGTTGCGATTTAATTGATCATTGTATTATTGAACATTGATCATTTGTGTAATCATTATGAATAAAAAAATATTACCCCGCATCATAATTGACCTCATCCTATTCCTGTCTGTCCTTAACGGCTGGTGGTTTGTAGCATTACCGCTTGGACTCATAGGTGCATATATGTATGCACACTTCGTAGAAATCATCATTGCGGGAATTATTTACGATTCTTTATTTGGTTATATTCCAGGAATGGGTAACAGGGCATATATCGGTACGATAGTCGCGGTAGTTATATACGGAACGCTGAGTGGTTTGAAAAAAGTAGTGAGAAAATAACGGTATGCTATTATTGGTCAATGCCTTTCACCCTGAAACAACTCATGTTTTGGCGACGCCGTCGTTCAAGGCTGAGTAGAGAAATTGATCCTGACGAAGTATTGATGGACTCGAGTAATATCGGGAAATTTGATCGTGATCAATTTGAAGGAAGACTCGAAAAACCTATTTCGAGGGCAACCCTATATGTTGTTTTCAGTATTTTTATATTGATTGCTGGTACTTTTATTTTCCAGGCAGGACGCATGCAGATTGTTGATGGAGAGCAATACAAACAACGCAGTGAAAGAAATTTGTTGCGCCCAGTTCCTGTATTTGCGGGACGAGGAGTTATTTTTGATCGTAATGATGTTGAGCTTGCGTGGAATGCTCCCGGCAGCGATATTCCATCGACGGTTAGTACATCATCAACCTCAACACAAAGTTCACTCAATCTCGGGAATGAAAATGGCGTTGCTCGTCGAGAATATGCAACTTCAACTGGCTTGTCTCATGTTGTCGGATATGTTCAGTATCCTTCAAAAGATTCAAATGGCTTTTATTACCAAGAAGATTTCAAAGGTGTTGATGGGGCAGAGAATTATTTCAATGACAAGCTTCAAGGCGTGAATGGATCGCGCCTCATAGAAGTGGATGCTCACGGAACAATTGTTTCAGAAAATACAGTTCGACCACCAGAGCAAGGTGAAAATATTCATTTATCGATCGATAGTGGAGTCCAATCTGCCTTGTATCGAAATATTCAGAATGTAGCAGATGCTTCGGGATTCTCGGCTGGTGCTGGTGTGATGATGGATGCACATACCGGCGAAGTGATTGCACTTACAAGTTATCCTCAATACAGTTCAGAAGTAATGTCTTCCAAGTCTGATACTGTCGCCGTGAAAGCAACCTTGAATGATAAGCGCCTCTTATTCCTCGATCGTGCAGTTGATGGCTTGTATGCACCAGGATCTATCGTGAAGCCATTCATAGCGACAGGCGTTCTCACTGAACATGTCATCGATCCGGCCACGATCATTGTAACCAATGGTTCTATTTCTATTACCAACCCCTATGATCCAACCAAGTCCACCTTATTCCGCGACTGGAAAAATCTAGGTCCTCTCAATCTACGTCAGGCAATCGCCATGTCTTCTGACGTGTATTTTTACACTGTTGGTGGAGGATACAAAGATCAGAAAGGTTTGGGTATATTGAATATTGATAAATATATTCGCATGTTTGGGTTCGGATCTTCGACAGTAGGATTCTTTGCTGGAAAAGCGGGAACTATCCCTACACCAGAATGGAAAAAGAAAACATTTAATGAAGACTGGTATTTGGGAGACACCTATCACTCCTCGATCGGACAGTACGGATTCCAGGTGACACCAGTACAAGTGGTGCGAGCGTTAGCCGCACTGGTAAATGGGGGCACTGTTATTGAACCTACAATTGTTAAAGATGATGCTCCTCACGTGAATCATGTAATTACTGAAATTTCTCCTGAGAATTTTGATATTGTTCGCCAAGGAATGAGACTCAGTACAACTGCTGGCACGACTCAACTCTTGAATGTTCCTTTTACACACATAGCAGCAAAATCAGGTACTGCTGAATTGGGAACTGCAAAAGCAGAGGTGAACTCATGGATTATTGGCTTCTGGCCATATGAACATCCAAAATATGTATTTGCAGTGACTCTTGAGCGCGGTTCAGTTCATAGTACGGTTGGTTCAGCTGCGGCTATGAGGTATACGCTCGATTGGATGGGGGAGAATAGACCTGACTATTTCAAGTAGCGCAAAAGCAAACAGACGAGGGGGTGCTGTACTCATTTTCTATACAAGTTTAGAGACATGTACATTACACCGCTTACCTCGATGTTTACAAACTTGTATAGAAAATGAGTACAGCACCCCCTCGTCTGTTTGTACACCGTTACGTTGATTGAAATAGTAGATCCATTCCTGTTATAATAGAGACTTCAATTGTCTTATTAACTAAGCGCGCCATTTTCATGTCTACTGAAACACAATATCTTACACCAGAAAAATTTGCAGCATTAAAGAAGGAACTTGAAACTCTCAAGTCAGATCGTCGTAAAGAAGTTGCTGAACATCTCGAATATGCGAAGAGACTCGGAGACCTTTCTGAAAATGCTGAATATCATCAGGCACGCGAGGAGCAAGCTGAAGTAGAAGATCGCATTGCTCGTCTCGAAGACCTTCTCAAGAATGCGGTTGTCTCACAGGGTGGTGGATCAGATACTGCAACTATTGGTTCGACAGTACATCTTTCGAAAGAAGGTGAGAATGGCCGATCATTTGTTTATACTATTGTTGGTTCTGAGGAGGCAGATATGTCTCAAGGTAAGATTTCAAATCGTTCTCCTCTTGGCTCGGCACTTCTCGGGTACAAGAAAGGTGATAGTGTCAAAGTGAATACTCCCAAGGGCCTCATGGTTTACAAGATAGTCGAAATCAAATAAGCTGATTACATGGCCTCACTCGATGAACTCCGTACAACTCGACTTGCCAAGCTTGAGCTGCTCAAAAAGGCAGGAATGGAAGCGTATCCAGCCAAGGTACCTCGTGATTTTTGCTTGAAGGATGCACGTGCCAATTTTGCTGAATATGAAAAGAGCGCAAAGCCAGTGTCAGTATCTGGTCGTATCATGGCGATTCGTGGAGCAGGCGGAATTTCATTCTTGGTACTCGATGATGGCCTGTCTGCGCAGGCAGGACGTTCCACATTCCAAGCAGTGATCAAAAAAGATACTTTGAGTCCTGAACTTTTTGAATTATTTGGAGCAACCGTCGACATCGGAGATATTGTAAGTGTTACCGGTACATTCTTTGTTACACAAAGAGGGGAACAAAGTATTCTCGTTACTTCATGGACGATGGCATCAAAGTCATTGTTGCCTTTGCCTGAAAAGTGGCACGGCATCACCGATCCTGATGAGAAGTTCCGCAAGAGATATTTGGATTTTATCATGAATCCAGAATTGCGTGATGTCTTCGTGAAGAAAGCAAAGTTCTGGGAAGTTACTCGTAACTTCTTGAATACGCACGGATTCTTGGAAGTCGAAACACCTACACTCGAAACCACGACCGGTGGTGCCGAGGCGACCCCATTCAAGACACATCACGAGGACTATGACCTCGATGTTTTCATGCGCATCTCTGTTGGTGAACTCTGGCAAAAGAGACTCATGGCTGCAGGTTTCCCCAAGACCTTTGAGATTGGACGTATTTATCGCAATGAAGGTACCAGTCCAGAGCATGCGCAAGAATTTACCAATATGGAATTCTACTGGTCATATGCTGACTACAATGATGGTATGAAATTGGTGCAGGACATGTATCGTTCAATTGCACAGGAAGTATTCGGTACAACCAAGTTCACCACACGTGGACATAGTTTTGACCTTGCTGATGAGTGGGTTCATATCGACTATACCGATGAGATTAAAAAGCAGACAGGTATCGATATTACGACTGCTTCAGAAAAAGATATGATGAAGGAACTCGATTCTCTCAAAGTGAAATACGAAGGTACCAACCGCGAACGTCTCACTGATACACTCTGGAAATATTGTCGTAAGAATATTGCTGGTCCTGCATTCCTCGTCAATCATCCATTACTCGTTGCACCACTCGCAAAGAGTATTCAAGGGAAAGATGCAGTACAAATGTTCCAACCTATCCTTGCAGGAAGTGAAGTTGGTCGTGGGTATTCAGAGCTCAATGATCCGATCGATCAACGTCAGCGCTTTGAAGCTCAACAGAAGATTCTTGCAAGTGGAGATACTGAGGCTATGATGGCTGATTGGGAATTCGTCGAAATGCTCGAACATGGTATGCCACCAACCTGTGGATTTGGTTTTGGTGAAAGATTGTTTGCTTTCCTCATCGACAAGCCACTCCGAGAAGTGCAGATGTTCCCACTCATGAAGCCGAAAGCGTAACTAATATTATATATGAAAAACCCCGATCGATTGATCGGGGTTTTGAATGACGCATGTCCACTGGGTTATTTATATATACGGTAAAGCTTTCTGTCCCAAGTTCCGTCGTAACTGTAGGATTTGGGTGGCCGTTTGACCCTGTAGGGCAATTTGCGCTTTTGGAACTGATAATTTATACGTTCTATCCAACCGATGGCATTGAGCTCTCCAGGAATACTTTCCATTGCAAGTATTCCAGCACGCACATCACCAAATTTTACGAGTTCGTTACCCGCTTTTTCAAATAGCTCAATTGCAAATAAATCTTGTTTTTTCCATTCGATTGATTTGATAACCCTCCAGTCATCAGGAGTGAGATTGTGATTGATTCTCGGAGTTGAAGGGAAGTTGACTGCAAGTCCTTCTTTGACTTTTATTTTGATGATGACTTCCAATGTTTGGCCTGGAGTTAGAACCAATTTATTTTTTGCCCATTCCTCAACATCTACTTGTAGGGCAGTTATTTTGTGGGCGATTACTTGTTTATTGTCCATAGAGAAAGGTATTTTCGGTCTATGTTGTTATTTCAAACAACGTGTTCAACTAAAAAAAAGAATATGATAAAATAATAGAATTGTCAACTGTTCTAGAATAGAAGTACAAAAAGTTTTGGGCCGCGCGAATTGCTTCGCACGGCCCAGATTTGTTTCTATCACCAGAACTTGTAACGGATGCCCACGTAAACCATGGCATCCAATTGACGATCATTCACGGTGATGGGAATGTAGTAGAACAACTGGGGGGTTATGACCGTAAACTTCTTGGTCACATTCCAATCCAGTTCCGCGAAACCGCGGAGCAGGAATCCCTTGTCCATACCGTAGCCACCACTGTCGTAGACAGCAGCGAGTGATGTCGTGGCACTGAGCCGATCCTTGAAGAAGGACATGCTCTTGCTGGCACCTATGCTGTAGAGGTTACCACCACGAATCCCCGTTTCCGGCATGGTGAGGTAGTTTTCAAACTCCGCACTTACCGAGAGGTGTTTGAACGACTTGGTCACCGTGAGGTGACTGTAGAGGGTGTCGCCACCGCCCAGTGAGCCCACTTTCGGTTCGTCGAAATACGACGTTCCGATACTGATGCCCAAGTCCGACAAAGGACCCACAACACCAAGCTTCGAGAGTGGACCATTCCAGCCTAGCCCGTAGTCCACTTCGCTGCCGTAGTTCTCGCCCCAGCCCGTATTGAGAGGAGTGGAGTTCCACAGGTCAAAGTAAATTCCGTTTTGCAAACTGACCCGGAGGTCAGAGTGCAGCACAGGTTTGTTATACAGGACAGTGCCGCTACCGAAGGCGAGGTATTGATTCGCCACTGTAGTTTGGAGTGTCGCCGATGCGACGGCCCAGTTGGAGTTGGTGTTGTTTTCGGCAGCTTGGCTCGTGACCAAGATGCTCGCCAATATGATGCTAACAATGAGCTGTTTCATAAATTTTTCTTCCGATTCCGTCGTTGGTTTATGGTTGACCGCTGGGGTTATTATAGCACGTTTTATACATGTATGTCAACAATCAATTATAGGCCTAACTTCAAGCCTATTTGAACTTTTGATGGTGGTGGGATGTATCTCATATTTTTACTTATCCACATATAGATAGTGGTATGAAAAAACCATAAAGTGGGATATAATATCCACTAAGTGGGAAGAAATAGAATTCTCTAATCTATCAATCTCACGGGCATATGTTGATCGGAGAATATTCACACACAATAGACGATAAAGGCAGAACATCGATGCCATCCAAGTTCCGCAAGGAAATGGGTGCAAAGGTGGTCATTGCTCCAGGAGTAGACAACTGTCTATTCATTTTCACCGTAAAAGGGTGGAAGGAGTTTGCTGAGCGTCTTTCGCGTAGTGATTCATCTTCTTCGGTCCTGCAGGCGGACAATCGAAACTTCAATCGTTTGATCATTGGTCGAGCGGTTGAAGTTGAGGTTGATGCAGCTGGTCGTATGTTGGTGCCTGAGCATCTTCGATCTCATGCGGGATTGTCGAGCAAGGTTACTATCATCGGCATCGTCAATCGTGTCGAGATGTGGGATACCGGTTCATGGGAATCGTATCGCAATGAATTCTCGAAGAAGACAGATGTTATCGCTGAGAAATTGGTTTCAGCAGGCATCATATAGTTTATGGATAGTTCAGTTCACATTCCGGTTCTTTTACATGAAATTATTGAGGCGTTAATAGCACCACATTCTCTCGACGACAGTGCTATCTCTTCGTCTCGCTCCGCTCGAGTCGAGATACCACTCTCGTCTGCGAATGTGGCTGGCGTAAGCTCTTCACATAAGAATGTTCCTATCTATCTTGATGGAACATTGGGTGGAGCAGGACATGCACTCGCAATTGCAAAGACTTTGAAAGGGAAACTCGACATCATTGGTTTTGATCGAGACCCACAAGCAATCGAACGTGCACAGAAGTCACTTCTCGGGAAAGCTGAACGTATCATTCTCGTGAATGAATGTTACAGAAATCTCGACAAGGTTCTGGACACTCACCAGATTTCGAATGTCGATATGATATTGCTCGACTTGGGATTCTCGTCAGATGAACTCGATCATTCAGGAAGAGGATTTTCATTCCAGAAAGATGAACCTTTACTCATGACACTCGGAGATCCTGCGACATATCTATTCACTGCAAAAAGTATCGTCAACGGATGGACAGAAGAAGATATTGCGAATGTCATCTTTGGATACGGAGAAGATCGATATGCACGAAGAATCGCACGACATATTGTGGCATATCGCAGCAAGAAGCACATCGAGACATCAGGTGAACTCGCGGAGATAGTCAAAGGAGCAGTCCCACGATTTGGATATTCCAAGACCCATCCAGCCACAAAGACATTTCAAGCCTTACGCATCGCAGTCAATGATGAGCTTGGAGCACTGAAAGAAGGTTTGGCAAAAGGGTATGAGCGATTGAATACAGGAGGACGGATGGCCATCATTTCATTCCACAGCCTCGAAGATCGCATCGTCAAAGATTTTTATAAACAGAAGGGACTTGAAGGGGCAGTCATTCTTACCAAGAAGCCATTGACCCCAGGACCACAAGAACTCGCTGAGAACCCACGATCGAGAAGCGCAAAATTGAGAATTATAGAAAAGAGATAGAAAATATTTACAAACAAAATTACTAATTAAAAATTACAATATGACCAAAGCAATTGCACACACATACAGTATCGCTCATGAATATCGCATTCAGATCACCTCTGCGCTTTTTGCAACATGTGCATTGTTGGTTGTATTGTATGCCATCAATGTCTACGTAGTTATTTCACGCACTATCTCTTTGCAACAGACAGAGTCACAAGTTTCAGCGATAGGAAGTCAGGTTGCTCAACTTGATGCACAATACCTCAGTTTGTCTGGAGATATCACACCAGTTGCTCTCAAGTCTCACGGTTTCAATCAAGGTCAAGCAAGTCTTTACATTCCACGCACTGATTCGATTGGACGTATAGCTTTGGGCGGACATGAACTCTAAGCAACGAATTCGGGCTCGTATCATATTTATATTGATCGTGGTTGCTGCGTGCACTCTCGGTTCTTCATTGTATTGGACACAAGTCGTGAAGGGTCCTTCATATGTGATTCGTGCAGATAAACAATATGTAAAACCATCAGCGGCATTATTTGATCGCGGATCTATTTTCTTTGAATCAAAAGATACGACTCGAGCTGCTGCGGCCACAGTTGCAAGCGGATATGTAGTGTATATGAATCCATTGTTGGTAACAGATGCATCACAAGCATATAAAGCATTAACTCAATATCTGACTATTGATCGTACAGATTTCCTCGCACGAGCGAAACGTCCGAATGATTCATATGAAGAAATTGCAAATAAAGTTGCTGAATCAGTCGCGCTTTCTATTCAAGCACTTTCTGTTCCTGGTATTGGTATCGTGAAGCAGACATGGCGTTCATATCCAGGTAATGAATTGGCTTCACACACACTAGGTCTTACTGGTGAAGCTAAAGATGGTTCCATAGAAGGAAAATATGGACTTGAACGAATATATCAAGATGTTCTCGATAGACCACGCATGAATTCTGGAGCTACTGGTTTCGCTCAACTATTTTCAAGTATTTATGATGTATTCGGTGACTCGGGTAATATTCATGGTGATATCGTGACAACCATAGATCCTGCAGTTCAAGGATATGTTGAAAGTATTGCAAAGAAAACAGTTACTGCATGGAGTCCTGATGAGCTTGGCATCATCGTCATTGATCCTTTGACAGGAGAGATCAGGGCAATGACATCATTACCAAATTTCAATGCAAATGATTTGTCACATATTAAAAATGTGAAGATATTATCAAATCCTCTTGTTGAAGACAGTTATGAAATGGGATCGATCATCAAACCACTTACTATTGCAACAGGTTTGGATACTGGTGCGATTACCGACAATTCAACGTACGATGACGTAGGTACAATGACCTTGAATGGGAAGAAATTCTCGAACTATGATGGTAAGGCACGCGGTATTGTGCCTGTGCAAGAAATTTTGAGTCAGTCCTTGAATATCGGCGCGGCTACAGTAGCTCTCAAGGTTGATAAAAACAGTGGTATTGGTACATTTGCAAAGTATTTTGCAAGTTTCGGACTTGGACAAAAGAGTGGTATCGATCAACCCAATGAATCAACCGGTCTCATTTCAAGTATGAAATCAGGTCGCGATATCGAAACTGCAACTGCGTCTTATGGACAAGGTATTGCGATGTCTCCGATCACTACTGTTCGCGCGCTGTCCATTCTCGCCAATGGTGGATACCTCGTCACACCGCATATTGTAAAAGAAATAGACCATGTTGATGGTACAACAAAGAAAATTGCTGTAGAAAAGTCTGGGCCTCTACTTAAAAAACAGACAATAGAAGATGTAACACGAATGTTGGTAACCGTGGTTGATAAAAAGATGGTTCAACTTCATCCAGGTATTTACAACGAACATTATAGTGTTGCCGCAAAGACTGGAACTGCTCAAATTGCTGATCATGTGAATGGTGGATACTATAAAGATCGCTATCTACACTCATTCTTCGGATATTTTCCCGCATACAATCCAAAATATTTAGTATTCCTTTACCAGATATATCCGAAAGGAGCGCAGTATGCGTCTGAAACATTGACTGATCCATTTAGCGAAATTCAGAAATTTTTGGTAAACTATTACAATATTACGCCAGATAGGTAGTTGAGGTTATTAGCTGTAATATGTGAACAAATAAAGTCCCACAGGGGTAGTATTCTCATTTTCTGCGGAATTTTGGAAACGCTTGTTACGAACTGGTACGCCACAGTGTCTCTAAAATTCCGCAGAAAATGAGAATACTACCCCTGTGGGACGGAGCACTTTATTGAGTTGAAACTATTCATGCAAATTTTTAAGAAAATAATCGTTTATATACTTATATTGGAATCCAAACTTATATTAAAAAAATATAAGCCATTTATTGTTGCCGTTACAGGTAGTGTCGGTAAAACGACTACCAAAGATGCCATCTATGATGTATTACGACAGCGTGGAGGATATGTACGCAAAAGTGAAAAGAGTATGAATAGTGACATCGGTTTGCCACTCACTGTTCTTGGTGTACCAAATGCGTGGAGAGATTTCAGAGGTTGGATCAGTAATATTCAAGTTGGATTGAAGCTCATCATTACTCGCCAATCATATCCAGATACACTTGTTCTCGAGATCGGCGCCGATCACCCGGGTGATATTTCGAATATTGCGAAGTGGCTTCGTCCTGATATCGCAGTCATTACCAAAGTTGGTAGTACTCCTGTACACGTAGAATTTTTCAAATCTCCCGACGAGGTCTTTGCTGAAAAAGCATCATTAGCGCAATACATGAAAGACAAAGGTACACTCATTTTGTTCGCTGATGAACCAAAAGTTCTCACAATTGCTGACATGGTCAAAGATAAACAGGTCAATGTAGTTACTTTTGGCATGAATGAGGACGCTTCGCTCAAAGGTTCAAAGCAAACTATTATCTATGATCAACATGGTGCACCGTCTGGTTTTTCATTTGAACTCGTTGTTGCTGGTGAAATTGTCGTGATCAAGGTGCTCGGTGTTATCGGTTTTACATATATGTATCCATTGCTTGCAGCTGCTGCAGTTGGTAAAGCGTGTGGCATGTCGAGTGGGACTCTCATTCAAGGTTTGAATTCATATCAACCACCAAAAGGTCGCATGAATATCGTGCATGGTATGAATGGTTCGACGTTGATAGATGATACATACAATTCATCTCCTGATGCGGTAAGTGCTGCACTGCAAACAGTGAAGCATCTCAGTTGTACTGCCACAAAGATCGCTGTGCTTGGTGACATGATGGAACTTGGAAAATATTCAAGTGATCAACATCGTCAGATCGGTAGGGAAGTTGTCGGTAGTGTTGGACGCCTCATTACCATCGGACAACGTTCACAAGCGACAGCTGATGAAGCAGTCAAAAATAGTTTTGATGCAAATATGGTAAGTTCGTTCGACACTTCAGTTGATGCTGCTGCATTCCTCGCTCCACTCATACAAGCAGGTGATATTATTCTCGTCAAAGGCTCACAATCTATTCGTGCAGAGCGTATCGCGAAAGCACTCTTGCGAGAACCCGAGAAAGCGGATAAACTGCTCGTGCGCCAAGAAAAAGAGTGGTTGGAGAAGAAATAGAGTACATATTTGGCCCTATCGTCTAATGGTTAGGACACGGCCTTCTCAAGGCTGGAATCGGGGTTCGACTCCCCGTAGGGTCACAAAAGTTTGCGTAGCAAAGTTTTGTGATGTAAAAACGCAATGGGATTGCGTTTTTACAGAGTCGAACAGCGGAGCGAATTTTGCATAGCAATGCAAAATCGCGAGCTGGTGCCCAGACCAAAATGAGCGGGTAGCGAGTTTTGAGTCGCGGGCGACTCCCCGTAGGGTCACAGCAGTGAATGTGTGAACGTTGTGAATGTCTTTAAATATTGATAAACTTTCAATATGTCATTTAACGTATATAACAAATCATCGGAAAATATGTCCGAAATCAGTGATGCTTCAGTTGATTTAATATATACGAGTCCCCCGTATAATATTGGCACAAAATATAAGGATAATTCTGACAGAATGGACGTACCAAAGTATCAACTACTATTGAAGAGTATTTTCGCTGAATGTTTCAGGATATTAAAACCACAAGGGAGGTTGATAATCGAAGTTGCTGATTCAATTGTGTCTGGTGATAAATATATTCAACTCGCTGGTTTTATTCAGTCTTATTGTGTGGAGCTTGGCATGAAAGTTGAAGAAAGGCATATTAATTTTGCGCTAACCAAAGACGGTCAGGAGCTTCCAGAACACAATTGGAATAAAAATTATGTAGCAACAACAGACGCCCATTCAAATTGCCATCAAATAATAGTTTTGAGTAAAAGTAATAATACAAGTTTCGTGGGTCATGGAAAAGTCATGTATTTTGATTATGTCTCGACACCGGAACATCCTTGTCCAACACCTAAAGGGTTATGTGATTTCATCCTTGAAAATTATTATGATGATGGAATGACTGTTGCAGAGCCATTTATGGGAACTGCAGCAATTGGTAAAGAGGTTTTAAAAAGAAAAGGAAACTTTATTGGATATGAGTTGGATAAGACTATTTTTAATGCAACCAACGAAGCTCTAGGAGAAATTTATTAACAGTTTGAGTTTTTGTAACGCTAATAATACATATTCTCGCTGTTCAACTAGTTCGGAAAGCTACGCTTAGGGGTCACATCAGTGAATATTGTATACTTAAATATAATTATGTTAAATAAAAAATTATTATGGGTGAGTTCGTTTATACTATTTTCTGCTACACAAATTTTTACGTTTGTCCTACTTTATATGGAATTGTTGAGGAGTAACTTATTTATTATTCAGAATTACTCCTGTCATGCGAAATTACTATTCTTGGGTATGTGGGCACCGCAGAATTACATGTTTGATCCTTTTTGTTCATTACATGGATTACTTTACAAACTAGTACCTTTTTCTTGGCTATTGTCAGTATTGCTTGTGGCTTACCTGAGCAACAAGGTCAAAAAAGATGACGTTATATTTTATAAATCAATTGCTTATTTGATTGGAGTTTCTTTTCTATTAGCCCTTGTCGTAATCACGTACAGTGAATTAGTACTGGTACGTCACATTTTGTAATAGTGTATAATTTTGCTAATAATTTACTAATTAAAATTCAATGAAAAAAACAGGATTTGTTTGGTTTATATTGATTGTTGGAATGCTTAATTTTGTACTAGGTTTTGTCTCAATGTTGGGTTCGATATCTACATGGTTTTCAAGTACTGTAACCACAGTAGATACATTATTTGGTGTTGTCAGTCTAATAATCTGGGCAATATATTTGTACAAGTTGTTTGTGATGAAAAATGATATCGTTAAGTGGACGAATATCACGTTTGGTTTTGATGTGTTTATGATAGCATTTTCAACCTTTTTGTTAGAAAAAATTACACAAGATATAGTTATTTTTAATCTAATGATAAGTATGATCTGGATTATCTTGTGGTTACTTGCTTACAGTCATTTAAAGAAAATTGCTTCTAAAGTTGTATAAATACCTAATGGGTCACATGAAACATATTATATTCTTTGATTTTGACGGTGTCATTGTCGACTCATTTGCTTTTTGTTTTAAAATTGTAGATTCGCGTGAATATATCACCGAATCTGAATACAGACAAAGATTTGAAGGTAATGTCTATGACGCCACTCGAAAATTTAAAAAACCAGGCACAATAGTGACTGATTTTTTCGCGAGTTATACTCCTGAACTCATGAAATGCGAACCGATTAAAGAAATGGTAAAAGCAATAAAAGTGTTAGCGCAAACGTACACTCTGGTTATTGTATCTTCTACAGAAACAGATCCTATTGATACCTATCTGCGTAAATGTAATCTCAGGCAGTATTTTTCTGAAATACTCGGTTCAGATGTTGATCGAAGTAAGGTCAATAAAATACAGCAGTCTCTAAAGCTTCATGATGTAGAACCTCAGAATTCAGTATTTATTACAGATACCCTTGGAGATATTCGTGAAGCAGAAAAATGTCATGTTGCAAGTATTGCGGTCCTTGGCGGTTATCATAATTTAGAGACTCTCCAAAAAGGAAATCCGCTCGCCATTATTAAATCTGGTGATGAGCTGATAAATGCTGTTGAATCGTATTTTAATTGACCCCTCTAATAAACTTCTCTATTTTGTCTCCTGGTACATCGAAATAGGGTAATGTAGACAAGTCTTTCATATTACTTCCTCCTACAACATGCCAGAGTTGTGTATTTTTGAGTGTATCTTCATCGAGTTCCTCTCGAAGTTCGTCCACAAATCCTCCCATTTGTTGGAAAAATAACAATCCTGTTTTTCCACGCATTCTTTCGGAGAATAGGTCTTTGAGTTCAGAAAGTCTCTTTTTATTGTGCTCGAGAGTTTCTACGTCTTGGTTAGGTTGTTCTTCGAGTTTCATTTTCATATTAGATACAGTATATCATTATCAGACAGGTATATTTCAAGTCCCCTTATGTGATATATTATTTCTATGAAATATCTCGGCCGAGGATGGCAATATACGGTATATGAGATTGGGAATAATAGGGTATTCAAGAAATATAATACTCGTTTTCAAGCGTACTCCATTATGTTTCTTCAGTGTTTCCCTTATATACACTATCCACTTTGGAAATTTCCTCAATATCATGCTGGTTGTAAAAATACTGCATTAGGATCGATCAAAAAAATCAAAGAAACAAAAATGGATTTGTCTTTGTTTGGTAACCCGAAGATTCTCAATGATTTGGATTATGAACAAGATAACGTCATCCCTCTACGTAGATATTTCAAAACTCTTAGCCTCGAAGAAGGGAAGCGTACTATCGATGAGTTCGTAGTGTTCAATCAAATGTTAGTTAAGAATAGTCTCATTGATAAAAGTTTTCTTATTGGCAAAAATTATGGTGTTAATGCTCAAGGAAAAGTAATCCTTATTGATATTGGAGAGCTTTACTCGGCGCCAGAGAGTATCAAAAAGCAACTCGCTTTAAAACCTTGGGATATTGGATATGTTACTTCAACAATTCCCAAAAGATTTCGTAGATATTTTGTTCAGGAAATGAATACACATCTCTGTATATAAATATTGACAAACTCACAATAAATTGTATTATACTGAAAGCGGTTAAACAATGAAACAGACAAAGAGGAGATTATGAGCTCATTTATAGAATATTTAGATCCATCCGTGCAGTTAGGCCCCTTGTTTATGGAGGCGTGCAAAGAGTTGAAGATTGATGATAAACAATCGAGTGTACTACTTGCATTCATGCGAATCGTTGATCTCAAGGACCCTGCGACATCGCGACACGGTATTCGTGTAGCACTGTTGTGTCGTGCGATTGCCCGCTTCATGCATCTCGATCAGAAGGCAGCGTTCTATTCCGGTGCGCTCCATGATGTCGGCAAAGCGCAGACTGATCCAAAGACGCTTACGAAAACATCTGGTTGGACACAAGCCGACACGGAGGAAATCAGGTCTCATGTGATGGACGGGTATCGTCTCATTCGTGGGCAGTTTGATTTCAGTGCAGAGGTCATCCTCTGGCACCATCGCTTTCAGCCCAACAGCTATCCGGCGGAACTTCCTGGACCACTTCATGAATACAGTCAGGGCACGAAGGTCATGATCCCACTTTTTGGTCGGATCTTGGCACTGGCGGACCAGTTCGATGCCACGCATCGCATCAATGACAAATTCACCGCCGGCCCGAGTGCTGTGGGTGAGTGGGTCAAAGAACAGATGTTCAAGCACAACCCAGATCAGCGTGTGCTTATTCAGGAATTGTATGACGCTGACATATTCACCACACGGGTATTCGTTCCTGAACCCGAGGTTGCCGCATAATCTCGCAATCTATTTATCGAAGAATATACCAAGGCCCCACAACACTGTGGGGCCTCTTATTTTATGCTATTATATATGCATATGAAAAAACGTTCTTTACTCACATTTTTTAAAAATAAATATACGATTATTGGTATTGTTTTGATCCTTATTATTCTTGGTTATTGGTATACCCATAGATCAAGTACAGTGGGCTTCGAGTCTGCAGATGTTGCTATCGGCAATGTTGTAGAAAAAGTTAGTATCACTGGTTCAATTTCTCCACTTTCCAAAACAGATCTCGCTTTCAAAAAGAGCGGCGTTGTTTCTGTTATTCCTGTGAAAGTTGGTGATCATGTGAAGAGGGGTGATCTGATCGCTTCTCTTGATAGTGCTGGCGACAGAGCTGCTCTCGCAAGTGCACAAGCAACTCTTTCTGACATGTCACGTAGTTTGACTCCAGAAGAACTCAATGTGCAAAAGACAGCACTCGATACTGCCCAGCAAAATGCTCTGAACGCTGTACATGATGGATATGCAAAATCTCAATCTGCATTGGTCAACTATACTGATACACTTTTTTCAAATCCTCAAAGCGTCAATCCGACTATTATCATACCGATTGATTCTACAACTCTACAGAGTACTATCAATTCTGAACGTGCCTTGGTTTCAAGTAAGTTGAATCTATGGTCTTCTGGATTGACAACAGTACGAACAGATACAATTATGCCATTCATTTCCGAGGTGAATGCTCATCTTGCTGTTATAAAATCATTTATGAGTGATTTGTCGAGTATTGTCGGACGACTCAATCCTGGAAATTCAGGATTATCACAGTCAAGAATAGATGCATATATGATTTCTATGAATACAGGATTATCGGCAGTGAATAATGCTATCGATATTGTAACTTCTGCCAAGACAGCACTTCTCGCGGCTCAGTCAAATTATGATCTCAAGATTGCAGGAAACTCATCACAGTCTATAGCGTCACAAAGAGCAAAAGTTGATCAAGCACAAGCAAATGTGAATGATGATAGTATTTTTGCTTCTATCGACGGGATTGTAACCAAAGCAGATCCGAATGTCGGTGAATTTGTTGCTGCAGGCCAATCTGGTTTTGCTATTCAAAGCGATGGAGGATTCAAGATTGAGGCGCATGTTCCAGAAGCAGATATAGCTAAAGTTGCACTCAAGAATAAAGCCGATGTAACTCTCGATGCCTACGGTCAATATACGATTTTCCCTGCGACAATAACAGAGATTGATCCAGCTGAAACAATTCTCGAAGGAGTTCCTACATACAAAGTTACTTTGCAATTTGATATGCCCGATACTCGTATTCGTTCTGGTATGACTGCGAATACTGACATTTTGACACATGAAGTTAATGGAGTTCTCGTGGTACCTACTCGAGCAGTTGTTGATGATAATGGCAAGAAGTCAGTTAGAATCGTTGTGTCTGGTGGAAAAACATTTACTTCAGTTCCTGTTGTTGCTGGACTCAAGGGTTCAGATGGTACAAGTCAGATTATCTCGGGTGTGAAGGAAGGGGACAAGGTTGTCACCTATGTAAAGTAATTTTGTCATACCGGCGAAGGTCGGTATCCAGAGTTGTAGAACCCAAGAAGTTGTAAAAATGTTTTGGATACCGGCCTTCGCCGGTAAGACACAAAATATAAGTATATGAATATCATTGAAGTAAAAAATTTAAAGAAAGCCTATCACGATGGTGTTACAGAAACGGTCGCACTTTCTGGTGTATCATTTTCTGTACGCAAAGGAGAGTTCGTTGCTATTATGGGACCATCTGGTTCAGGTAAATCAACATTACTTCATCTTCTTGGCTTATTGGACATACCAACGAGTGGCCACTATTCATTCAACGGGAAAACAGTAACTTCATATTCGAGTGATGATCTTGCTCGGTTGCGTAATAAGGAAATAGGATTTGTCTTTCAATCATTCAATCTTCTTGCACGTACGACTGTTCTCGAGAACGTTAAGCTTCCTCTTGTGTATTCGGAAGTGCCTGAGCATGAATGGAATGAACGTGCCACGAAAGCTATTGAAGCAGTAGGTCTCGGACATCGCATTGGACATTATCAAGCGGAACTTTCAGGCGGTGAACGTCAACGTGTTGCTATTGCACGTGCGTTGGTGACTGATCCAGAAGTTATCTTTGCAGATGAACCAACGGGAAACCTTGACTCAAAATCAGGCAAGAATGTCATGTCAATTATTCAGAAATTGAATCAGATAGATGGTAAGACGGTTGTATTGATTACTCACGAGACTTCAACGGCCGAACATGCTGAGCGTATTATCCGTCTTATGGATGGGGAAATAGAGAGTGATACCAAAGTAAAGAATAGACTTTCGGTTGATGATGAATACGTAAAATAATCACTACGAATCTACATACTATTACCATGAATATCAGACATACATTCAAAACATCATTCACAGGACTTACCACGAATCGTTCGAGATCGGCTTTAACGATTCTCGGTATCGTGATCGGTATAACCGCTATCATGCTTGTTATTTCTCTTGGAGGAGGAGCACAGGCTCTCATCTTGGGACAAGTGCAAGGACTCGGTACAAATACTATCGCCATCATTCCGGGACGTGAACCAACAGGGCCTTCAGATGTGAGTGCGTTGTACAGCGATTCGCTCAAACAGAAAGATATTATTGCGTTACAAAATAAAGCCAATGTTCCTGGATTAAAATCTATCATGCCAACGGTGTTCAGCGGTGGAACTTCTGCATACGACGTCAATGCATATCAAGTTTCAATATTTGGAGCAACTGAACATCTCGCTGATATCTTTGACCTTCATCCGGACCGTGGAGAATTTTTTACTATGGATGACGTGTTGTCACGTAATGACGTGACAGTTATTGGTTCGAAAGTAGTTGAGCACTTGTTTGGAAATGACAATCCTATTGGTCAGAAAATCAAGATTAAAGGTAGAAATTTCAAAGTTGTTGGAACATTACCTTCGACAGGTGGTGGATCATTGTTCAATTTCGATAATATGACACTGATGCCATATACGACTGCGCAGGATTATTTACTTGGTATCAAATATTTTAGTCGTATTATTATCCAGACTCAGACTGATGAACAAGTTCCTTCAGCAAGTGCTGATATAGCTCAGACACTTCGTGATTCTCACAATATTACTGATCCTGCAAAGGATGACTTTACTGTTCAGACCCAACAAGATCTCGCCAATCGTCTCGGTACTATTACGAGTGCACTCACGTGGTTCTTGGTGGCAGTTGCTTCGATTGCATTGTTCGTAGGTGGAGTTGGTATCATGAATATTATGCTTGTTTCAGTTACTGAACGTACTCGCGAAATTGGTTTACGCAAAGCACTCGGTGCAACTGATCGCGACATCCTCTCACAATTCCTTCTAGAAGCAGTCTTGCTTACGGCAATTGGCGGTCTTGTTGGGATCATACTTGGCGCATCGCTTGCATTTATTATTGCTATTGGGTTATCGAAAGGGCTTGGAGTCAATTGGCAGTTCATATTCCCATGGTCTGGTGCCATTCTCGGACTCGGTGTCTCTGCACTTATCGGTCTTGTCTTCGGAGGATATCCTGCGAAACAGGCTGCAAAGAAGAGTCCAATTGAGGCATTGAGGTATGAATAATATTTTCAACAATATGAAACAAACAAAGCAGGGAATAACCAAATTGAGCGTTGTCATGATTGTTGTTACAGTGATAATAATTGGCAGTTTGTTATATGTGGCATTTTTTTCTACTCAAAATTCATTTATAAGAAATAGTGCGCAACTGATCCCTACCAATGAACAAGTTCTCGCACAACGACCCCAGATCGCAGATGCAGATAATTCGTATTATGATTTGATAGCTCTCAAAGGATTGATTCCCGCATCTCTACCACAAGTTGTATTGAATTATGCAGCTGGTTCTACTACGTCAGCACAAAACATAAAAGATCTCAAAAAAATAGTTACACAATATAAGGATGCATTTGCTATTTTCGATGCATCCACCGAAAAACCATATTATTTCTGTGATGACAAAGTAAAAAAGGAAGTATGTAATTATTCAGATATACGAAATATAGCTTTATTGAATTCAGTACGATCCGGAATGCTCTTTGAAAATGGTAAGTATGCTGATGCTATGAATATATCCATGAATACGTTGAAATTTGCACAAAAACTTCAACAGCCGTCAGATAGTCTCATGGAATATCTCATTTCGCTTGCCGTGAAGAGAATTGCTCTTCAGAGAATTTCTATAATTTTGAAATCAGGGAAGATATCTCAAGAAGCATTTGTTGCATATCAAAATCTGGTTTCTCAATATGCAGACAATAAAGGTGGTCAAAAAAATGTCTTAAAAATCGAACAGCTCGGTGGTTTCACTCTCTACATTAACGCAATAACAACAAATGAGTATAAGACATTCTTTTCATATACAGGTGTAGATGAGAATGATGCTGATATGAAAAGTGTTGTTAATCGTATGCAGGAAGTAAAAACCAAGAATGCTGAAACATGGGATCCATATACCACATACAATTTGTTGCATGAAGTGTATTCAAATGAAGTAGCTAATATTGATTTACCTTGTGGCAGTGCGTATCCATCTGTATGGCGTCCAGATGAAACACTCGATTATTCGAAACCTACAAAAAATATTATAGGGCAATTGATATATGCGAATGCTCTTACTGAACTCAATGATTTGAATGTTCAGCGTTGTTCAATCGATAACCTCACAAATGCAGTTGTATCTATGTCTTTTGTGAAATAACTCGTATATAAGGCTAATCGTAAGCATATAATTGAATATGACTATCTATTTGTCTAATACTATGCTATTATAGTCGTTCTAGTGGAAATAGTAATTAAGTCGAATTTCTTCACAATAAACAAACAATCCCATGACAGGAATAATCAAAACTCTCACAGATAAAGGATTTGGATTCATTGCTCGCGAAGGCGAAGTAAAGGACCTCTTCTTTCATTCAAATGACCTCCAAGGTGTATCTTTCGACGCTCTCCGCGTTGGTGATACTCTTTCTTTCGAAGTCGTTGATGGCCAGAAAGGCCCAAGTGCAAAGAATGTAACACGTGTATAATTCACGATACATCTCACAAAAAACACCCCGAGCAATCGGGGTGTTTTTTGTTGCATACGCAGTAGTGTTCGTATAAATAAAAAACTCACAGAAGACTGTGAGGGGTGTGTCAGGAAGGGAGTCGGTCGGGAGGTTATGAAAGGAGGTGGGGAACCTCGCTGAAGATTGCACAGCTCCCAACCTGACACAAAAATACTCTAACATATATCTCAATTATTATCAACCCCTCGATGTTTTTCAATCTTAATTCGCGGAGAGACACAGGGGGTGTATGTACTCATTTTCTGCGCAAGTTTAGAGACACATACATTACACCGCGTACCCCAATGTTTACAAACTTGCGCAGAAAATGAGTACATACACCCCCTGTGTTCTGTGCTTATAAAAGATGAAAAACATCTTATTTTCTGCTAAAGTGTGACGTATGAACGAGCCATCAAAGATTCCTGCAAAATTCCTCAAACCATACGACCCAGCTTCAACTGAGGATCGTATCTATTCTTTGTGGGAAAAGAGTGGTTTTTTTAATCCAGATCATTTGCCTGAACGTAATAAACAAGGCGAACCTTTCTCTATTGTATTGCCACCACCAAATGTGACAGGAACTCTACATATGGGTCACGCTGCAATGTTGGCCATCGAAGATATTATGATTCGTTACAAGCGCATGAAGGGATACCGCACACTCTGGGTTCCTGGTACGGATCACGCCGCCATTGCAACTCAATCAAAAGTTGAAAAACAAATTGAAAAAGCAGAAGGTAAACGTCGTCATGATCTCGGTCGTGAAGAGTTGTTGAAGCGCGTCAATGCTTTTGCTCAGGAAAGTCATGACACTATCGTCAATCAAGTTCGCAAGATGGGTGCATCGATTGATTGGTCACGTGAAGCATTCACTCTCGATCAACATCGCAATCTTGCAGTGCGTACTGCATTCAAGACTATGTATGATCTCGGTCTCATTTATCGTGGTTCAAAAGTTGTCAATTGGGATCCAAAAGGTCAGACCACTATTTCTGATGATGAAATAGTGTATGAGACTAGAAAAGCAAAACTCTATACATTCAAGTATTCAAAAGATATTCCAATTTCCATTTCAACAACACGTCCCGAGACCAAGCTCGGTGATGCTGCTATTGCAGTTCATCCTGACGGTCCTCGCTATCAGTCATATATTGGAAAAGAGTTTGATGCAGTATTCGCCGGCGAAGCCATTCACGTCAAAGTTATCGCTGATACTGCGGTTGAAAAAGAATTCGGAACTGGTGCGCTTGGCGTAACACCTGCACATAGTAGTATCGACTGGGATATGGCACAACGTCATAATCTTCCAATGAAACAAGTTATCGATGAATTTGCTCGTATGACTGTTGGTAATGAAGCAATCAAAGGCAAGAAAGTTACCGAAGCTCGCGCGGCAGTCGTTGAATGGCTTAAGGCTGAAGGTCTTCTCGAAAAAGAAGAAGATATTGACCAGAATGTCGCTACCGCTGAACGTACAGGTGGTATTATCGAGCCATTACCTAAGTTGCAATGGTTCGTTGGTGTGAACACGCCGTTCGTATTGGCCCATTCTACTATTCCTGGAATTGCGTCAGGATCAAAAACAACATTGAAGGAAATCATGCTCCAGTCAGTCAAGAGTCGTGCCATCACTATCATTCCTGATCGTTTTGAACGCGTGTATTTCAATTGGATTGAGAATTTGCGTGACTGGTGTATTTCACGACAGATTTGGTACGGACATCGTATACCAGTGTGGTACAAAGAAATCTCAAATCTCAAATCTGAAATCTCAAAATCGGGAACAGCGACAGCGGGAGAGAGTGAGGTGTATGTTGGTATAGAGGCTCCAATTGGTGAAGGATGGTCTCAAGATGAAGATACACTCGACACATGGTTCTCATCTGGCTTGTGGACATTCTCGACATTGGGCTGGCCCCGCTCTGCCGAGGCTTCACAGGGCAAGCCTGATGATTTCAGTCTCTTCCATCCAACGAGTGTACTCGAAACAGGATACGATATTATTTTCTTCTGGGTTGCGCGCATGATTCTTATGACAGGATGTTTGATCGGAGAAGTTCCATTCAAGACAGTGTATCTACACGGTCTCGTTCGTGATGGTAAGGGAAGAAAGATGTCCAAGTCACTCGACAATATTATCGACCCTCTCGATATGATTGCAAAATACGGAGCTGATGCGACACGCTTGTCACTCATTATTGGTACAGGACCAGGTAATGATATGAAATTGTCAGAAGATAAGGTGAAGGGGTATAAGAATTTTTCAAATAAGATTTGGAATATTACTCGTTTTATATTGTCCGCTGCAGCAGGTGAACGTTTTGGTTCTACAGATGTTCCCGCTATTACGTATGACCCTGCATTCAAAGCGTGGTCTTCTGTTGAACTTGCTCATATCAAAGTCTTGAATGATCTCATCGCTGAAGTTTCAAAAGAAATGGATGAATTCAAGTTTTATCTTGTAGGAGAAAAGTTGTACCACTATATATGGCATGAATTGGCAGATAAGATTCTTGAAGAGAGTAAATCTATATTAAGTGGGGACGATCTCCAGGCTCGTACTTCTCGCATTCAGTTTTTATTGCATAGTCTGAACACTTCGCTTCGACTCATTCATCCATTCATGCCGTACGTTACTGAGGAAATATGGCAAGAAATGGAGAATACACACCTATTGATCGTTGAAGAGTGGCCACGAGCATAGTCATATAGATGTATCCCTATTGCTCAATAGGGTGTGACCTTAGTTGTCCACACGAGTATTGTCAACAGGTTGGCTTGTTTTAGGATATAATTGAGGAATAGTTTTAATAACTCGTTTATATTTCTTATGAAAAAATCATATATCTATCTCGTAGGCTTCACCTTTCTCTTTGTTTTGGGATTGTCATTCGTTACGGGATCGAGATTGATTGCTCAGGCACAAACAGTAACACCTCTCAGTGGTTGGGCATGGTCATCAACTATAGGATGGCTCAGTTTTAATTCTTCAAATACAGAAATTGCAGCAGTAACAACATCACCTTACTCCGTAAAGATTACAGTTGATTCAACTGGTAATACTGCAACATTGAGTGGCCAAGCATGGTCACCAAATATTGGTTGGGTTAGTTTTGATGCTGCAGATGTGACAAATTGTCCAGTGGGTACATGTACTCCAACGATTAATTTGAATACAGGAGTAGTTTCTGGTTGGGCAAAAGCGCTTGCAGGAGATGGGACGATGGGATGGGATGGTTGGATAGGGCTTGCATCCACTACATGGGGAGTTTCGTATACAAAAACAACTGGAGCTTTTGGTGGATATGCATGGGGAAGTACGAACGTTGGTTGGTTATCTTTTGCAAATGTAACATGTCCATCATGTGTCGTTGCTTTGAATGTAACAAATGTAACTGTTGGTATTGGAGCTGGTAAAGTCACAAGTTCACCTTCAGGTATCGATTGTGGCATCATTTGTTCATCACAATATAGTCTGAATACCTCTGTAACATTGACAGAAGTACCAAGTGCTAATTCAACATTTACTGGTTGGGGAGGAGCATGTAGTGGTACTGCAACGACGTGTACAGTTTCGATGAGTCAGGCAAAAAATGTTACCGCAACTTTCAGTTTGGTACCGATCACTGTTTCTGTAAATACAACAGGTCCAGGTACTGTTACAAGTAATTTAGGAGGTATCTCATGTTCTGATGGAAATGCTGGTATATGTAGTAGTACATATGTCGCAGGCACAAATGTAACATTTACCCAAACACCAGCTGCAGGTGGAAATACATTCCAAGGCTGGGGAGGAGCATGTACAGGTACAGCGACAACATGCAGTATTACCGTGAAAGGACATTCCGGTGATTTTGCTGCTACAACATACAATCAATGGAAGAGCCTATCTTTCTCAGCTTCTGAAATCGCTTCTGGTATAGCTGATGAAATGTCAGACCCAGATAACGATACTGTACCAAATATCTATGAGTATGCTATCGGAACTGATCCACATGTCTTGAATCCTACTGTGGCAAATAAGATGGCTGTGTTCCGTGGTTATAAGTCAGGAAACAATTTTGCATTTGATCACAAACTCAATACAAACCGCACAGATATAACATTTAAGGTTGGGGTAAAAACAGACCTCAGTACACCTTGGATTTATTATCCAGATGCATCTTCATTTACTGAAACTCAAAAAACGATTGATTCAGCAACAAAGTTGGTTACTGACAAAGCTGTAACTTCTTTCATGAGTGTTTCGTCAATGTATTTTGTATTCGGTATAAATAAAGGAGGTGTAGATTATTGGGCACCAGCTGCAATTTCTCCTGCCCCTAGCTTCGGTTCAGACCCAGGAACACCGGCATCAATCCTTCCATTCGTTACAGCAACATTCGTAGGAAATCCAACTCTCACACTCAATAAGAACGGTAGTGGATCAGTTACCGATTCATCAGTTGCACCTGGCTCACCTCTCCTGCATTGCGGAACAGCGATAACAACCATACCATGTAGTAGTTCTCAGTACCCATTGAATACCGTTGTCACTTTGACAGCTGTTCCTGCGACTGGATATACATTTACCGGTTGGAGTGGTGGAGGATGTGATGCGAATGGTCTTACCACATGTACAGTTACTATGGATGTAAGTAAGACTGTTACAGCAACATTTACTACAGTTCCAGTTGATCTTAATGTGACAGTAACCGGCACCGGAGGCATAGTTGTTGGTGGAGGTATATCATGTACTTCTACTGGAGGTACATCTTGTTCCGCTACGAGTCCTTCAGGAACTGTAGTGACACTGACAGCAGCTACAACATCTACCGGTATTACATTTACAGGTTGGGGCGGAGATTGTCTCTCGAATGCAACTTCTCCAACATGTGTATTGACATTAAGTGCTACAAAAAATGTAACTGCAGTATTCGATGTTGTCGAATCTAATCTTACGGGAACATGTTCAATACCTGCGACTGCGGCTTATGCACCAATAACAATATCTGCAACTCTTAGCCCTGCTCCATCAGGTGCAAGTTGGCTCCAAACTTTCTTCTATTTCACTACACCAGGTACCTATAGTCCAACAGTTATTCTTTCGAGAAGTTCAACAGATCAGGTTGATGTTCCTTGCGGACAAATTATTATCGCAGCTCCTGGTCCGATAGGAGGAGGGTCAGGAAATCTTACAGGAAGATGCTCATTTAGTCAGTCATCATATCCATGGTCATCTACCTTGAGTCTTACCCCAATACTCTCGAATACTTCTGGTGGTTCTGGAACTGGTTATTACTTCACACCATCGACTCTCAGTGGATTCACTCCTGGTAGTACAAATCAACCTACAGTTACATTGCATGATGATGCCGGCAATAGTGTACCGATTACCTGTGATACATTCACCGTTGGCCTACCTGGTACCGTAACTCTTATTTCGGGCACATATAAGTTGTCTGTAGCTGGTACTCCAAGTTTGGCAAGTCAGGGAACACGAACTTCTGTTATTTCAAATAACAATGGACCAATCTATGCATATTGGCTCAGTTCGAGTGCTGGATGTACTATAAATGTGACACGCGCCTCTCTTGTCAAGACAAATCTCTATCTTACTCAATGGGCTCAGAATGGATTGCCTGTTACAACTACGTTTGCCAAGAATGATATTAACCTTAAAAAGATATTGATGGTGGGTATACCAGATGATGATTGGAGTCTCCAGTTGATGTGCGGCGGAGTTCTGAAGGGTCCTAAGGTCAACATAACAGAAAGTGGATCAACAGTAACAGAGATATAAAAATATATTTCTACACAAAAAACCCAGCAATGGGGTTTTTTGTTGTACATGTTTGGGTGAGGATGTAAGGTTTGTTATATGTAGTACGGCCCAAGCGGCATTTCACAAATTTTTGTCAAAGTACAGGTGGATTATGTGGTTTTTTGATTCTGAATAAATGATGTACTTTAATGTTATAGATAGGGAGATACTCTATAAGTTTTCATTCTTAATCTTTGAATATGCTTTCTTAAGCTCAAGTGTTAATTTCTCGATATGTTCATTTTGTTTTATCTCATGCAAAGTTCCTCGGATTATTAGTATTCCAAATACTATACTTATAATGAGTAAACTTGCTTCCTCTATCGTGGTGTGCACGTCCTTTGCCCCACAAATGCGAATAATCGAGATTATCCATAATGCAAACATGACTAACTCGATGGCGATGACTTTAATATTAAAGAGCATATGTCGAGTAATTGAGTATGTCATAAGGAAAATCCAGAAAATTGCTGATATAGGACCAAGCCAATTCAAATCAAAATATCCAAATCGGGGTAATATTATAGATATGGTAAATGGAATAATTGAACCAAATAATATTAATAAGAATACATATTTAATTTGATTTTTTATTAAAATTTCAATACATTTCTTGTAATCATTAAATAGTTTAACTAGACCAATAGTAAATGAGGAAAGAAAATATACTTCAAAAAGTAATGATAGTGGTCCAAAATGCCAACCCCAGGATGATACTGAGTTGAGATTATATACATCATATACAATTAAGTTAGTAAAAAAGAATAGGTAAAATAATATTATTTCCCAAGCAATTAAAATTATCTGTAAAATTTTTGAAGGTGCTTTGTTGTGCGGGTATATAAAAAAGAAGTTTAAAAATGATGAAGCAATGAGACTTCCTACAAAATACGTAAATCTGTTTAAAAATGTAGCTACTGTGTGATTGTTTGTTGAAATTAGGAATCCCATTCCAGTCATCCATATACATGCTAAAAGAATACTAAACCCAAAAGATTTTCCAGATTTATTTTGCGTGCTTACATATGTAAGAATTGTTAAGCATGCAACTATAAGGGCTGTAAGCCAAATAAACATTGAGTATATAGAAATTGTCATAATATTTGGTAATTATAATACCTGATTAAATTTAATGCTAAGTAGGATTGAATATTGAATATTCAGGGTAATCATGCTTAATTATTCAATCAATAATTTAATACAAAGTATTTTATGTAAGGCTTCATGTTAGTCAATATGTTATAATCTATTAATGGTAAATTTCGAGGAACAATTTTGTACAAAAAGAAGTATAAATTTCTATGGAAGATCTATATCGTTCGTAGATGTGACTCCACCCATGCTCATAAGCAATATTCCTATTATTATTGCTCCTGGTTGGGGAGAAACGCCAAAAACCTTCAAAGATTTAATACACTTGTTATTTGACGCCGGATTTCGAGTGGTTTCGATGACACATCCACGACAAGATTTGAAGTTAATTACTAGAAGTAATATTTCTAGATTAGAATCACAAAAAGCTGAAATTATTTTAACAGTATTAAAATTTCTTGGTATTGAAAAGGTAAACGTTGTAGCTCACTCAGAGGGTGCCATAAACTCAGTTATTGCGGCGCACATGAAACCTACTTTATTTAAAAATATATTACTTGTGGGACCAGGGGGGCTTGTTGAAAATGAAAATTTTACTGAATTAGCAGGTAGGTTTATTGGTAATATGATTCAAGGCGGAGGTCAAATATTTACGGATTCTGTCGCGCGAAAGTATATTATCAGATCAGGGTTGGAAACTTTTAAATATTTTCTTATGAATCCAGTCATGGGACTTCTAGAAGGGAGTGCAATATCCAGAACGCATCTACAAGATTTTTTGGTTGATTTACATTCAAATAATATAACTATAGGAGTAATTCATGGCGTAGATGATATAGTTTTTCCACTCAAGAAAATGAAATCATTGACTGAATTAAAATGGATTAGCTTTTATTCAGTTGAGGGTGATCATAGTGACATATATGATCATTCAGAGAAGTATATTACCTTTATTCAAAAAAGATTTACTGATAATTAAGATTTAATGAAATGAATAAATTTTATATAATTAGTTTACTTATTCAGCAAAAGTTACCTTGGGTTCCGGTAAGAATATTGTTAGTTTTATTTGCTCATTTCAAAGTAACTGGATTAGAAAATCTAAAGGGTATTAAAGGTAATGCCATTTTTGCTTGTAATCATGCTAGCGAACTAGATATTCCGCTTCTTCCAGCCGCAATACCTTTTTGGTCACATTTTTCCCCAATGTTATACGCATCTCGAGAAAGTGGTTTTTATGGGGGATCCGGATGGCGAAGACATTTTTATGGCGGTGTATTTTTTAATTTTTTAGGATCATATCCTGTGGTAGTTGGCTTACGAAATTATAAAAAAGCACTATCTCATCAAATTCGTATTATTAATACTGGTAATAGCTTATGTATTTTCCCTGAAGGAAGAACTACACCAAACGGCATAATCCAAGGTGCAAAAGGTGGGGTAGCTTATCTTGCGTATATAACAAATGTTCCAATAGTTCCCGTTAAACTCGGTGGAACTTTTAGATTTTCAATAAAGAATTTTCTATTAAGAAAAATTAAATTATCGGTTAGTTTTGGCAAACCCATATATTTATCTGTAAATAATGAAGTAGATATACCAATCAAAGAGTGCAAGGATAGGGCAAATGAGGTTATGGATGTAATTAAAAAGATGGTATAATTTAATTACCATGAAAGGAGTTTTCATCGACAATGATCATACGGTTGGATATGAAACCAACTCAATTTTTCGTAAAATATTTAATCTTATTTTTATACCTGTATTGTATATTTTTCCATCTAGAGCGGTACATATTTTAAAAAAAATTCATGTATCAACAGAAGAGATGGTTGCTCATGCTGGAACACATAGGGCAATGGAAGTAATTTACGATGTCAACCCTCGGCCCAAAGCAAATTATTTTCAAAATTTGTTTCTGTCAGTATGGCTGGGAATGAATAACTCAAAGGCTGTGAGGAATAGGCTTAGAATGGTTAAAAAGGAAATCAAAAGGAAAATACATAAACTTTCTGAACTGAATAAAGAAATAAAAATTATTAATATTGCTTCTGGATCAGCCCGTGCTGTATTTGAATCTATTCATGAGGTTCCTTTGAAAAATGATACAAAACTATCTGCTGTTTTTGTTGATAAAAATTATGAGGCAATTGCCTTCAGTCAACAGCTAGCCAGTACTCATAGGTTTCTCCCATCTTTTAGATGGGTAAATGATTATGCTCATAATTATTTAAATAACAATGAGAATAAGTCAAAGTTCAATATCGCAGAAGTTGTCGGTTTGCTGGAATACTTAAGTGATAAAGATGCAATAAATATTTTCTTATTAATTTATGAGTGTTTAGATTCTGATGGTATTCTCATTACAACAAATATTGTTAGTAATTTTGAAAGTACATTTATATCAAATTCTGTTGGATGGAAAATGAACCATCGCAATGTTGATGAGTTGTCTTCGCTTCTAATCGAGGCAGGGTTTAAATTGGACAAGATGAATATTTATTATGAGCCTCAACGAATACACTGCGTAATAGTGGCTCAAAAATGAACCCAGTTAATCTATTTGCCATATCAGCCTTAGTTAATGGAATCGTCTCTATTACATTTGGACTGCTTGTTATTTCTAAAAATTGGAGAGACAGAATGAACCAGATATTCTTCTTAATGACTGTTTTTTTAGCTATTTGGTCTTTTTCATACTGGCAGTGGCAATTGGCAACTAGTTATGATACAGCATTACTGTGGGTTAAATTGTTATCGATTGGATCACTGTTTATTCCAATATTTTTTTACAATTGGGTTATAAAATTAATTAATGAAGAAAGTCTTCTTAATAGAGTTGTCTTATGGTCTTGTTACATAACATCTTTTTGTATTCTTTTTTTTGTTAATTCTAATTTGTATATTTCCGGATTAGAAAATAAATCTTTTTTTCAGTTTTGGCCTAGTTCAGGTGTGGTCTATGATATATATTTTTGTTATATATATTTTGGCCTAATTTTGTATACAGTTTATATATTGTTTCGTACTTATTTTATAACCAAAGATAGAGATAAAAAAGGACAGTTATTGTATATAATTATTAGTTGCGTTCTTGGCTTTGGTGGAGTTATAACAGATTTTCCTCTTTGGTGGGATATTAACATACCACCATATGGTAATTTTTTAGCCGCTGTTTTTCCTCTATTACTAGGTTATTCAATTTTAAAGTACAAGTTATTTAATGTCCGAGCTATTGTTTCTGAAATTCTTGTATTTTTTATTTCAATCGTTTTGTTAATTGAAGCAATTTTATCAGTTTCCGTCCTGGAAGCAGTAGTAAAATTTTCGGTATTTATTATTGTTTCAATTTTTGGGTATATACTTATTCGCTCTGTATACAGAGAAATCTCCCAGCGCGAAAAAATCGAAAAACTCGCCACTGACCTCCAGAAAGCCAATGACCGCCTTCTCGAACTTGATCGTCAGAAGTCAGAATTCGTCTCATTCGCTACACACCAACTTCGCGCACCTCTAACTGCCATGAAAGGGTATGCCTCTCTCATTTTGGAAGGGGATTTGGGGGCTATTAGTGACCAGCTCCGTCAGGCAATTTCTCGAATATTTGAATCATCGAAGACATTGGCAAATATAGTTGATGACTATTTGAACCTTACTCGTATTGAGTTGGGAACAATGAAATATGCATTTGATACAGTTGATCTGAAGACGGTTGTTGAAGATGTTATCGGAGAGCTTGGGCCAAATATCAAGAAAGATGGGCTTGAATTCACATTCAAGGCTGAGGATATGGGTGATCAATGGGATTGGCGTGTTACGGCGGACCGAGACAAGCTTAAGCAAGTTATTGCAAACTTGGTCGACAATTCGATCAAATATACGTTACAAGGCTGGGTTCACGTGACATTGTCTTTTGACCGACCTAAGCATAAGTTTCTTTTTAGAGTAGAAGATAATGGTATAGGTATAGCCTCAGAGACACTACCATTGCTATTCAACAAATTTAGTCGTGCGGGAAATGCCAATAAGACAAATATCAAGGGTACAGGACTTGGTTTGTTCGTGGCAAAACAAATTATTGACTCGCATCATGGTGCCATATACGCAACGTCACCAGGTGAAGGTAAAGGATCGACATTTACCGTTGAATTAGAACCATTCGCTAAAGCATAATTATATGAATTTATTTGCTGCATCATGTCTTGTTCTTTCTCTCAGTAGTATCCTATTTAGTTTTATTCTCTACAGAAGTGATCCGTTGAATAAAGTAAATAAATATTGGTTCATTTCAAGTCTCGTCTTTTCTCTATGGTCATTCGGTCTATTTGAGATTGCACTTACATCCGATGATTCCATGGCCTTCTTCTGGCAGAACATGATCAATGTATCAGCCGTATTCATTCCCTTGGTATATGTATTTTTTCTCTTTGAATTCCTCGGACTCAAGCAACGAAAGATGCGTATCGGGTTGTTTGTCTTGGCAGCAGCATTCTCTGAATTTAGTCTGACTCCATTGTTCCAACAAGGCATAACAATGACAAAAGGTTTCTTCTGGATCAATCCAGGACCATACTATTTGCTGTTTCCAGTCTATTTCATGGTCTATGCAATCATATCAGTATCTCTCCTCGTTGTTTCCTATGGAAATTCAGAAAAGGGTAGTCCTATGAGAAAGCAGATACGTAATATGATCATCGGAAGTTTGATTGGCTATTTGGGTGGAGTTACAAACTTTTTTCCTGAAATATTCGGAGACTATCCATACGGTAACTATTTGATCATTTTTTACATTATATTCATGATCTATGGCGTTATACGCTATAGAAGTTTGAATGTAAAAACTATTTCAACACAACTATTTTCAGGAGCTTTGATATCAGTGGTATTCTTCAATTTTATGCGTTCAGTTAATCTGGAAGATTGGATAGTTAATTCAATTGTCCTCATTCTCGTTATTACATTTAGTATGATCTTGGTTATTGCAAATGATCACTTGAACGAAACTAACCGAGAAAAGTCAGAGTTCGTATCATTTGCTACGCACCAACTTCGCGCACCACTAACTGCTATGAAAGGGTACGGTTCGCTTATTCTCGAGGGAGACATGGGTGAAGTAAACCCAGAAGTTCGCCAGGCAGTTTCTCGTATGTTCGAATCAACCAAGACCCTCGCCAGTATTGTTGATGACTATCTTGATGTAACTCGTATCGAATTGGGAACCATGAAATACATATTTGACCGTGTTGATCTCAAATTGTTGATTGAAGATGTTATCGCTGAACTCAAACCAAATCTCAAACGTGAAGGTGTTGCTTTTGACTTTAAGATTGAAGAAATGGGTCAGCAGTGGGATTGGTCAGTAAAAGCGGATCGCAACAAATTGAAGCAAGTTATTGCAAATCTATTGGACAATTCAGTGAAGTATACCTTGCAAGGTTTTGTGCACGTCTCATTGTCTTTTGATAGAAAGAAACATAAGTTTGTATTTAAAATCGAAGATACTGGAGTAGGTATTGCACCAGAGGTTCTTCCAACACTCTTCAATAAATTCATCCGCGCCGGTAATGCGAATACTGCCAATGTTAAAGGTACTGGTTTGGGTCTTTATGTTGCAAAACAAATTGTTGAAGGTCATCGTGGAGCAATTCGTGCTTCATCTGCCGGAGAAGGAAAAGGCTCAATATTTGTAGTTGAGCTCAATCCATTCGAGATTCTCTAACGCGATAGATATTTAGCGAGCAGCTTCTTCATCGACAGCTGCTTTGACGTCTGCTCCATCAGCTTTTCCGGCTAATTCCTTCATAATCATACCTGTTACTTTACCTAGAGCTTTTGGATCAAATGTTCCTTGGGATTTGAGTGCTTCGATACGAGTGCGCACCACGATAGCAACTTCACTTTTTGGCATAAGGGCAGGCATGAATGATTCGAGAATCTTGAGTTCAGATTTTTCCTTTTGAGCGAGGTCGTCACGACCACCTTTTTCAAATTGCTCAATAGAGTCTTTGCGTTGCTTTGCACTACGTTTGATGAGTGCAAGAACTTTTGTATCATCGAGAAATTCACTTTCACATTTTGTAACCATCATTTCGTTCATGAACAAAGCATTGAGTCCTCGAAGAGTATCGAGTCTAATAGTGTCCTTTGCGCGAAGAGCCTCCTTGATTTGTTCTTTGATGTTTTTGTGAAGCATAGTAGTCATAGTCTACAATGGAACATATATTTTTGCTATACTATATTCATGACCACCATCCTCATTATTCTCATCATCTTAGCCATAGCCGCCAATATCATTCTCGGTATTTTTGTCCTACGAAAGAAGGCTGATGCACCAAAAGATGATTCTGGTCTCAAAATGGTGTTGGATCAGATGAACGTCAATATGAATGAACTCTCACGTACCGTTGATCGCAAAGTGGGGGATTTGACAAAAACGGTGGATCATAAGATCGATCAATCATCACGCAATACCCAAGAATCAATTCGCTCTCAACTTACTGAATCCGCAAAACTTATTCGCGAAGTGACTCAAGGTTTGACCAAGCTTGATGAAACCAATCGTCAGGTTGTTTCATTTGCTGACCAACTCCAGAATTTGCAGGATATTCTCAAGAATCCGAAGCACCGTGGTATTCTCGGTGAATACTATTTGGAGACATTGCTCAAAAATGTTTTGGCACCAGGACAATACCAGATGCAGTACGCATTCAAGAATGGGGAAGTCGTCGATGCTGCAGTTTTTGTTAAAGATAAGATTATACCCGTTGACTCAAAGTTTTCTTTGGAAAATTACAATAAGTTAGTTGAAGAAAAAAATCCTGCTGAAAAAGAGAAGCTTGAAAAGGCTTTTGTTGGTGACCTCAAGATCCGTATTCAAGAAACTGCTAAGTATGTTCGCCCAACAGAAAAGACTATGGATTTTGCATTCATGTTCATTCCTCATGAAGCTATTTATTATGATTTATTGGTCAATAAGATCGGTGCAGCAAGCGACGAAACAGACAATTTGATACAGCGTGCTGCAAGTAAGTACAAGGTAATCATTGTGTCGCCGACCTCATTCTTGGCCTATCTCCAGACCGTCCTACAGGGCCTCAAAGCGATGCAAATTGAAGAAACAGCAAAAGATATTGTGAAGCACGTTGCACAGCTGGGAAACCACCTCAAGAAGTACGAGGAATACCATATGAAGCTCGGTACATCACTTTCGACCGTGGTCAATCATTACAATAATTCTGGTAAGGAATTCAAGAAGGTAGACAAGGATATTTTGCGTATTACTGGAGAAACTCCGGGAATAGAGGTGGCAATGCTCGAAAAGCCAGAAGGAGATGAGTAACTACTTGCGTCTATACGGAAAGCGTGTATAATGTCTGAACTATGGAATTTGCAGTTATCCACACAGGCGGCAAGCAATACTCTGTTTCAAAGGGTGATGTTATCACTATTGAGAAGATTATTGGTGAATACAAAGAAGGCGATTCTATCGTCTTTGATAAGGTTATGCTTATGGATAATGGCTCAGATACGACTATTGGTACCCCTTATATCCCAAAGGCTTCAGTCAAAGCTACTCTCGTTGAAATAGGTCGCGCTGCAAAGGTTGAAGTTGTTAAGTACAAACAGAAGTCTCGTTACTACAAGAAAAATGGTCATCGCCAACCTTTCTTCAAGGTCAAGATAGAATCTCTTAAATAATTCGTAAAAAGTCCCCAAAGGGGATTTTTTAGTAACAAAAAGGGCGGGAACGATGTTCCCACCCAGAATCTATATTCACGTCTTCAATCAAGTGACCCAGAACCTCCCCCACCGCCAGAAGTTCCGCCTCCTCCGGAGAAGCTGTCCGAGGACGAACCTCCACCACCGAATGATGCGTATGTGACACCTTCCAATATATCCCTGGCAATCATTCCGATGAAGAAACCGAGTATTGCCGCTGCGATAGCCCAGCCGAGACTGGATAGTAGGACGTTGATGGCGATGAAAGCGCTGATCGCTCCACCAACACCACCCAATACTCGCTGAATGCAACATAGGATGATGGTGATGACCAATCCAACAATCCCAATGCCGATGGCACTAAGTTGTTCCATCGTCAAACTATTACTTGAGGATGGCGCAGCTGCAACAACTTTGTATTGGCCACCAATGGCTTTTTCCATCGCCGTTATACCAGCTACAATTGCAGCTGCGTAGTGCTTCTGCTTGAATTCCGGTCTGATGTCATTCCGGATGATGGAACCGCAGGTAATGTCAGGAAGGACTCCTTCGAGACCATAGCCGACTTCTATTCGTGCGGTATTTTTTTCTCCAACAGAGATAAGAAGTAGGACTCCATCGTCCTTACCTTTATGTCCGAGACGCCAACTTTTGAAGGTGGCATTGGCGAAACTTTCGATGGTTTCGCCTTGGAGAGATGATACTGTCAGAACGGCGATTTGATGTGCCGTCTTGGCTTCATATTGTGCGAGCGTTTGCTCAATGCTGCCCAGTTCTGCAGGTTGCAGAATATGGGCATAGTCATTAATCCGTTTGCCGTTGAGTGCCGGAGGCGTGAAAGCCTCGGCACCGCAGGCGACGACCATGAGCATACATGCACACAACCAGCGGAAGTATGCATTCATAGATCAAGGCAGGATTGCACTACTTTTTTCGAAACTGATTTTTGGGGCTGTTGCGGCACCTTTTTCCGCTTCGAAGTAGGGCAGGACAGTGAAGCCGTTATGATCGGCAACAATATGCGTTAAAAATCCCCGAACAAGCATGTTGTAAGCTTTTGTGTCTTGTTGCCAACGCATACGTTCCACCGTAATCCGATTTTCAGTGCCTTCGAGCTGGGTCTGCAAATCGCGGAAGTTTTCATTGGCCTTGAGGTTCGGGTATGCTTCTGCGACGACCATGAGCCGTTGCAAAGCGCCCGAGAGTTGACCTTGAGCTGCCATGAATTGTTTTTGAGCTTCGGGATTTTTCATGAGGTCGCCGACATTGATCTGGGTGATTTGCTGGCGAGCCTTGATGACTTCAACCAGCGTGGAATTCTCATGCCCGGCATAACCCTTCACCACGGCGACGAGATTGGGGATCAGGTCTGAACGACGCTGGCAGACGTTTTGCACTTGGCCACACGATTCTTTGACCTGTTCCTGCGTGAGGACGAGGCTGTTATAGGTTGTGCCCCACCACGCGACTGCGATTATTGCGATAATGACTCCGAGTGCGACGAGGCCGGCCAATACTGCTAGGATAGGTTTCATAGTACGATTAGGGTATTTCTGCGGTTTGTTTGTGTTATTGCGTTAAGAAATACGCCAAAAGTAATGAGATTGAGACATGAATTTTCAAGGAACACTGCCGTCTTTCTCATGTATTTTCGGCGTATTTTACTAGAGGATATGCTGACACAAAAGTTGAGTATAGTCAATATATTATCGCAGAAGGGGATTTCATTGACATATCCTACAAATCATGTAGATTTATTTTAGACAACAACCAAAAACTGAAAATCTTATGCATACAACATCCACTGATACAGCGGTTCAAAAAATGGATCGTCTGAATCTTCGGCCGGCTTTGGATTTTATTGCCACACATGGCGATATTTATGAAGGCTTTGTTCATGATTTGATGACCTTGCCGTCGGTAGCCATCAATGCAGTTGACGAGTTTACTACGCTCGACGAGCATTTGGTGGGCGATAGTGTCCACGTTACTGGCGATGAGGCACTCGAAATTTTCTCTCGTTTGCCGGCGTCCTTTCAGAAGCTCTCCATGCTTCAGAATATCAACTACCATTTTGCACGCATGATTCCTGTCCCCATTTTTGAAGAGGGCGGGGAATGGAAGGAGGCGGTTGAAATTGTGGAGGAATCAAAATTCCCACGTGAAGCCGCAAATGATCATCCTCATCGGATCTTGATCGGTCGCTGTGACGGGACGATGATATATCCGTCAGCTCTTCCGGTCTGTGTTCATGACAGTGTGCGTGTGCGCTGGATGTATCAATTGCATGTCATGCTCCACGAATTCTTTCATACGATTGAATTCCTCCGGCGTGACTCCGCGATTGCGCAGAAGATTATTCTTCGCTCGGGGGCAAATCTCTACACCTTCCACGATTGGTGGCACAAGTGGGAGGATCTGTTCAGGACGCCGCTCCGTCCTCTGTGCCCGACACGGTATGCACAGACTTACGTTGATGCGCTGACCGCTGAAACTCCTCAGGGCGAGTTCACGCGAGCACTCGCTGAACAAGTCTGTGAAAGCTTCGTTGGCTATGTCATGGGGATTGTCCCCAACGATGAAGACGACACGTCATTCAAGCATCATTCGCCAGAAGCCTGGGAGTTGATGAATGAACTCGCCACTTCGGAGGTTATCGAAGTTGGATGACCTCACCGTTAATCGAAAGCCGTTCCGCAAGGGACGGCTTTTATAATGTATGAATAGATGAAGAGGCTCAATCTACTGCCTATTTTTGAGTGCATTACGAAGTGTTTCTCCGTCAACGTATTCAAGTTCTGCTCCTGTTGATAGTCCTCGGCCAAGAATAGTTATTTTTACATGTGACGCATGTGGCAATTTTTGTATAGCTTCTTTGACCACATTTCCTGTGTGCTCACCGTCTGGTGTTGTATTCAAGGAAAGAATGATCTCTTTGAGGTCTGTAGCATCAGTAATATGGTTCAGAAGTTTTTCTAGTCGTATCCTTTTCTCGGGCTCTTTGTCGAGTACAGGGATAGTACCGCCAAGAATGAAATAGTAACCTCGATATGCACCACTTTTTTCAATTGTTTCAAAATCAGAATCACGAGCTACGATCATAAGTGTAGTAGTATCTCTATTGGAATCTGAACACACAGGACAGGTAGTGCTCATAATTCCTTGAATGAAAAAGCGGCGACATTGAATACATTCAGATGTTGATTTCTTGACCTCTTCAATGAGACGAATGAATTCTCCAATATAGCTCGGTGATTTATTCAAAAGATAATAGACAAAGCGTCTAGCTTGGCGTGGGCCGATGCCGGGGAAATGGGCAAATATCTCTTCGAGTTTGTGTAAGCTGTCCATAGGGATAAGTATAAGATATAATTAGCAATTATGGCAGTCATATATGCTTTTGGAGACAGTGTTACCTACGGTGCATGGGATGTTGAGAAGTCCGGCTGGGCAACTCGATTGCGTGTTTTTCTTGATGAAAAGCAGCAGAAAGATCCATCGTTATATTATTTACTTTATAATTTGGGTATCCCCGGAGAAACGACTGAAGGCCTAGTCAAACGATTTGACCACGAAACACAAGCCCGAAGGAGAGGTGATGAAGAAGTTATTTTTATATTTGCCTTTGGGGCAAATGATAATGCATATCTCGTAAGCAAAGAGCGATTTAGGATTTCCAAAGAAGAATATATTTCGAACCTCAATACTGTCATCACAAAAGCTCGAGTAATTTCTCCGAAGATACTTATTCTCAATATTACTCCAGTGATCGATGAGGCGAATGCCTTACCAAGAAATGACAAGGTTCGTTCGAATAAGTATGTTACAGAATACAATGAGGCTTTGGAAATATTTGCAAAAGAAAAAGATGTGACGCTTGTCGATGTGTATTCAGTTTTTATGAAGGCTGGTTATGAGTCTCTTTTTGATGAAGATGGTTTGCATCCAAACACTGAAGGACACCAGCTTATATTCAAGGCTGTGAAGTCTGTAGTAGAAAAAATGTTATCTAAGTAATAGTTACTTATCAAAATCTCCAAAGTCACTCTTGTCCATACTAAGGAATGTGGTTTTCTTACTATCGAAGAAGAGCTTGGCAATACCTGTTGGACCGTTACGATGCTTTTCAATGAGAATCTCAGCTTCTTCTTTACGACCACCTTGATCTTGGTCTGATTCACGGTGAATGAACATAACGACGTCAGCATCTTGTTCGATCGAACCTGAGTCACGGAGGTCAGACAAACGAGGCTTACCACCACGCTGTTCGACGGCACGAGACAACTGTGAGAGGGCGATCACGGGCACTTCGAGCTCGCGGGCGAGGTTCTTCAAGGATCGAGAAATTTCAGTCACTTGCTGAACAAGATTGTCGTTGCCTTTGGTTTGTGTAGGAACCATGAGTTGCAAGTAGTCGACAATAACCAAACCGAGTCCTTTTTCATTTTTGAGGCGACGAGCTGTGGCGCGCATTTTCAAGATATTGTTACCAGGTTGATCATCGATATAGATAGGTGCTTCAGATAGGCGACTGATGGCTTCACCGACAGCCTTGAAGTCATGTTCAACTGATAAATTGTGACCAGTACGGAGTTTCCATGAATCGACTTGGGATTCTGCAGCAAGCATACGATCAACGAGTTGTTGAGAACTCATTTCGAGAGAGAATATAGCAACAGGAATTTTGTTCTGAATTGCGGTCTTGCGAGCAATGTCGAGGGCGAGGGAAGTCTTTCCCATCGAAGGTCGGGCTGCAAGAATGATGAGGTCTGACTTCTGAAAACCTGCAAGCTTATTGTCGATCTCAGGGAATCCACTTGGAACACCACGCAATTCACCCTTTGTGTTGTGGAGATGTTCGAGACGCTCCCATGCACCATCGAGGGTATCCTTGAGGGCGATGAATTTGTGTGAGCCTGTTTTATTGGTCACGGCGTACAGAGATTTTTCGGCACTTTCGAGAATTTCATGAATGTCAGCTTCTTCATCATATCCAAGTCCGGTGATTTGTTCAGCGGCACGAAGTAATTCGCGGAGCAAATGCTTTTTCTCAACAATCTCAGCATAGTGACTGGCATTGGTTGAAGAGGGAACTATATTGATGATTTCCGTCAAGTAGGTCATTCCGCCAGCTTGTTCGAGTTGACTTTTTTCTTTGAGACGTGAAGAAACTGAAAGGAGGTCAATCGGTGTTGACTTGAGATGGAGTTCAGCAAGTACTGACCAGATCATTTTGTGCTGGTTGGAATAAAAAGAATGCTCATGAATCGTATCAGAAACGTCGTGCATAACTTCACTGCGGATCATGACTGATCCGAGTAATGCTTTTTCTGCTTCAATACTCTGTGGAGGTATCTTGAGATCTTTTGTTTTGAAATACGGCGATGTCTGGGCCATGTAGGCATTCTAACATGAAGATATTTTTGTCAGCATTACTATTTACGAGTTAAATGGGGGAAAACATGTGAATAAAGAAAGTCGTTCGATTGTCGAAACATATTGCAAAGATAATAGATGTCGCCTCCTCAGGGGGTGCTGTACTCATTTTCTGTACAAGTTTGTAAACATTGAGGTAAGCGGTGTAATGTACATGTCTCTAAACTTGTACAGAAAATGAGTACAGCACCCCCTGAGGTGGCTATTCAGAGTCTATATATAATCTCGGTATACATCTTCATTCCATTTTGATTCATTTTTCATCGAATCTTCATTCGATATTGCTACGATGCATATATTACAAGTTAATAATAAATATATGTCATTAGAACAAAAGGATCTTGAGTTAATAGAACGCATTATTTATAAAAATGGAGACGATATCGCTGTTTCTATTTCGAGAAGCTTCGAACGTCTCGAAGAACGTATTGATGCAGTAGAATCACGCCTCTATTCACGCTTATCGGAACTTGAAGACGTCGTCGAAGGTAGTCGTCAGAATATTTCTGATACGCTGGGAGATATCCGCGCAGAAGTTCGCGATGTTGGTTTTTCGAATACATTTTTTGATTCTAGGAAAGAATAATAGAATCAAATATGCAACTATTGTAATTAGTGTCGTACCACAGTGAAGCCTTTTTCCGAATCAAGAACAGTATATCCACGAGCTTCAATTTCTGCACGAAGAGCATCTGCTTTGTCCCACTCTTTGTTTTTGCGTGCTTCTTCACGAGCCTCAGCAAGAGCTTGAATTTCTGGAGGTGTAGGTTCATCAACAAGATGAGGAATCGATGATAGGTTCAAACCGAGCACACGGTCAAAATCTGCAATAGTTGCACGTTTGTCTGCATCAGATCGGCGATTATCTTTGATGAGATCCCAAATAAGTGCAATAGCTTTCGGTGTGTCGAGGTCGTCATTGATGAAGGCATTGAAACGTTCTGTGTAGAAGGGAATAGCGACGCCATTCTCTGGAAAATTAGCAAGAATTCCCATTAGGCGTATCAAAGCACTTTGGGCGGCTTGAACAGCTGCATATGTGAAATTCACCGGAGAACGATAGTGTGCGGTCAATAACCAATAGCGATATGCTATCGGTGAAATCATTTGATCGTGAAGAGATTCGAGTTTGATGAAATTACCTTTTGATTTTGCCATTTTCTCTTCTTCAACATTCATGAATGCGCCGTGCATCCAATAGTGTGCAAAGGTTTTTCCTGTAGCTGATTCAGACTGGGCTATCTCATTGGTATGGTGAGGGAAAATAAGGTCATTACCACCTGTGTGTATATCGATAGTTTCTCCGAGAACCTTCATGGCCATGGCCGAACATTCGATGTGCCAGCCGGGCCGGCCTTTTCCGAAAGGTGCTTCCCATGAGTTGTCTACATCATCACTTGTTGTAAATTTCCAGAGAGCAAAGTCATGTGGATTACTTTTATCGTATTCATCATTTGCAATACGCTCTTTAGAGATATCTGTTTTTTTGAGGTGAGCAAGTGCACCATAGTCCTTGACCTTTTCAATACTCATATATACTCCATCAGAAGTTGTGTACGCTATCTTTTTGTCGAGTAGTGTTTGAATTAGTTCAATCATTGACGGAATATGCTCGGTGGCACGAATCAAATGATGAGGGGTAAGTATATTGAGAGAAGTGATACCTTCCATGAAAAGCTTCTCGTATTTGCGAGTCAGTGCATTGAGTGAAATACCTTCTTCGCGACTTCGACGAATAGTTTTATCGTCAACATCGGTGACATTCATGGCTTGAATGACTTGGTATGAATTGTATTCAAATACTCGACGAACTACATCATTCATGACGAATGTACGATAATTACCGATATGTGGTGTGTCGTACACAGTAGGACCGCAGTGATACATAGAAACTATACCAACTTTGAGTGGCTTGAAGGTTTCTTTTGTCTTTGACAGTGTATTGTAGAGTTGAATGTCCATAGATTAGAGCCAGCGTTTTTTCTTGAATACCCACCAAATTGCTGTTGCCATAAAGAACATGATGATAAGGATCAGAGTCCATCCATAAGGAAAATTGATCAAAGGGACGCGAAGTGCGGGGATTGTGAATAAGGCCGCAAGGAATGTAACCGGCTGAAATATGAACGTAGCCAAGGTCAAAACACGCATAGTCTCGTTTTGCTTTGAATTGAGAAGGGAATCGTTCGTTTCGCGAAGGTCGTCGATCAATTCACGAGCATTCGCTGAAAGTTCATAGATCTGCTCGAAATCTACTTTGATATCACGAACATATGAAACATATTCCTTGCCAAATAAGTCTTTTTCAACACTGGTTACCATGTCATCCCAGATATCACGATGTATGCGTGCTGTTTGTCTGAAGTCGATAAGTTCACGGTTGAGATTTGAGAGGACTTCAACCATCTCACGTTCATCTCCTTTGAATATATGATTTTCTGAAGCAGTAAGGGCACCATTGATATTTTCTAGATCATTGATCATGCCAGAATAGATACGCTTGATCATGTAGTAGAAAAGGTGGCCAGCGTGTTCGATCTTTTGGCCCTTGTCGAGAATAGCATTGGCGTCGAATATTTTTGCAAAGTAATCAATCTGTTCGATAGTTTCTGCACGAGCAGTAATAAGGAAATTTTTACCAATAACGAAGTCAACTTCACGATCAACAATAGTGTAGATACCATCAACACGCACACGTACAGGTACAGTGAGAACGATCATAATGTACTCTTCGTAGAAGTCTATTTTTGCGCGAGAAGGAGAATCTTTGAGTTCTTCTCCAATCAATGGGTTGAGTCCATATCTTTTGATAACACCAGATATTTCCTCATTGTTGGGCGATTGTAAATCTAACCATACGAGATTGCGATGTGTGTGGGTAGTGATCATGTGTATGATTATAGCGATTTATAGTAGGGGCTGCAATGAGTAGCGCAAAGTTAAGTGGAACCCTGCACACAGGGGTAGTATTCTCATTTTCTGCGCAAGTTTGTAAACATTGGGGTACGCGGTGTAATGTAAGCGTCTCTAAACTTGCGCAGAAAATGAGAATACTACCCCTGTGTGCAGGGTTTTTGCTTTTATGCGATAATATCAATACATAATTTTTTACACATGAATACAAACAATAAGAATTTCTTGTATGCGTCAATTGGTATACCCGCAGTTATCATTGGTTTTTTTGTTGGTGTGTATGTAAATGAAAAACATGGCGTTTCTTCGATGACGGCAGAACTCAATAACACATCACTTGCTACGAGTGAACAATTTTCTACATTTTGGGAGGCATGGAAAACTCTTGATAACAAATCTGTCTTTGCGGCTAGTACCACTCCGCAGGATAAAGTATACGGCGCGATAAAGGGACTCGCATCATCATACGGAGACCCATACACCGTATTTTTCCCACCGGTAGAAGCTAAGATGTTCCAGGAAGATATTGCGGGGAATTTTGGTGGAGTTGGTATGGAAATTGGTATCAAGGAACATCAGTTGGTAGTAGTTACTCCAATAAAGAATAGTCCCGCATTCAAGGCGGGAGTCAAGACAGGAGATCTTATCATTAAGATTAATGGTAAAGAAACAACCGACTTGGCAGTTGATCAAGCTGTTAAACTTATCCGTGGTGAACCCGGTACCGTTGTTAAAATAATATTCTTGCCCAAGGATGCCGCCAAGACTGTTGAGCGTAGTATCACTCGTGCCATTATTGACATTCCAACACTTGAAACTGATACAAAACCAGGAGGTGTATTTGTAATTCGCTTGTTTACATTTACTGCAAATTCAGCAAGCCTATTCAGAACAGCACTTCGTCAATTTATAATGTCTGGTAATAATAAACTCGTTCTTGACCTTCGCGGTAATCCAGGAGGATATCTTGATGCTGCATGGGACATGGCCTCATGGTTCCTTCCTACCGGAAAGACTGTGGTTACTGAAGATTTTGGTAAGAATCAATCTCCAAATGTATTTCGAAGTAAAGGATATGATGTATTTGCAGGCAAGAATTTGCACATGATGATTCTTGCTGATGGTGGCTCTGCTTCTGCTTCTGAAATTCTTGCAGGCGCTCTTCAAGAGCAGGGTATAGCCAAGCTTGTTGGAACCAAAACCTTCGGTAAGGGTTCAGTCCAAGAATTGATCTCAATTACTCCTGATACCTCACTCAAAGTCACTATTGCTCGATGGTTGACTCCTCAGGGCCACAATCTGTCACATGATGGCCTAGAACCTGATTATAAGGTAGAGATGACCGACAAAGATATTGAAGCAAAAAAAGATCCTCAGATGGATAAGGCCGTCCAATTGTTAAATCAATAGGCCTAAAGAAGTAACTTTATTCAAGTAGACATTTCCTGAAAAACAGGTACATTAGATGTATTAGAAATTCACATAAACTCATGAAAATAATCCTCCTCAAAGATGTTCCAAAGCTCGGTAAGAAGTTTGATATCAAGAATGCTAGCGATGGTCATGCACTCAACTTGCTCATTCCTCAAGGTTTGGCAATCATTGCAACAGCCGATGCGGTCAAACGTGTTGAGCTTGAAAAGAAGCAAGAAGAAGCCAAGAAGAAGATTCACGAAGAATTACTCGCTGAGAATCTCAAAGGTTTGAGCGAAGTTACACTTACTATCGTTGCCAAAGCCAACCCAAAGGGTCATCTCTTTGCTGGTTTACACGCAGACGCAATTGCTACTGAATTACAAAAGCAAACTCGTCTCCAAGTTGATCCTTCATTTATTCAGATCAAGCAACCTATCAAAGAAGTTGGTGAGCATATTCTCGAAGTCAAAGCAGCAGGGAAGTCTGTTAAGTTCAAATTGGTTATCGCGAAGGCATAATTGTTAAATCTACACGCTAGATATAAATTTCATGGATGAAAAAGTTATATTAGTTGATACGAACGATACTGTCATCGGAGAAGCATTGCGTTCAAAGGCTCATGCCGAGAGCTTGCTTCATCGCATTGTTGCAATTTATCTCACCAGATCAACAGGTGAAATTTTGGTGCAAGAACGAATGAGCGGAAAGTTCGATCACTCAGCCGCAGGTCACATGAATCCGGGCGAAACTCAGTTGGCCGCAGCACAACGTGAACTATGTGAAGAATTGGGTGTCTGTGGAAATGATGTATCTCTAATTGAGATTGGTAATGCGATAAGTGGTGGAACTGAAAGGGAGAAGTTTTATCATATGGCTAAAGTTTATGAGTATGCTGGTGAACCAAAAGAACTTCAATTGCAAGAAGTAAAAAGTGTTCACTGGGAACAACCGTTGGATGTGTGGCAAAAGATGAAAGATGATCCTGAATGGAAGATGTATACAGGAGGTTTCAGATCAACACTTGAACTATTTCTTAAACACAAGAAGCTGATATAAAAAAAGAGGCCTGAGGCCTCTTTTTTGTTATTTAGTGACGATGTGAACAATGTTCTTGCGGACAATGTCATTGTTATAACTTGTCTTGCGCTTGGTACTGAAATGAACAACACCATCTTTGAGAGCAAAGAGGGTATAGTCTTTACCTGAACCAACATTCTTACCAGGAAGGCATGTTGTGCCACGCTGACGGAGGATGATCTGACCTGAAGTGATTCTTTGACCATGATTGGCCTTAACTCCAAGGTATTTTGGATTTGAATCGCGACCGTTCTTTGTTGATCCTGCTGCTTTCTTATGTGCCATGGTAGTGGGTGATTGGGGTTAATTAAGTCGAGAAAGTATACCATAGCGTTTAAAATATGCAAGGAAATAGACCTAAAATGGCTCGTATCTCTTCAAGAAGTCCTGAAATACATACAATTAGCAGGACGCGGATATTTTTCTGCTGAAAAATTCCTAGTGCTCGCCTCAGTCAGGCTCGCAGTGTCCTGCTAATTGTATGTATTTCAGGACTTCTCCTCAACTGACGATTATTAGCCATTTTAGGGCTATTTCCAGCAGGGAGGGCGGTAATGTGGCTTAAAATAAGGGTATTTTGTACCTAAAATATGGCTCTGTTAAGCCGTATAAAGAGGGTAGGGGTATTGACTTTTGGGTTGCGAGGTGCTAGTATATACCGACAAATGAGCGAACGTAAGCACCATGCTTACCAAGCTCGTTTTTAAATTATGATTGAACTTACAACTGGTGTCGCGTTTCTCGTGTCGTCTTTGTATGCTGCAGGACAACCTCAGCAAGCTCAAATGACAATTCAGACAGTCGAACCTACAGTAGCAACGAGTACTACTATAGAAGCTACAAGCACAGCAAGCTCATTCACAGATTCAAAAACCGTTGAAGCATATCTCCGTAAGGAATATGTAGATACGCCTATTCTCGTCGAAGTCGCTCGTTGCGAATCGACATTCCGTCAGTATGACAGCACTGGTAATGTTATCCGTGGTAGAGTCAACTCCGCTGACGTCGGTGTGATGCAGATCAATGAAAAGTATCACTCTGACCAGGCACTCAAGCTTGGATACAATATATACACCGTAGAGGGTAACGTGGCATATGCCAAGTACCTCCACACCAAGTTTGGACTACAACCATGGAACTCATCATCACCATGTTGGTCACATCATACTGGATCTGAGCTAGCTATTAACAAATAGAAATCGGGGCATCTTTGATACATGAAGTATAAAGGTGCCTCAGAAGAAAAAACGCATTGTCTTAAACGATGCGTTTTTTCTTGCTCAAAATATTTTGGTAGAAATATATTTCCGTAAGATGTGTTGACGGGGTAGTAAGGCAAAGTTGGTTCTTATGAGAATGTCTTGTGGGGGCGTTTATAATATATAGTGTCGCACAATATATCTTTTGGGTAGGTAATATATATGATGTTGGGCCATATACTAATACACGGGACTCCCCCGATGATTTACAATTTATATGATTCTCGACCATGAACTACTTTGTGCAGATATATACGAATGCTGGAGGAATATTCAGCGGAACAAATTGTGTACGTACATCCCTGAAATATTTCTTGAGATCTTTTCTATTAAGCAGTGAATATTGGTATTGAATGAACTTCCCTGTTGGACTCATATTTTCGGCAATAATCGATAATATGGCATTGGTATCATTCTTGCCTAATGAAGCAAATGGTAGGCTTGAGATCACATAGTCGACGTGTGAAATATTGTGCGCACGAATATGTTCACGTACATTCTGGGCAAAGTCTTGTATGAGAATAGTATTGGGTCGCACTGATTTGTTCATGGATATAAGCTTCGGGTTTATCTCAAATGACAGGACGAGGGTTTTGTTAGAAATCTTCTTTTCGAGGTGACGAGTAACGCATCCTTCACCGGCACCAAGTTCAATGATGCAGGTGGCATTGGGATCGACTGTTCTAATGAGTTTTTTGATCAGGAAGCGCTGAGATGGCAAGAAACTTCCCGTAGTTCGGAAGTCCTTGAATGATTGAACAAAAAATGATAAATTGCGCATTGATATAAGGATATACTAAAAAAGGCACTATAGTAAGTGCCTTTTTTATTTGATTGTATGTTATGGCGTCGACGTTGCTGTACTCGTACCATTTATTTTGTTGTGACCAATATTCTTGATACTTTCCATTGCAGGATCCCAGATGAGGTTTATGAACACTTGGTTCCATAGATATGTTGCTGGTTGTTTGAGGTATGCATTCCAGAAGCTGACAGTACCAGTTGTTGTGTATGAAATATTGTCTTGTGTGACTGGAGAGTTGATGACCGATCGTAGACTGATGCCGAAGTAACTGAGGATGAGGAGGCCGACAATGATGAGAATAATAATTTTAATAAATCCCTTTTGATTAGACTGTATATTCATGGGTATATTGTAACGTATTATAAAGGTATGGTGTAGTGTGTTTATACACAGATAGTTTAAACTACCAATATATATGAGCTTTGCCGAAACATCAGTGACGTGCAAATATACATGCCTAAAGAACAAAATAATTAAACGAAATCCCGCTGGGAATTGTTTCGGCAAAGCTCATATGTATTGGTAGTTCCGTACCTATTAGAGATAAGATAGGGGGTTCAGGTATGCATTGTAGTCGGCAAATGGTATGACTGCCCCGATACAATGTGATGCAGGGAAAGCACTACGTGTAATGGAAGTGATGCGTATACCATCACTTGCATATACTCCGAAGTGTAAGTGTGGACCAGTGACATTTCCTGTGTTTCCACTGTAGCCAATGATTTCTCCTGTGCTCACTGACTCACCAGTGCGCACGCTCTGCAATGATAAATGGGCATATAGCGTTGAAAGACCATTTGAATGTTTGACCATGATCCATTTTCCGTATGAGTAGCAACCGGGTATTGCACTAGTATTACTTACACCGATGACAGTGCCAGACAAAGCTGATTTGATAGGAGTTCCGATTGATGCACGAAAGTCTACGCCGTTGTGCCCTTTCCCACTGTAAATTTGAGGATTTTTTGCTGAAAAATCGGTATTACCAAAATATTGTGTGACGATAGGGTTGTCGAGTGGCCAGGATAAAACTCCTGAACCAGTATGTGGTAGGTTCGAAGTATTTATTTTCAAGTGAAGTTGTGATTCGTAGCTATCGATTTCACGTTGAATTGCGTCCGCCTGAGCTTGTCTATCAGCAACTATTTTCTTGTATTGAGATTCTGACTGTTTGGTTTGAGCGAGTAAAGCATTTTTCTCGGCAGTAGTGGAAAGTACAACTGAACGTTGATCTTTGATTTGATTGTTAAGTTTGACGAGATCATCTTTTGCTTTTTGGCTTGCGGCACGATTGGTCTCGAGCTTCGTTTTTGTTGCACGCAAGGAATCTATCTTATCAAATAAATTTTTCTGTATAGATTCGAGGTGATCGAGTGAATTCCATGTATCGCCCAATGATTGGCTTGAAAGGATAAGCTCTGGAATACTTTGACTGCCAAGCTGATCAAGAGTGCTAAATGTGTAGCTGATGATACGTTGATCATCAGTAATAGTACTTTCTTTGTTTGATATCTGACCGGTTAATTCTTGAATTTCGAGATTTTTAGAAGCAATTTTATTCTCAGTAATCTTGATATCTGCCGCAAGTTTTTTCTGTGTCAAATCGAGAGATTTAATCGTTGAAGCAAGAGAGCTTGCTTGACTACCTATGGTATCAAGTTGTTTTTGATATCCTTGAATTTCCTTCTGTAGGGCTTGAATGTCAGCTGTGCGTTGGTCAATTTTTGATTGGAGATTGGTTGTCTGGGCGTATGATCCAGGAATAAAAAGCAGTGAAATGAAACTGATTAAGACAACCTTATAAAATCGAGGGTGTGTCATACATCATGACAATTTTTTAATTGCAGTAGCTATTCGAAGGAGAGATTCTTCTCTGCCGATAAGTGATGCTGATGTAAATGGATCAGGTGAACGTTCTTGTCCGGTGAGTGCAACGCGCAATGGCCAGAGCACATCTCCTTTGCCGTTGGCTTCAGCGTAGGGCCACAAGGCACTTTTGACTGCATCTGCAGTGAATTCTGTTTGAGTCAAGTTGGTGAGTATAGTAGAAGACTCTTCTAGGTGCTTTTTGGCTATGCTTGGGTCTGGATTCTTTTTCCAGAGAAGCATATTTGAATCATACGAAGAGATATTATGAATAAAAGCGAGTTCCCCGTTCACGTCAAATAGTTTTTGAATATCACCGAAAGTACTTATTTTCTCACGCAATACAGGGATAAGTTTCTTGAATTGTTCACTGTGAGTATGAAGCCATTCAGGGATGAAAGTTTCTGCATAGGTACTAAATTCCTCATCAGAAAGTTTCGCAATGTATTCACGATTGAACCATAGAAGCTTTTCTTCATCGAATATTGCCCCACTTTTCTGAACTCGTTCAAGAGAAAAATCTTTGATGATTTCTGGGAGTGTAAGTATTTCACGATCATCAGACGGATGCCAGCCAAGTAATGCAAGGTAGTTGATAACGGCCTGTGGTACATATCCACGTTGACGATATTCGGTGATAGGAAGTGCGCCTTTGCGCTTGGAAAGTTTTGAACGATCTGTAGAAAGAAGAAGTGGAATATGAGCATATCGTGGTATAGGAAAACCAAGTGCTTCATAGAGCAATATATGTCGTGGTGTATTGGAGATATGATCTTCCCCGCGAATAATGTGGGTAATTCCCTCTTCCGCATCATCAATAACTACTGCGAGATGGAATACAGGTTCATTCAAGCTTCGCGCAATCACGAAGTCTCCAAGTTCTGTCGTATCAAATTCGATACGTCCACGTATGAGATCTTCGAAGATGACTTTCTTATTTGGATTTTTGAAACGGATGACTGTATCACGGCCAGCTTTTTTTGCAGGATCGACAACCTCGCCAGCTGCTTCACGGCGCTCAATTTCATTTGAAATATATGCATAACCAGAATCAATAAGCTTTTTAATATATTGAGCATGAACATCTGCACGGTCAGATTGACGCTCCATTTTGTCATATTTCAACCCAAGCCAATTGAGACTATCGATGATATTGTCTTCATATTCTTTCTTGGAACGCTCTTTGTCAGTATCTTCAATACGTAAGATAAATGCACCATCATGTTGATGGGAAAAAATATAGGCAAATAGAGCGGTGCGGTAATTGCCTGCATGAAGGTATCCTGTAGGTGATGGGGCAAATCTAGTTATGATTGACATGGGTATATTCTAGCAAAATATCGATAATATAAAAACTGCCCTTTCGAGCAGTTTTTATGTGAAATGTGTCAGAGATTACCCTTTGATTTCATTTCCAACTGAGATAGAAGCGTGGAAGATTTGCATAATGATATTTCCTGCTGCGTTTTTGAGAGGAAGATCCTTTGCAACATTGAACTTCTTGTCTCCATCATCAGCGTGAATCATTGCGTAGTATGTTCCTCCATCGATCATTGATTTTGTAAGTGTAATTCTGCCTGGGTTAATTCCTGAAGCAAAATATGCAGAACCGATGATATCACCTGGCTTACCACTCGCATCTGAATGAATGACGACCCATCCTGGAGATGAAAGTTGAACTGAGGTGAGATATACGACGTTGCCTGGATATTGATCCAAGAGAGACACACGGTTGATATTGCCAGCCGAGTCTTGCATAGCTGTCGTATCGTCAGTAGCTGTAGTATCTGATGTATCAGTCTTTTTATTATTGAAGATTGATATGCCAAGAATAATAAGAAGGATGATAATAACGACGGTTACAACCCACTGCCATGACTTAATAGTACTTTGATTTGGATTCATACAATAAAATTATTAATGAATAATATAGCGACTTTTGGAACATAAGTATACCACTGATTTGATACAGGAAATAATAACAACATATAAATTGTTCTGCTACAAATATGGCTTAAATACTGTTATTTTTCATGCTCTAAGGCAATATTGAGTATAGCGTCACCTATAACAGAGGCACTATCGAGTCGAGCAAACTGCTTTGCATGTTCCTTCATGGCTGCCGTGATACTTGCTGAACCATGTATACGCTCAATCTCTTCAATGAGAACATGTGAACTGAGGTTGTCTTCTTCGATAACGAGAGCTGCACCTGTCTTTGCATACGCAAAAGCATTTGTTATTTGATCATGACTTATCGTTGCCGGTAATGGAATGATGATGGATGGTATACCCCATGCAGCAATTTCAAAAATAGTTGAACCTGCACGAGATATCACAATGTCGGCAACTCCAGCAGACATGCGCATTGCGAGTGTATCCAAATAATCGAATGGATGATATCGGTATGAAGATGGGTGATCTTTTAGTATAAGGTTTGAAGTTGATTGTATCTCCTGAATATTTTTCTTACCTGTCTGGTGAATGACTTGATAGCGGTTGAGAAGTTCAGGTAAACTTGTGAGGATAGTGTCATTGATCGTCACTGCCCCTTGAGATCCGCCGAGAATGAGAATAACTGGAACATGTTGTTCTAGTTTCAAGAATTCGAAAGCACCATTGGTCATAGGTTGTGCTATTTCGGAGCGGATCGGATTGCCGGTGTATGCAATTTTATCTTTGTTTACTTTGAAGTACTGTGCAGCTTCAGGGTAAGAGATTGCAATTTTACGTGCAAATTTTGATGCCCATGCATTGACGCGACCCGGTTTGCTGTCTGATTCATGGATAATAACAGGTATACGAAGAAGTCGTGCTGCAAATAATGCAGGGAAACTCGCATATCCACCTTTGCCGAATACTACATCGGGATAAATAGAAAACATTTGTATGGTTGCTGATATCACTCCGTATATAGTCTTGAATATGTCTGTAAAATTCAATATTGAAAAATAGCGGCGCATCTTCCCTGTCGGAATTGCAACATATTCAATATCATTATCAAATAATGCTCGTGCATTATATTCTGTTGGTGACATGAAGAAAAACTGTGGAGGGAGAATCTTGGTCTCAGTTACTTTGTGACGAATTGCCTGTGCAATTGCGATGATAGGGTAAAAATGGCCTCCTGTGCCTCCTCCAGTAAATAGTATTTTCATGGAGATATTATAATACGAATAGTACGTAAGGAGAATACCCTACTATCTACTATGTTTTGAAATGTTTGCAATAATTCCTGCTGCCATGAGGGTAATAATAAGTGCAGTTCCCCCGTGTGAGATGAATAGTAGCGGCATACCGGATAGTGGTATGAGTCCGAGCATTGCGGCAATATTCATAAATGACTCAGTGATAATCAGAATAGCGATGCCTATGGCAACGAGTGAACCGAAGATATCTGGAGATCTATTACCTATTCGAAATACACTAGTAGCAAAGGCAAGATATAACAGCAGAAGAAGTAAGGTACCAATAAAACCGAACTCTTCACCTGCAACAGCGAAGATTGAATCATCTGTTGGCTGAGGTAAGTAACCAAATTTTTGAATACTCTGACCGAAGCCTCGTCCAGTGATTTGTCCCGAACCTATAGCGATAAGTGACTGATTGATTTGGTATCCAGCACCTTGAGTGTCAGCAGATTTGTTAAAAAATGTCTGTACGCGCTTCATGGCATAGGGACGAGTATAGATAACTCCAGCAACAAGAATTGCCATGATACAACCTGCAATAGCCATATGACGCAGTGGTACACCGGCAATAATGAGCATAACGAGTCCTGTGCCAGCAATAACGACAAGTGTATCAGTGTCAGACTGAGCCAAAAGTAATAGACTTAATATTGCGACAATAACTAGATATGGCATCAATCCAAATTTAATTGTTTTGATTTTATCTTTTGCAAAATATATCCATGCAGCAAGATATATGATAAACCCAATTTTTAGCAATTCAGATGGCTGGAATGAAATCGAACCAATACTGAGCCAACGTGTTGCGCCACCATGAAGATGTGAAAATGCTGGAATGAATAACAGAAGGTTGATAACAATGGCGCCAATAAAAATAAATAAAGCACTTTTTCTAATCCAGGTGTATGGTAATTTTGAACATACAAAGAACGCAATGATACCAAGTACAAGACTGATCGCCTGTTTGAGTGCAGTTGCTTCAAAACTGGAATTATTTTGTGCAAGAAGACCAAGTGAAGCTGAAAGGAATATAATAAAACCACCCACAGTAAGCAGTGATACTGAGATAAGAAAAAAGCGATCTATCTTTTTTGTGTGTGCCCCCATTACTCTTCTATTGTAGCATCAGGAGCGGTTGTTGTTTCAGTCTGTGGAACTGTGGATTGCTTGAATGTCTCAATATCTTGTTTGACTTGAGTGTATTCAGGTAAGTCTTCGATCTTGGATATACCGAGATGCGAAAGTAATGCGAGTGTTGTCTTGTAGAGAAAACTGCGTGCATCTTTTGGATTGTCTATACGCTCTACAAGTCCTCGAATGAGTAGGTTTCTCAAAATGAATTGTGAATTGACTCCACGAATATAATCTATGTCAGCGCGGGAGATTGGTCCTTGATACAGGACGATCGAAAGTGTTTCAAGTCCTGCTTTTCCGAGATCGCGCGTAAGCTCTTCTTTGGTAAGTTGTTCTATCAGTGGTGAAAGTTCTTTTGCTGTACCGAGCATAACTTCTTCGTCGGTCTGAACGAGGGTAAGTCCTCTTCCCTTCAAGTTCTGTTCTAATTCCTGCACACCTGCTTTTACAGTAGGAATGTCTGTATGTAAAAGAGATGCCAGTTTCTTGAATGAGACTGGTTCTGCTTTCCAGAAGAGGATAGCTTCGAGTTGGGCACTGAGGTTCATGGGGTAATTATAGTGGAAAATGAGGATTGTGTCATGGGCATGTTGGGTAAAAGAAAAGCCCCACCTAAATGAGCGTGGAAGCTCTTCATGGTGGGACAAGGATTTTGCACTCACTTGAACTTAAGGATTGTCGCGTAAGTTGCCGCCATACCCAGTGGGACGATCAGAAATAACACGAGAGTCTTTAAGTTTTCTGCACTCTCTGCTTTTTCCTTAGTGTCAAGCCCCTTTTTGAAGAATACATCCCTCGGGTGAATACCGAATGCCCAGAGTAAGAACGTCGCGAACCCGCCCATGCAGGCAACCGCGCAGATGTTCAGGAAGATAAAACCAACGAATCTCGGCCCGTCCGAAATCGGTAGGTCATCCGGGTTCTTCATCAAGTTAACCAACGCCTGGGCAAAAAAGATTGCCATGCCCATGAACAGCAATGCAACAAAAGATTTACCAAATGTCGCACTGAGTGATTTTTTTGAGTTTGTCGTTTTCATAATTTTGAATTGTGGTGTGAGAGACAACAAAGCTTCATGCCTTGCGATCCCACTTCCACAATCCAATGTATCAATGATCTTGTTTGGACTGTAAGTATTATAGCACGTTTGATACCTAATTGTCAATGTATAAAAACCCCTTAATTAGAGGTTATATTCAACTTTGAACTTTTCATTGTAAACTTATAATTTTTTAATACCTCGGAACCCCAACCTCTTTCGTCTCCATCTGAATATCATCAAATGTCTTTTCTTGTGTTACGTGCAATACTCCCTCTTTGACCAATTCAAGCATAGCGAGAAAACTGACAATCACATTCACACGGTTTTCTTTGTGATCTTTGGTGAACTCTTTGAAACTCATGCGTAAATGACTGGTGATACGTGTGGTGAGTGTGCCAATCATTTCTTCAAGGCTCATGACTTTCTCGACAACGTGTTTTGGTAAAGTATCTTTCTTTGGTAAACGATTGATTAAATCTTTGAGTGAGAATAGTGCGCTCTCGAGAGTAAATTTCGGATCGGGTGCAAATACAGGACTAACAGGGCGAGATTGTGATTGCTCGAATATCATTTCAGCACCAAATAGTTTTTGGATATGTACAGAAGCTTCTTTGACGCGTTTGTATATCTTGAGGCGTGTTTCAAGGTCTTGCATATCCCCTTTTTCTTCCTCGGTCAGACTCAATTCTGGCAAGAGTGATTTTGATTTGATAAGAAGGAGTGTTGATGCGACGAGAATGAAATGTGCTGATTCATCCATTGGCATATTCTCGAATTGGCGCACATGAGAAATGAAGTCATCAGTAACTTTGGCAAGTGCAATATCACTGATGAACAGTTTTTTCTTTTCAATAAGGTCGAGCAGGAGGTCGAGTGGACCTTCGAAAGAGTGAGTTTTAACAGTGAATGGCATGGTGAAGAAACTAGAGCACACCAATAGCTTGTTTCGTTGCAGTGAGTTTTTCGTCAGCTATCTTTTTTGCCATCTTTGCGCCTTTCGCGAGAATCTTGTGTACCTTCTTGGGACTTTGGGCAAGCTTGGCACGTCTCTCACGCATTGGTTGTATGAAGGCATCAATATCCTCGATAAGGGCATCTTTGAGAGCTTTGTATCTACCTTTGTTGGCGTCATAGAGAGGCTTAAGTTCAGCTTCTGTTTTGAAGAGTTTGTGAATGGCATATACATTTGCCGGAATATCAGAACCAGAATCAGTCACGATACTCATGACTGCTTTTGTGATTTCTTCGCGTGAAGCAAAGAGTGGGATGATATTGTTGTAACTCTTGGACATTTTGCGACCATCTATTCCAGGAATAACTGCAACATCCTTCAGGATCAAATCTTCTGGTAGTTTGAATGTTTCAGTCTTGAATACATGGTTGAATTTCTGAGCAATATCACGTGCATATTCAACGTGCTGCTTCTGATCCTGGCCCACTGGAACTACATCGGTGTTGTAAAGTAGAATATCGGCTGCCATAAGTACTGGATAGTTGAATGTTCCCACATTGATCTCTTTGTCTTTCGCTTCAGCGTCCTTGAATGCATGCGCGCGCATGAGGTATGGCATTGTTACGAGTGTATCGAATATCCATGCCAACTCAGTGTGTGCAGAAACATCACTTTGCTTGAATAGAACTGACTTCTTTGGATCAAGACCTATGGCGAGATAGTCGAGCGCTAACTCAAGGGTGAGATTCTTCATCTGCTCTTTGTCTTGAATGAGATTGAGTGCATGATAGTCAGCAATCATAAAATGACATTGATAATTTCCAGAGTTCTGGAGATCGACGAATTGCTTCATAGCACCAAAATAATTACCAATATGCGCTGTGCCGGTAGGTTTGACGCCTGAAAGTAGGTTTTTCTTTGACATGTGATAATAGTACCAAAAATATAGATGGTATGCTAATCTAGTCACAAATCTATGAAAACAAAGGTACTGCTGATTCCTCGGAATCATATTGTGAATAGCGCTCCGTCTGAAGGTCGTCACGAAAAGCGAACTACACTATTTGATAGAAGGAAGGTCATTAGCCACGGCTTCATGAACGACGGCGGTTTTAAGCTCATTGCACGTAGAACAGGGCGGGTCGTATGACCGCCTTTTTTGTTTGCGTAGATATCTATCCCCTATTACATATTGAGTCGCATCTTTCTATTATTTTGTTGAATTATGTTCTATTTTCATGATTTTCTTACGAATAATTGTTTCGTAAAAGTACTATTGACCTAAATCACATTTTATGTCAATATCATCATCAGACAGTCAACCCTGAACCCCTATTTACAATGAAACTAGAACGAATGCTCGAGAAAGCCCGTGCCTTAGCTGGGCCATTTCGCGTCACTGATGGTGAGTCATTTCGCCTCCGTGACTATAATTCTGACTACACGCTTAACTTCAAGAAGAATGAGCGTAAGAGTGGAAAACGCAAAGCAGCCAAGCTGCTCAAGCTTGCATTACGCATGATGCGTGAGCAGCATGAAAAGCTCTACGCTGAAGGCAAACAAGGCCTCGTGATCATTTTCCAGGCCCTCGACGCCGGTGGCAAAGACAGTGCCATCAAGCACGTGATGTCCGGCGTGAATCCGCAGGGCTGCCAAGTGCACCCTTTCAAAGCCCCTTCAGCAGAAGAACTTGGCTGGGATTTTCTTCGCCGTTGTGCGATGCATTTACCCAAGCGTGGACAAATCGGTATTTTCAACCGGTCTTACTATGAGGAAACCCTCGTAGTCCGTGTCCATCCAGAAATCTTGGCCGGTCAGAAGTTGCCGGCCTCGGTTATCAGCAACAAGATCTGGAAGCAGCGCTTCCAAGATATTCGCGCTTTTGAACGCTACTTGACTCACCAGGGCTTCACGGTCATCAAGTTCTTCTTGAACGTTTCAAAGAAGGAACAGAAGCGTCGCTTCCTTGATCGGATCGAAATCCCGAAGAAGAACTGGAAGTTCTCTGCATCTGATATCCACGAGCGCTGCTTTTGGAACAAGTATCAGAAGTCCTTCGAGGACATGATCAGACACACGGCTCACAAGCGTGCGCCGTGGTATGTGGTCCCCGCGGATCGCAAATGGTTCACGCGACTCATTGTCGCTTCAGTGATCATTGATACGCTTCGCCGGATGAATCCGGAATATCCGGAAGTTGATGCCAAAGGACGCAAAGCCCTCCTCGCTGCATTTCATGGCGATGGACGGAAGAAGAAGTAAAACTTCGCGCAAACAAAAAGGCCGCACCAGCAATGGGGCGGCCTTTCATTCTTTTTGAGTTCGAGGTGAAGCATCCAAGGTCAGGCCTTGTTGATGGCTTTTTATATTCCCTCGCCTTTTAATTCCTCAATAAGTTTCTGTGCATTCTTGGAAAGTTTTCGTGGCATTTCAATATGTGTAACGATAAGCAAATCTCCTCTTTTACCACCAGTACCAAATACACTACCTGTATGTTCGTATGGCACACCTTTTCCCTTTGCTCGAAGAATCTCACCATGAGATGTTCCTGCGGGAATTTTGAGTTCAATAGTACCATCAAGTGTTTCGACATTCATGACACCGCCAGCGAGAGCTGTGGTAAGTTTGATAGGTAATTCCATAACCAGATTGAATCCTTCCTTGCGGAATGCTGGATGATCTTTGACCCAGATACGGACAATGAGATCTCCTTTACCACCAGCACCTTCTTCGCCTTCACCACCAACACGAAGTCCTTGCCCGTTCTCTATTCCTGGAGGAATCTTTACTGCAAGGCGTTTGCCATTCACGAACACTTCTTTCTCAAGACCAAAGATAGAGTCCTTGAATGAAAGCTCAACATCTACTTGAATATTCCTGCCCTTGCGAGGTCGACGTGCACCTCCGCCGCCAAAGAATTCACTGAAAATATCTCCGAGATCAAACTCAACACCACCTTGTCCGAAACCTCCTTGTTGGAATCCTGAGAAATCAAAACCACCAAATCCTTGTCCACCATTGAATCCTCCTTGACCAGGGTTGAAACCACCACCAGTTGAACCGAAGGTATCATATTGCTTGCGCTTGGTATCATCTGAGAGCACTGAGTATGCTTCACTAGCTTCTTTGAACTTCTGTTCAGCTCCGGTATTGCCCTTATTCTTGTCAGGATGATGTTCATGTGCGAGTTTACGAAACGCCTTTTTAATCTCATCTGGTGTGGCGCTTTTGTCGACTCCGAGTATTTTGTAGTAATCTTTGGACATGTTGACGGTTAATTTAACACATGGTAAGGTTTTTAACAAATGAAGTGAGTATATTCTACTTTCTTCCTTCTGTGAATTTTCCAATTTATAGAAGTTCGAACAACAAACAATTGAAATAAAGATTATGAATATTGATAAGATTCTTCCTCCAAAAGTGTCAAAGGAACTCAAGAAACACGGATTTAAGACTGTTCAAAGTTGTGTTGCCGCTGGAGAGATTGAGTTACTACGAATCAAAGGAATCGGACCGGGCAGATTTGAACTGATTGAGGTGGAAGCAATTACGAAGCTCAATTTATCGTCGTGGACCACTGATTGGAAAAAGATTGCTCTGCTCAAATTTCTTCTTGGAAAATATGGTCCTACAGGCTCTAGTCGGAAGGCGCGTATTACAGTTTGGGAGGCACGTAAATTTGTATTAATACTCGAATCTGAAGGAAAGCTGAAATACTAATTTCACATCGCCTGTTCTCAAATACCCCCGTTCGTCCCCCCGAGTTATACTCAAAGGGACTATACGGGGGTATTTTATTAACTACTTCTTCTCCTTAAATTCCGCATCCTTCACATCCCCTTCCGGTCCGCCAGCTGGCGGATTTTGCTCGCCTTTATTTGCACCAGGAGCACCCGCAGGAGCTTCTTGCTTCATATACTGACCAATCTTCTGAATCTCTGTTGAAAGAGCTTCAGAAGCCTTTTTAATAGCTTCTACACTTGGGTTGGCATTGTCCTTTGCAGTCTTCAAATCAGCTATCTTATCTTCAATAGCCTTTCTCAAATCAGCAGGAACTTTGTCACCAGCATCTTTGAGAGACTTCTCTGATGTGTAGATGAGCTGTTCAGCAATATTCTTTGCCTCAACAGCCTCGTGCTTCTTTTTATCTTCAGCTTCATGTGCCGCTGCTTCTTGTTTCATCTTTTCAACTTCTTCCTTTGAGAGGCCTGAAGAAGCAGTGATCTTAATCGAGTTAGCTTTACCAGTTGCTTTATCTTTTGCAGTTACACTGAGGATACCGTTAGCATCAACATCGAATGACACTTCAACTTGTGGCATACCGCGAGGTGCTGGTGGAATACCGTCGAGAATGAATCGGCCAAGTGACTTGTTGTCGCCCGCCATTGGTCGTTCACCTTGTGTGATGTGAATTTCTACTGATGTCTGATTGTCGGCAGCAGTTGAGAAGGTTTGAGATTTTTGGGTAGGAACAGTGGTGTTCTTTTCGATCAATTTTGTCGCAACACCACCCATAGTTTCGATTCCGAGAGACAATGGAATAACGTCCAAGAGAAGGACATCTTTCACGTCGCCACCAAGGATTCCTCCTTGAATAGCCGCGCCCACCGCAACCACTTCGTCAGGATTCACACCCATGTGTAGATCCTTACCGAAGAACTTCTTGACCGCATCCTGGAGGGCTGGCATACGTGTCTGGCCGCCCACCATGACGATTTCATTGATATCACCTACCTTGAATGGTGAAGCCTCAATTGCACGCTTAGTGATCGCTATAGCGCGATCTACGAATTCCTGGGTCATCTGTTCGAGCTGTGCACGAGTAAGAGTGATAAGAAGGTGCTTTGGTCCATCTGCACCTGAGGTGACGAATGGGATATTGATTTCTGTTTGCACTGCAGTTGAAAGCTCAATTTTTGCTTTTTCTGCTGCTTCATCCAAACGCTGGAGTGCGAGAGCGTCTGTTTTGAGATCGATACCATTTTCTTTCTTGAATGTATCTGCAAGCCAGTTGACGATCTTTGCATCGATATCACGTCCACCGAGGTGCGAGTCACCGTCTGTAGACTTTACTTCGATCACATCATCACCAACTTCGAGTACTGAGATATCGAATGTACCTCCACCGAAGTCGAAGACTGCGATCTTCTCGTCTTTCTTCTTACTGAAACCGTATGCGAGAGCTGCTGCTGTAGGTTCGTTGATAATACGCTTCACATCGAGACCGGCAATCTTTCCAGCATCCTTTGTGGCCTGACGTTGTGAATCGTTGAAGTACGCTGGAACAGTAATGACAGCTTCTGTGATCTTTTCACCGAGACGAGCTTCAGCATCATTCTTCAACTTCTGGAGAATCATAGCTGATACTTCTTCTGGGCGGAGCCAGTTGCCGGCAAGGTTCACTTCAATACCTCCATTTGATGACTTGCGAACTTCAAAGGAAACGTTCTTGATATCTTTCTGAACAGAAGGTTCATCAAAAGTGTGACCCATGAATCTCTTGATTTGGAAGATTGTGTTTTTTGGGTTTGTGACTGCTTGACGCTTTGCGAGCAAACCGACAAGTCTTTCGCCTGTTTTTGATTGGGCAACAATCGAAGGTGTTGTACGCTGACCTTCTGCGTTTTCGAGAACCTTTGGAACACCCGCTTCCATCACTGCGACAGCTGAGAATGTGGTTCCGAGGTCGATTCCGATTATTTTACTCATATGTTATGTGTGGTTAATTTATGTTTAAGTGTTGATAATGTAATGCGAATCAACTAATAATGCGAATCTACGAATAATGCTTTGTTTTAGGCTTTTACCGATGCGCGAACTCGGTATTGACAATTAGGTATGAAGGAACGAGAACAAGTAATAAATGATCAATGCTCAATAACACAATATTCAATGGTATGACCCACTTGATAATTGCGTCATTGAAAATTGATTATTTACTCGGAGCTCTCGTTGGTTGACTCGTGAAGAAAAAGAGTTCGTTAAAAGGAGAAACGACTGGAGTATACGCAGGAATGTATTCGGTGACGACGTCATTCTGTGGAACTGAAACAGGAAGACAAACTGCATCTTGAGTATTGAATGAATTCTTTGAAATAGGCTTCGCAGAAACAAGTGTACCCTTCACTTCCCCGTTTACGAGAGCCACAAAGAAGATAAGCTTGAATTGCTGGCCAGCTTGGTCAGTGAAGACTTTCTCTATAAATCGGCCTCCTTGGTGTACCTGAAGAGCCTGATTCTTTGGGGTATATGCAGTAAGCATAAGTAGGAATATTATACCGTCAAAATTTGTTTTGTAAATACTCACCTAGGATATGACATTGAGTTTAGATTTCGCGTAAAAATTCATCAAAATTTTATTCTATTTTCATCGAATCTTCATTTCGTTTTGATACGATTTGTTGTACGAAAGATACATTCTTTCGTCGGGGTGGAAGATGGTTCTTACATGATATTTTACCAGTATTGTGTTGCGGGTTCGATCCCCGTCCACTCCATAAATACGATATTGACTTTTGTACTAAGAAGAATAAAATAATATTTGTCGATTAATCTCGACTGGTGGAGTGGTGGGAAATCCTGCCCCTGTAGTCCTTAAATCATCTTAAAGTAATAGATGGTTTAACACTGGTAACACAAAAGCCCTTTCGAGGGCTTTTGTGTTGACTAAAAATGTTTTGAAGATATACTAACTTTAAAGATTGCTCTAAACAATTCAACCCAAGTTTTAAGATCATATAGTATGAAACTTCCCCGTTATAGAAACGTTAAGTTCTTCTTTTGTTGTGGAAAAGATGATTTACTAAGAAACCGACAACATCTTTATTGGTGGATTCACTGCTTCACCTCTCGGCCACTTATCCGTAAATTAATAGCTGCTTATGCAAAAAGAAAACGTTTAGGTGGTATCGCTTTCTTACAGGCGCATGGCAAAACTTACGCCCCAGAATTTCTTTATAATGACATGGGTAAATGGAAACGTGTGCAAGACTGGATCGACTCTAATGATGGAAAGTTTAAACTTCTTATTGTTACTTCATGTAATAATCAGAATTATTCAATTGTCTCGCATCATTCGATTGTCATACACCTGAATTGCTCGATCAATATTATGGAGTTAATGCAAAAGCGTGGTCGTGTGCTTCGTGTATACGTTCCTCACGTTGGATATGTCGAAAGTAATCGCAACTTAATCAAAAAATTAATTGCGTCAAATTGAATTTCGTAGTCAGGGTGTCGGCATTATCCGGCGCCCTTTATTTTTTAAATTCGCCAACCTTAACCTTCGGAACCTTGAGCACCTTACCATTCAGAGAATATCCTTTTTGGACAACTTGAATAACCATATCATGTTGCTTCTGATCAGAGACAGGTTCGTGCGAAATCGCTTCATGATGATTGTGATCATACGGCTGATTGATCGGGTTGAGTTTTGTAACGCCGTTTTCATTCAAGACTTTCAAGAGTTGTGAATAGATGTACTCCACACCAATACGCCAATTCTTGTCTGCCTTTTCCCACGCTTCTTTATTGCCCATGGCCATATCGAAACTATCAAGTACAGGAATAAGTTCTTCGATAAGTCCTGCATTAGAAAACTTCATGAACTCTTTGCGTTCCTCCTCGTCACGTTTGCGTGCATTGACCATCTCCGCTTTTGTGCGTTGCCAACCAGTGAGATACTCTTGTTTCTCAGCTTCGGCATTCTTGAGTTTCTCTTTGAGTTTCTTGATAGCCTCACCCATGTTCTCTTCAGCAATAACTGAATCGTCGAGTGTATCAGCATCATTTGCTGAAGCTTTATTTTCAGGTATATCTTCAAGAATTATATCGTTGTCATCATTGGTTTTCTTCATAGTAGGCATAGTGTAACGGAAAAATTAATTTGGTGCAATAATTTGGTCGGCGGGGGTCTTGGTTAAGTTGTGTATAAAAAAGTGCACCCGGCCAGATTGGCACAGGTGCAGGTGATGGTGAAGATTCAGCAAATTTTTGGGACTGAAGGATCAGGCCCTGGAGTCTATTTAGGAGCTCCGTCGGGAATGCTGAGTTCTTGCAAGAATTTTTTGCCGGGGCTATTTTGAAGCGCCTCGGTGTGGGCGGCCGCATTTGCGCGATCAATACGTTGCTCGATCACGAACATTTTTGGGGCGCGAGCCAATGCTATGGTCACGCGGTTACGCAGATCATTGTGATCGACGAGACCGAGTTGCTCATAGGTAATCTGATAGTGCTCCATCAGATGGGCCAGCCGTTGGAAATGTTCCTCAGCCATGATGTCACCTTGATTACTGTTGATCAAAGCAAGCAACTCTACCGCCTCAATTTTCCGTTCAGGCCGCTTCGCTTCCACAAAAAGTCGGTGGATACCGAAGATGGGCGCGAAGAGTAGGTTCAGTATTGACTGCCAAGTTAATTTGCAGATTTTTTTCAGCTTGTTCATGAATATGTGATTTTCATTGGTTTTCTACCTAAAAACTATCCTAACACGAAAAAAGGAGCTTGTCTAGCTCCTTTTTTACTTTGTAAAATATGAGGATATTAACGCTTACTCCACTGTGGGGACTTGCGAGCCTTCTTGAATCCGAATTTACGGCGTTCCTTGGCACGAGCGTCACGTTTGAGAAGACCTCCTTTCTTGAGTTTACCACGTGATTCGATATCGTAAATGAGGATAGCACGTGCAATACCGAGGCGGATTGCTTCTGATTGAGCTGAGATACCTCCACCAGATACTTGAACAGTAACATGGAACTTCTCTGCAGGCTTTGCAACAACGAATGCCTCACCTACTGTGAGCTGCATTTCCTTTACGGGGAAATATGCTTCAAGAGTTTTACCATTGATCTCGTAACCTGTTTTTGGACTAGCGAAAATACGAACACGAGCACTAGCGGTCTTGCGGCGACCAACTGCTTCAAAATACTTTTTGTTGTCTGTCTTTGTAGTCATGTTATTCAGTGATAGTTAAATTTTTGAAACGAAGATCACGGAGTTTATTATCAGGAATCATGCGATATATTGCACGTTCCAAAACTTCCTTCATGCCACTGCGTTCAATGAGGTGACCCAAACTTTCTTTCTTCAAGCCTCCACGGAAACCAGTGTATGTGACATATATGTCGCGAGTCTTTTTGACTGCTGAAACATCCATCTTTGAGGCGTTACTGATCTCGACAGTTACATCCGCAACAGTGTTCTTGGTGAAAGAAACTGTACTCTTTCCCATAAGCAAAGCTGCCGCTTCACTAGCGATACGTCCGATTTTCTTACCTTGTGCGTCTATTGTGTATTTCATGGTAGTAATTATACAAATTCAATCAAAGACATAGGACTTGCATCAAGGTCGCGGTTTGGTAAACGTACGATGCGGGTATATCCTCCCTTGCGATCTTTGTACTTCGCAGCGATAGTATCGAAAAGCTTCTTTGTCTCTTCAGGAGAGTGTATCTTTGCGTTGACAACACGACGACCAGCGATAGTACCAGACTTTGCCTTGGTAACGAGCTTCTCAACGTATGGGCGAAGCTCCTTTGCCTTCGCTGTAGTTGTCTTGATACGCATATCACGAATAAGGTTACGCGCCAAAGAACTCATGAGCGCAACGCGCTGATTCTTTTCTCGTCCGAATTTTCTTACATTTGAATGGTGTCTCATGGTAGTTCAGTAAAAATAACAAATTATTGCTTAAGGGTAATACCGTGTTCTGCAAGGAGCTTCTTGATCTCCTGTACACCCTTTGCACCGAGTCCATCGATGTCCATGATGTCAGACTCCTTCTTGCGAGCGAGTCCTCCAAGAGTACGAACATTTGCATTGGTGAGTGCCTTTGCGGTGCGTGAAGAGAAACCGAGAGAATCAGTACGTGTCTTCAAAAGTTCTGTATCAATATCCTTAAGTGAAGTTTCGCCTGATGCACTTGATGCTTCAACAGCCTTCTCCTCTACGACAGGCTCTTCTTCTTTGAAGCCGATGATAGCTTTGAGCTGTGTGATCATGAGAGCAATAGACTTTTCCAAAGCTTCATGCGCCGTAAGAGTACCATCTGTTTCGATAGAAATACGGAGACGATTGAAATCTGTACGATCACCAACGCGCATATTTTCTACTTCGTAGTTTGCTTTACGGATAGGTGTGAATGCTGCATCGAGACTGATAGCACCGATCTCAACACGGTCTTTCTGGATGATTTCCTTTGGAACATATCCGAGACCCTTCTCAACAGTGATCTCTATATCAAGTTCAGCTGTTTTGTCAGTGAGTGAAGCAATGTGGAGTTCTGGGTTCAAAATCTCAGCTTGACCAGGAGCCTCGATATCCTTTGCAGTAACATCCTTGATACCCTTAATCTTGAGAGTAAGAGTTTGAGGTTCGTCTGTATTCAAGCGAATGCGGAGTTTCTTCAATGCAAGCAAAATAGTGATCACATCTTCTTTGACGTGTTCAATGGCTGAAAATTCATGTTCTGCACCAGCGATTTTGACCTTGGTAACCGCTGCGCCAGGAAGTGATGACAAAATGATACGGCGGAGTGAGTTGCCCAAAGTGTGGCCATAGCCTGGGTAAAGGCCATCAATTTCGTATACACCACTAGTAGCATCCTCGCGGATTACCTTTGGTTTTGATGGAAGAATGATGTCGTTGGTCATGATATTAGTAGATTATGAAAATAGACGATTAATTATACACTAAAAATGACTATTGTCTAGCGCGTGTAGAACTCGAGCACTGAACGAACATTGAATAAAAGTTCACTAGTCTCAGCAGTTGGTTCACCATCGACGGTGATTTCCCTCTTTTCTGCGTCAACCTTGATCCATGAAGGAAACTTGACCGCCTTTATGGTTTCATCAAACTTTGCGAATAGTGCCTTATTCTTACTACCTTCACGGATACTCATGACATCACCGACTGATACCTGATATGAAGGAATTGTAACTTTCTTGCCATTAACGAGAATGTGTCCGTGTGCAACCATCTGACGTGCTGCTGAACGACTGGTTGTGAATCCTGCGCGGAGAACAACGTTGTCGAGACGACCTTCGAGGATATTGAGGAGGTTTTTTGCATTGTCACCTGAGGCCTGAAGAGCCGCCTTAACGTATTTGGTGAACTGAGTTCCTGATACACCGTAACTGTAACGAGCCTTCTGCTTTTCGAGGAGCTGAAGTCCGTATTCGGATTTGTTTCCACGACGACCCTTGGTCTTTGCTTGTGCTTGAGAACGCAAGGCATACTTTTGTGTCTGTGTCTTTGAGAACACTGGAACTCCAAGGTATTTAGCTTTTTTGTATCGTGGTCCGATTAACATGGTATTAAAATTAAAATAATTAGGTGATTATACGCGACGTGGCTTCTTTGGCTTTGGACCATTGAATGGCACAGGAGTTTCATCCTTGATAGATGCAATAGCAACTCCCTTACTGATAAAACCGCGTATTGCTGATTCACGGCCTGATCCAACACCCTTAACAATAACATCGATCTCTTTGAGACCAATATTTTGTGCCTTGAGAGCCAAGACTTCGCCGACTTTCGCGGCTGCAAATGGAGTACCCTTCTTTGCACCACGGAAACCAGCACCACCAGCAGAACCCCACATAAGAGCATTGCCACTCATATCTGTGAGCATGACTTTGGTGTTGTTGTATGTTGACTGAACATGGAGAATGCCCTTGTCGACACGCTTCTTCGAAGAAACAGCAGCTGCCTTTGGCTTGTCTGCGTTCTCTGCACCTTCAGTTGTTACAATTCTTTTTTTACCCATGGTATTTTGTTTAATTCAGTTATTCAGATTACTTCTTTTCTTCCTTTCTCTTACCAGATCCCATAGTCTTACGAACGTTACCTCTTATAGTACGAGAATTGGTCTTTGTTCTCTGACCGCGAGCTGGAAGGTGTCGAGCATGACGACTTCCGCGGTATGACTTGATATCTTTCAAGCGCTTGATATTACTACCAACCTCACGGCGGAGGTCTCCTTCGATCTTGTATGATTCGACGAGTTTACGAATTTCATTTTCCTGTTCAACAGAAAGAGCTGTTGATTTTGTTGCAGGATCAACCTTGACTGTTTTCAAAATATGAAGAGCACGTGAACGACCAACACCGTAAATAGAAGTAAGGGCTATTTCGAGCCTTTTGTTTTCTGGAACTGTAATACCGAGGATACGCATTGGTTTATTATTTAAAAATTATTAGCCTTGTCTCTGCTTGTGACGAGGATTGCCTTTGCAGACAACGTAGACATACTTCCCTCGACGAACGACGGAACACTTTGGACAGATTTTTTTTACGGCAGCTTTTACTCGCATAGTATATATATTATAGACGTCTAGTAACGCGAGCTCTACCACCATACGGATCAAGTTCGAGCTCAACTTTATCTCCAATCAGCACTCGAATGCGATTCATTCGCATTTTGCCGGCGAGATAGGCGAGCACAATTTGTTCCGGATCAGTCCCATCGAGCTTCACTCTAAAAAGCGTATTCGGCAATGCCTCAACGACAATTCCGGATGCTGAGTTTTTCGATGTAGGGGCGGTATCCATTGCGTAAAAGGACGTCTGAAGATACTAGCAGATAAGGGGTATATGCGTCAAGTCTGACAACTTCACCATAGGATATTATTCTACTTCGTCGCCTGCGGGCGCTGATCGCTGGCTACCCATCCTCGGCGCACTTCGTAGAATAATATCCTACGGTGAAGTTTTATACTATGTCCGTATTATTGCTGTATGACGATGTTAATTCTACTTGTATCAAGTGGCACTTTTGTCCATGGTGGAGTAAGTTCTCCTGACGATCCTGGGCCAATAACTTGACTATATGGCTTCAAGATAGCTTCTGTCTGTGAGAGTGAAGCACCAGCAAGCTTTTTCTTGAGCTCTTCAACTGGCACAGTACCAATAACTTTGATATCTCCTTGTAAGTGGATAATAAGAGAGTTTTTCTTTTCTGGTGAAAAATCTTTTGCATTTATAATATTGAAATGAAGAGACTCTAGTCCTGGGGTTGTGTACGCCGATGAGCCAAATGAAAGCATGGTTGATGTTCCCGTGATATGTGATACAAGATTTGCTTTCTTAAAGAGGATTACATACAAAGTACCTCCGATAGACACGGTTGCATTCTTGGGATCTGTACCACTGATGGTGGGCGCGGTAAATGTAGCTTTGTACGCGTCAGGATACATAATATATCCAGTAGGTATCGCTCCCAAAGCCTGCTTGGCAAGTTTCATAGTCAATTGTGTTTGTAGAATTGCGGTAGTTGAAGCAAGAAGTGTCGGACTAACAACTTTTTTTACTCCAACAAATCCTCCTGAAATAGAAGATGCGAGACGGCCGTATATTGATTCGTATTTTGTAGTTCCTTTGTAAGCAATTATTTTGAAATCACTCAAGGAATCAGTTACGTTGATATTGTACGATTCTCCAGCCGCATCTGCTGTGATTATTCCCGCAATACTTCCTGGTATGATACTTCCTGATTTTGAGGTATATCCCGGAACACTTACTGAACTATTCAAGCGATACACTCTGCCTGTTGAGTCAGTAAAACGTGTGCCTGCAATAAGACGTTGAGCTTGAGCACTAAATGAATTATAAAGTGTTACTTTTCCTTGGGCTTTTGTTGATACGGTAGCGCCGGAGCTTGCTGATATGGTAGTAGTTGCTGTTCCCTTGTAACTCATCAGTTCATATACGATTGCATCACCTGGTGTTCCTTGAGTGATATAGGTTGAATTGATGGTGACCGGAATAACACGAGGAATGATGGTGAATGTGGCATGAGAATAGTGATTTGAGGCGACAAAACCTATTCCTGCAACGACTACACATATACCAAGAGCGAGGAGTAACCATTTCCATTGTCGAACACTACTATTTCGCTTCTCTCTAACGGGTACTTTCTTCTTTTCAGTAACTACTTCAGTATCTTTGTCCATGAGATGTATAGGAACTTCGTACACCTTATCTTTGAGAGGTGCTTCTTTTTTTGTTTTCTTTTCCTCATGTACAACCTTTGTACTTTTCTCAAGAGGAATATTTCGTATTGAGCGACGGTCTGAAGGGATTATGTCTTGGATTCGACGTGGCATATAAAAATTATAACATACGCACGAGAAATATTGTTACTGGTTGATGCTGTGAATAGCGAGCGTGTATAGTCCAGTCATGCGTGATGTTCGAACACTTGCTTCGAATGTTACAGCTGGTCGCACATCATCAAGTTCTAGTCGTTGAACTTTTCCGTACTGCGGAATTGATGCGAGCGCACGAATGAAGAATGCTTCATATGCATGCGCCGAAAGTAATATGTGTTCGTTCGGATCCTGTTGTGCAGAAGAAGTCTGAAGGATTTTTATAAGTTCAGCACTCCATACATGTTGTTCATTTTGGATTGCCTCATATATCTTACGAGCATGACTTGCATCCAAACTTCCCTGTCCGTAAAGGGCAAGATTTGATTCTGCACTTTGTTGAGGGATCTTCTTGGTTGAACTTATAGATCGAAGAATGGTCTGTGTCCCGTATGGATATGAAGCAAAGAAAGAACACACGCCCTCTTTGACTCGAATAATATCGGTCAATTCTCCGTGAGCATGAATTAGAGTATAGTTTTTGTATTGAGGAATGATGTGCTGAACAGCAATATGTTGTAACAGGAGTGCAGAATGGAATTGTACACGTTCTCCTGGTACTGCATGTGCACAGACTTCTCGTAATTGACGAATAGTCTCAATACCACTCACACTGATAGCGAGTGACACATCAACTGTGTGAGCTTTTTTATTGTGCCAATCATCCGTATGTACACCATCAAGTCGTACACTGAACACCTTTTCTTCAATAATTTCAAATCCTGATTGTTTCTCGGTAATAAACTCATCGCGTTGTTTTGTGACAATATCAATAATATGCTCACGAGTAGCTTTTGTTTCTTTCTTGAATTCAACAGCTATAGTTTTTGCTTGGGACAATATCCATGGTGACGAGAGGACATAGTGTACAGTGTCGATTTTCTTGCCTTGAATAGAACGGAGCGCATGTTGCACCGTCTGATCTATTGCCCGAATTGTTCTTTGTACCAAATGAGCCGCACCTCTTTCTTGTTTGTATTCAATTGGAGTCTCTTGGGAGTATATGACGTGTGGTCGGGCATTTCTGGTTAACATGCAAAGTGATCCTCGCACGACAGAACTTTGTACGTCGAGAATAAGAATGAGCGATGACTTTTTAGAAGAGAAAGACATTGAGATTATTATATCATAGGAATGTTTTTGAATATGTGGGTAATGTGCATATGACATGGTATACTTTTGCCATGAGTCTTGAGTCACAACAACACCATAATACTGAAGGAATCAAGGATCCGGAACATTTTTTGGATCTCGCAAATGTTTCTTTGGCGAAAGATAAACTTACCCATCTTCTTGAAAAAGCAAAAAGTGATAGTGATTTAGGGAGTAGGGCTCAGGCAGTGATATACGAAATGCTCACACGAAGAAGTGACTATGTACGAGATATAGAGCAATCTCCCGGAGGACCAGCTGAAGCTATGAGGAAATTTGCTCCACAAAGAAAATGGTACAAAGATACTATCGATACCATAGGTAAATTAGTACAAAATAAGCCTGGAATAAAATGGGAGAGTAATCCAGCCTGGTTTGGAATACATACTCGAACAGATGTTCCGAAAAGAGAAGGTGTCAATTTTAAATCATACACAACTATTCCTGCGCAGGAATATAGTTACATTCAGCACCTTCCTGATCTTGCAGAAAAATTAAGGGCCTTGTCTGTGGAGAGTGATGATATTATACAAGTAAAAGTCCCCGCCACTCTAACTGGTTTTATTTCAAACAATGATTCACTCGTGGTTCATTTTAAAAAGAAAGAGAATGCTGATGCTATTTCTAGTATAGTAAATGAATGGACACAATCAAGTAATCTCCATGAGTCACCACGAGAAATGGACAGAACCAAAATAGCTGCTGACGCTTCGGGTTCGAGTTTTTCAGAATTGGTTGCGAAGAATATCGGGGATTGGCTACAAAAAAATGCTGGCTCATACGATGATTCTGTACTCGCTGAAGAAGCGGTAAAGCATGCTATCGCTCAATCCCAAAAACCTCCAACGGTTGAATAGAACTATCCCAACACAGCCTTTATTCTCCTCACTCCTTGCGAACTCGCCTCTTCTTTTTGAATTTTAAACTTCCACTTCCCTGCATGCGCAGGCATGCCTTCAGGACCAGCCAATTCTGAAGTATTCTGTACATGAGGGCCGCCACAGAACTCTTTTGAAAATGCAGTTACAAGATCTTTACCCACAAAGTAAATAGATATTTCCTCACCGTATTTTTCACCAAAGAAATGTCGCGCACCAGTTTTCTCAGCTTCAGCCTTCGGCATGATAACTTGTTGAACTGGTAAACCTTGAGCAATCTTTTCATTCACGATATCTTCAACTTTCTTCTTTTGTTCATCTGTCATCTTGGTGCCCCATGAGAAATCAAAACGCAAACGTTCAGCGGTAATGTTTGAACCCTTCTGACCAACACCGTCACCGAGTACATCGTGGAGGGCCTGATGGAGTAAGTGTGTTGCTGTATGATAACGAATAACCATTGGGTCTTGTGCGTCAGCAAGACCACCTTTGAACTTTTGTTCGGCACCAGAACGAGAAAGGTCTTGGTGTTTTTCCATTTCCTCTCTATAACTACCTCGGTCAACAAATAAGAATTTCTCACGTACAAGTTCGAGAATCATTTCAATCGGCAAACCATGAGACTGGTATATATCAAACGCCTCCTTTCCGGTAAGCAAAGCTTGTTCGATTTCCTGTTCAGATAATGGGATATCATTTATAGCAAAGGGCATGTTATTTCTTCGATTGACAAATGATGTACGGAGTAATTCATCTCGGTTAAGACTATTCATCAATGTGACAAATTTATCCTTATTGATGGGTACTTTTTTTGAAATAACCTTATCAATGTTCTTTAGACCTTCATGTAAGGCTTTCTCGAATTTTACTCTTTCATCCTCCAGCTCTCTTAGAATGATCGTTTTACTTTTTGAAATATCATACAAGTCGCCGTACACTTCAATAATTGAATTTGCAATCGTCGATAACTCTTGTATTCCGATTTCTCGACAGTATCGAACTGCGCGTCTTATAAGACGTCGCAATATATAGCCACGGCCATTATTTGAAGGTATAACTCCATCTGTAATTAGAAATACAGAAGCTCGTATGTGATCAGCAATTATTCTCTTCGCACGAATACTTGCTGTACCAGCTTTCTCATCAATCACACTCATTACTGGTTTCAACAAATCAGTATCATAGATATTATCAACACCCTGCAAAGTCATGGTGAGACGTTCAAGACCGGCACCAGTATCGACTGAAGGTTTTGGTAATGTGCCAATAATCTTCCCGTCCTTCTTTTCGTACTGCATGAAGACGTCATTCCAGACTTCGAGGACTACTCGTGTATCGTCAGCAGTTACGAAATCGGCATGTTTCAAAAGTGTCCCCTTGAATGCATTACAAAAATCATAGAACATTTCACTGTCTGGACCACAGGGGCCATTGTCTCCAGCTTCCCACCAATTGTTCTTTGCGGGCAAATAGAAGATTCTGCCAGTTTCACCTTTTGAAGTGTCTCCGCCTACATTAATATTATTTTGTGTGAATATGTCGCGCCAAATAGTTGCAGCTTCAATATCTTTCGGTGCATTTGCATCACCTTCAAATACAGTTACATAAAGTCTGTTTGGATCTAGTCCGAGTCCTTCTTCTTTTGATGTTAGAAATTCATAACTCCACTGGATAGCCTCTTTTTTGAAATAATCACCGAGAGACCAGTTGCCAAGCATTTCAAAAAATGTCGCATGGGTTCTGTCACCAATATCATCTATATCAACAGTGCGAACACACTTCTGTGCATCAGCCAAACGAACACCTTGAGGATGTGTTTTTCCGAGTAAGTATGGGATGAGAGGTTGCATGCCAGCTGTATTGAAAAGTGTCGGGTTGGTGAGACCTTTTTCGTCAGCAGTTACGAGAGATGCTGATGGAATAATGGCATGACCACGCTTAGCGAAGAATGCCAAGAATCGTGAACGAATGTCTGATGAATGCATGGATAAAAGTGTACCATAATAGAGCCATTTTAAAGGATATTGACAAATAATGATTAGTGAGGTAGTCTAGTTTCTAAGGAGCACATTGTTATATGAGTCTTAAACCTAAGAGGCCGGTGGAAATAGTGCACCAAGGTGGTCACCTGTTTTACCCGCTGAAGAGAAAGTTTCGCACACGCTTGACGCGTGCACAAAAAAATTTGGCAGACCAGCGTGAAAGCGAAGACGCTGCAGAATCCGTAAAAATGGAGTTGGAAAAAGGTTGGAAAACGGAACAGCGCTTTGAGCGCTTTGTTCAAGGACTGATCAGATTGGGCAAGAATCCCTGGATACGGGATATCAGGAAGGCCAGCAAAGCTGAAGATCATTTGGGTCATTACGACTTTGTGATCACTTTCTGGAGTCAGTATGGTCATGAGCACGCCTATCAAGTTGCTGTGGATACAAAATCCAGCTGGTACGGCGTTACTTCCTATCGTGAAGAATTTGGGGAGAACGGCATATTTCCCATTGTCGCCTCAGCTGATTTGATCACTGATGGCAAACTGCGTGAAGTTTTAAGACAGATTTGGTTCGAAACGCGGATCAAGCACCCGCATTTCGATGACCATTTTAAAAAATGATTGAACAACGAAGCCGCCGGCAGGAATTCACCTGCCGGCTTTTATTATACAAACATCTTTTTATTTGACTGTTTTCAACCAAGCTCGATACTTCTTGTCCATGTCTTCAAAAGAGATACCATTGTCTGCAATTTTCTTTTTACCATGAACCATGATGATCTCACCTTTCAAGTCGATAGGCTTTGTAAAATGAGGTACATTTTTGAGGCGCGCAATTCTTTCCTTCGCATTGGCGATGATCGCTTTCTTTGATCGGGTGACGCTACGAATAAATGAGTCCGGACTTAATTTTTTACCAGTAGCCATAACCATGAGTTCTTTTGAAGGATAGAGAGAAGCATATGACCATACTTTCGTAATCTCCTTCCCAACGTTTGTATTATCGACAATATATCCATACTTCTTGAAGAAATATTCACGCCACTGATACACGCCAAGTTCTGCCAAACCATACCCATGATAATATCCTGAAGTCTCCCATGAATAGATGTGTGGAACATTCAAGGCCCAGATTGAATCTTCTGAACGATCAAAATATTTCTTAAATGATTTCTTTGCTATAGCAAGTACTTTTTCTTTGGTGAGATGTTTACATTCGTAGATTTCTTTTTCAAAAGAGACAACAAAACATATGCTCATTAATTCGAGTGGATGGAGAGGGTGTACTGCGTCCAAATTTTTCAAGAATAGCTCGAAAGGATATGACTCTCCTTTTGAATTTTTTGCATAACGCATACGCCATTCAATACTGCTTGATACGGTATCCATGAACATACTATGTGTTTCTGCAGCCGAAACAGATGAAGGTGGATATTCTGTATTGATACACGTTTCCTCTTGTAACGAGTTCAAACGATCGGCTGCGTGCCCTCCTTCATGAAAAACAGTATGAATTCCTTGAACTCCAGAACCCATTTGTCCAGGTACTGCATTTGAAGCAAAATTACTTGCACCAGAGATACGTTTACCATTCTTGTAATGAACGAGGTCTGGATAATGACAAAAACCGTTACTGTGCTTACCTTTACGGTCAAGAAGGTCGAGAGTGACCCTACCTCCGTTAAAATTGATACCGAGTGCTGCGAATGACTTCCCCCAATATGAAAGTACGTTATCGAATTGGAAATATGCATCTTCTTCTTTTACCAAATCCCCGGTGAGCATATATGCAAAATTCCACGGCTTACGAAGTCCTGGTTTGTCTTTTTCTAGTGCGCGAATATTCTTGAAACCATATTTTGTCTTTTCATATATTTTGTCAAAAATAGAAAAGAGTTCTTTCTTCGTCATGTCCTCATCTATACGAGCTTTATACGCATAGTAGTCCTCATATCCCAAGACTCTCGCGAATTCATTTCTTCCGTTAACAATCTCAACATATATATCAATGTAGTCCAAAGGTAATTTTTCAATGGCATCAAAACATGCTTTTCTGACTTTTTCATCAGCGTGCGTACGCATCATAGTTCGCATCATATTTTCTGAAGCAGCAACAAATTGTCCGAGGTCTGGTTCGTAGTACCCTTCTTTTCTCGAAGTTCGTATTTGAGCTATTTTCGCTTCAAGATCTGCAACTCTTTGTTTTATTGCTGAAGCTTCAGGCGGCATCTGATACAAACTGAAACAATGTTTCCATATCTGAAGTCGTTTTTTGAGTGGGCCCTTTGATTTGTTTAAAAAATATTCAACACGAGCTTTGAGTTCAGGATTTGCCCTGAATGTGTCACGGGCCAATTGAGCCTCATTCATCTTTGTATCTACAGTATGATCGCCCATGTAGGATAGCCAGAATAAGTCCTCATATGTTTTATGGAGCTTTGTATGTGTCGTATTCAAGTAATCGAGTAAGGCTGTGGCTGATGTGAATGTGGGCATAAAGTATGAGTAATTATTTTTTCCGATTGTATTAGGTCGATTATACATCGCTACTTGTAGATGGTACAGAGCTACTACTCTCGAGTTATTTCAGTGAATAAAACAACTTGATACACGCATCCTCATCCAGTATGAGATTCATCTTAAGTGCATCAGCTGGTCGTATCCATTCGAATGTTTTATGCTCATTTGATTGAATTGAAATTGCAAATTTTTCAGGAAGATCTACATGAAAAATGTGGTAGACAAAATCATATTCAGGATATCGCACGAATAGAGTATGCGCGTGTTTTAGTTGTTCATCATGCACGACTAGACTAGTTTCTTCCTTAATTTCTCGAATTATTGCTTCGTTAATATGTTCACCAGCATCAACTTTCCCCGCAGGAACTCCCCATGTATTACCTTCTGGTTTATGATCTTGTCGGTGTAATAAGAGTATGTGTCCGTCATGTTCCACAAAGCAACTCACCACTTCAAATTTTGGTGAAAATCCGTCAGGTTTTTCTCTATAAATCATAATGGATACAATGGCTTTTACTCGTTTTTCGTAGCCCCATTCAACACTGCATGTGCTTCAGCTAAAATACTTTGTAGGGCAACATCATTCAAACCAATTGACTTGAGTACTTCTGGACGGGCGATAGCATCTGTGCAAAGAATGATACCTCGACCTACGAGGTCACGCTTTTGATTGTGAGTAAGACCGGTAACACAGGTAATCGGAAAAAGTTTATATTTCTCAATAATCTCATGAAGATTGTCATGCTGCGGGTGATTCCAGCCGATCATCCTCAAGTTATTGCAGGTTCCATATTTGATTGCCTGCTCAGTAAATTTTGTATTGGTGAATAACCAACGCTCTGTGAGAGAACGTGTAACTCCGCCGTAATTGAATTTATTCAAGGCAATATCATCAAAACGTGCCTTAATATACAAAGCTACTTTGATATCTGATTTTAATATGAGTTCATTATGGAATTTTGCCTCAACCATGGCGAGAGTGTCGCCTTTCCATGCAACAACATCCATTTCATGCTCAATACACGAACCCATAACCTGTTGATCAGTTATAGCTTCATAACCCCATGTTTGGAATATACGAGCAACAAATTTCTCGAATGGAAAACCGTCGGGACCAAGTTCGGCCAGAGCACGGCGTACTGAATATCGAACAGCGACATGTTTCGCATGTGTTCGCAGTAATACAAAAGCCAAACGATAAATATCAGTCGTGGTCATGCCTTCATGCATGTTCTTTTCGACTTCATCAACGATATGCTCTATAGCATCGGGATTTGCTCCAACACGTTTGAGGGAGCTCACTAACTTTTCTTCTTCAAAGAGTTCTTTGGTACCATCTGACTTTGTGATGGTGATGAGGTGATTCATGGGATAAGTTTACAGTGAAAAGTGAAAAATGGAAAGTTGACTTTGGTTTAAAATGAAGTAGATACGAAATGCCGCGTACAGAGTACGCGGCAGAACCGGGTTTAGAGTATTACTTGGCCGGTTGCGAAGCCGTCGTTTTCGATGCGAATTCGTGTTTGAAGAATTTCACAGCACCGAAGAATGTAACGACAGTAGCGACGACCAGGATACACCCGACAATAATGATTTCTTTATTCATGCGACCTTTCTTTGCTCCAACCTCCCTTTCGGTACTAAATGAGCAAGCTTGTTTAGGTTATTTAATTGAAATAATAGCAGACTAATGCACGCATGTCAATACATACATATTACTCAATAATTCCTCCACCAACAGTCACTTCTTTATCATATATAACCAATGATTGACCCGGAGTGATAGTTTCCTGAGCCGTTTGGAATTCAATAGTTGCTTGTTCACTATCAACACTAACTATTTTAATTTTCTGTAATTCCTGTCGATATCTTGTGCGTGCATGAAGCACTTCTCCTTTCGCGGGAATGGTACAAACCCAATTCACTCTCGTAAGTTTTGCTTGCTGTTTCGTGTGAATAGAATTATCAGCACGTCGTGAATGATTCGCGACGGTCACAGTATTTTTAACAGTATCTTTGCTGATAACATAATACGGAGCATCGTGCGGTGTCTTCTTGGTAATAGTAAATCCATGACGTTCTCCGATGGTAAGGAGTAGTGAGCCAGTATGAGTACCGATGATTTCCCCCTTCTCATTCAAGACCTTTCCAGGTTTTGTATCAATATAACGTGACAGGAAATCCTTGATATCTACTTTGCCAATAAAACAAAGTCCTTGACTATCCTTCTTCTCAGCATTTGGAAGTTTGAATTTCTTGGCCAACACACGCACTTCGGGTTTTGTAAGATGTCCAACCGGAAAAAGAATATGTTTCAAATCATCAGCGTTGAGTGTCCATAAAAAATAGGACTGATCTTTGTTAGTATCGATACCAGCAAGAAGTTCGAGACAACCCGTACCTACATTTGATGAGGGACCCTTCGCAAGCCGCTCCGGCGGCGAGAATAGCGCGCGACTAGCAAGGCGCGACGCGCGTCCCGAAGAGAATGAAGGTAGGGGTTGTTCTCCAATAACACGTGCGTAGTGTCCAGTTGCAACAAAGTCAGCTCCTTGTTTATCCGCCCAACGCCAGAAGGCCCCAAATTTCACTTCACGGTTACACATCACATCAGGATTCGGTGTTCTACCAGCCTTGTATTCAGCGATCATGTAGTCAATGACTTCAATTTTGTATTCCTGTACAAGGTCGAGCGTTACAAATGGTATACCAAGGTGTGCAGCGGCACGCATTGCTTCACGGCGTTCATCCTTCCACGTGCATTCTATCCAATCAGGTTGCCACACTTTAATAAATACACCCGTGACATCATAACCAGCATTTTTGAGTAATGCCGCACTGACTGAACTATCAACTCCACCTGACATACCTACGAATACTCGAGGTTGGCGAAGCTTGTGTGTATCTTGACGTTTCATAATTATCAAGATATCAGATTTACGAGTGTTAGGGAAATATTACTTAATATACTTCGCTTTATTAACCAAATGTCCATCATAGGTGACTGCATAATGCATACGACCATCAGGACCTGAGAGATAGAACCAATAATCAGTAATAGTTGGGGTTACTGTTGCAAGAATAGTCTCGATTCCAGGACTTCCTATTGGTGTAGGTGGTAGACCGACATGTTTGTAGAGATTGTAAGGTGAATCAATTTTCAAATCATCATAAGTAATATCCGGAGAGTATTTTCCGAGAATATAATAGAATGGAGGGTCAACTTGTAATGCTGCGTGATGATCCATACGATGCCACAAAACACCTGCAACAATTTTTCGGTCGAATGTTGAGGTGGCTTCTTTTTCAACAATAGAAGCCATAGCGATAATGTCCTTGAGTGGCTTTCCAAATGCAGTAATATCTTTTTGAATTGTTTGTATTTTTGTATCAAACTCCTCACGCATTGTGGCTACTACTTCGCTCGCTGTTACATTTGGATAGAAAAAATAGGTATCTGGAAATAGATATCCTTCATATGGTTGTCCGAGTGCTACAAAAGCGGGTGCATTAAAACGAGGAATAGCTTTGAGAAGGAGCCAAGCAATTTCGCGTACATTCTTGCCTTCCGGAATAGTTACTTTCAATTTTGGCAATCCTTGTGCACCCGACAACGTTCGCTCAACTACTTTAATTACTGACTGTGGAGTATTGAATAGATATTCTCCTGCTTTGATTTTACTGTGACCACTCAAGAGTACGACATATACCTTGTACATGAATGCTGAACGAATAATACCCTGTTGAGCAAGTACGTCAGCTGTCTCTGAAAGCCCCATATCTCTCTTGATTGCTATAATTTTGCCTTCGGGAATATGTTGAGGTGCTATTGATCCTGCTAGTACCATAGCAGTGGTTACGATGACGCAAAACAAAAGAGCGCTACATGCAACTCTGTTGTTTATACATATTCTTTTTGCACGGTGACGTATCGACATGGGTATTAGACAGGAAGATTACTTGGTGCGCCAGATTTCTTTGAAGGAATACGTGTGAGACCTGGTGTTCCTGAAACTGAGCCTGGGAAGTGATATACAGTTGCTAGTTCCTCAACGTTGAGCACCAAGGGCTTTGCTTTGTATGGCTCATAAAAATATGAACGGCGTTTGTAAGCAGCGAGGCCTCGTCTTCCAAATTTGTTTCTACGTATATTGTTGTAATCTTGCCACGGATAGGTCAATTGTGGGTGCCATTTATTACCATTAGGCTTAAAACCATTCAAATGCTCATAACGGTAGTGTCCAAACGAAGAAATAACGCCCCCAACTCCAAATGGAGTGTCAAAAGATTCTTTCGGCGCAATATACAGAGCACGAATACCCACATCAAATGGAGTTTTCGATATACTACGTTCAAGAGCGGCAACAATTTCTTGTTCACCTTTGGTAATAGTAGGCAGTTTTGAATATCCAGTATCAGGATTGACTTCGCCGGCAACTTTGGTCTTTTTGTCACGAAGTAATATTTTGTTAACTTCAGCTTCAGCTTGGTCTTTCCACAAATCTGTTTGCTTGAATAGGTGTCCTGGTTTACGCTGTTCTTTTTTGTGTCCACGAATCATGAACTGAATCCAGACTTGTTGATTCGGTGGTACACTTCCCAAAAATTCAATCATTGGCGTCATAGGATCAACTTTGAATTCTTCCTTAGGGTCTTTGTCGAGACCATAGTCAACGTAGGTTTTGATCGGATATGGATCAGCTTTGGTAAATACGAATTCACCGCACCATATACGAATTTTCTTGGGATCAAAATGCAGACCCTTGGTATAGTCTTCACGCTCAATGATTTCTATTTCAGGATACTGTGAATACAAGCCAGACATAACGCCGGCCTTACGACGGTCTTCTGTCCATATGAAAAATTTGACTTGTCCTTCAACAGAAATAAGTTCAAGCGAATACCATGGTCGCGTCTCACCTTTCCAATACATTGAATACCAATTTTCTCCTGAAATGTTATGAAGAGATGTCAAAAATAGTTCCATCGCCAAAGGAGACTTGAATGTATCTTTTGGTAGTTTGAGTTCGAGAACGGTATATTTGAGCGAGAGGAATTGTTTTGACTGTACGTATTGAACCCAGACATACCAAAATATTTCAGCAAGAATAATAACAATTACAATGGGAGAAAAAAATATTACATAATGTAACACTTCAGGCCCTATCAATGTTTTGAGTTCTGGAAAGAGTGCGTAAAATAGAGCTTCAATAGTCATGAGCTAATTATAGCAGTACATAGCATAAAAGTTAAAGTCCAGAAGAGTGAACTTCTGGACTTTAACGTAGGCTTTATTGTTGAGATTATGCTGCACTATACTTTCCTTCTTTGTCTTTCTTAAAATATTTTGGATTCTGAAGATTGACGATGATGGTATTTTCTTTGACGTAACGTTCCTTCATAACCTTGTCGATGATTTCATCTTTGGTAAGAGGGTTGTTCTTTGAAATGACTGAACGGATAACATCACGTACAACACCAGGAGCATATCCCCATTCTGCGAGGGCGTAGAGACCGCGACCAACGAGAACGAAACGAGGATCCTTGATGAGTTCGTTGTGGGTCGTAGCTACGTGAGCCTTTTTGTTAAAGAGAACTGTAATCTGTTTTGCAACATCTCTAAAGTGAATTGGTGATCCATGCTTGCGGATAACGAGGAATGCATAGTCACGCATACCCTTAGTCTTGATGTTTGAAGAATCTGCAACTCCCCAATCTCCAAGAGCATTCTTGCCGATAGATTTTGATATTGCCAACCAACGCTTCACGACTTCTTGGTTTTTGTAACGTTCTGATACATCTTCGAGATGCTCGAGGAACTTTGAAACCATTTCTGATTCAGGAAGTAATTGCTGATTGTCGAGGTGTGCGTACAATTTACGGAGAGCATCTTCAACTTGCTTTGAGAGAGCTTCATTCACATGCCAACGATGACGGAAATCATCATCTTCTTTGAATTTCTTGAATGGTTCACCAACAACCAAAAGGAAGTGAACATGATTCTGGAGACTCTTATCCTTTGACACATGGCCAAGGAAATCATCTTCAACAACAATACCACCGAGAGAGTGGAGGAGAGTTTCTATTTCTGTAAATGCAGCCTTTTCTTGTTTGTATTCTTCAGATTTTCGAACATTGGCAATGCCATAGTTCTCGATCTGGCGAACACGCTCGCGAGTAATGCCATACTTCTTGCCGATAGCATCCAAGGTCATGCGCTTGGTATCTGTACCGAGACCATAGCGAAACACAAGGACTTCACGTGCACGATCAGGCAAAGACGACAAAAGACGCTTTACGGTTTGTTTTGGTTTAAATGAAATAGAAGCGGTTGCCATATGATTATTAATGACTATTAGTATAGTTACGTTTTATCATCTTCTTGTAGTAAAGTCAATCTTGTGGGGATATCCTGTACTTACTCTTATAATTACTGTGTGAATACACTACCACTAATGTGGTATAATTGTCAAATTACACCACAACTATGTTAACGAGTCGTTTTGGAACGACGATAACTTTGACAACTTTTTTACCCTCAATCCACTTTTGAGTTTCTGGTAAACTTTTTGCCTTGAGTTCAAGATCTGCATTGCTACAATCGGTGGCTACTACAAAGGATCCCCTGACTTTTCCATTCACCTGAACAATGATGGTAATTTCAGTATCAATGACTTGGGCTGGGTCATATTTGGGCCACGTAGAGACATGAATGGACTTCTTATTCCCGAGAGAGATCCATAGCTCCTCAGTTGCATGTGGTGCAAATGGTGCCAAGAGCTTGAGTATAGATTCATAGTGTTCACGTGCTATAGAACTATTCGCATCAATTTCATTGATTGCAATCATAAGTGCACTAATGGCAGTGTTGAAACGAAGCCCTTGAATATCATCAGTAACTTTTTTTATTGCACGATGAACACTCTTTGTTATCGCCAAATTTGTTGTTGGTGTGGTTCCATTTTCATCAATTTTTTCTCTGAGTTTCCAAACCTTCTCTATAAATCGGCGACTACCGACCATGCTCGATGTACTCCACGCTATCTGTTGTTCAAATGGACCCATAAACATTTCATACAGACGCAATGTATCAGCTCCATATGTCGCAACGATATCATCGGGGTTAACTACGTTGCCATAGCGCTTCCCCATCTTCCTGCCATCTTCACCCATGATGAGTCCGACACTCTGTAATTTTTTGAATGGTTCGATGGTTGACACAACGCCTATGTCAAACAAGAACTTATGCCAGAAACGTGCATAGATGAGGTGACGCGTTGCATGTTCTGCACCACCTATGTAGAGATCGACTGGTGACCAGTACTTTTCATTCTTGGCACTAACGAGAGCTTTTGTATTTTTTGCGTCCATATAGCGGAGGTAATACCACGATGAACCAGCCCACTGAGGCATCGTATTTGTTTCGCGCTTTGCTTTGCCTTTGCATTGTGGACATTTTACATTGACCCACTTTGTAATAGCCACCAAAGGAGATTCTCCTGTGCCAGTTGGTTCGTACGAAGTCACTTTCGGTAATTTCACCGGAAGATCCTTCTCAGGAACTGCCACAACTCCACATTTCTCGCAGTGAATGAGTGGCATTGGCTCTCCCCAGTAGCGCTGACGTGAGAATACCCAATCTCGGAGTTTATATGTTGTCTTTAAACTACCTCCAGCGTATTCCGTAATAGAACGTTTTACTTCAGCAGAAGTTTTTCCATCGAATGATCCTGAGTTTATGAGCATGCCATAGTCTGTAAATGCATCTGCGTTTCCCTTGAATCGCTCCCAGAATATAGGATTGAATGGTCGACCTGCAAGATAGGTGCCTATTTCATCTTCTGAAAGCCATATGGTTTCGTGGAGCTTCTTTTCTTCTTCTGAAATTTCAACATGATCTCCATCTATTAACTCAAAATACAACGGATGCAACAGTGCCATACGGTTTTGATTTCCATTCTTGGAATAATAACGATATACGACAGGATTACCCAACGATTTTACGAATCGAGCATTCTTGTAACCCGTCTCTTCGAGAATTTCTCGCATACCTGCCTTTTCGTATGACTCATCACCATCAACTCCTCCAGCTACACCAACAACGATGTCTTTACCGAGATCAGCAAGGCCTTTTTTATTCAAGAATAAATATTTATTTTCTGACCAATGTTTTATGATGCATACAACTGTAGGACGAATAACTTCAGGCTCATTCGATCTCCACGCATCACTCGAATATTCACTCACAAATAACGGTGCAATCACTTCTTTGATCGGCAATTTGAACTTTTTTGCAAAAGCCCAATCACGTTCGTCATGTGCAGGAACAGCCATAACCGCACCAGTACCATAATCAGCGAGTACATAATCAGAAATCCATACAGGGATCTCTGCTTTATTGACGGGATTGATAACCTTGATACCCTTAAGCTCAACACCAGTTTTATCCTTCTTGGCATCAGTACGCTCAATCTCTGTCTCAAGCTTGGCTTTTGAAATGTACTCTTCAACTTCTCCTCTATTTAAAACAGTAGAAAGTAATTCCTGTACTAATGTGTGTTCAGGTGCGAGTACAACATACGTGACACCAAATAAGGTATCAGGTCGGGTCGAAAACACTTCAACATTTCTTTGTGTATTACTTGATTCTTTAGAATTTGATATTTGAAATTGTATCAACGCTCCTTCACTCTTACCTATCCAATTTCGCTGAGACTCTTTGATAGCCTCAGGCCAATCAAGAATACTTTTGTCGTTTGCTTTTGCATCCAAATCATTCAATAGTCTATCTGCGTAATCGGTAATTTTAAGCACCCACTGACGAAGTGGTTTCTTCTCAACTGGAGTGCCACAGCGCTCACAGCGCCCATCTTCGAGATCTTCGTTAGCCAAGCCAGTCTTACATGATGGACACCAGTTAATAGGCTCGAATGATTGGTACGCCAAGCCTTTCTTGAATAACTGCAAGAATATCCATTGAGTCCAACGATAGTACGCGGGATCTGTCGTGTTAATTTCTCGTGACCAATCATAGTCAAAACCTAAAATTTCCAATTGTTTCTTGTATCGAGCAACGTTTTTCTTTACGCCAATTTCAGGATGAGTCTGTGTTTTGAGTGCATAATTTTCTGCAGGAAGTCCGAAGGCGTCAAATCCCATGGGATGTAAAACGGACTTTCCATTCATGCGCTGAAAACGAGAAACAATGTCAGTTGCAATATATCCCTTGGGATGACCGACGTGAAGTCCTTCTCCTGAAGGATATGGGAACATGTCGAGTACATAAAATTTCTCCTTTCGGGAATCTTCTTTCGTTTTGTATATTTTCTTACTTGTCCATTTTTTCTGCCACTTGTTTTCTATTGCAGCTGGGTCATAGGCTGGAAATGCCTTAAGTTTCTTTTTCATAGGATGAATCATAGCTCAAAACTAACTTATTTTCAAAAGATACGGGCACTCTTTACTTTAATGCTCACGTAATAACAAAAATGCCTGTCGTTGTTACGACAGGCAAGAAATTTCACGCTATGAATCAATGTATTGGCAAATGACACATCTCGTAAACGAGGACGGCAGCCATCACAATGATAAGCAGAACAGGCAGAATCAAATCAGTTTTTGCGCTTCCGCTCGAGACCGATTTGTGTTGAGAAGGTTGTTCACCTGAACAAGATTGTATTTTTCTGAAATCAAATGCGTTCATATTTATTTCAATTTGAAAAATGCAATTACGAAGCGTCCAGCGATTCCGACTATACAGATCACAAATAGCAGAATACCGCTTGTTGCCATGATAAACCCACCACCACCGCGCATGTGAGTGCGCGTTCTATGTTTGTACGTGCTCATATGTCAAGGTCCGAATACCGAGGTGTGTCGCAACATGCGCCATCAATCTCGGAAAGTTCATTGCACACAACGGGTGTGCAAGGCAAAATCGTAGCACCTCTATACTCTTGTGTCAATCGGATATCTGTGGTCAAATTGTAGACCTTTTTAGGCGTCAAAAAATGCCTATACTGAGGTCTTTTACAGGTATTGACATATTTACAAAGTTGTATTACTAAGAAATATTCTGGCTGGCTTAGATCAGTATAGTTTGATATCTTTTTTACGAGCGCTCGAAGTACAAAGATGTCAGAGTTTGTTGGTAGGGTGCCGAACGGATGAACCCGTGGTTTTTATCTTTTCCCTATACGGGGGACGTGAACGCACTGTCCAACAAAATGCTCAAAGCCGGTGGTCGATGATCACCGGCTTTTTAATTTATACGTATTTGACTACTATGCCCTACTCAAGTACTGTTCGGAACGGAAGACGCCTCACGATGCAGGCCTTTTTGCAGAACAAAGACATGAAGTGTCATGACTCCTGGTGGCCCGCAGTTTCGGCCAAGGCTTGGCTTAGGTCAAGGTGCCACTTTGTGGCTGCAAACCCCGTTCCAATAGATCTGAGGATCTGGAGCGGGGCCACTTTTTTACCTAAATCCTAAACTCTATAACAGTACCATCTTCTCAACAAGTTGGGCTTATTGTCAAAATAGCCCTATAATCCTTGAGATTCGTCGATTTGCCCGTCTATTAAGCCCACAAATGCCATTTTACGGCCTTAATAGGCGAGCAACTCTTTTTTGTTAATTTTCAAAATGCTTACAACAAGGATTATACCAAGCGGTTGTTACATAGCAAGCTCCTTTGGCTTGTGTTTTCCCCACCTCACTTTTGCAGCCAAACGACCAATAGTCTGGTAGTGTTTCTTACCATACTTTTTCTTGGTCTTTTGACCACCCTTTTTTCCGAGCGCTTGTGCGGCCTTGTTCTTCACCAGGTAATTATACCAAGTGCTTACTATTTACGAAAGGCCTATTTTCCTCTAAATTTGCGATATCTTTGTTCAGCCTGTTTTCCGTACATCATGGTGTAAACCATTGAGCTCTCAATGCAGGAGTGGCCGAGGATATTTGTGACATCTGAGTTCGATCCTCCTTTTTCTATGATATTTCTACCCATATAGTGTCTCATTGAGTGAGCATTCATATTCTTCTCAAGACCTGCTTTATTTGAATATCCTCGCAGCATTTCACAGACGCCACTTTGTTTGAATCTGTATCCTCTGGTTTTGTTTGCTCCAGAGTTATGGATTGATATAAATAATGCATTAGGATCACGCAGGACATTTCCACGCTTGAATCGCTCCCGACGTTCTATCCATTTCTGAATCGCCTTGCTTGTTTCTTCAGTCCAGAAAATTTCTCGTAATGGTCTGCGAGTTTTTGCTTTCTCAGTCTTAATCAATGCTTTGTTGTTTACAAGATCGAGATCATCCATGTCGAGTGCCATAATTTCTCCATTTCTCGCACCTGTATCCCAGAGCAATCTGACAATCGCCTCGTTTCTTACATTTCTAGGATCAGTATTTTGAGGGATGACACTGAGCAATTTCTTGTACTCCTCTTGAGTCGCAACTCGAGGTATCTTGTATTCCTTCTGAGGAATCGGTATAAGGTTTTCGTTGAGGACCCTCCACCCTCTCAAATTGCAAAATTCAAAAAACTTTTTATATGCCATACATTTTGAGACGAAGCTATTGTGTGACCATCCGATCTCTTTCATTAAATTCAAATATTCCATCATGTTGTTTAACGTGATGTCTTCAATCTGTGGGTTACGCAAAAATAGGCAAAAAAGACGAAGGTCTTTGTCATTGCCTCTGGTGGTAGTGCCGTTTATCTTAAACGTGCGCCAATTTGTAAATTCATCTATAGCATCTTTGAATAGCATATCAGTCAACCAAAAAGTCCACTCGATGCTAGTCAAAGTGGACTTTTGGTGACGTCAGCTTCTTAATGAATTAATCGGCTTACGTCATTCCCAAGCTTGGGATACATACCCTTTCGGATATGCATTATCATCTTACTATCCCTACATGAATTAGCAAGATAAATGCTTGGGTCAAGTCCATTGCTAGCATCAGGCTGTTTCAGTAGCCTAATCCCTCTCGGGACAATGGGTAAATATTCGGTTGTGCACTACATCCTAGTGTAGTGATTAGCTATTGTCAAGAAGGACTTTCTATTTTGTAGTGCTGTAAAATGAAAATAGCCAAAATGTCAAGCAAAATAAGGGTATTTTGAGTATTAAAAATAAAAGTCGCATCGTTTCTTAGGCGATGCGACAGTTTTATGCGGTTTTTTCTCGCATTTGTTTGAGGAAATTCACCACACCTGCATTTTGAGACTGCAGAGTGGTCCTGTCACCCACTTTTGCAGGCATTGATACCCTAGGATGACTTCCTAGGAGCTCTCTTATCACAATTTCACGCCCTGTATCCCTTCCTATACGATCAAAGAGGCTAATCGCCATCTCAAGAAAGAAGGCGGATAACTCTCGAGCGTTGTCGGTAGGCAGACTTGTCCATTTTTCAATCATACCGAATGGCAGGATATATGGAAATGCACAACTGTGTCCTTCGACAGTTTGAATTGGCACAAAGCTGTGAGCAACAGGCTCACCGACTACACGTCCGCATCCTGGCATGAATGGAATAAGGTCTCGATCAGCGATCCATTCAATAAGGTTTTCAAAACAACGTACCACCACGAGTTCGCCTTCAAACACTTGCTCGATGATAGTTTTTGTTTTGGTATCACAGAATCCAAGAATAACCATTGCAACTTCAACACCTCGATTTTCCAGTTCCTTGAGGATGTAAAGACAAGTATTACCCCTGAACGCACCTTCCTTTGCCAGAATTACTGGACGACCCGAAATCTTCCTAGCCAACTCATCGAACTGGCGATCCAAATAATCAAATCCGGGACGGGGACCATACCCAAGCATTTTTCCATCTGTATCAAACATTCGGTTAATGCTAAGGTTTAGCTTTTCATCACCAGAATTCAAATCGGCCATCTCGGAACAGGTGACTAGAACGGCGTGCTGGTTGTTTACAGCGGTGTGCCGGTTGACCTGATCCCAGATCTCAAGCCGAAGCTCGTTCTTGTCGACGGGGTGAATCACGACATTCGGAAGCACACGAGCTACCCTTTCGAGAAGACTCTGGCGCAGTTGCTCAAACATCAGATCTTCGTGGTTTGGGACCATTAGACCTTTTGAGCGAAAAGACTGAATACTACTTGCTACGTCAAAGGAAACCACACAGGTTCCCCGACTGAGTGCCGAATTGGCAGATTGCATAGGAACCTCCTTTTTTATGGTTGTTTAAGTGACTGTATTGAAAGAACACACCCTGTCCAGTTTATATGAAATAGTAAAAGAATACTAATTATTTTTGCTCGCCTTTCATTCTATCTATCATCATTTTGTACCCACCACAACCCTCTTTCAGCCAACGATTAATTTTTGTAATAGTTACTGGAGACTCACCTGATTCTTCTTGTATTTGAGAAAACGGAACACCCGCATCAAGTTTCTTTGCAACTTCCCAACGCATAGCAAATTCACGAAGATCTCTTTCACTCATTAGATCCCTGAAAAACGCCTTGAGCTCGTCTTCATTCTTAAGCGACAAAAACACCTTGAGCAAATCTGGAGATTTCTGTTCAAGCTCCTTCCATATCCCATTTTTTTCTTCATCTGTCATAGGCATACTTTAACTAATTATAACACAAATATCTACTACCAACAGAGCTGAGCTGTTTCCCCTATCTTTTGCGATAGATAATTCTGTGCAGCAGTCTCATCTCCGATTTCATCAATCAGCCCGAGTGACTTTGCTTTATCTCCAAGCATTGATGATCCGTCTGCAATACCGGTTACCTTATCTACTGATAAATTTCTATTTGCCGCAACATCATTTATGAAATTTTGTTGAATCTTTTTAATATCTCTCAAGATAAGAGCTTTTTCATCAGCGGTCATAACTTTGGCTGGATTTCCTGTGTCTTTATATTTCCCCACTGAAAGTTGAACAAACTTTTTACTAGGATCAGTATCTTGAACATACGATGCGGTTACACCAATACTTCCAACATCAGAGTTTAATGATGCGAATATTTTTCCCGCACTACTTATAGCCCAATATGCAGCAGAGGTACCTGACTGTCTGATTACGGCGACACTCGGCTTTGTCGCACTTTTTAAAGCATTGGCTATTTCTTCTCCGGCAACGGGTTGTCCGCCTGGCGAATCAACTTCAATTAGAATTGCCTTTATTGTATTGTCTTGATCTGCTTTTTGAATTAGAGACACAATATTTTCACTAGCCACAACATCTGTATCTACCGTTGGATCTGCATCATTAGGTTTCGGAATGTAGGTATATATCGCACCATGTAGATTTATTCCGAGAACATTACAAGAAGTTTTACTTCCAGTATCAGACGTTGAATCAACTACTGACGACATCTCTGGTTTAAATTTATTATATAAAAATAAACTAGCAATGTTTAAGATAAATATTACAATCAAAATCCCTGTAGTAAAAAATAACTGATGATGCTTTTGAAAGAATTCGCAAGTTTTTTTTCCAGAAAAATATCGCATTTAATTTATTTTGAGAACAGTATACCACATCATTTGAAAAAGATTGACATTCGTACTATGATATTGTTTATGAATAATAGCAATGGATACATGGTCGGGGTTTGGATTGTTGGAGTTCTTTCTTTTGCTGCTATCTGGCTTTACGCACTTGTTTCTTGGGGCTTTCTTTTGGGTCTTATGTTCGGATGGATTCCTGCTTTGATTGGAGGCACGATTTTGGGTTTTCTTTGGCCTTTAGTTGTATTGGCAGTTATTGGTCTGATTATTTTAATATCAAAGTAAGTCAACTAGTTCTACGGCATCCTCCTCGTCCAAACCTTCATCATCCATAAGCTCTTTTACTTTTTCTGCAGTCTCAATATCAACGCCTTGATTTTCGGCTATTTCTGCAATCTCTATAATTTCTGATGGATCTTTATCTTCAAGCATAAATGTTTATAAATTAATCGAATCTTAGATCTTGAAGATCGGAATCGATATCTTCCTGTTTTGCGTGATTATCATACCAATCAGCAAGCTCCTTGAGTATCATGGCTGTGCGAGGCCATTCAATTTTTACCTTATCTGACATATCTTTGTAGTGTTTCGACAGCCCTCTTTCTTGATTGCCCCCATCCCCAATACCACGACACACAACACCCCTGTTATTGAAAACTCCGACTCTAATATGTTTATCAATTAATGGGCTATTCAGTTTTTCTATCAAATTCCTAACTGCAACATGGGGCCATGTGCCATCCATATCGCTTGGTGCATGAGAAAGTAGTTCGGCAATTTTCATGTCACCACCACGAGTATAACCGTTGTCTTTGCATAATCTTCTCACTGACTCAACCCATTGAATCAACTCTTTCTCGTCAATTGAGCCATCATCTTTTGAACCAGGTAATGTTTGCCATCGATGAAGAACTTCCCAAGCATTTTTAGCTATAGTTTCTTTTTGCTTTTGTGATAAATCCTTTTGATTTTCATCAGGGGTGTGATCGTCGTTTTTAAACATAAACGTAATCAGTTGTACAAAAAAGGAAGGGTCCTTTTCAAGTGAGCGATATATTGCTAAGCGAGATGATGTATATCTTGATATATCTTTTAGAAGCGGACCGAACGGCCACTCCAATCTAGCCATTTCTTCAACAGTTAATTCATTACGTTCGTAAATTTGATTAAAAACGTGACCGAGATGATATTCATCCATAACATCTCCAATCTTCTTTTCTTCCTCATTGTCAGTAAATACCAAATCCTGAAGTAGCCTTTTTAATAAGGCACTGGGTAATGATATTTTTGGGTCCCCAGCAATTTGAAGTGCAGCAGCCGGACGCTTTACATCGAGCAATTGTTCTACAGCAACCGCAGCTTCATCAGTCTTTCCATTAAGTGAATACATTCTCACCTTTTTCCAGTACCCCTCGTTAACTGCCTTTGCCTCCAAAAACAAATCATTCCAAGTATCAGAACCTGTAGGCATTCCCAGATACATCAAAGAAGCTACCTCATCTGTATATAGATTTTCTGATCTCAATCTGGCTATTTGTGATTTTACCCATTCTTTTCCTTTGATCTCAATTCGTCCCATTGTGTAGCCAATAATTAGGCCTGAATTGTTTGGAAGTTGTCCTATAAATGCATCAAGAATTTTTTTATCTTCAGCTTCATCTTTTACAACCTTACCGATCGCATTACCAAAAAGTAGAATATACTGATTTGTCTTTGCAAAATCAAAAATTGAATCAAAATTACAACTATCAAGAACCTCTCTCGCAGCCCTCTCTCGCATTTCAGTAATTTGTACCTCATTATTTTTATAGTCTTTCTGATCCCCATCTGGCAATCTTGGCCAAGGATTATTCAAAAGCCACCCGTTTTTTTGAATCACATCATTTGGGATATATTTATCAAGAACACGAGCTAATCCATCCCTATATATTTGAAATTTCTTCTCAGAATCAAAACTATTTATCCAATTAAGTGCTTCTCGTGTTTCCTTGAGTAAATTTTCTATTTCTTCTTTTGAAAAAACAACAGGGTCCCCTTTTTCTAAAGCTTCAATTAATTTTTCTCGCATCTCTGGAGACAGTCGAATAAAATGTCCCATTGAAGAAATCTGATTCTTAGTGCGACACGCTAATTCTATAAATATTGGGAATATACCCCTTAGATAGTCATTGTATTCCTTGTTGGTTTCCTGTTCTAAGCCAGTTCTTGTACCACCTGTTTCTCTCCATCTAAAGTGATGTGATGGAGATATACTTCCCATATCAAAATAACCAAGAGAAATTTTCCACATCGACTCAGGTTCCTTTTTGGATAAAGACTTGAACACTGTTACTCGATTTTCAGGCTTTACGTGAGTTTGAGGTAAACCAGGAACAAATACATCCTTGAGTGAATTTCCTGGTCTATTACCCCATCGTCCACCCTTATCGATCTTTGCTAGGTCTAGCAGTACCCCTGTTGTCTTAGTAAAATAATCCGCACTCCACGACAAACCTTCGAGTGCCCATAGTAAACCACTATGCTTACACTCTCCCCATAGCGAATCATCATCGCCCATTAATTCTATAAATACTTCAGGTTTTTCTTTTAGCATTTTCTCGACAGATTCAAGAAATCCAATCGGCGATGCTTCTGATAAAAGAGGACTTACATCGCTTAATGACGCCCATACCTCCCAAGTTGTTGCCTGTTCAAAAATATTTCTAACTATTTTATCAGCAAAAAAACAAATTGATGTTGTGGTCGATGATCTGTCGTCATACACAGATAATAACGCCAATGATTCAACTAGACCTGTTCTGAGCCATTCTGAATATGGATTTGATTTGCCATACATACTTGCAGCCCACCTTTGATCTACCGGTAGATCATATTTGGGATTAGTTTTTGTCAAAACTGCACTAATTGCATCCTCGTATTTTTTTAGTTGGTCATCTTTTAAATGACGGCCAATTAAAAACCAGACATCCAACGGTGATTTTATCATCCAAACATCTCCGACTTTTCTCAATGGAGAATCATCAATCGACAATAGACCAATCAATTTTTTTGAAAAACTTTCATAAGTTTCGCCAGAAAGTACCTCGATGATTTTTTTATCATCATCTTGACGTTCATTCCATGAACCAGCAAACAAAACGGGAAATAAAATCGAAGCAGTATCAGCTGTTGCCCAAGATGGTGTGCTTACCGCTTTTGATTTGAATAAATGTCTTCTTAATACCGGAATACTCCTTCCGGAATCTCTAGAAATTCTTTGTGCCTCAGACTCTGACACGCCACTCTTTTTTAGGGCTTTCTCAACAGCATCTCTTTGCGTCCTCGAGAGTTTCATTATCCTACCCATATCAATAACCTTCGAATCCATACTCAGGAATACATGATGTCCCTTTGCAACAGCAAATCCTGCTGCTTCAATACAATTACCTGGTGCAGTAATAATCAAAGGGTTTTGAAAGGCATCAATACAGGCCCTGAAGTCAGTAAGATTATCTACCACAACACATCTCGATAGAGCCCGAGTTTTCTCTTGATCTGGTAATAAATCGATTGATCCATACAAGAAAGCAAACGCTTCATCTGGTGCATCTCCTTGTACCTCCAAAATAGACGCCTTTTCATTTATCCATTTCTGAATTTTCTCAACGTTGCCAGATCTTCCTCCAACAACCAGATCAGTTGTCATCTGAGGGTTGGTCGATAAGGACCATTCCTCCCAGTAATTTTCTAGACCTCGAATATCGTGCGACACAGCTTTTCCCATTTGTTTTGCTAGCCATAAAGAAACAGCCGGTGCAGACTCTAGCCACAGTTCAAGTGAATCAGTATTTACAACCCTTACATCTTTCCATTTTTGCTCTTTCTTTTTTTCTTCAGACCATTTCACCCTCCCTGGCCAGGGACGAGGTGTAACAAACACAAAAGTTGTCTCATCCAATTTAACATCGAGAGGGTCGGCTGTTCTTTTAATATAATCAGCTTCTGCCTTACTTTGTGCTGAATTTTCTACACCAATTTCCCATCTTGATTGCCCAGTAGGAAAAAAAGGAGAAATAGTAGAGGTCTTTAAGCTTCCGTCCCAGCCACTGGTTGCTATACTGTCGCCACTTGGGAAGTGAACATTTTCTGTGGAGGATGAGGTTGCAAAAATTAATCTACGGATTAATTCTGGCAGTGTTTGTTGACAATGACGCTGCTTTCCATTTACCCAATTTTTTAAATCGCCACTGTCAATCCATTTCATAGTTTTTAGTGTCCACGTTCGGTTTGTTTTATTTTTACAATCTCGCAAGGATCAATTTTAAATTGGAGCATAGCCGCTGATGGTCTTCCGTTATCTCCACCCTTTCTTTGCATGCCAATTCGACCAATCCTTAGACTACCGTCTCGGGTTATTCTGACTGGACCGTTACCGTAGAAGTTCATGACCATTGCCATCGGTAGAAGTGTCCACACGCTTATGTTCTTTTGGTAAAGAAGGAGCCATGATGCTGGGAAGCTGTCTCTGCCCTTGAAGAGATCAGCAACTATGAGTATTTTATTTTTCTCAAAAAATTCAATCATCTCGGCCTGCTCTTTCTCACTGAGTTCATCAATAAACATTCTTCGTGGGTCTTTAGGGCTTGGCTTTAAAGGCACTGTTTCTCCAGTAAAACATTTTAGATTCTTGGTGATCTGCTCAGGTATACCCCATAACTCGACATATTTATCGACCCATCGCTTATCGATCTGATTGAAACCTGAGCTGTTGCTTACTAATTTTATTGAAATGTTTTCGATTCCCGTACCTTCTTTAAAGTAAATAGTGATCTCAACCTGAACATCTGTTTTGTGGAAACCTGCTATTTTTATAGCTTTCACTTTCTCTATATCATCTAGCTTGTAACCCATTACTAAGAGCCATTTTTGTGCATCCTCATCGGTTTTCCAAGCGTTGAATTTATCAACAACGTCCTGTTCATTTTTAAATCCGTTTTTAGCAGTAGAAGAACCTCGTTCAATTAATTCTTTTAATTTTAGATCAGTCTCTGATTCCATATGTTTAAATTTGTGATGTTAGTTTAGGGTGAGCTTTAATAATTTGTTGAAATATCGCTTTCAGCACGGGGACAGAAACACTGTCGCCAAATTGTTTATATGCAAGATTTTTATTTTGAGGTATCTCATAATCCTCTGGGAAACCTTGCATTCGAGCACATTCTCTTGGAGTCAGCTTTCGTACTTTGCCATTGATCAAATATGCCCCAGTTTTGCTTGCGGCTCCGCCTCCGTATGCCGATAGCGTAATGCCAGCAGCCTTGGGTGAATAAATCCGTTCTCCTTGCCCTCCGTTGTTAATTTGACCAATTTGTAGAGGCCTGCGAGGATCTACAGGGACCGCATCTGGCTTCTTTAAATGTATATCTGGTCTATCAATTATGAAATTCTGAGTATAATTCTCATTTTCTAAAATATCCTCGACTGTTTTAACAGTATTCGAGATTGGAGGAAATTCAAAATCCTTGATATGCAAATCTTTTCTAAAAGCAATAATATAGATTCTTTCTCGAGCTTGTGGCACTCCGTAATCGCTCGATCTTAGAATCTGAGTAAAATAATTGTATCCAATTTTATCGAGAGTATCTTTTACAACCTCTAGGGTTTTTCCATCATCGTGTTTTGCAAAATTCTTTACATTTTCTAAAAATAAAACATCAGGCTTTACTTTCTTTGCAATTCTTGCGACATCAAAGAAAAGCGTCCCCCTTGTATCATCAAAACCCTTCATCTTTCCAGAGATACTGAAGGCTTGGCATGGAAATCCTGCACAAAGCACACTATGACTCGGTACTTCTGATTCATCTATCTTTGTTATATCCCCATCCGGCATTTCGCCGAAGTTGTTGGCATAAGTTTCTTGTGAATTCTCATCCCATTCTGAGCTGAAGACGCATTCACCCCCATGACTTTCTAGGGCGATTCTGAAACCCCCAATGCCAGCAAAAAGATCAATGAACTCAAAGCCTCTTTTGGCTTTTTGCCAACTCTTTTTCTTTTTTTGTATTTCTACTTTAAATAAAGTGCTTACTGGCATATTTTTATTTGATGATTAAGTTATGCTCTATTAATTTAATAGAAAAATCCCTATTATTTAGTTTTGTAATTGTTTCTCGGCCGACCATTATTCGGCCAGAGGAGTCAATGCTTTTACCCTCGAGAATCTCTCCTGAAATTTTCACATCAAATTTCTTACCAAGTAATTTTTTAGCTTCTTTATCATTAGTGATGAAGATATATCCACGATCAGCTTCGCTTTTTGTGAGTCTTCTCACGACGCCATTATTGAGTCTCTTTAATCCTTGGTATGCTGCCATATTGAATCATTTTACTAGGATTGCGCTAGAATAGCAATATAACAATTCATTCACAGCAAAAAATATACCATTTCTATTTTTCAGATAGGTAGAGGATCCTATTATAAGTACTCCTTGTATAGTTTTATAAAATTAGGAAATTGTGAATGTAATGGTGACGGAAGATTGTCAAGGGTGAACCATTCTACGGCATCAAACTTGTGTGGTTCACCATTTGCGACCTTGTCTGGATCAATTAAGACTTTGAAATCGAGAGCAATCCAATGCGTTTTCTTTCCTGCGTTTTCTCGATGAACATCTCTATAACCTAGGAATTCAAAACTAAGAACATCTGTGCAATATTCTTCAGCAATTTCTTTTTTAAGGGTATTAATGACTGAGTCATTGAGTTCGATACCACCTCCCCCAGGGTCCCATGTTCCTTGTTCATCGCGGCAATTCTGACTTCTTTTATTTAATAGAAAATTTCCCTTGCCATCATGACAAAAATAAACTACTGCATTACCGATATAGTCGACTCCTTTTTGCATGATAAAGATTATAGCAAAATATTAAGGATATAAAAAATCAGCTCAAGTTGTTAGCTTGAGCTGATATTGATTTTGGGTTCCAGGATGTTGCTTTATTGTGAGCGCCTACGCATGAGTGCAAGGGCACCAACACCAAGTGCTACGAGGCTGGCTGATGCCGGCTCTGGCACCGTTGTTGGAGTCAGCAAAAAAGTATCACCATTTGGACCGATCCCTGCGATCTGCCCGTTGTCGTTAATTGCTTGGGCGGCAATACTTAGCCCGTCTAACGCACCGCTATTGACGATGTTTAGACCGTAATACTGACCGTCTTGGTAGATACTTCCGTCAGCAATTATCTCGCCGCTATTGTTGATAGCACTCAAAGTTGACCCGGGGAACAATCTCAGGTTTCCATTATCCCAGAGAAAACTTCCGACATCACATTGGCCGATGATTTGATTGTTATCGTTAATAGCAACTGCTTTGCTAAACGATCCCCCGAGACCGAGGTTGATCACGGATCCGTTTTGCCACATCACTGCGGTTATTACCCCTGATCCATAGGATTGGCCAACAGTGACATTGTTGTTATTGATCCCGAAGGCTCTTGCCATGTTGTCATTAGACAGAGAAGGCAAGATACTGCTAACACCATTCTGCCAGTAGAAGTTACCCCTTGTGTTAACAGAGCCCGCACCAACAACAACATTGTTGTTGTTGATTCCGTAGGCAATGCTACCAGTATCCAAGCCTGGGGGGCCTTTAACACCTAGGTCAGTTGCTGATCCATTCTTCCAAATAAAGGCACGGTTGAAACCGGCCAAACTTGAGGAGTAGTAGGACCCAACAACACTACCAGAGTCATTGACACTGAATGCCTTGGTCAAGGTCATACCGTTGTAGGTTCCACCACCAAAGTCACCAAGGACTGTGAACGAGCCGTTGTTCCATATGAGACCTCGGCTTGAGGAATCATAAGGTGACATTGAGTATCCGGTAACCATTCCGGAATTGTTAATGTCAGTTATAGTTGTTGTCCAACCGGCATTTGGATTGCCGAGGTCAACCGCCGTGTAATTGAGCACGCTTGCAGATGCAGACGAGGCTAACGCAAAGATAGCTGCGAGGATAAGAACATACTTTTTCATTTTGAACCTTTCTGTAAAGAACTTTGTTTGTTTTCGTGAATACCACTCAGTATTCAACCAGTATTGACATTATAACATATCAGTTGCATTGTCAACTAAGTCTATTTTCCTGCAAATGGTTGAGATGCATCTCCCTTGTTTGAAAAATAGAAAGACGATGCTGCAATCGCAAGGATCATAAATTGATCTACTGGCAACTTCCCTATTATGAATCCTGTACACGCAGTGATTGTTAGCAAAACAAAGACGACTTTTGATGCTGATTGATAAATTTGCATATTTTTATAATTGATTAAGTAAGCTGATAATTTGTGACTTGATTCCATCCTTATTTACAGTCGATGGAAACAATCTCTTGAGTAATTCTGTGCGAACATTTTCAGGTCTTTCCTTATAATCAGCAATGTCTGCGTGAACGAGGATGTTTTTCTCATCAAGCACGAATGCTGTGTCGGGATTGTTTGCAAAAGACTTCACAAGTTCTGTAAGAGTCTGGTATTGCCATTCGGTAATATCATTTTCGTTTGGTTCGACTACTCCATCTTGATCTACGTCATATCCGGCCGCTAGTTCAATACCGATTGTGTATTGATTTGGATTTACATACGAACCATCGAGATTCTTTAGCATGATTCGCTTAGCACGATCATCCGGATTACTTATATTTCCTGCATGCCATGCAATATCCGTGACCTTCACAAGCTGAATAACTTCGCCTTGATTACGACCGATAATGAAATTTGAGGACGATCTGTTTGGTCGGTTAGCATTCATGAGCCAACTCACAGCTCCGTTGTATGCTCCAAGTGTAAAATGAAGGACAACAGCCAGCTTCTTTGTGTTGCCTGGTGTGTAATTTGGTGTTTGTTGGAATTGAATATTCATGTATTATTTTTTAGCTGGTAATCGTTCATCTAGAAGTGTTTCGACTTTTATGACTTCTTGCTGTAAATCAATTACTTGATCCTGCAGGTCGCTCACTTTACCCTCGATTGTATGAAGATCGTTGTCTTTGATATTCTGAATCTGTAGTTGCATCTTCTGTTGAGCATCCATCTGATCCTTTATTCTTTGAATCTCAAGATTGCTTGTATTCTGCGGACCAGTTATCCAAAAAATAAAACCTGCGGATACACTAACGATCGTCACCGCAATTGTGACTTCACTAAAGAATACTTTTCTGATTTTGCTTTCTTGTTTTTCCATAATATTTTGTTTGAAGGACATTTGCGCTGATTTATTTTCTATGGATATATACACTCATCCATGTATTACGCTTTATTTTTTATATTGTTAATAATTGGTGTGACATTTGGTGGAATATTTTTCGGGACCGCAGGCATCTTGCTCGGTGCTATTCTGGCTTTTATGGTGACGCTTGGTTTAGCTGTTCTGTTGGCGTATTTAGGAGTTGGTTAACCGCCTTTACCCCTCCTGAGTTCAAAAGTTGCACCCAGTACTTCGCAGCGTTCAAACTACCCACCTCTGTCAATTTGTCGGCAAGGTGAGCCTTCTGGACAGCACGGAGCGTGTTGAACCACGTGCTATTGAGCGCTGTAGTAAGCCCTACAGCAAGACTTCCACCTGCCAGTGATCCAACTGTCGACCCGACTGGACCGCCAACGAATCCTCCGGCAGTACCTCCAGCTGTCGCACCTCCACTACCAACAATTGCGTTGAACCATGAAATGAGCGGACGAGCTTCTTTACGTTTTGCAGTCTCATCTAAGACATCAAATAGTTTTGAATTGAGACTATAAACTTCATTGATTTTTGCGTAGTCAGGATTGTTGGTGTTGAGCAGACCTCGAATCGCTCCGTCGATTTTTCTAACTTGTGAAAGAGTATTGTTATCATCAACAGTTTTGATACTCTTTCTTGTTTCGTACACAGTATTTCCATAATCTTGAGCAAGCTCTCGAAGATCCTGCTGATATGCTTCAGTTGGTTTGTTATAAAGATTCAACGCCTCGATATCACCCTTGAGTTTTTGTAACTGATTAATTTTTGAAGAGTTTACAGAGACCGCTTTCGGCTGAAGACCTTCAGCAACTGATTGCTTTAGTGTATTTAAATAATCATCGACGCTATTTATTCCTGCAGTATCTACGTTGTCGACGATATCAGCCGCATCATTGATGCCACTGTGGCGAAGTTGGTCAATAATATTTTTCTTTGCATCATCAAGGACAGCTTGTAGTCCACCAGCTTTACTTACTTGATCTACCATATCAGGTTCATTGATAATCTGATCGGCAGTCTTTAGGTGATTTACAATTGCGCTATCAATAACATTATTCTTTTCCGCCAATGCTCGGCCACCTCTTGAGTATTTTGCAATCTCGTCATCAATATTTTGAATGAGTCCTTGTGTATCAGCAGTGCCTTGAAGTTCACCAAGTTTTTCGTATTCAGCAGAAGATAGTTTGATTCCGCTTTCAGCTTTTTGAATAAGCTGTTTTCGTGTACCCCATACATTCTGATCGAGGAGGTCAGGAATAATCTGATCAGCAGTATCTTTGTATTTTTCTTTTGTAGCTGCGAGACCTTTCTTGTAACTTGCGATAGCTTCTTGATCAAGTGTGTTTGGGTTCACATTTCTAAGGTTAGCTACACCTGAAAGCGTTCCGCCAATTACACCAGAAACCGAACCGCTTATAAGTGCTTTCTTTACAATCGTTGGTAATGGATCGTTTGCTTGAGCTGATGAGGCTGCACCATATGCCATACCAATCGGCACAGCCTGTTTTACGCCCTCAAGAGCCCCTTTTCCAAAGGCGGCGAGCTTTGAAGTGGCTGTTGGAATAGTCTTTTCAAATGCACTAGTACCTATTCCTGCCTTGCCTAGAACATTACCCACAGCATTAGAAACAGGACCGGAAACTAGAAGTTTGCCTGTCTGAGCTCCTTTTGCCGCCTCTCCGTACGTTCCAAATGAGGCTATGTCAGTCGCTACTCCAGCCGCATCTCCGAGAATTTGCGTATTGCTTTTCTTAATTGATGGCACGATATTCCCGAGCTGTTCCATGTAGTCGGGGTGATTATCATTAATTGATTTAATCGCCGCATCTATGTGCGTAGTATCTTTTCCTGCTGCCTTGAGTGCTTTTCGTTGATTCAAAAGTTGAGTCATCTGCTGAACATTTTGCAGTGCCTCATCCTGTATCTGATTTGCTGCAAACGGAGCATAGATAGCATCACCAATATCTTGACCGAAGTTCTTTTCGCTTTGAATGAGAAAACCTCCGACTTTTTTTGCAACATTTGCTGCCTTGCCCCAGAATCCGGTTGTGTCGGGTGCCGGTGTAGGCGCAGGAGTTTGTTCATCAGGTGTGATCTGCCCTTTCAGCGAATTTAAATATCCCTGAATGTCATTTTGTGATGCACCTTGTTGCTCGAGCGAATCAATATTCTGTTTTACTTGGGTTCTAGTAAGCATGGCTAGTTTGGTATGTGATAAACCTTTCCTGATTGAGAAGTATAAGTTGTTGGAGACGACAAATTCTGATCAGGTTTGTTCTGTTGACCTCCAGTTGTCGGATCTCCGTATACACTTGTCTGCGATAGAAGTGATGATTTCTTTTTCTGTAGAAATTCTCGGAGTTGTTCCATGTTTGAAGCGAATGTTTCTGGTGGAAGATTTCCATCAATGATGTCGATACCGAGCTTGAGCTTCATGTCGGTACCAGAGCCGTATCCAAGCACACCTGAAATTTCATCGGCGAGAAGTTGCTGTGCTTGATCAAACTTCGCCACAGATTTGTCACCGACTTGATACTTGGCAGGAAGGACAATTTTGTTGACCGCAGGTACTCCACTTCTAGTTGCATCAGTCGAAAGACTGATGATGGTATCAATATTTGAGAGTGCATTATCAGCCGCAGAGAGTTGTTTACGAACACCTGTATCTTTGTAGAAGTCGTATCCTGCTTCAAAGTCAGCGGCATTAAATTGAGGGTTGAGTTCGCTTGCAAGTTGGTAGATTCCAAGTTTCTGATCTATGTTTCTTGAGTATGCATAAAGGGTGCGGAATTGATTAAACGTAAGGGCACCATAGGCAAGGTCAGAGGCTACTTTGTATTGAGGACTTTTAGAATCAAATGTTATCGGAGTGTCACTCGTTCCCGATCCACTCGTATCTGCTTTTGGCTGTGATGCCATGAGTGTAGTTTTCCCCGTTGCAGGATCGTAGGAATAACGAGCTTGTCCGGCATTGAGATTGAATTGATTCGTATCAGCATTTGTCTTTGCCAAGTCGGCAGCATTCTTTGCAGTAGCTTGGTCTTGTGAGGTCTTTGTGTCCGTATACAACGATGTGAGTTGGTCACGAGTAAATCCGTACTGATCCTGCAACTTTTGGAAATCTGAATCACTGAGTTGTTTAGGATCAACGCCGAGTGAAATCATATTCTTAACAAAGGCAGTAATTTGATTCTTCTTTTGCTGACCTTGTGTATCCAAAAACTGCAGATATTTATCGATACCTTGTTGAATCGATGCACGCTTTGCGGTGATTTCATTTTGAGCATCTTGATTTGCATAACCAAATAGAGCAGAGATTTTTTGGTTGGCATCGTTCTGGTACGTCTGAGCTTCCTGATTGTTCATATTCTCGACATTTTGTACTTCAGACTCCCCTGTTGGACTTCCAATTCTTCCACCTGCGGCCGCAAGTGCATACGCCTGACCCTCTCTTTTCTTCCCTGTCGTATTCTTGAAGTTTGCTATTTGATCAGCTACTGCGGCATTAATTGCATCAATCTGACTCTGCATTCTTGAGCGTGTTGCAGCACGAATAGCCTCCTCATCTATCTGTTGAGTAGCTTGTGATTTTAATTGCTGACCTACTTGATTGACGTTTGGATCCTGAACATAATCCGGGACCGATACTTTCGCCACTTGAGCGATGGTCTGCTTTTGAGCTGGCGGTACGACTGCAGGTGCTGGCGTAGGTGCAGGAGCTGTATCTCCAATACTCAAACTGCGACCCGCATATATTTTATTCGGATCAGTGATTGAGGGATTGAGTTGCAAGAGCTGTTGAATACTCTTTCCGGTCTTTGCCGCAATTCCGCTTAATGTGTCGCCATATTGTATCGTGTATACGCTCATAATTTTTTATTCAATCTCGACGTAGGTACGAGCAATTGTAAAGTCGAGCGTGTAACTGCTACCATTTTTAATTTTTAAATATCCAACATTTTCGTTTATTGGCATATTTATAAACTTTGGTTCAGCAAGGAAGCAGTAATTCATTGTCACCGAAGTGAATAGGTCATCTTTGTTATAGACCTGAAGAGTTATCTGATCAGAAGAACAGTAGTGAAAGAAGCTACCGTATGAAGTGTTGTTGAACAGTGCAAACATTTTTGTTCCACATTGAACGTATCGCTGGTTGAAGTTGTAGTTATCGAAGTCACGATCACTATGGAAAAATGTTCGCCAGAATCCACCGCTAGTCGTTCCTGAGTATGGATTTCCAGATCCAAATGTCAGAGTGTTAGCAACAGTATCAACTGTGATTTTCTTTCCACACGCACCACTTCCCTGACAGAGAATGAAAAAGTAATCACTTCCAGGAGTAATAGTGAATATGTTGTCACGTATCACTTCTTGGTTTCCGTTATTTTGTCTGTTACCGAGACTCGTATTTTGCGTTACTGCTGAAGTTGTTCCTGAGACAGTAATAAAGGCAGCATTTCTTGTATCACCGTTATTTCCAGTGTCGTAACCGGACCATAGCCAAATAAATTTATCTGTAGCGACTTGAGTTGCTGCATGATAAATTGAACCGCCAATACCTCCTTTTTGCATCGTAAGTTCAACACCTGTACTTACAGCAGTTCCAGATACTGACAGCGTAACCGTTCGGCATTCGGATGATTTCGAATAAAAGCATTGTGCTTTATCTGTTCCGTTTGCAATAAGAATCGGACAAGTTGGTGATCCTGTGATTGTTGTGGCAGCACCATACGATGGCACTGTGCCGGTAATTGTTACGACTTGATATGAATGCTGTGTTCCGTTTTCCCATACAAGCAAAGCTTTATCTATACCGATTTTTGCGAGTGATGAACGAACAAGTGCAACGTTTGTGACCTGAACTAGTGTGTTCATTGTTATACCAGTACCTGAAAGTGTAGCGACACGAGTCGCTGCGAAACTGGTTGCGGCGGACTGACGATAAGAAAGCAAAATCTTATCTGTGTTTACGAGAATCATATCAGCCGCCTCATTCAATCCGTTATTGTCGGCATCAACAATGACAGGAGTTCCGAATGTTAATACTCCATTTGCATCTGTTGATGCAATCACAAGAAAAAGACCAGTGGTACCTCCGGCTTGGGTATACAGCCATGCAACACGTGAGGCATCGACTTGGATTCCCTTTATTACGTTGTTGCTGCCGTTGGCAGTAAAAGGCGAAGGGATAGTCGCCATTATTTTGTTCTGCGTATAAATCTTTGGCGTAATCGAACGAACATTTAGATACCTTCTACTGAAATGATTCAGAATCACGGATTTTCTGAATGTATTTGGTGCAACAGGGTTTAGTGTTGAGAGAAAGTTTTCATCATACAGACTTCCTTCGTACCAATATTGTGAGAAGTAATTCCATATACCCTGCCTTGTTAATCCGTATGATCCGTCAGTGTTTGGTAAATCTATCGGGTACAAGACACTGTCACCATCCTGTTCATCGACTCCCGCTCTTGTAGTTCCAAGTGTAGATGCATCGAAGAAGTTTGACCCCGAGGTGAATGTCTTTGTTGTAGCTATTGAATTTCCAACTATGCCACCTATTTTCGAAGTAATTACCAGCGTGTTTCCTACCCACGTTAATGCTGCGGATACTTGAGGATGTTCAATCATTGATAGTGCATATTGGACTCCTGGACCACTATTCAAACTTGTGAGATTGATTGCATCGACAATATTTTGCTGAGTCTGAGCTAGAGTTGAGCCAATCAAAATATTTCCATCAGAATTTGTGAGGGTCGTTTGAAATAAATATGTCTTCGTTCCTATATTTATCACATCTCCATTGGTCGGATTAACCGCAAGAGTTAGAGTGCCTTGCGATGTGATTGCAGGCCATCGAGCAATCTTCTTTCTGTATTCGCAAAGTCTCATAAATACTGAGAAATCAGCAATTTTTGAAAGTGTATTTTGTGGATTCTTATTTTTTCCTAGTGGTGCTTGAAACATAAATTTATTTATTAAGGTCTAGTAATACTTACCGCACGATCTCCCGAATAATTTATTCTCCACGTGTTCATGCCGTTGTAGATTTTTATCGGGTTATCGTTGTTGTCGTAACTCACAAGATATGTAAGTCCGTTCTCGTTATCTCTCACATTCTTTACTCTGCCTTGAGAGTCATATGTTGTTGTTATTTTATTGAACCCGACAATTACTCCCGCAAAAACCAGAGACAAAACGTAAGCAAGGTTAACAGCATCATTTGAACCAGATGGGGTTGGTACTTTAGGAGAAGCTACAAAGGTATTATTTCCAGTAAATGTATTGTTTCCGTTTAATGGAGCCTTGGTAGCCAATTGTGTATCGGCATATCCTTTTGAAATTAATTGTTTTGAATCATTAAAAGTTGGGTCAGCATCGTATTTAATCGGGTTCAGTGAATCGAGAGTGTCAGCACCATTCAATATGTCGACAATTATTTTTAAATTAACAAAGTCAGTGAGATAACATTTCGCACCTGCACGATGTCCGTTTAGATTTTGAACACCAGAAATTTGAACACCTTGGCGTGACACACTATAGATATTTGAGATTGCCGTTCCCGAAAGGTCAAAGATAAGATGTTCTTCATCACCTGTTCCTCTGTCAATAATCATGCAGTACTTTGCATTTGGTAGTGCGATACTATTTTTATCTGTAATGCTTGTTAGAGCACCAGAAGTAGCACCGTTTGCGAGCTTGGTTGCAAGCGATGTTTCAAAGTTTGCGACTACTTTTGTGAGCTTGGTTGACATGGTATTAGTATCTCTCTTAAAAAATCACGCTAAGACCACGGATTCATTGGTCTACTTTCTTGCCATCAATGCTTATATGTTCCTTTTGCCGATATACTTTTGGCAGTTTGTCTTCGTATGTGAGGATGTCCCAATCTATTGATTCCATAATGCTCACATAACCAATTCCCTTAGCGATAAATCGCATACTTCGTCTTCGAAATTTCGGAATCTTAATCGCTTTTATCTGCATCTCAAATGGGTACACAAGAGCTGGACCGTCACCTCCGACAGCCGCTTCACCGATCATCGTGGTACCGACACTTGATGGGCTTGTTCTGTTTACATAGGTTGCATCGCCCCGAATAGTGCCGACGAGTGCATATCCAGTTCCATCAAAATTTGCATAAACCTCGACATACTGAGCAGAATCTATTTGTCCTCGATATCTGAGTCTGCGATATTTCTTCAGCCGATTCACTCCGTAGCTTTCATCTTTACTATCCCAATTATTTTGAAGTACATATCCATCATCATCAAAACCGTTTAAGATTTTATAAATTGTTTCAGTATATGGACTGCCGCCATAAAGAACGCCCGAATCTTTTGCGAGTGATTTCATTCCGAAGTTGGTTATATCGACAGTATCTTTTACGATATCAATAATGAGCATGCGATCGTTCACAAGGCTTCCAACAGATCGGCAAGACAACACAACGAACTGCCCGTAAGTTTCCATGACAGTATCTGAGTAGTCGAATTTTTCCCATGCAAAATGTGAGATAAGCTCAGTCGCAAGAATATCATCGCCGAGTGGGTTCTTTTCTAGGACGGTGAGTTGTGGTCGGTCAGGGTTGGCTGTATTTATAAAGACAACACCTCGACCTGTTGTGACTGCACTTTTTCTTGTAAAGACTCCGATATTTCGGCGAACAACTTGGTTATTGAATGTTGTGTCATCATCGCTGTATTTGTGCTGATAGGCACTTTGCTTTTTGAGTGAATAATAATTTCCATCAATACCAATAACGAGCTGTTGAATTGCATCGCCGCCTTCATCTTGTCGGATCACATCACCTTCGCCTGCAACTCGAGGTGAGCTGTATGTAAAATCTGCGACACCTTTGCTTGTACTATCCTGCCAGACATAGTCTGCTTTGATGTTGCTTGAAAGATTTGATGGAATGGTCGTGAATGTTACAGTCCATGCTCCAGTAATATAATTAATGGTACCGATGCCACCTGCACTTCCTTTTAGATTTCCATTTTTATCGTCTGAAAATATTTCACCGCCGCCGTCCGTACATTTTATAGTCACAAGTGCGCAGTCTGCTTTTGGATATGTAACCTTAAATGAAAGCACTCCACTGAAAATAACTTGCGATCCATTTCCGCTTGATAAGATTTCATTTGATATTTGAGTAAAACTTACCGCCGCACGTTGAACGTCAATTCGACTGCGGTAGAGACTTGTCGGGTCTTTTTGAATTCCCCACATGTACATTCGAGCCTTATCAACCAGTGGGTATCCTGTATAAAAATCAGTTGAAGTGTAAAGCTGTATATAGTTTCCTGGATTGGCATTCGCAAACTTAAATAATCCGCTTGGACCGCCCGCAAAAGTATAGGCACCAGTTAGTGAGCTGTAATTCGCAAAGACATAGATATCACTTGCGTTGAGTCCAGTGACAACATCAACCCATGTCGAGCCGTTGTAATACTGAATCTTCGTACTTATTTTTCTCCAAAGAATTGCAATACCACTTACTTTGTATCCGATATGAATTGCTGGGCATGAACCTGCCGCACCTTCCACGCCTACTGTCACCTTTCCACGAGCAAGTTCAACATGACCGTCAATCGTCACCCAATTCAATGAGTCCTTTGAACTATCTTTAGGTGTATCTTCAGCATCGTTTCGATTGTGAACACCTGATATGAATTGTGATATTTCATGGTCTGCCATATTTATACGAGTTTAAATCTAGCGTCACGAAGTTTGAGATTTTTCATGTAGCGTTGATATTGGATTGCATTGTCCTGCATGTTACTGCGAGCCTTTTCTGACTTCTTGATAATTTCTTCATCGATAAGCATGCCGAAGACAACCATTGGATGGTATTCGGGTGGAAGAGCCGGTGATGTGCCGACAGCAATATCGTCAGGACTTGTTTTGTAATCGTATTCGTAAGGAGTACCTGCACCAGGACTTTGCACGAAGTTAATTTTTCCGTCAGTCGGATCCACCCAGCAGACATTGCTATATTGATTTGCATTTCGCTGTCCCATCGGGACCACAAAATACGGACTCTTTTGACTACCGATAAAAATTACCTTAAGCAGAGGCTCGCTTATTGTTGGGTCTTCGCTATAGTTTTCCATGAGCTCATCAAAGTCTGTTGGTGGAGTGATTTTTCCATCACTTCCAACGACTCCAGTCTTTTTTCTTCGAAGAAATTCCCACGGCTGTTCCATGTATATGAGTCTTAGTTTGTCGTTGGCGACAATAAGTTCCTCATCGCTTGATAGATCAGTTGTATCGTCTGTATAGAGTTCGAATCTATCAATTATTTGTTGTCCTGTAAGTGGTGTTGCCATAAATTTATTTATTTCTCAGTGGTGGAAACAGCCCAGTTGCAAGTACTGTTTCCACCACTGAGCCCGAGCCAATGCTCAGGTCAGTGGAGTCATTAAGACTGGAGCTGGACGTCGAGGAACTGAGGCTTTCCATCGGAGAATGTCTTGATTCCGTAGATTGCATCAGCACGAACAATCTTTGCTCGCTGATATGGGTCGTCGACCATTTCCATTTCGGCAAGGTCTTGGATAACCACATCGATTGCCCCTTTCTTGCCGTAGTAGGCGTGAACGAGGTTTTTGGTAACCGTATAAGTTGCGTTACCACCGAATACAAGTCGGCCAGAGCCTGTACCTGTAATCGTGATCGTGTCTGCTGTGTCATCATCGACACCTGCAATCTGGAGATCAACCCAGTTTGACTGATCGTAGTTTGGATCAGCGTCTGTCCAAGGCACATACTTGGTGACAGCGGTATCCTGATGGAATGCGCTGATCAAGTTGTCACGAGTTGCATCTACACCCGCTTCAATCAGCACGTTACCTGGAGTTGTGCCGAGTGATGTAACGAAAGTGTAAATGTAACCATTGAGAGAAAATGTCTGACCGTTCGTTGGGTTTGACGCCATCGTGATCACAGCTTCTCCGAGAAGATTCTCTGACAAATATAGATCTGCACCTCCGACTGGACCGGCATATCCGTTCTTGAATGCCGCAGCAGCAAGGTCGATGTTTTTAGACATGACATACTGCTCGATTACTGAGCCACCATAACTGTCGAGAACCAATGCAAGACTTGTGAGATCTTGATTTCCACGACGCAATTTCGCACGACCCTGTGAAAGAAGTTGAGGCACATTTGTGGTCGACAATGTGACCGGTGTACCACTTGAACTCATTGTGGTAAGGTCTCCCGCATCAAACTTCTGCAGAGCGTTCTTCACTTCAGCGAAGACATCGGCATCGATATAACGAGAGAGTTTCTTGGCTACTTCAGCACCGATTGTCTCGGCTGGATTCAGTGGGCCTGCCTGAATCATTTCCTTCTTGGAGATACGGAAGTCTGAACCCTTGTTCTTGTTTACGAGCAAGGTTTCGCCCGAGTCATTGAGCTGGTCAATGGTTCGGTTTACACCCATCGTGATGTTACGAACACGAATTGGTGCAAGTGCGTACTTCACACGCTTTACGGAAGCACCATAAGTGAGTTGCTTCTCAAGTCGTGTGTTGGCGATCTCCATCGCCACGAGCACTTTGTCGAACACTGCCTGATAGGCATTGTCGAACTGTTCTTTAAATACTTGAATCATAATAATAGGTAAAATTATGCGAATAAATTTACCCTTTCAGATTTAGGAATTCTTGCGATGACGTGAGCGGTGTGTAAGTCGGTCAATCAAGCCTTCTTGATACTTACCGAATTCCTGTCCGCCTTTCTCACGAGACTGAGCAATACGCTTATGATCTTCCTCGGTTGGAGCCTTATAATCTGGTTCCTTTGGATGATTACCGCCCTGTGAGCTATAACCCTCCATTCCGCCACCGCTTTTGGCTACGTCACCATAGAGTTCCTCGAGAATGTCTTCCATCGTGCGTTTGAGGTTGTCCTCGCTCGACATAATGTACTTTCTCACAGCTTCTTTTTTGGCGACTTTTTCTAAATCAGGATTTTCAGTAATCACACGATCAAACTCTTTCGAGATTGCTGTTGTGATTTGAGCGTTGCTTATCTGTTTTGACTGAGCTTCTGTCTTCGACTTGATATCCTTAATGTCTGAAAGGTACTCATCCTCGAATTGCTTCTTGGATTTGTTAAGAAGGACGTTAGCGAGCTTATGAACAAATTTCGGCTCGAGTTTCCATTCTTCGGCGAGTGAGTCGAGTTCGTCTTTAGCGTCCCCGACACTTGAACTACCACTCTTGATTTGCTGTTGCAGTTCTCGAATAGTAGGGATGACCTCGTCACGAATCATCTTTTTCATTTCTCGGTTCTCTTTCTTCAGATCAACGATGAGATTGTCCTTCTCATCACCCTCCTTGGGTTTGTTGTCCTTGGAATCACCTTCCGCTCCTGCAACCTGTCCAATCGATTGACCATTTGTAGGGTTGGTATCTTTTCCGTTGCCCTTGTTATCGGACTTCGAATCCCCTGCACCGTTTCCTGATGAATCATCAGTGGGTAGTGGTGCGCCCTTTCCTTTTGGTTCTGGCATAACGTTTTTATTTCGATGGTTTCGCCCCATCGATGCTCTGATGTGTACGCCGAGCATTCGCGCAATTAACCTTTTAATAAAAGAGGTTGGCCCCTCTATGCATATAAGTGTAGAAGTAAAAAAACGCGCGTAAGACCACGGATTCATTTATCAAAAAATCACCGGAATTCCCGGTGATTTTCTTGCTACTTTGCCAATTCGCCAGTGGCACTTGGTCGCTTGCGAGATAATTCGGACAGTAGTGTGTCGAGGTCATCTTCAGCGCCAGTAAAACGTCTAGTCATCTGTATAGCCGCTTCAAATCTTGCGACTGCAGATATAAGTTTTCCAAGTTCAGGATTTTCATGGAGTACAGAGAATAATTCGTTCAACGATTTACGAGCTTCATTGCGAAGACGATTGATTGTGTCCTGACCTGCAGGAGTTCTTGCCCATGAGACCATGTCCTGTGAGACATCAATCGCATTGTTGAGCTCAGTTATCTCCTCATTATTCGTTTCTTTCTGATCTGATTCGCTCAATGATTCGTGCGGACCAGTTAGAATTGGCTTTTCTTCTTTTTCACTCATAGGCTTAGTTGTTTACGGACTTCCTTGTCCTCACTGATAATCATGTGAAGAATCTTCTTTGACTCTTTTTCCTGATCCTTGAATTGCCGTGCTTTATTTTCTTGAACGGACAGCATCGTAAGAACAAATCTTTTTTTAGGTGATAGCTTTCTTATGTATGCCATGAGTTCAGGATTCGCTCGACGAATATTTTCTGCTAGTGCTTCTTGGAGCTTGGCATTCGCCTCCATTTCTTTTGCCTGCTTTTTCACCTGCTCAATATTTCTATTAAGTTCACGTAGAGAAAACTCAGCGACCTGACCATGCTTTATGATCCTGTAGTCGCCCTTATCTTTTGCTTTCTTTTTTAATTTATAGGTGAATGTAAGCATGACAATTTAGACAGATGCAGATTCAGCAGTAGTATTTTCTGGTTCAGGTGCATTCTCAGGAGCTGACTCTGCTTCTTGAGTATTTACTTCTGCAGAAGCAGTCTCGTTGGCAGTTGGAGTACCACCGTTCACTTCATAATCCTCACGAGCTTGTCGCTCGGTTTCAAACTCTGGGCTTCTAAAGATTACAGAACCTTGTTCGTCGTAACGCTTCCACATCCACTTACCGTTATTTTCTACAAACTTAACATTATTTGATTCAGACATATTTTTAATTTAATTAATTTTATAATTCCGATTTACTTCATTGCCATTGCAGGAGCACCTGGAGTGGCGATAGGAGCATTACCGGTTGCATTCGGATCAGCATTTTGAGGTGTGGCTGTATCGACCATGCCACCGCCTCCACTGATCAGACCTGCTTTTGCCGCCTGACCCACTACCGATCGTGCCGCATTCTTTTCAACGATAGGGGTCATTTGGTCGATGTAAGCAAAGACGGCGGCATGTTGTTCGGGAGTAAGTTCGTTGTCATATTTCTCAGAAAGGTCGACAAGTCTTTGTAGGAATCCAGTGTTTGCATCTTTGTATGTTGGAGCTTTTTCTCCGCCGAGAATAATCTCGAACGCTTCGTCTGCCTGTGCCACAACTTCAACAGCATCATAGTCACTCGTATCAAGGAGGCGTTTGATAGTGTCATCATCAACTCCCGCAATTGATGCTTGAGTTTCAAACAATACCTTCTGATTTATATTTGGATCATCTTTGTACACGCCGAGGAATGTGAGTTTGTTTTTACTTTCGACAGCATTACTCTGTGCCTCAGCATTACTTGCTTCGACAAGAATGTCGTAGTCGTTATTGTATGGTTTCAAATCTCTAGCAGTGACCTGTTCAATTTCAAGACCCATGGGACCCATAATTTGAACTGCCATTTTTCTTTTCAAATCTTGCATCACGCCTTCTTTGTGCAAAACTGCAAAGCGATAGTATCCTTCCGCATAACTTTTATTTAACAGACCAAAGCGATCGCTTGCTTGCTGAAGGTTTCCTTCATAAATTCCGAGCGTATCTGTTGAGCTTGTGCCTTTAACGTCAGCAGTGATACCGCTATCGCCCTCGACGATTGTCTCGAGCTTGTCGTACACCATGAACGGTCCTTGTATCGGAGGTGTCTGTCTCGTCTGTAGCACTTTACTGACATCCATGTTTCCTTCGATCTCAATGTATCCATCTCTGCGATATCGAACTTGCGCGAGGTTGCGAACATAATCAACATTGACTGCAGTTTGAGGACGATTGATTTGCTCTGAGTTGTCGAGTGATTGGTTGATACTCTTTTCTTGTGCCATGAAAATACCTCGGGCGTAGTCACAGTATGATGGTGTCCAAAATTCACGAGGGTCAGGGAATGACGCCCATGTCCAAATCGGATACTTCTCGCTTTTGCGAATATCCTTCCAAGGTTCACAACGAATACAGTCGCCGGATGGTGTAAGGACTAGATAATATCTATCATCATTTTCGTCTGTTGTGATCCATGTATAGAAAATAAATTGATTCTCGTTCTTGAAACGTTCACGAGGCGCACCATTAATCTTTCGGTTATCTTTATCAATATCCTGCTGAGTTTTCGTGCTTGTGTTGGGACCGCCATCAAGCAATTCTTGAACGACTGCTTTGTAGTAGATGCCATCTTTTACTCCCTTTGTAAGTTGAGCGCGAGTGAGCTTTGTATTCCACCATCCAAGGTATGCAGCTTTCTCTACTCCGCTTCCATCTTCTTCTTCAGTGCAAAGTCCACCCACATCTGGGTCAATGAGAAAGTCTTTCGGGTCAATGAGATTGAGTAAACTCTTATACTGACCTTTATCATTTCGTGTGAGGTACAAATATATTGCACGACCATAAATTGCAGCATCACGCTTTCCCATCAAATCTTTGAAATTCCATCGTCCAATCTTTGCATCCTTATCCCTGATGGAGTTCATCAGTTTAGCTTTCTTCAAGTCAGCTGACTCCCCTTTTATATATTTGAATGTTAGAGGACTATCAATCTTTGAGAGAATCGTATGCACAAATCCGTGCATCTTAAAGAGAGGGACTTGAGCACGAGTATCACCTTGCTGTTGCTGATAGGTACTACCTCCGTATGGCGACTTCACGTCAGAAGTTATACGATCGGGATTCATCATGTCCTCATTCATATTCCAAGAAGTCATGCGAGCTTTCTTGTAGCGATATGAATAATCGATTTCTTTCAGCGATTGTTCTGCCAGAGTGTCTCGGATTTTATAATGCGCAAGTGACATAGTGTTTTAAGTATAGGAATAAAAAAACGTGCGTAAGACCACGGATTCATTTCGTTTAAATTCCGATGTATGGGTATTGCGGACCTTCTTCCACGAATTCTTCCTCGTATGCAGGCTTAACTTTGCCGTATGCAGTATTGATCATCGGCTCTGGTCGAATATCACGAGGTCTTTCAGTGCCTGCAGGTCGTGCAATGTCACTTTGATATGCAGTTGCATCGCTTGTATCGTCATTTGATGAGTCAGGAAATCTCACAAGTTCGTTTTCTAGGTCTTTACATTCGCTTTTCAGGTGATAGATGCTTCGTGTTTCGTATCGGTAGAGCAATCCAGTGCGTATACGATCTTCTTTCGAACGTCCTTGATGTTTGAGCCACATCAATGGCAGAAATATCTGACGCATTCTTTGCTCATGCCGTAGCATTGGTTCAAGTCCTCGAGTGAATGCGGTATCTTCCCATCCAAACTTTACAGGTGGAGTTCCTGCTTGAATGAGGAATGTGTAAATGCCGAACATCTTTTCAATGATTCCTGTGGGACCGAGTTTTTCTCTCCACGCTTTCAAATGCCATTTACCTTCTCGGTCAGTCCAATTGATACAGATGCCGACATAGTCTCCGCTTTTACTTACTTCACCATCTTCTTTTCTACTTGGTGTATCAATCGTGACGTAAGCCGCAAGTTTCTTTTGCATCAATGCTTCCCATTCAATCGGCATAAACCAGTCACGTTTGAATATTGCTTTTGATTCATCTATTGGCTGACAGAGCATCTCGGATTGAAAATCCATATCACCTTCTTCAGGAGTCCACATCGAACGTCTTTTTCCTTCAACGCTTACCTTGTTAGTTGCTTTCGCTTCTTCATCGGTCATGACCCATCGCTCTGGCCATGTCGGAGTATGCAGTCCTGTCATCAGTGTGCCTTGGCAAATCGGGACGACTCTCACTCGAAGTTCTGGATCTTGTTTGGCACGCTCTATAACACTCTGCACATTTCCGAATTCACTCAAGATGTTACCAAGATAAATTACTCGACGTCGTGCAGAGTCGAGACCTCTTTTAAATTCCTGCATGTGGGACCGAATCTGATTCGTTGATGTCTCACTCTTGAGAGTCTTCTTGGTTTCAAAGTCATCAAGCAAAACAAATCCTGGACGCATTGCACCGTGGATACGACCTCGAACACTTTCTTGCGTGCTATGTGCTTCGACACGAATACCTTCCTTGATAATATTTCCATCGTCATCTCTCAAAGGATTTGTAACGAAGTCTTTTATTCTTTTTTGTGTTACTTCATCCTTGGTTCGTGCAGTATTATATTTCTCACCAAAGTCTTCAATGAATCTTTTATTTGTTTGAAGTTCCCACACAACATCAAAGAGAATACGTTCTGAGTTTGTGCTGTCGAACGCATCGGCATTTATGTATGGTTCGATGTCATATGCAATCATGTAAAGAATCAATCCTTTTGCAAAACTTGTCTTTGCGCTTTCACCAAACATAAACCATGCCACCTCTCTGATTTTTAAATCCAAGAGGTCATGCACGTCTGCCATCATGTCGTAGTGAAAGTCTGCAAACTCACAGCGAACATACCTCTGCAAATAATATGCAAGGAAATATCCGAAGTGTTCTTTAGCGTGATTCATACGCGCTTCCTTCCGTGATTCCCGAAGAGTCCTGAGACCCTCTGTTGTCACTGGCGGAAGTATTGTTGTTGGTTCTTGATTTATCATGGCGTTTGAACATTCCTTCATGTTCTTCAATTTCTTTTTGAGTAAGTACGACCACTCCTATGCGTTCAGTTTTGTTAACCTCGAATGATAGAGGTACCTTTCCGTCAACTCGATCAATGATCATTGTTGCCGCTTTCAGGTTGCCGTCGACAGCCATCATCACAATCTTTTTGACAATAAGTTCGTCAAAATTAACCTTTTGACCATCTTTGGTAACGCCTCCAATCTTACGGATCGCATCCCTGAACATTGTGCTGAAATGTCTGGTACCAAGAGGCTTTCCCGAGTTACCTGACGAAAACTGCCCTGTGATAGGGTCTCTGCCCGTATTTTCACCGTATTTACGGTCATTTGGAGCCTCTATCGTAGTATCATTTTTCGTCTTCGGAGCCTCCAAAAGGAGCACTTTTGGCTGATTGTTTTCATTCGGTTGATTCATTCTCGTATAGTGTCTTTTTCCATACTTCTGGCTGACCATTTCGGACCACAGACTCAATTCCTGTGTAATCGACCCATCGTTGAACAACGACATCCACAAACTTAGGATCAAGCTCTATACCGACACAAACTCTGCCAGTTTTTTCGCAGGCTATGAGAGTGCTACCACTTCCAAGGAAAGGGTCAGCGATTAAGTCTTCAGCTTTGGAGCTATTGAAGAGTGCGTACGTGATGAGTTCGACCGGCTTCTGCGTTGGGTGCAGATACTCATTCACTTTGTCTCTTTTCATTGTCCAAATTGTGAGCTTTCCCTCTGTCTCGAGTTTCTTTTGTCGCTTTGCCCAATTGAGAATCTTCTGTTCACTGTCATGGAAGTCGAGAATTGTGCTGTGAGTTCTATCTCCATAAAACACCGCTTTTACTCCTTCTTTTGAAGCGTAGAAAAATGGTTCGTGCTTCCATCGATAGTCACCCCAACCCATCGATGCTGTCGGCTTATTCCATATCAGTTGATTGTGGACCGACATTCCATTTTTCTTTAGAGCTGATTCAAACTGTGACTGCGTTGAAGTTGAATGAAAGACGTACCAACCTGCACCTGCTTTTGTCATCTCGGCGATACAGCCGAAAACTCCATCAAGGAACACATCGAATACCTTTTCTTCCATATCATCATTCATGATTCCCTCGCTCGTATTCTTTCCTCTGCCTGAATAATTTACGTTGTATGGTGGATCAGTGAATACGCAGTCAGCCTTTCTGCCAAGCATTACCTTTTCCCATGCTTCTTTGTTTGTTGAGTCTCCACAAGTCAAAGTATGCGGACCGAGCTGATACACGTCGCCGAGTTTACTTTTTGGCTCGACAGGACTTTCTGGGACCACATCATCATTCTCATCATCTTCAAGTATCAAATCTCTTTCAAATCCTGTAATGGTGATATCAAAACCTGTAGCATCCAAATCTTTGAGTTCATCAACCACCAATCTCATATCTTGCCCAGTAAGTGCATTGAGTTGATTGTCGGCCAAGCGATACGCTTTTATTTCTTCTTCAGTCAGGTCATCTGCCATGACGTAAGGAATCACCGGTTCGCCTTTCTTCGTATACGCTTTCTGTTCAAGCATTGTGTATCCTAGTAATTCAGTCATTGCAAGGAATCTTCCATGACCTGCAACAATAACGCCATTCTTATCTATCACAATTGGCTGTTTGCATCCGAATGCCTTGATACTATTTGCGATCTTCTCAAGATGCCATGTCGGATGTTCCTTGGCATTCTTATCGTATGGTTTTATTTCTGTGATTTGCATATATTTATTTTTCCATCCATCCGACCATGCTCGATTCATTGCAGGCACCGACCTTGCCGTTATCTCCCATGTATTCATATGCAGGCTTACCGCTTTCTTGCGGAAGTATCCCAATCACCAATCTCTCATCGCCTTTCTTGTTTCTGCATATTGTGCCGAACGTATATGCCAGTCTTTGGTCTGGATTCTTCTTTTCAAAGTGATTCCTCAAAGCGGCAAAGAATTCTCCTTGGACCGTCTCAAGATATACAATGATCGCTTCCTGATGTTCTGTTTTGAAAATCGGAAGTAGTCCATGAGCTCCAATGATCCACGCACTCACGAAGTCAGGACGGGCGGCGAGGAATCGTGCAGATAGGCTCAGTGGATTTCTTTCTTTAATTTCTTTAGTCATATTTATTTTATTTGTTGATTGTTAATTGAATCTGATTCAAGAATCTTTGCGCAGAAACTACATCGTTTAATCCACCGAACGTGCTGACAATTTTTGTGACGCTGTTGCTCTGCTAGATTGCGAATGTACTCGTACGAACCCTCTACTAGTTTTTTCTTTTTCTCTTTTGTATCTCGATACGTCGTATCTAAATATCTGACCTTTTCTTTTCTCCTGTAAATGACAGCAACTTTTTCGGGCATAAGCTCAGGTACTTTTCTTTTCCTGACCCATCCCCTTTTTCTTATATGAAAAACAACGGAGTCTCTATGGAGTCGAAAATATACAGAGAGCCATTCAACTTTCCACCCCAACTCCTCGTAGTGTCTTTGAATGTTTTTAAGCTGACGAGAACTTAATTTGTAATTTCGATGTTTCTTCATAGGAGTTTTTGCATGATTGCTTGGACCGCATTTACAGTCACAGCATTACCGAGGCATTTGTATCTTTGAGTATCGCTGACTCCTTCAGTCCATCCATCAGGGAATCCTTGGAGTCTTTCACATTCTTTAGGAGTGAGTCTGCGGATCTTTATCTTCTTGGACCAGACTATCGGCGTCTGACCTCCCCCCATTCCCATTGCTTGAGTGAGTGTCGGTGATATTCCGTCTTTTCGTGCTTTCTGATGTGCCTGAAGTCCACCTACCGCATAGAGTCCTGTCTTTGCACCTAGTCCGCCTGCTTGGCTTGCGATCGTGGTTGATATTCCCTTCGGGTCATAGACTCGGTTTCCTTGGCTTCCGCCTATGATTTGACGTGGCGATCTTTTACCAACATAAGTTCCGTTTGAATCTGCGGTAACACGTGTCGTGATGGTTGGTAGGACAATATCCTCGCTGTTGTTTTCTGTGAAAGGAAATATTTTTGGTCTGGACGTGCCTCTAAGATGTCCGACAATGAACACGCGCTCCCGATTCTGAGGGACTCCGAAATTCTTAGAGTTAAGCACCTGCCACTGAACGTCGTACCCCAGTTTAGTAAGCGTGGCGATAATGGTTTTGAAAGTACTGCCATTGTCATGAGATAGCAGTCCTTTGACGTTTTCCAAAAGGAATAGCCTTGGCTTTTTACTTCTGAGAATGCGTGCGATGTCAAAAAAAAGCGTACCTCTTGTGTCTTTGAAGCCCTTCCTTTTTCCAGCAATCGAGAAAGCCTGGCACGGAAAACCTCCGACCAATAGATCGAAGTCGGGTAGCTTATTTGGTTTGATTTTTTTAATGTCTCCATAGTTTTTGTGATCTGAGAAGTGTCTTTGATAGATTTCGGTGGCGTACTTATCAATCTCCGAGTATCCGACACAAGCAAGCGATTCTTGTCGTGAGCCACTGCAGTGATCGTGTTTGCCAATCCGTCCTCTCTCGGGACCAACACTTTCAGATTTCTTGTATCCTTTACCACTCCTAGTCTTCGTAGTTGCTTCGCTTCTTCCGTTCTTCGTTCTGTTAGCTGTTTCCACATATGCGTTGTGTATTCCAAGCTCGAATCCGCCAATGCCGGAGAATAAGCTGAAGTACTTCATCAGGCATTAATGGTGATACTTATTTCTACTCGACCTTTTGAATCTGGTGCATAATCAGATTCGAAACTTCCATCTAGGAACTTATCGTTTTTGAATAGAGCGTCAGCGATACCTTTGAAGACATTGTCAGGATCGGCATGCAGTCCATTCATCCAGAAAATCTTTATGTCCATTCGTGCTTTTTCTGAAGCGGTTGTTGTCAGTGGCTGGTCATCTAGGAGAATCTGTTTGCCATCGCACATTACGAATTCTGGATATCCTTTGTAGAAACATCTTCGTACGTAACTTTTCCATGCATGATATTTCTTTGCTCCTGGAAGCCACAAAGCTCTACCAACTACACGAACGTACGGGACAGGATTACCGTAGATATCTTCTGGGTTCCCCTTTATAGTGAATTGAATTGTTTTCTTCATTTTTATTAATAGTTATTTTTGTTAATGCTCATGTGTCTTGTGATCTCCCCCATGCGTTCCCTGAAGTTATCCACAGGATGCCTAATACTAGGTTTCTCTTTTTTCTCTAGGTTTTGTGTGTTAAATCTTTTAACCAGTTTTGGTAAAGAGCGTTTACCACTTTTGGTTAACTCTCTTAACTGGTTAATTTCGTTTACTACTTTATCCACATCCATATGCAGGTTTAATTTGTAGCGATTTCCTTTGGACCGTTGCTGTACAGAAATAACTCCAACCTTGATGAGATTTTGAAGTGCGGAATTGACTGATGGTCTAGATAGTCCAGTACCAAAATCTAAGCGCTTGCCTTGGCTAGTTTTGATACCATTTTCAAACTGAGTAAAACTTATATTGTCTTCATGTTTATGGAATCCGAAAGTGCGTCTGCATATGTAAAGTAAGCATCGAGCTTCCGCCTCGGAGATTCGAGGAAGAATAAGATCCAAAATAATATTTGGAATCTGCGAACTGTTTGGTATTAAATTTTGTTTTTGGTCATCCATAGGTTTTTGAAGAGAGAGAAGCATCGATTGCTCGATGTTTCTTCTCTGGTTATTGGGGGCTTAGCCCCCGATCTCAGCCCTCATACCACTGCGATCAGGGCTGAGTCAGTGGCCAAGCTACTTAGTTTTTACTTGCCACTCTTTTCTCCAGCCTTTGCTGTCGATTTCTTTGGCTTCTCGACCTTTGAATCTCTGAGTTCCTTATCAAACTTCTGGTCAGGAGTTAGTTCAGGCGGAAGTTCGTTTTTTGTTTCAGCAATCTTCTTTTGAACAAATTCCTGAACCCTTGCATATCCATCCTCTAGGACATCTGGTCGCATTGCTTCAATGGCGGACCAGCTTCTTGTCTGGAAGGCATACTCAAGTGCATCAGTTTTGTTTTTCTTTTCCTGCGCACCGCTACTTGGCCAGACTGATACAAGGTATCCCTCGATTTCTTCTAGCCAACGCTTTCTTTCGAGGACCCACTTACGCTTGTCTTCCTCGGTTCGGATCAGCTCTCCGGCATCCCTCTCCGTAGGGCTAAAACGGGCTATTGCGGGGTTTTTGATGACTGCCTCGATTGCTGGTGCGAAGTCCTCATAAGTTGGGTTTTTAAAGACCTTTCCATCAAGGAGATTGCCTCGTCCTTTGAGGACCGTTGCTTGTCGCCAAACCTCACGCTTTTTGCTTTGAATGAGTTCGTGTCGTTCCATAAGTACCAAGACATCGAATTCGTATGCCGCGTTCTTTTCCGCTTGCATCTTTACTCCTGTCTTAGTAAATTCTTTGCGACCATCCTCATCTACTTCTTGCTCCATTCGATCTGACACACGTCCTGTGGCAATGATATGGATTGGTGATTGAACCAATGGGATCGAGAAGTTTCGATTCCAGTCGGATTTGATCGCCATCCAATCCTGAATCTGAAAATTCTGACGATTCAGTTTACGTTTGTAAGCTTCCTGAAAATCCATCCAGATGTGAGTGATACTATCGATTACCATCACATCGGAATAACCTTCCGTGCAGAGCTTCATTGCTGTTACCAAATCAGCTAGTGAGTGTGTCTCTCTGACCATTGCAGTAATCCCATGTTCCTCAAAAAGAGGCACAAGGAATTTTGCAGCTTTCTCGGTATCAATGAGCACTACTGGTTTCTTACTTCCGATCTTCTTGTGGAGACCTATTGCTACCAATGCGGCAGACCAACTTTTACCTGTACCTGGCTCTCCTTCAAATGCCGCCTTGAAGTAGGGCTTTGTGTTTCCGATGGCAGTGAAGAAACTTTCTTCTTTTGTTGCGATCGGAACGTGACTTCGTTCTTGTGTTTGCATAATTTTTGCTTGACTCGACGAAGGGGTTCTTGATACTATGTATCTGTCATAAGGGCTCCCTCGTCGGGGGTCTTTTATTTTTTAAATAACTTAGTAATTCTTTTGTCAGCCTCTGCTAACATCGTTTTGTTAATCTGACTCATGATTTCTGTGAACAATCCGTCACGAATAATTCCGTGTGCCATAACGACTGCTTTCTCGTTTTCAGCATCAAGATTGGTCAGTTTTCCCATGATGTCTCCGGTGAATTCCGCTACTTCGTCGAGCATGTGAGCTAGGATCTGTTCATCAACAATTGCTGGTGCCTTATCCTTCACTAACTTCACCGCCTCTCTCGACAAAGTTTTCATTTTTTCTTGTGATGGTGTCATTTAATGATTCTTGGATTCGTTGCTTTCTGATTTCCTCTTTTTCCTTGAGCTGTATTTGTCTCTCTCGGCTAAGAGGCACATTCTTATTCAATCGAATCTCTTTGGGTTGATAATCGATATCGACTAGATCGCCTATGCTGAGTCGATATTTTTCTGTAAGCCATTTACCTTCTAGGATTAAAGCTGGTATGCCATATCTTCGGTAAGTAACGACTCGAGTGGTTCTTAGTTTTTGTTTCATTGCTAGCATCTGCCATGTACCGTGGCTGATCCCTTTTGGGACAATGATTTTGATTACCTACATTTCTTTCGAATATCGAATGATTGAGGATAGAGTCCTTTTTCCTTAAACAAGAGATCTACCAAGTGAGCGTCACCTTTTATTCCGACATGCCACTGGTTTACCTCGTGGATCGGACGATATTCTTTGTAGTCGTATATGGTTAGAACCATTGGGCGTTTCTTGTTTGTCGACTTGAAAGCCCATTCAACCCGAGTCTTTTCATCAGAGGACCGCCATTCTCCCTCTTGGGTACGGTCATGAGGCATCCCCAACTTATCCACAAGCTCCGGATACGAGATGTGCAGGTATCCATGAAAGCCTGAGTGGATCGTGTCTCTGTTTGTGGCTGGTTTGAACTTCGATGTAGATTTCATAATCGTTTAATTTTGCTAATAAATTTTCGACCTTTGCAGACGGGACCGGCAATAAAAAAAATCGCCGATTTTCATCGACGATTCTCAGTTATTATTTTGTTGTTTTAGGCGCTTTTTTGCTTATTTTGGCCTAGAAGATGGTGGTGTTATATCTTGAACTCCATCACCTCCCCATCTTTCACAATATACTCTTTACCTTCTGTTCTGAGTAATCCTTTTTCACGCGCAGCACCAAAAGAACCCGACTCAATGAGTTTGTCCCATTCAATAACCTCAGCACGAATAAATTTATCTTTGAAATCTCCATGAATTGCAGTACCAGCCATCGGTGCAGTCCATCCACGTCCAATCGTCCATGCACGAGTCTCTTTTTCGCCAGTTGTAAAATATGTAATTAAATTCAAAAGCTCATATCCTTTCTTGATGAGGTTATCAATACCATCGTCTTTAGCGCCGAGACCCTCACGCATTTCCTTTTTATCAGTCCCCTCGAAATCTTTAAGCTCTTGTTCTATTCCCGCATCAACGACCACCCAACTTGCCTTTGAACTATTCAAAAATGCGAGCAATGCATCCCAGCGTGCATCCTTGAGCTCATCAAGGTTCTTACCGCCTGATTTCTTATTCAAGACATACATGAATGGCTTCGAGGTCAACAAGTGGAGTGATTTCAAGAATGGTAGTTCGAATTCATCAACAGCGACACTTGAAGCGAGCTTGCCATTTTCGAGTGCAGGTTTAAGTTTTTCAAGCAAGCCACTCTCGATAATAGCCTCCTTTTTACCCGCACGAACTTCTTTGCCAACATTAACTATACGCTTTGAGACAGTCTGCAAATCGGCAAGAATGAGTTCGAGGTTGATAACTTCGATATCTGAAAGTGGATTGACCTTACCATCGACGTGAATAATATTGTCATCCTCAAATATACGAACAACTTCAGCAATAGCATCTGTTTCGCGAATGTTGGTCAAGAATTGGTTGCCGAGACCTTCACCAGCTGATGCACCTTTCACGAGACCAGCAATATCAACAAATTCTACAACTGCAGGAACAATTTTCTGTGTCTTTGAAAATTCTGAGAGTTTATACAGACGTTCATCTGGCACAGGAACAACGCCGACTGATGGATCAATCGTTGCAAATGGATAGTTAGCAACAAGTACACTCTTTTTGGTAAGAGCGTTAAAGAGGGTTGATTTTCCGACGTTTGGTAAGCCGACGATGCCGATGGATAGTGACATAGGCGCTTAGCATAGCAAAAATATGTCTATATACCAAATCAGAAAAAACTTTTTCGGTGTTTCAGTATCTCTTCTTCAAGAATCCACATTTTTCGTAACTCTCCTGCCAGAAAGAATGAACCAACAACCAATACAAGATCACGTGAGCCGGCATTCTTCAAATTCATTGATAATGCATCTGTCGGATCAAGAAATGTAGCAATACAAGAATTATTCTTAAGATATTTGCGGGTAATTCTCGACAGAACTTTTGGATGAGCACATTTCCTATCTCGTATTTGAAATCGTGTGATTGATACAGAATCAGCCAAAGGAATAATTTGTTTCAATATTGCTTCACTATCCTTGCCTTCAGATATACCGATAATTACATGCAGTTTCTTGTATGATATTATTTTCAAATTTGTAATTGTACTTCTAATTTTTGATCTATTATGAGCACCGTCGAGAATCACCAATGGTTTTTCTTGCATTACTTCAAAGCGACATTGAAGACGCGATTGGTGTATACCTTTTTGGATATGAATATCATTGATCCCTATCTTTTGAGTAATGAGTGTCGCTAACTTCTTATTGTATTCTTCATAACATATTTGTTTGGGTACTAAATTGAACGGTACATTATGTTCATTACATAATATTTTGAATAAACTCAGAATTTGTGGACGTTGTTCACTTGTACAGAATATTGAACCTTTCTTTATAATTCCTGCTTTATCATATGCAATCTTCTGCAACGTCTTTCCAAGCACCGCAGTATGATCATAGTCAATATTAGTAATTGCAGTAATTACTGGTTTCTCAATAACATTTGTAGCGTCATATCGTCCACCCAAACCTACTTCAAGTACCACCCATTCACATTTCATACGTTTGAAATGGATGATAGCCAATGCAAAGCAAATCTCAAAATAGGACGGCCTACCATATGGTCCGTATACATATGCATGATCGATATACGGCTTGAGATATTCCACAATGTCAGCAAATTCATTTGGATCTATGTAGAGATCTTCAACTTTAATTTTTTCAATCGTAGTCGTGACAAAAGGTGACGTGAATGAGCCGACTTTTTTACCAGAGGCGTGAATGATTTCGTGAACCATATTGGTTACACTTCCTTTGCCCGCTGTTCCTGTAATATGTATATACTTCATCCCTTTGTCAGGATTACCAAGTAAATCAAGAAAATATCTCATGCGCTTCAAATAGACGCCGAGATTTTGTCGTTGAACAAGGTAATCACCTTTCAAAGGCATATTTGATAGTCCTTCAAGATATGAAACTGCATTGTAATATCGTGTAAATGTCTTCATAGGAGTAAATGGGTTAATCTAACAAAAAACCGCGCAGAGGCGGTCTTTGATATATGCAAAGAATACGCCTCACTAACTAAGTCTGTTATGACCTGTGAAGCTAGACCATGTTTGTGTTGTATTGTTGATCAACATGATGGTTATGGTTGGACCTCTTTCTTTCTCATGACTTTTATATACGGATAAAAGAATCCGAGTAAAGCGAGTGCCAAGAGATTCATAATTCCTGCCAGAACAAACACTAGTGTAAATCCAAATGATTGTATAAGTAGACTTCCAATGAGACCGCCAACTGCTATTGCCACAATCATTCCGCCGACACTGAATAAACTCCATTCAAAAGCTGCAGACTTCTTGTCGATATGATGAGAAAAAATCGCATAGTATGCCGCCATAGTACACGCATCAGCAATACCCCAGAGAACTTGCACCAGAGCGAGTTCCCATGCTTTACCAATGAATATAAAGGCAAAACTAGCCATACCAGCGAGAAATATACCCGTAAATATAACAATAAAATCATCCTTTTCTCCTGCACGCGCATCAAGATATTTTGCAATTGGAATTTGCAGCAACGATTTCACTACTGAATATATTGCTCCAGTTACTCCTATCGTTACGAACGTTGCTCCTACTATATTGTTGATAACGAATATAGAAAGTAGTGGTGACCATAATGCGGCCGCAGTGTTGATTGTGAGCAATAATGCCAATAATATCTTGATAGCAGTATTAACAGATTTTAATGAAAATATATTCATATAGTTTATTTACCCAATAACAGTGCCAGCTCTTTTGCATTCTCCTGTGCAAATTCTTTTGCAGCATCCTCCTGACTCATACCAGTCTTTGTTTTTGCTTGTATGGCATCGGCCATCTTCTTGAAAAACTCAGGATTCTTTTCGATGAGTGTAAGCACTTTCTCAACCTCAGCTTCAGGCATACCTTTCATTTGCTTCTTGATAAGTGCACGAGTAAAAAAGTTCAACATGGTAATTTGGTTTAATATTATTCTATTTCGGTAATACCTTTTGGATACGTTGTGAGCGGCAATTCACTCCAGTGCTCCAAAATTGGGGTGACGTATTCCCATGATGCCATAATCTCATCAGTTGAGGCAAACAGTGTTTGGTCTCCAATGAATGCGTCACGTATGAGTCGTTCATAGTCATTGGAAATATGCTCCGACAACGATGTGTCTGCATATTTGAACTTGAGTGTTCTTGGCTCAACTTCAAATCCTTGACCTGGGGTTTTCACAAAGAAACGAATCTTGATACCTTCATCCGGCTGTATTCTGAATGTGAGAATATTCTGTTCATTGCCCTCTTCATTCTTAAAATAGATATCAATCTCGGCTTTACTTTCGCTCATGGCTTTACCTGTTTCTAAGTAAAATGGAACTTTTTTCCAACGTGGCACATTGATGTATGTTTCGATACGAACAAATGTCTCTGTTTTTGACCCGGGTTTTACGCCAGCTTCATTCAGGTACCCTATATATTGACTACGCACGACTCGCTCCGATAAAGTTCGACGTGTAATTCCGACAAGTGATTTCAATACACGAGCTCGCTCAGCGCGAATATCAGTGGCAGAGAATGATTTCGGTCGATTCATGGCAATGAGCGCTAACATCTGAAGCATATGGTTCTGGCCAACATCTCGCAATGCTCCAAGTGAGTCATAGAAAGTTCCGCGACCTTCCACGGAATTCTTCTCGTACAGCTTAATGTGTACTTTGTCGATAAATTCGTGTTGCCATATTGGCTCGAACATTGAATTTGAAAATCTGAACGAAACAATATTTTGCAATGTCTCTTTTGCAAGGTAATGATCAATACGGAAAATTTGTTCTTCTTTAAAAAGTTTACCAAGAAGCTTGTCGAGTTGACGGGCGGCGTGGATATCATTACCAAAAGGCTTCTCAATCAATATTCGTGTCCAACCAACCTCATCGCTGCAAGGTACATTCAAGCCTGACCGTGAAATATGAGACAAAATACCTTCATACAGTGTCGGTGGAACGGATAAATGGAAGAGTTTGTTCGAACATTGACCCCATCCTTTATCGATAGTGGCTATTTTTTGTGCAAGTTGAGCATATGCGGTTGGATCATCAAACAATCCCTGCTCATATGACATATGATCGAGGAAATGCTTAATATCTTCTTCCTTGAATTGACCTGGACGAATGTTGATACGTTCACGGATGAATTCACGGAATTCCTCACGAGAAAATGTTCTGCGTGAAAAACCGATGATAGCAAAACGTTGAGGAAGCAACTTCTTACTATAAAGCGCAAGAAGAGCCGGAAGTAGTTTTCGACTCGCCAAATCACCAGTAATTCCTAAAATAACAAATACGGTTGGGTGAAGGGCGAAATTATTGTGTGTATCTGGCGTTTGCGGCATGTCGACAGTTTACCCCACAATCAGTTATTTCAGCAATCCTTTACTCAAAATCTCAGCAACGTATATATCCAAGTCTTCTTGAGATTTCATGTCTTGAAGGCTGAGCCACTTATATTCAACATTCTCAGTTGTATCCAAGACGGGTTCTCCAGTTGTATTCCCAATATAGGAAAGTCGAACAACATGCTTTTCAGCATTTGGAATAATATCTTGTGCATGTATTAATACCGGCTCAGACATAATTTCTAGCTGAGTTTCTTCCTTAACTTCACGCTTCAAATTCTCAATCAATTTTGATCCTGGTTCTATACGACCACCAACAATATCCCAATTTCCTTTGGTACCCTTGTATTTATCTGTAGAACGTTTGACGAGTAGGTACTTACCCTCTGTATTCTTCAAAAATATTTTAACTCCGACTTGTAGAATCATATATGTAAATAATATTAATAACCTCCTGTTACGACTGGTGAATCATTGGCTTCAATGAAATAGACTTCCCCGTCTTCTTTGATTCCAAACTCCATATAAATCGGTTCACCTGCTTTTGGTTTGAAATGATAATTATAATAATATTTCAAGGCTTTGAAAGCATAGTACTGCATTTTTTCAGTGTCCTCGGCTCCTTCTGGCGTGAACCAATTGTAACGCATATCAAATACATTTGGATCAAAACGACCGACGTATTTGGGGCTATTCGTGGTATTCAGGTAATGAGCACCGTGCCACATCTCAATATATGTTGCCCCATCGGGAGATACGGTAATTGTACCCGCCGCTTTAGTCTTTACGAATTCTTTAACCTCTATACTCCATTCATCAAAACCTCCCGGGAGTTGTTCAGCAAAATCACAAGCTCCTGTAATGTCTGTATCTAGTAATCTTTTTATAGACCCATCTTTCTTTGAAGTGCAACGAATTATAAGTCGCTCTCCCTCTTTTATCTTAATTCTTTCCTGGATATCTTGTATTGAATTGAAAGTTCCATAGTGTTTCAGTTGAGGAAGATGTTTCTCTTCCATTTGTTTTTCTTTAGAATTATTCTTATCAAGAAAATCATCATACTCCCCTTGAGTAATAAGACCACTCTTCAATAAGTTTGCTGCCCAATAGTCCAAACCCTGCGAATCCTTTCTACGGGGATCCATTTCTGAACTACTTTTTTCTGTAAATATATGTTCCACTCTTCAAGTATACCTAGATACAATATGAGATACAATAAACTAGAATTCCTCTCCCCATTCTTGCCATAGTGGGAAAATATGTCCTGCAACAAAGACACAAGGCAAAATAATCAATGCCAATAACGCCCATATGAGAAATAGAGTGATCTTTGAGACTACTGCAAAAATGCCAGTGATGGCTTCTTTCAAGAGTTCGAATATTTCTGCACCAACTGTTTCCATAGGCAATTATGCTACCTCGTGGGGATAATCTTGGCAAGGGAGAGAAAGTAGCGTGATATACTTATCTTATATGTCGCCTGACACCCACCTGATCATACACAATGTAATGTGCATCATCTCAGCGATTGTACTCGTAGGGTTGATTGTCTTCACCTATTACAATGGTCCTCGCAAAGCTGAGAATATCATGTGGTGTTTTTCTCTATTCTTTGTTGGTATATTCATCATATCTCACGTACTTGGGGTGAATATCAAAGATCCTGCCTTGTCGAGAAATGTACTAATGTTCAACCTGTCTAATTTTTTTATAGGCTCTTGTACTGTCCATGCATTTTACGCACTCGTAGGAAAAGCAAGGGAAAAACGTTGGATTATTATTTTGGTTCATTCAGCTGCACTAATTATAACCCTTGTGCTCCTCACAAATTTTGATTCATTTTTATTACCTTCAATATCAAAACTATATTTCATCAATTATTACAACCCGGGTATTTTGAATTGGTACCGCGTCGCTTTCGTGTATGGAGTGTGTGTTCCACTGAGTATTTATACACTCTATCAACAATATAAAACTCGCGAGAATCGAACCGAGAGAAAAGCGTATGCCTCACTTATCGTTACTATTATTTGTGCCTTTGGTATTGCATTCATCCCGAATTTTCTTGTATACGACATTAAGATTGATCCACTCTGGGGTATGACATCAGCTATTGTATTCTCGATTCCTTTCCTATATGGAGCAGTCAAGTATGGTTTATTCAATGTAAAAATTGTAGCGAAGCAAGCATTTTTCTACAGTATTGCGGTTGTTGCGGTTGGCGGCTTCATCACATTACTTAATTATTTAAACCAAGTACTTCAAAATCTTGCCCCTGGTTTTCCTATTTGGATTACCCCGCTCGCATCTTCTGTACTTGCCGTTACTGTTGGTGTGATCATTTGGCGACAACTTCGTCAAGGTGATTTGCTCAAGTACGAATTCGTCACAACAGTTACTCACAAATTTCGCACACCACTGACTCATATCAAATGGGCTTCTGAGAATCTTGCCAAGACTGAATTGCCAGAAGATAGTCGTGAACAGCTGAACTATATTCAAAGTGCTAACAAAAACTTGGTTGAATTGACCTCATTGCTCATGAATGTTTCTGAAACTGAGAATAAGTCGTACGAGTATCAAATGGGTAAGAATGATATTTCACTTGCAATTGATCAGGTTATTGTCTCACTCTCTGACCAACTGAATAGTAAACACATTCATATTTTCAAGAATGTTGAACCGAATCTATATACACGATTTGATGCTGTGCGAATTAAATTTATCATCCAAACATTCATAGAGAATGCAATGCATTACACGAATGAACATGGGCAGATTTCAGTAGCCGCAACTCTTGATGGAAAGAACATTATTTGTCGAGTTAAAGATAACGGTATTGGTATTCCAAAAGAAGAAATACCTCTATTATTCGCTAAGTTCTACCGTGGTGCACGTGCTCGTCTCGCAGATACTGAAGGAATGGGCATTGGACTTTATATGTCGAAGGAGATAATAACTCGTCACGACGGTAAAATATGGGCGGAATCAGAGGGTACAGGAAAAGGCAGTACATTCATCTTCTCACTTCCTATAAAGAAGTAGTACACTCTATCGTCTCTTGTGACCAGTATCTGTGTATAACTTGTAGTATTCAAGTGATATAATATCATCAGTATTCAGTGTACAAGCGTTTATTATTAGTTATATATAATACTATGAAAGTAACACATGCAATCGCGTTCATTCTCGTTATTATTGGCGGCCTTAACTGGCTCCTCGTTGGCCTCATCTCTGGATGGGATCTCGGTGCATATTTGACCGAAGGTGTAGCACGAGTTGTCTATATCCTCGTCGGTATCTCAGCCATCCTCCTTGTTATCACTCACAAGAAGGACTGCAAGGCATGTGACAGTTGCTGCAAAAATGATGCAGCATCAACTCCTACAGCATAATTTTAGAATGCGTATCAAAGGACCACCGTATGGTGGTTTTTTGATTGTCGTACACTGGGTATTGAATAATGAGACAGAATAATGTATTCTTGTATTCACGTTATCGAACAACGTAATTAGTACAAAATAGAATATGGGCCCGTAGCTCAGTTGGTAGAGCAGTGCTTTTGCAAAGCAAAGGTCGGAGGTTCAAATCCTCTCGGGTCCACAGAAAGTTAGATAATCATACATAGTTAGACCCGAGCAAAGCACCTGCGTGCTTTGCGTAGAGGATTTGAAAAGGCTGAGTATATGGAACGGAGTCTGAGCTTGTCGAAGACGAGTACCATACGAAGCCTGTACCGCACCTGTAAGGTGAAAATCCTCTCGGGTCCACAAAAGCTTTAATCTTATACAAATAGTTTGTACACGAGCATATTGCACTTTTTTTTTGTTATACTTTTTACATGAAAACACACACCTCTGGTTACGTTATTAGAAGTATTATGACTATCGTTGCTCTTGTATTATTTGCTTGTATCATTTTTCTCATGGGTGCACTGAAAAATACAAATTCAAATTTAACCGCAGTTATTCCACACTTTATAGGTACACACCCTCTACCTCCAGTGGCCTGCACCATGGACGCCAAAATGTGTTCTGATGGATCATATGTCGGACGATCTGGTCCAAACTGTGAGTTCGTCTGCCCTACCAAATAATTACTCTGTTTTAAAAGTTTGCTTTACTCCACACCAAGGGCAAAACCATTTATTTTTGATTGGTGCATCTGCTATAGACCACCATTTATTACAGAAACCACAACGGAAGTGGTTTAGGATTTCAACAGATTGTAAGCTTTGAGCCTCCGTCGATTTAAGTTTTGAGTTAGAAGTCTGTTTAGACATAAAACTCATGCGTTACGACAATTTTATGGCCAACTTAATCAAATGATCAGCAAATTGGTGTAATGTGCCTCCAACAGCACGAAGTGCTTTTGGTATAAGGGATTCATTGGTCAACCCTGGTAATGTGTTCACTTCAAGAAAATAAATACCGCGACGAGGGTGAATGATGAAATCTGAACGTGAATAGTGTCTCAGGCCAAGTGCACTATGAACTGTTCGAGAAAGTGTTTCAAGGTCTTTCTTGAGTTGATGAGAAAATGTTGCAGGAACTATTTCTTTTGATTTACCTTTGTACTTGGCATCAAAATCAAAGAACTCTGCATCTGGTCGTATCTCGATAGGTGGTAATGCATACAGCGGTTCATTACGAAAATTTTCGATGATTCCGCAGGTTGCCTCAATTCCTGAAATGAATTCTTGAATAAGAACCGCTCGATCATGTTCTGCAGCTTTGAGCAGTGCTGGGGCAACATCGGCATGTCTTCGTACAATTGAAACACCGTGTGATGAGCCACCAGAAACAGGCTTGATTACTGCAGGAATAGGAAAACTTGTAAATATTTCACGAGCAAGCGCCTCTGGATTTTGTCTAATATCAACTGAGGGGATTTCCCTGCTTAAAGGGATCTTGATTCCGTGACGTGCAAGAACCTGGTTGGTCATCGTCTTATTCATGCCAACAGCCGAAGCAAGAGATTCAGAACCTGTATACGGTACGCTATGCATTTCAAGGAATCCTTGAATCTTACCATCTTCACCATATGCACCATGTAGTGCGTTGAACATCACATCGACACGATGAATTGCTTGCTCTGGTTTGATGGCAATACCATCAATGTGCCATATTCCTTTTTGATCAATGAAAATATCAATCACCTGATATTCATCAGAAAAATTATCACGTAATGCAGAAAGAATAGCGCCACCCGTTTTCAGAGAGACATCAAATTCAGAACTGGGACCACCACGGAGAACACCAACACGAGTTTTTGCCATGCAGATATTATAGCAATAGACCTTTGTTACGTCGATTGCGATGGAATCGGATAACATACCTATGAGCTTCTGCATTCACTGCAATAATATCCTTCTTGTATGTAGTAATAATATTGTCCAAACCAACGAACTCAGACGCCTTGTGAGATGCATCTTTTGTCACAGCAACAACAGGAATGTTTATCCTACGTGCCTGCAATACGGATTCAGCTCGTCTCACATGCATATCATTACCATCCACGACAATGAGATCAGGATAATTCCACTCAGTGTGATTGAGGCGACGATTGAGTATTTCTTCGAGCCCAGCCAAGTCATCATTCATTTGTTTTGAAATGATAAACTTTCGATATTCACTTGGTACAAGTTCCCCATTTTTTAAAACAACAAAAGCTCCGACAACATTATTGCCTGACAAATGAGCAATGTCATAAGCTTCAATACGAAACTGTTTGTGTGAACTATCGCTTGAAAATATCTTATCTGCCTTAATAAGTGACATGTCATTGATATGGTCGAGAGCATACAACAAACGCTTCGCTTGACCCGCTTCCTCAAAATGCATACTTTGTGCAGCACTTTTCATTTCATTTTCTATTCTTGTACGCAACATATCTTTTTTACCTTCAAAAAAGAGAATGAGGTTGTCTATAGTTCGAGTATATCTTCGTCGAGCATTCACATCTGATTCCTTTGGTGAACGTCCGAGCGCTTGATAGAACGCATCGTGACGTGCATCAAAGGACTTTTTGTCCTTGAATGGGAACATTTTGCGCACAATTTTTAAGGCTTCTTTGATGAGTCCACTATGTGGATATGGACCAAATAATTTTTTGATTGGGTATTCAAGGGTCTTGTTTTTGAGATGTTGATCGAGATCTCGGGCGCGGGCCAAGAATACACGTGGCCACGTATCATCTGTAATCACAATATAATTTGAACTTTTATCATCACGTTCATCAACATTGTAGTATGATTGATATTTTTTTATGTGGGCACTTTCCAAAATGATTGCCTCAAGTACTGAATCTGTCACGGACCATTCAAGCGAAACTGCTTTGGTAACCATATCAACGATTCGTGGGCCTCGAGTAGAAATGAGGTCACTACTAAAATAGCTCTTAACTCTATCTTTGAGAGAAGTTGCACGGCCAATATACAAGGGTCTTTTTTGATAATCCTTGAATATATAGATACCCGGAGTATCGGGCAATTTCTGCTTACTGACATATTGACGCTTCATAATATTAAGAGTATGGTATTTCTAGGAGTAATACAAGTATTCTAAAAACAAACCTCAACCACGTATATAGGAACAATATGTCACGATTGATACGCTCAATTACGAATGACTTCAGTTTGGAATCAAAGGAAGTGTCGCATGAAGAATGGCCGACGGTCAGCTCGAGTCTTCTCTGGCTCATTCTCTTCTGGATTTCCTTCATCAGTTTTTGTTTTACGCTCGGGTCTGACGGAGGGTCGAATGCCGGTTTTTATTCACAACTGATCTTTGGTATTTCATTCGCCTGTTTGACGTATGAAGATTTGCATAAACGCGAACCACTGGAAACTGATGAGTGGACCATCCTTTCACACGCTTACGGAATTTTCCTCTCCCTGTTCTACATTGGATGGAAGAATCACGTATGCGACGGGTCTATCCTGGCCTGGCTGATTGTAATAGGACTTTCAGCCTCTCTCACGCACAAAGTCTCGCAAGGTTTTGCATACTTCCTCAACCACTATGACGAGGACAGTGAACCGAGGGATGTTCAAGGGTTCTTTAATCGCATCATTCTCCATTCATGGATCGGTGCTTTTGTTATTGTAATTTTCGGCATTGTTGCCGCAATCTTCAAAAGCATGTGGAACCTCTTGTGTCTTGCAGGAAGAACAGGACAAAGCATACTCGACTACTTCGTGCGTCGCTACAAGAGTCGCATAGAAGATGTGATCGACTAAAGTATCGCTCAAGAAACGCAAAGCCGGACTACATGCCCGGCTTTTTTCTATATAAAACTTATATTTATTTTTTGAGCATCTTCTTTAAATACCCGCCTGTATAACTCTTTTCATTCGCAGCGACATCCTCAGGTGTTCCCTTTGCTATGATTTTTCCTCCACGTTCGCCACCTTCTGGTCCAATATCGATGACATAGTCAGCATTCTTGATGAGATCAAGGTTGTGTTCAATAACAACCACAGTATTTCCCTTGTCGACTAATTTTTGCAAAATATCTATCAATTTTTCTACATCTGCATAGTGCAAACCAACTGTCGGCTCATCAAGCAAGTAAATAGTCTTCTGGAGATGAGCGCGATAGAGTTCTGATGAAATTTTGACGCGTTGAGCTTCGCCGCCAGACAATGTAGTTGCTGATTGGCCGAGCTTCACATATCCAAGACCAACGTCCATAAGTGTCTTCAAACGATCTTCAACTGCAGGAATATCCTTGAAGAATTCAAGAGCTTCTTCGATAGTGAGATCGAGGACTTCTGAAATATTCCTTTTGCGATATTTGATATCGAGAGTCTCTTTGGTGAAGCGTTTACCATTACATACATCACAGGTGACATACACAGTTGGTAAGAAGTGCATTTCAACAGCAATTTCACCATTTCCTTCACACGCTTCACAGCGTCCACCAGGACGATTGAATGAGAATCTACCTGCACCCCATCCTCGAGCACGTGCTTCTGGCTCTGAAGCAAACAAATCACGTATATGAGTCCATGAACCGGTGTATGTTGCAGGATTCGAACGAGGTGTACGACCGATTGGACTTTGGTCAATCAAAATGACACGACTCACATATTCTGAACCTTTAAATTCTTTACAATTGATCACATCATTACTGCGATGTCTCATTTCGAGACGTGCGGCAAGATTGCGGTGAAGGATTTCATACATGAGTGAAGATTTACCTGAACCAGAGACACCTGTAATTGCATTCAAGGTTCCGAGTGGAATATCAACATTCAAATCTTTAATATTGAACACGTTTCCTCCACGAATCATGATCTTGCCTTTTGGTTCACGACGTTTACCTGGTACGGCGATTTTTGCTTCACCGCGTAGATACGAAAGTGTAAGTGAGTTGGATGTATTTTTCTTTGCTGTTAATAAATCATCAAGGTATCCAGCAACTACAACTTCACCGCCATGCACACCGGCACCAGGACCAATATCAACGATATAATCAGATGCAAACATAGTATCCTCATCATGTTCAACCACAACAATAGTATTACCGAGATCACGCAGGCGGATCAACGTCTTGATGAGACGATCATTATCGCGTTGATGCAAACCAATCGTTGGTTCATCGAGTACGTAAAGTGCCCCAACGAGTCCTGAACCGAGCTGTGAAGCAAGGCGAATACGCTGTGCCTCACCACCAGAAAGTGTATGTGCGCGTCGTTCGAGTGTGAGGTACTCGATACCGACATTCACCATGAATGAAAGACGCGACTGGATTTCTTTCAAAATAACTTTTGCAATCTCTCGTTCTGCATCAGTAATTTTTATAGTATCAAAGTAGGTTACTGCCTTTTCAATAGACATCGAAGTTACATCAACAATATTTTTATCGACAATTTTCACATTCAAAGCCTCGTCACGGAGACGTGCACCCTTACAGACTTTACAAATCTCTTCTGCGAAGAACCCTTCGGTGCCAAGACCATTACATGCGACGCATGCACCATAGGGAGAGTTAAATGAGAATAAACGAGGTTCAACTTCTGGATATGAGAAACCATCATATGGACACATGAATTTAACAGACATGAGTTGTTCCTCACCTTCACGATATTCAATACGAATAAGACCATCTGCTTCTTGTATAGCGCGTTCGAGGGCCTCTGAGAGACGCTCGTGGCCATCACTTCCCTTGGTGACATCCTTGAGTTCACTTACGAATATTTCATCAACAAGCACATCGATATCGTGTTTCTTGTTTTTTTCAAGAACAATTTGATCGCGAAGTTTCATGATCTTTCCATCAATACGAACACGATCATATCCTTTACCGAGAAGATCATAAAGCATCTGATAGTATTCACCTTTGCGTCCAACAACGACTGGAGCATAAATGCGAACTTTGGCACTTGAAATATCAACACCATATACTTTCTTGGCTTTGGTAGTTTTTGAAGTCACAGTCTTCAATATTGTGTCGAGAATTTCTTCTTTGGAAATGCGACTGATCAAACGACCACACGTGAGACAATGTGGCTTTCCAACACGGGCAAATAGAATACGGAGATAATCATAGATTTCAGTGATAGTTGCGACAGTTGAACGAGGATTATTTGAACGAGATTTCTGATCAATGGCGATGGCTGGAGATAGTCCAGTGATCTCATCGACATCTGGCTTTTGCATCTTATGCAAAAATTGGCGAGCATATGCGGACAATGACTCAACGTAACGACGCTGACCTTCAGCGAAGATGGTATCAAATGCTAATGATGATTTTCCTGAACCAGAGAGGCCGGTAATGGCAATCATGGTGTTGCGAGGCATTTCAACAGTGATGTTTTTGAGGTTGTGGGTGCGAGCACCTTTGACGATGATTTTTTCTTCACCGTGAATGGGTGTATGTTTTCGTGCGGGTGTCATAGTGGGCGGATAATATCACATTTTTGGTGATATTACAACAGTATTTGGAGATTCACACCCCTCGTATAACTAAGCTTTCTTCCGTCGCCTGCGGGCGCTGATCGCTGGGCCTCCGTCGGCCCGACTCACTAGTCGCCATCCTCGGTGCACTACAGAAAGCTTAGTTATACGAGGGGTGCCTCACCTGCCAAATCATCATTGGCGAACATAGATATGTACCTAAAGGCTAGGATAATGAGACGATATCCCGCTGGGAATTGTTTCAGGAAGAAGAGTGTCGTACCTGAGTTCCAACTATCTATTGAGATGTTTTCTCATCCACCACTTCTTTATGATAGGTAATGACTGGGTAGAAAGCACGTAACCAATGGTAGGAATAAGTGCACTTAGAAGAAAATTTGATATACCGATGAAATATAAGACAAGGGTCGCAACTATATAGGTAACGATAGCGATTGAAACTTTTCTGAAGAAACTGACTTCCCATGATTTTTCGGCCTCGACACGTAGATTACGTTCTTTGAGTTGTAGAATTTCTTGTTCGAGATCCATGGCAGTATTATTTGATCATATTATTTATCTCATCAATGATTTGGTCGAGAGACAGCGCGGCTTTGACGAAGAATCGCTGAACGCCCATCATTTTTGCTTTTTCGATATCACTTGGTTTGCTGAGGTTCGAAAGGATCATCACAGGTATTTTACTCAATTGTGAATTTGATTTTATTTTCTGCAAAATATCGAAACCACTCATTCCGGGGAGCATGAGATCAACAATGATAGCATCGGGAATAAAATTCTTGACTGCTTTGAGTGCATCTTCACCGTTAGTAGCATGAAGTAGGTTGAATCCTGAACTAATAATCTTTTTTCCGAGAATAGTACCAATAAGCTTATCGTCTTCAACCCACAATATCTTTTTACGTGGATCAGAAGTAGGCTGAGCAACCTGAGATGTAGATGCGGTATTGGTATTTTTTTTACTATACCCAAAGTGAGTATTGATACGTGAGACAATGTCTCCAAGATCAGGATGTGCAGAAACACTAAATTCCGCCACACTTTTTTGAGGAATAAGATTCATATTGATCTGAATACCCTGAATTGAGAGTAGAAATACAGGTATATGGGCAACTACAGCACTTGCCTGTTTTTGTTGAAGAATTTTGTATCCATCTGTACCCGAGAGTATAACGTCGAGAATAATAAGATCGGCCTTATTATTTAGTATAGCTTCAAAAGCCTGAGAACCATTCTTGATAAGGATTGTTTTGTATCCTTCGCCCTTGAGTGTGCCTGAAAGACGCTCGCCGAAAGCGGCATTACTTTCGATAATGAGAATAGTGTGGTACTTGGTGTTGGGAACGTACGCTTCCATATGTGTATTATATCACACGAAACACCTGACAATGTCTTCGTTAGAGTCTGACTTTACCCTTTCTTCGAATCTCCGCGAATCATCGAGATAGCCTCTTGAACAGTTGTCATGAACTGAGCCGGGAAAATAATAGTTGAGTTCTTTTCAACACTTATCTCCGCCATTGTTTGGAGTGTACGCAACTGGAGAGCAACTGGGTGCGCTGAAATGAGATCAGCAGCCTGACCGAGCTTCTCAGCTGCTTCAAATTCTCCTTGTGCAGCAACGATCTTTGCACGACGTTCACGCTCTGCTTCTGCTTCTTTGGCCATAGCACGTTGCATATTGTCCGGAAGAACGATGTCTTTGATCTCAACTGCAGTAACTTGAGCACCCCATGGTTCAGTATGAGCATCTATAACATCTTTGATCTGTACATTGATATCACTTGTCTGAGATAGGAGCTGATCGAGTGAAAAACGTCCAACAACATTACGAACAGTTGTTTGACTAATCTGGTTGACCGCATCATAGACATTTTCTATAGCAATAACAGATTTCTTAGGATCAACAATAAGATAGTACGCGACTGCAGCAATATCGATAGAAACGTTATCTTTTGTAATAATCTTCTGTGACGGGATATTCATTGTGATCGTACGGAGTGTAACCTTGGTCATCTTTTCCAAGATTGGGATAAGGATGATAAGTCCTGGACCACGAACACCAGTACACTTTCCGAGGAAGAAGATAACTCCGCGGTCATATTCTTTGACGACTTTGATAGATGAGGCAATTAATAAAACGGCGATAACTATGATGTATGTATACATAATAAATCTAGTATAGCGCTTTTAATTATATTTGCTAGATTAAAATTATATATAAAAGTTGACAATAATGAATTAGCGTAGTACTGTCTATTTTGGAAGCTACCGAACTCAAGGAGAGTATTGGAGCAAAAAACTTGAAAAACCGTTGTTATGAGACCGAAAAAAATTCTAATACCTGCTACGCTAGTGACACAACGCTGCATCCGGATCTTCTTCGCCGACTACGACGCTGAAGTCAGGTTCCAGCCATTTGAGGAAATGGAAGTCGACTTACCTTTACCGGATAGCACTTTCCTCCCTTCTCACGAAAAAGTCCTCAGAATTCTCAAGCAGACTAGGGCCGAGAGGACCAACGTAAAATATCCGCTCGACTTATATGGGCCGGTAATTCGTTCGAAATTGTCCAGTTGCGAGGAGGCTATTTGTGCCTACCAGCTCGTCGAAGTCACCAAGATCATCGATGATCGAAAAAAGTTTGGTCATAAGAATACCGAAACCGAAGTGACTTCGAAATTCCTCGATAAGAAAATCTATATCTTCGGCACAAGGATCACTAAGTCCCAATTGAAGCCTCTGGTCAAATGGGTGCGCACTCAAATGTGCTTGGGTCCAAATGAACGTGCATCGTCCGAAGAATTCGACGCTCGAGGCGTCTCAGCCAATACCGGAAGTGGTGCCAAGGGCGCCTTCAAAAAAGGCAACCGATCTGTCATCAAACTCGGTCCAGCAACATTCGTTCCGTGGAATCCTTCTACAATGGAACTCCGGCCCCTCACCGAGAAATAAGCTGGGATAACATCGTCCTCACTCGCGCGCACCCTTGAAAGGTTCGCGCGATTTTTTATTTGTACCTCTTTTTGATCTCTTCAAAAATCTCCGGAAATTCTAATTCATTGAAATGGTTTTGGTCTTTAAAGGTATGCGCCACAGCACTTGGAAAGAGTTCTTTGTATGTTTCGAAATCACTAAATGGAACGACGACATCATCGGTACTGTGGAATAATACAATATCTTTAACTTGATTCGTGACACCACTTATATCATTTCCAAAAATAAAGTTGGTATTGTACGTATGTTTCTTATTCTTACCATCATACGGCACAGCGACGAGAATAAGAGCTTTGATCTTCTTGGGAACAACATTCTCAGAGAGATATTTGATCAAGAATAAACCACCCAATGAATGACCAACGAACGTAGCATCATCTTTCAAAAAAGGAATCATCCGTTCAAACCACGCTTTCCATTCTTCATAACGAGCGTTCTCTTTGTTCGGCATGCGTGGTGCAAATACTTCGAAGTGTGGTCCGAGCTTTTCTTGGAGTGTATCAGTCCATTTGTGAGATGGTTTGAAATTGGAAACTATAACCGCCTTTGTTTTGAGACGATTCAAAAAGTCCTCGCGAGTATCGAGTGCATGACCGCCGTGAATGAGGATGATTTGGTGAGGCATAGCCATATTATGACATTTTCTAGATGTATTTGCTTGAATTAAAAACTTTTTATCTCGCCTATTTGATAATTTTGTGATATAATTTAGTAACAACTTTATGTTTTCTAATAAATCATTCGGATCAAGACCCTCCACATTTTTAACATTAGTTAGATTTATTCTTGCAGTACAAATTATGGCCCTATCATTGACTTTCGTGTTCATGAGGAATACAATAGTCCCAATTGGGACTATTGTATTCCTCATGAAGTGTGGATAACTTGCTAAATTAACTTTCTTAGTCTATACTATTTATGTACCGAAAAAGGGCGTCGACCGATAGGACGATCGCCCTTTTTCATATGTCCTATTAAGAACCCTTCTCTACGAAAATATTAAAATTCCGATTTCGAAATCCATCACTAAGCTTATTTACTCCTAAGTTTTTCTTTAAAAAATCCACAAGTTCAATTTTATAGGTAGACCCAGAAACAATTTTTTGAGATAGCTTTAAATCATAAGTAATAGCACCTATCAATAAATCGACAACTTGAAGTAAATCATTTGACCTAGAATCAAATCGACAGACTCCGACAAGAGCCAGTCGTTTTTTGGAAAGATTAAAATTTTTTCTAGTATTTACCTCAAACTTGATTTCTTTAGGAACCGTTACGTGATCAGCAATCAGCACAAGAATCTCTTTTTCCGCCAACGCAACTCCTAGTAATTTGAGAGTTATTTTTTCATATGCATTCCATTGATCAGAGTTAAAATGAAGCTTAAAATAATCACTATCTTTTTTAGTAGTGTAAGAGTAAAAATTAATGCTCTTAGTATCAAATAAGGCACCAATAGCAAACTTAGCAAATTCAATATTATGTTTTGTCAGCTGATTAAATTTCATTTCGTCATGAAAATTACGCTTATTACGCTCATACATAATTCTACTTTGTAAATAATATGGCTGACTCATTTTTAAGATACCGACTGTGAAAAAGGGATCTTTTGGATCACTTAAATTGCCAGTCTCATCAAGAAAACAAAATTTTGTCCAAATATTATCGTAATCTGAGAGTTTAAGATCTTCTGTCCTCACTACTTTGTTATTCTTGAAAAACATAATGTATACTTGATTATACTACTTTTTTCTTTCTTTTACCTTTCTTCCCCGTCACATCAACCCCATATTTCTCCTCCAACTTAAACAACTCATCTCGTATCAGCGCCGCAGTCTCAAAATCTAAAGCCTGCACAGCCTGCGCCATAGCTTCTTCCTTCTGCTTCATCAGTAACTTTGGGTTGGACTTCGCGAGATCTTCATCAAGCTTCACGAGTTCATACACAGCTTTATCGTGCTCACTGCGCAACTGATCAGTGATGTCATGAATTGCCTTTTTGATAGTTTGTGGAGTAATACCGTGCTTGGTATTGTACGCAACCTGGATTGCACGACGACGATCGGTCTCGCGAATGGCATTACTCATAGAGCCGGTCATATTGTCAGCATAGAGGATAACGCGACCAGCTGAGTTACGAGCCGCACGACCAATGGTCTGAATGAGTGATGTCTCTGAACGTAAAAATCCTTCTTTATCAGCATCGAGAATACCGATGAGTGATACTTCTGGCAGATCGAGACCTTCACGGAGGAGGTTAACACCAACAAGAATATCATACTTCCCTTTGCGGAAATCAGTAAGAATAGTAATGCGTTCAATGGTTTTAATATCACTGTGGAGATATGCAGCCTTTATTTTCTTTCCTGCCTGCGCAGGCAGGTCCTTTATAAAATCTGTCAGGTCTTCCGCCATCTTCTTGGTCAATGTTGTAGCAATCACACGATCACCGATCTTGATTGTCTTCTCAGCTTCTTCGATGAAATCGAAAATCTGACCCTTATAGCCCTTACTCTCACGAATCGGACGAATATCAACCACTGGATCAATCAACCCTGTTGGACGAATGACCTGTTCAACAACCTGCTCACTATTGGCAGCTTCATATTTTCCTGGGGTTGCCGAGGTATATATCATCGGACCGATGCGCGCCAAGAATTCATCGAACTTCAACGGACGATTGTCTTTGGCTGAAGGCAAACGAAAACCGTGTTCAACCAGAGTCTCTTTACGTGAAGCATCACCGGCAAACATGCCGTTTAACTGAGGAATAGTTACGTGTGATTCATCGACAACGGTCAGGAAGTCAGGCTTACCATTCTTGTCCTTAGGAAAATATGCGAGAAGTGAATCGGGTGCTTCACCAGGCATTTTGCCAGAGAAATGGCGTGAATAGTTTTCAATACCATTGGTGTAGCCAATTTCTTTAATCATCGAGAGATCGTACTTCACACGACGCTTCAGACGTTCAGCTTCGAGATTCTTGCCAGCTTTTTCGAGAACTTTGAGACGATCAGCGAGTTCAGCTTGAATAGTCTTCACGGCCTTTTCACTTTGCTCATCACTTGAAATGAAGTGCTTTGCAGGAAATATAAAAATATCTTTGTGATCATTGCGCACAGACCTTGAAACGGGATCAAGTTCAACGATGTGACTAATCATGCCGCCTTCATATTCGATACGATACACAGTTTTTTCATTCACCGGCATAACTTCGAGCATATTACCGAGTGCACGGAAATTACCAGACTTCAGATCAGCATTAGTACGTTCAAAATGAATATCGATAAGTTTACGAATGAGTTCAGCACGCGACAATTCCATGCCAACTGAAAGTTTAAGATTCACCTTCTGATATTCTTCAGGACTTCCTAAACCATATATACAAGAAACAGATGCAACAATGATCACATCTTTACGAGTGAGCAATGCTTGTGTCGAAGCGTGACGAAGACGCTCGATCTCTTCATTGATCATCGCTTCCTTCTCAATATAGGTATCAGTCGCTGGCATATACGCTTCTGGCTGATAGTAGTCGTAATACGAAACGAAATAGTGCACAGCATTATTCGGAAAAAATTCACGATACTCTTGAGCAAGCTGAGCGGCGAGTGTTTTGTTATGAGCAATAACCAAGGTTGGCTTATTGTAGTTTTTGATCACATTGGCCATAGTAAAGGTCTTTCCTGAGCCAGTGACTCCAAGTAGAGTTTGACGTTTGAAACCCTTTTTAAGGCCTTCATTCAGGCCTGAAATAGCCTTTGGTTGATCACCGGCTGGAGGAAATGGTGTGGCAAGCTTGAACATAGATTCAGACATGTGAATACTATAGCGTGTTTTCGGAACTTATGGAATTTGAAAATAAAAACCGCGGAATCTATATTGCAGATTCCGCGGTGCATTGCTCAAACCAACTATGCTCATAGTTCGCACACGTGCGACAAATTAATCGCTCGGACCACCAAACCCTTCACCCGAATGCTCGGTGGTGTTGATACCCGCTTCCGCAGAAACAAATAAGGGAACCTTGGCTTCAAGAGCCACAGGAGGAGGAAAGAAAATTGCCCTGATTTCCGCCCTCGTCAAGCTATTCTTGACCCAAGCATTGTGGATACGACGATAGTCTGTCCCGTAATACCACCCGACGATGCCACGCTTCTGACGAGCCATGACATTGCTACCAGTGGTTGAACCGATCCTTGTCCGACATGGCCGCACGCCTTCTGGCAATACAGCCGGTGATGTATCTAGTTGCATAATGGTATGTATTTGTCCAAAGAACCAACTTCACTTTGTATTTCTTTCCGCACTCACGGTAGAAAAAGCGAACGGACCCCTTTGTTTGGGGCCCGTATCTGTAATCAAGAGATGATATTAATTACACAGACTGGACCCAAACAAGCATATCCTTTGCAAAGGAATGCTTATAAGTTGAGACCACGTGTGTAATCCATATATTCATGTAAAAAGTATACATCAGCGTATATTGAATGCAAGTGGATTACAAAATATTCATTTTAGCAATAATGGACTTCAAATATTGACTAAATATAATGATTATAGTATGGTTCAGTAAATCAAAAGAAAGACATTGAATGAAAAAATCTTGTCCAATAATTGAGGTTGGTAAAATTAATGCATCGGTAGCTCAAAGACGTGGCGGTCATGTGAATATAATAACAAGGCCATTAAAAGAAGCTCTGAAAGGAGCGGCTCGCCTGGCAAAACATCAATATGGTGAAACTTCACAAACTTTCAAATCAATCGCCTGTCGAATGTAAATACACCTTATTCTCTATCATTACACGCCGAGTCTAACTCGGCCTTTTATTTGAAAATAATTATTTCCTCAGCATAACCTTACATGCAGCAGCATATATATCTTTTTCACCCATACCATAGTGTTCAATGAGTTCATCTGGTGTGCCTGACTGACCAAATTGGTCTATGACGCCAATGAATTCGATCGGTACTGGTTTGTGTGATGCGAGACATTCCGCAACAGCAGAACCCATACCTCCAGCGATCTGATGTTCTTCGACGGTAACAATTGCGCCGGTCTGATTTGCAAGCTGAACAATAGCATCAACATCAAGTGGTTTGATTGTTGCCAAATTTAAAACAATAACAGCCTTACCTTCTGCTTCCAATTTCTGCGCAACCTTAAGTGCTCGATGAAGTAATGCGCCCGTAGCAATAATCCCCACATTGAAACTTGATCCTTGAGACTTGAACATTACTTCCGCTTTTCCTATCTCAAATGGTGTATCTTCAGTCGTGATGATCGGTGTCTTCTCGCGAGCAAGACGAATATACGTTGGCTCTTGTGTTTGTGCTGCAGCAATGGTTGCCTTACGTGCTTCGATAGCATCACAAGGTGAAATCACTACCATACGAGGAATAACACGCATGAGGGCAATATCTTCAATGGCTTGATGTGTTCCACCATCAGGACCAACAGAAACACCCGCATGTGAACCTGCAATTTTTACTGGTACATTATTGTAGGCAATCGTTGTACGGATTTGTTCCCAATTCCTGCCCGGACTGAACATTGCATACGATGTCATGAATGGAATCTTGCCCATAGCAGCCATACCTGAAGCAACTCCTGCGAGATTTTGTTCTGCAATACCCATCTCGATGAATCGATCTGAAAACTTCTGCTTGAATCCAGTCATCATCGTCGAATCAACAAGGTCCGCACATAATCCTACAACATTTCTATTCATCTCAGCAGCCTTCAATAACCCTTCACCAAAACCTTTGCGAATAGGAACTTGTTCGACATCTGTGTCGAAGATTTTTGAATTGAGTTGTTGAGATGGATTGATCATGTAAAATTAGAGTGTATTCAAGAAACCGAGACTTATCAAAGAAAATATAACGAGAAGAGCACCTTCGATTTTTCGTATTCTAAAATCACTTTTTGCATTGGCACCTTTGTAACTTGGCTTTTTATTCAAGGTGAGAACGACTCCAAGGGCAAAACTTACGACCAAGAATGTCCACAAACCAACATTGATTACATTACTTGTAGAAATAAGAACGACTGCAAGAATAAGGAAACAAAACTTGAGAGTGATTTCAATTGGTCTCATCATATATGTAATAAATTTATATTAATAATTAACTATGGTCCGAATTACTAACTCTTCCACCAAGCGTCCTCACCGCATCCAATGCCGTCTTGATTTCTTCGGGCGTTGTCGGAGGCTTCCCGTGCCATTCAAACTTACGTTCAAATGCTGGAATACCCTTTGATGGAATAGTATAGGCAATGATCACTGAAGGCTTATCAAATACTGCTTGAGCCTCTCCAATTGCACGATCAATGTCGCGGAAATCATGACCATTAATCTCTTGTACATGCCAATTGAATGATCTCCACTTGTCAACGAGTGGATTGAGTGGCATCACATCTTCGGTAAAACCATCTATCTGAATATTGTTACGATCGACAATAACTGTAAGATTTTGTATCTTCTCTTTTCCTGCAAGCATGATAGCTTCCCAGTTATTTCCTTCATCAAGTTCACCGTCCCCCACCAAACAATAGAATTGTTTTGTGGAAGAACGTCCATTGTCGAGACGGTCTGCGAGTGTCATGCCAACTGTCTGTGAAATGCCACAACCGAGAGGGCCTGAAGAAGTTTCGAGCATTGGTAACCATTCACGATGCGGATGACCCTGAAGACGTGAGCCGAACTTACGTAGGGTCATCAATTCTTCAACCGGAAAATATCCAGCATGTGCCATTGTTGCATATAGAACTGGACAAATATGTCCATTGGAAAGTATAAGACGATCACGATATTCCCATGAAGGATTCTTCGGGTCGTGTTTGAGTGCATGAAAATACAAATACGCAAAGATATCAGCCATATCGAGTGGACCAGCGGTGTGGCCGGACTTTGCTTCAATCAACATTTCAACAATAGAACGACGAATGTCGCGGGCTTTTGATTCAAGTTGCGTAACTTTTTCAGAGGTAAGTGCCATGTCGGGTATATTATACCATGGAAGCGATACAAATCCGCAAATGCATGCGAATGACGCAAATAAGCGCACCAAAATCTAAAATAGAGTGTGATTCATTCGCATTATTCGCATGCATTTGCGGATTTGCATCGCAATCATTCCTGTAAATATGGCAATTTCTTAAATTGATCGATAGCTTCAACAAAATTGTCACTATTGAATATAGCTGAACCGACAATCAAACGATCAACACCTGCTTTGATCAGGAGTGGACCGGTTTCAAGAGAAACTCCCCCATCAACAGAAACAGTGAGAGATGGATACATAGCTTTTACCGCTTTAACTTTTTCTATAACACGCTCATCAAAATCCTGACCTTGAAAACCGACATGTGTAATTCCCATACATTGCACGAATTGAATCTTCTCTTTGTAGTGTTCAATAACATCTATTGGCGTATCGATATTCAAAGCCAAACCAACTTCAACACGTCCAGTGAGCATATCAACTGCTTCGGTGACACTACCTGTTGCCTCGACGTGAATGATGATACGAGTTGCGCCAGCACGCACCCAGTCTTCAACAACTGTTTCTGGCTTATTTGCCATGAGATCAATTTCAAAATTTAATTTCTCCCAACCAGGCAAACCTTCTTCTTCAGTCAGCATCTTTTCGAAGGTGTCATCACGCTTCTTATACGGCCATGATGGCGCAGGAGTAAATTGTCCGTCACATACATCGATCTGAACAGTCTTCACAAAATCTCTAACCAAACCGATTTTTTCTTCGAGTTCAGCGAAGTCTTTAGGGAGTATTGCGGGGATGATTTCTACTTTCATGTGTGTATTTAATACGAATCTACGAATAATGCGAATCTACAAATTATTAATATGCGAATTGTTTGCGTTATTTGTGGCATTCGCATCATTTGTAGATTCGTTGAGACTACTCAATATTATCTATCTGCTCAATTCTTCTCTGGTGTCTCTCATCTCCACTAAATGGAGTTTCTAGCCATGATTCAACTGCATCACATGCTGCATCTTGCTCAACATATAATGCTCCAATTGAAAGAATATTTGCATCATTGTCATTTCGAGTATGTCTCAAGACCTCTTGATTACCCCCGTACCATACTGCTGTGCGTACTCCAGGAAAACGATTTGCGACAATAGCTTCACCTTCTCCTGAAGCGCCAAAGATAATAGCCTTGGTCTCACCCTTCAAATCCTGTGCAACCTTCATCGCGGCTGCTGACATAAAAATAGGATAATCATCACCAGGAACGAGTTCATGAGCACCTACATCAAGTACTGTATACTTTTTGCCTGCCTGCGCAGGCAGGGCTTGCAAGAATGATTTAACAGCTTCTTTGAGAGCAAAGCCAGCATGGTCAGAAGCGAGGATGATAGTTGGGGTTTTTGAAGAATTCATATGTAGAAGTAATATAGCACCTATTTAAATAATATGGGTTATTTTAGAAAATGAAGATACATTATAATAATCACAGGAACAATAAAACCAATTAAAGAAGATACTGCAAATTTATTACTTACAGGTGTTTTTATTGAGACACCAAGACTTATAGCACTAATAACTGTACCCAAAAATGAAAGGGTCAGTGCTATCAAATTTGAATTAGAAGCAGCTCCGCCGAGACCTGAAGATAATAGAATGATAACAAAAGTCACTCCAATATATATAAAAGCGAACATATTTACTAAGACACCTAAAACTTTTAATGGATTCATAAATTTGAATGATTATACCAACCTCCCCGCCTTAATCACATGCTCCACGAGGGTATACGTATAACATAGTTCATTATCGTACCACCTCAGCATCATGGACATATTTTATCACAATTTTAGAAAAAACTCCCCACGCTCACCTCTTGAAGATCCGAGGATTCAGATACTCAAGAGGTGGCGTGTTGGTGTTCTTATTTCGTTATCAAAGTACATTTAAATCATAAGACTATTCCTGATGAATAGCAAGAATACTCGGTACAAGAGTGAGGTTAAACAAAAAACTGAAATCCGTAAGCTAATATTATCAATATATAGAATATTATCCTCACGATCGACCAGATCAAGCGATAGTTAGAGAAATTCTTTTTTGCAATCACAAGATAGGTTCCACAAATGAGAAGTATTATTGCAACCCCAACTATGTATAAATTGCTAGCACTTGCAGAAGATGCATGCCTATCGACTAGACCCAGATTTGCCAGCACAAACATGAAGGGTACTTGTATTGCAGTTCCAACAAAAGGAATAGGAATAAGAGAAAGTATGATAAAAAAAGTACCAAATACTTTTTCTATTAAGAGAAATGGTGAATATAGTTTATTTTCATTCATAGTATTAATTAAATTAATCTACCTGCAGCAATAACATGTTCCACCAACGTATACGTATACCCCATCTCATTGTCATACCACGCCAACACCTTGACCAAATTACCACCAACCACACGAGTCATTTCCAAATCAGCAATAGATGCGTGACGATTGCCAATGATATCATGTGAGACCAATGGTTCTTCAGTAACTGTAAAAATATTTCTCCAACGATCCTGAGCTGCGGCTTTTTTGAGAAGAGTGTTAACTTCTTCTGCAGTTGTATCCTTCTTGGAAATAAAGGTGATATCAACGATAGAACCGGTAATTACAGGAACTCGGATAGAAATACCATCAAACTTACCTTCGAGTTTCGGCATGATCTTGGTTACCGCTATAGCGGCCCCTGTTGATGAAGGCACCATATTTTGTGCTGCAGCACGTCCTTCACGGAGATCTTTCTTCGATGGACCATCAACCAAAGCTTGCGAAGCAGTATACGCATGAACCGTATTCAAGAGTGCTTTTTCGATACCAAGTGTCTCATCAAGAATAGCAATGAGTGGACTACCTGCATTCGTAGTACAAGAAGCATTTGAAGACACTTTGCATGTTTCGAGCTTGTCTTCATTCATAGACATGAGGATAGTCTCACTCTTTACCACAGCATCCGGAGCATCCTTGGTTGGAGCTGAAACAACGACACGCTTTGCACCAGCGGTAATGTGAGCTTGAGCTTTATCTCCAGAAGTAAATAAACCAGTTGACTCGACTACAACATCAATGTCCATAGCTTTCCATGGAAGTTTGGTTGGATCCTTTTCACTCGTGAATTGAACTTCTGCCCCATCGATAATAAGAGAATGATTCTTTTCATTGATTGAAATATCAAATGAGCTCACACCATATGCAGTATCGTATTTGAGCAAATATGCCAAACTTTCGAGGCTTCCGAGGTCATTCACTGCAACGATCTCTATTTCATTACGCTGACGAGCAACTTTAAGGAATGCGCGACCGATACGACCAAACCCATTGATTGCTACACGTGTTTTTTTCATATAAAGATAATATTAGGCTAGTGGGTATATTTTAGCATATGATTGCGACAAATAGCGCATCCTCAGTTATAGACAGTCTGCCCCTATATTTCTATAAGAAAGGTGCTAGACTAGATTTCGGATCGGTCTGGAATGGTTCCAGTACCAATACTCTTCAAAATCTATGTCAAAAAAGTTTGTCTCTCACCAAACGGACATTGTTGAAACGGTGCTCAAAAGACTCAAAAATATTTGGGCACAGAGTAAATCTCTTCGACTGGTTCATTACCAACGAATTTCCAACAAAACAGTTGGGCTCGAAGGTATCAATCGAGCATTCGACATCAAACTTGCCGGTGGACAAAGGCTCAAACTTGCTGTTCTTGATTCCTGGAATCAACACGACGATTTATTGAGACAATGCAAGGCGCGTGACGAATTTATTCCGCTCCTCGTTGACACGGGTCACGAAAAAGAAGAGACGCTAATTGAGATGCTACTCGCTTTGTTTCGCAGTGCGGCCAAATTCATCAAACGCCACATTCGTAAGCATCGCCACGTTCGTCCAGGACGTTCGACGGACAACTACATCCAACAGAATCATGCGCCATGCATGGCACACTGACACTTTCACCAAAAACCAAAGCGGGCCCTTCACAGAGTGCGCTTTTTCATATCAATAGTTATATAAAATCTACTTTTTTTTCGAATAACTCTGCGCCAATTTCTTCACCAATCCTGGACCTTCGAAGATCATTCCTGAAATAAGCTGTACCAGATCAGCGCCAGCATCAAACTTTTCTTTGGCGGTTTCTGGCGACATCACACCACCGACTCCAATAATAGTGAGGGATTTTCCATATACTTCACGAGTCTTGTAAATCAAATCTGTTGAAAGGTGCGTACAAGGCTTACCAGAAAGACCACCCTTATATGCAACGGGTGCTTCTTCGCGAACATCGAGCCATGAATAATCTTTATTGAGATTTCCAATCACTACCCCTTTCAATTTGTGAGCAACAATCACTTTTAGTAGAGCATTGAAATTATCCCACGGTAAATTGATCGGCATTTTTATATATACCGGCTTCGAACATGGAATGGTTGCAAGTGCGGATAGCAAACGCTCCAATAATTGAGGTTCAGAAAATGATTCACCACCAAATGCATTTGGGCATGAAATATTGATCGTATAATAATCTCCGACTCCCTCTTCATTCAAGCGCTTGAATGAATATACGTAATCCTCTATACCAGCTTGAATCGGCACAGATTGTGCATCATTGGTGCGAGCAATCGAAACTCCTACAACAAAACTTCGTTTCTTTGTGCTATGTACACCTCTACGCTTGAGTCTTGCAATAATTGCATCAACACCTTCATTTCTTAATCCCTTATTCACCAAAATACTTTTTGATTCAAGTAATCGAGTCAAACGTGGCTTGGCATTACCTTCGCATGCACGTGCAGTAACGGAACCAACCTCTTCACCGCCGAAACCGATATGTGACAATATGCGACTCAATCGGCCGTTATAATCAAAGCCAGCAGAAAGTAAGAATGGCGTGCGATATGTAATACCATCAATTGTCTTCGAAATATCACGGCCATGATACCCATATACGAAACCGATCAAGCCCCGAGTTACTGGGTTAGTACCAAAAAATTCACCACACGAAACAAAAAAATCATGTACAACCTCTGGGTCAAATTTAAATAGAAGCGGTTTGAGGAAATGTGTATACAACATATGTCGATATAATATATCATATAAATGCGTTATACTATGTCACATATCTACTAATTTATGGATCAACTGCCTAACATCGCCAATTGGATTATTCATTTTGGAACAGCTCATGAATACCTCGTCTATCTCCTCATAGTTGTTGTGGCCTGTGCCGAAGGACCATGGATCTCATTGATTCTCGGTGTTTTGCTTCGACTAGGATTCTTCTACTTCTGGCCAATATACATAGCACTCATGCTTGGTGATCTTATCGGTGATGTTATCTGGTATTACATTGGGAGAAGATACGGACATTCATTTATTGGTAAACATGGGCATCGTTTCAGTATTACGGAAGCAGGAGTTGAACGTATGACTCATTTGTTCCACAAACACAAAGATGTTGTATTATTCCTCTCAAAGATTTCAAACGGTCTTGGTTTTGCTATTGTCACTCTCATGACTGCAGGAATGATCAAAGTACCTTTTGGTAGATATATTCTGGTCAACATGATTGGACAACTCGCTTGGACCGGATTCTTACTCGGTGCTGGTTACTTCTTTAGTAATCTATACATAACGATTGACAATGTACTTGGTAAAATATCAATTACCGCGGTTATTATAATTCTCGTCTATTTCGGCTATAAATACTTCAAAACACTTAAAGCTAAAGCTCAAAATTTGTAATTCACTTATATGATCTCTATTATTATTCCTACATATAACGAAGAGAAGTACATTGAAAAAAGTCTTGCGTGCTTTAAAGAAAAAATGACTATTCCTCATGAAATAATTATTTGTGATGATAGAAGTACAGACGCAACAGCTGAAATTGCGAGAGAATATACTGACAAAGTCATTGTAGCTGACATAAAACATCCAACAATAGCCGCGAATCGAAACGCTGGAGCAACATCTGCTCGTGGTGACATATTCGTCTTCATGGACGGAGATAGCTTCATCGAAAACCCTGATGTATTTTTCACACGTGCACTTCATCATTTTGATGATCCTAAAATTGTGGCTGTAACTGGGGCACTCAACATTTTTCCACACGTAAAAACATCGAGTGACATTGTTATGTATGCAATTTTTAATTTTGTACACTACGTAAAAAATAATATATTACATAGTGGTGAATCATCTGGAAAATTTCAAATGATACGTAAAAGTGCTTTTGAAAAAGTAGGAGGCTTTCCTGACCTAGTTACTCGTGAAGATGCTCTTATGTTCAAAAAATTAGCAAAAATTGGCCGAACAGTGTATGACAATAATCTTGTAATTCTTCACAACGGAAGACGTGCACACAAGTATGGATGGCCAAAATTATTGAGTATTTGGGTAGTGGAAACTCTCTGGGTAGCGTTCTTCAAGAAAACCTTAATTAAAGAATGGACCGCAGTCCGATAATACATATATGAAAGCCTCTGTCGTCATTCCTGCACATAATGAAGAACAAAATCTAGCTCACACTATTCGAGCAGTTTTGGCACAAGACTACCCAAACTTTGAGGTTATTGTAGTAAACAATGCAAGTATAGATGCAACTGAATCAATTGCACGTTCATTCCCTGTCATCGTAGTAAATGAGACTCGAAAAGGCTTGCTATGGGCACGTGAAGCAGGCCGAATAGCTGCCACGGGAGATATTATCATCAATATTGATGCGGACTGTCTCCCTGAAACAGATTGGCTCTCTCGAGGAATGGCACATTTCAAGAAAGATCACATTGTCGCAGTAACTGGGCCATACGACTATCATGATGGCGGATTCTTTTTCAGGAATAGTTCACTGATCACTCAAAAATACATATATAAATTGATGAGTCTTGCATTGCAAGCTCCTGGTATCAAAAAAGGTGCAGTACTTATTGGTGGCAATAATTTCATACGCTCACATGTCTTGAACAAAGCTGGTGGCTATACCACATCGATCCTTTTCTATGGAGAAGATACTGACACTGCAAAGAAGATCGCAGAGCACGGTAAAGTTGTATTCAATCCATCACTTCACATGAAGACCTCGGCTCGAAGATTCAAATCAGAAGGTACTATCCATCTGATGCTCAAATATTGGTATCATTTCTTCAAAACAATATTTGGTAACAAAAAATAAAACCGCTTTCCGCGGTTTTATTTACTATATGTAGACTATCTATTTTTTTGTTGAAGAAGCCATGCTTGTTGATTCAACTGGAGCAGTAATTCCTTTCAGATTATTCTTGATGATCTCAATATCTTTGCGTGCGGCGACCAAATCTTGTTGTGCGGCTTGGATCTTTGTTCTTGCATCCTGCAATGCCGTCTTATTTGCATACAATGTACCTCTATCCTTTATTTCGGAGGTGAGTTTCGTAACAATATCAGTTGCCGCATTCGCTTGAGTTGTTGCATCAGCCAATTTTGCTTTGAAATCAGAAAGGGTTGATTGCAAACTACTCTTACCAGCAATGCGACTTTCAAGTTTTACTCCTATAGCATTCATCATTGAGACAACTGTTCCTACACGATCAGCTGCGGCGAGAACTTGAATCTTGGGAACAACGAGAGCAAAAATTCGAGTTGAAATGAGTGATTCTGACGCATCTTGATTTGATGTGGAAGTCGAAGTTGTAGTGGACATCTTCGTCTTGAATGAATCAAGAACAGTCATGTCATTCTGCAATTCAGTGATCAAAGAGGTTCTATTGGCATCAGAAATATTTTTCATATTCTGAATGCGTAAAATGAGTGCCTGTATGCCCGCTTTACGAGCATCAACAGTGCTCGCTTCACGTTCCTGTGTTTTCTCGATACGCTGTATAGTAGTTGTTGCCACTACTGACCGTTCACTATTACTTACATTTACTGATTCGGACTTCATCCCTTTGACAGGCGTTGCGGCTTGAGAAAATGCAGGAATCAATATTGATGCAATGGCGACACTGGTAACTATTGTTGTAACACTTTTTGTATAGAATTTCATAGAATGTGTATTAGACTGATAATTATTGGATGGCCTGACTTACATTCGAAGCATCAATATTGAGACGATTTAGCTGAGCATCGATAGCAGTCGTATCTTGATCAAGTCCTTGATTTGATGAATTCGCCGCTGAACTCATAGCAGGTACATCTTTATCAAATGTATTCTGATGGTTTGAAATTGCAGGAACAACATTACTTGGACTCATGAAAGCGATGATTGCGAGAACGATTACAATCACAACTACTACAACACTTATGATTATTTTTGTATTTTTAGACATAGAGATATGTAAACTACTAATAAATTATGTAGGATAATTATATCACCTATAGAGAATCTCGACTATACAACAAAAAAGGCATTGAAATGCCTTTTTTGTACAATGTTTGAATAATTGTATTAAACGAATGTAAGTGCCTTACCTGTCTTATTCGCACGGCCGGTACGACCAATACGGTGAACATAGTCATCATATGTCGCAGGAAGATCATAGTTGATCACATGACTCACACCTGAAATATCGAGACCGCGAGCAGCCACATCTGTAGCCACAAGAATCTTTGAATGATGGTCTTTGAAAAGCTTCAATGCTTTCTGGCGTTGACCATGACTCTTATTACCGTGAATGGATTCAGCAGCAAACCCACGTGAACGAAGTGTCTCTGAGAGACGCTCCACGCCGTGTTTTGTTTTACCAAAAATGATAACTTTGTCGAATTCTGGTTTTGCGAGAAGTTCATACAACACATCATTCTTGGTCTTTCCGCCAGGGACGCGAATAATATCTTGATCGATACGATCAGATGTATCCTGTGTTTTTACAGAAATAGATACTGGAGTTTTCAAGAATTCAGAAATCAATGTTTTGATCTCATCTGACATTGTCGCTGAGAAAAAGAGTGTGTGCTTTTCCTTTGGCATACGAGATACCATGTAACGAATATCTGCAATGAATCCCATATCAAGCATACGATCAGCTTCATCGAGAACGATGGTGCTGTATTCTGCAAGACGGATCTTATTGCGCTCTATAAGGTCACGCAAACGACCCGGAGTTCCAATTACTACATTGAATGAACGTGAAAGAGCGGCCATTTGAGGACCAATACTTGCACCACCGACACAACAGACTGCCCACATACCGAGATGAGGAGCAAAGCCCTTGAATTCTGTTTCAATCTGGATTGCCAATTCACGAGTAGGAACAACAACGATAATCTTTTGTTTTGGGTTCGCAAGTAATTTGTTTATAAGTGGAATGAGAAATGCTGCTGTCTTACCTGTTCCAGTATTTGCAATGCCAACAACATCTGATCCGCGGAGAATGTGAGGAATGATCTTATCTTGAATCGGTGTTGGTACGAGATATCCACGACCAAGAATATTTTTCTTGAGACGTTCATCGATCATGAAATCTGTAAATTTGTGTTCAGGTACGAATACTTCTGACTGTTCAGTAATAACAGCTTTCTTGATAAATTTAGAAATATCAATACGTTGAGAGAAGCCTCCACGACCTCCGCGCGAACCTCCTCCACGACCACCACTAAAACCACCACGATTGTATGATGGCTTTGAATGAGATGCGCCTTTATATCCACTTGAAGATGGACGATCTCCATGAGATCCGGTACTGCTACGACCCTTATAGCCACCTGTATGAGGCTTAGAAAAACGACTTGGGGCTGAAGCTCCAGGGGTTGATATAGAATTGAATTTTCGTGCTGCGAATGGGCGTGAATGAGCGGAGCTACGAGCTACGGTATTTTTATGCCCAAGATACTTACCGCCAGAAACTGGCTTATGGTGTTTGTGTTCCATTATATTATTGTAGGGCGCATATAGCGGCCCAATTACTGTCTTTATCCCCCGAGACGGCCTATTTCAAAGACAGTAAGGAGATTCTTATTAAGACTAGAATTATATACTATCTGTTTGAAAAAGTCAAATATGATATCTGCATGGTATTCAAAATTATGCTTGACATACAGCACTACTCGCTATACATTTCTAAATGACAGCACAAACCCTTAACCACATATTTAGATATGAATACAGAAGACCACGAAGATCAGATGCGTAAACGTCGTTTTTACCTCTTCATCGCCACCATTATTTTGATGTTTATTTTGGCGACAACGATTAGCAACATCGGCAAAAAAGGCAACTTCAATGACGGCGTGAGCACTGTTCAAACCAACGCGCCGGCCAAATAATTCTAGCCACCATCAACCCCTGCACTCCGCCCTTCGCGGAGCGCTTTTTTTCTACAAACTAGATAATCAACAAACTTATAGGATATAATTCACACATGATTGACCTTATATCCTGTACAAGCAAGCAAGAAGCTTCATTTCTAGCTAGTATGGAATTAAGTTCCCTACTTGGTGAACTGAAGAAAAATCAACAACCAACCTTACTACTTCTATCTGGAGGATCAGCTTTTTCACTCACTGAAACTATAGATGGAAGTGCGCTTGGAAATCACATGACAATCGGTGTCCTGGATGAACGCTATAGTGCAGATCCAGCGATAAACAATTTTAGCCAACTCATCACAACAAAACTCTACACGGCAGGAGTTGCTACTGGTTGCTCTTTTATTGATACTCGAATACAACACAACGAATCGCAACAAGAACTATCAGTACGATTCGGCACAGCTCTCAAAGAATGGAGAAAAGCATATCCACAAGGAACAATACTTATTACACAAGGCATTGGACCAGATGGTCATACTTCAGGAGTACTTCCATTCCCTGAAAATCCCGTCCTATTCAAGACATTGTTTGAAAATTCTGATTCATGGACCGCTGCATATGATGCGACTGGAAAGAACCAGTACGCACTGCGTGTGACGACCACACTTTCATTTCTCAAAGAAGTTACTGCTTCAATTGTATTTGTATGTGGAACAGACAAGACCGAGGCTCTCAAAAAGGCTCTCAACCCAGAAAGTGTACCCGAAATTACTCCCGCACGAATCATTCAGGACATGAAGCACGTCTCTATCTTTACAGATATCAAACTTCAATAGATACTAAATTTGAGAGTGGAAGTTTTCTAACTACTTTTTACTTGTACCTTTTACCTTTTTACTTGACCCTCCGTGAATCGCATGTCCCCCAAACTGCTTGCGAAGAAGTGCAACTATTTTATTTGAATATTTTTGCTGATTCTTTGGATCCACTGATTCAGTTCTTACTTTGAGAGAATCTTCGATGACACGAACATCAATACCAAATTCTTTGGCAGTTTTAATAGTCCACTCAGCTTCCCCATTTGAATCAATTTTTCCTGATGTATTCTTGATATCTTCGTCAGCAAAAATATTTGCACAGAGGTCTATAAGCCATGAACGTACAACAGATCCCTTTTGATAGACACGTGTTACATCAGCCAAGTTGAGCTTGAATGGACTCGCTTCGAGTACCGCATATCCTTCACCAATAGCTTCCATCATGCCGTATTCGATACCATTGTGGACCATCTTGGTGAAGTGACCGGCACCCGTTGTACCAAGATATGCGTAGTTATCACCTGCAGAAAGCGCCTTGAATATTGGCTCAACGATAGGCCACTTTGCTTTGGGGCCGCCGATCATCAGTGCAAAACCATTCTTCTCACCCCATACGCCGCCTGATGTACCAGAATCAAAGAAATGAATACCTCTCTTGGCGAGAAGTGCTCCACGACGAACTGACTCCTTGTAATATGAATTACCTCCATCAATCACAATGTCACCTTTCTTGAGATATTTACCGAGATATTCTTTTCCAAAGATAAATTCCTCAGTGAAAGCATGTGGAAGCATAACCCAGAATATTCGTGGACTCTGTGAGTGCATCTTCACCGCTTCATCCAAATCTGACGTTGCCCAAATTCCTAACTTTTTCATTTCAGTCACAGGTTCAGCCGAACGATTCCAAGCATGAACTGCAAAATCAGCTTTATGTAATCTGCGAGCAATCTGTGCGCCCATGCGACCAAGACCAAAAATGGTAATTGAAGGGTGTGTGTTTTTCATGAGATTTAGTATATATCATTATGTCTATTTATCCACCATTTTCAAAATTATCAATACATTCTGGATACACGCAATTAGAGCTCGGAATTACTTTATTATAGTTATAGTAATAGACAGCAATAATAGAGATTATCACAACAAAAATTACGATCCCTAATATTATTTTTTTGAATTTCATACATATATTATACTACTAACAAAAAAGCTCGTCACCCAATGAGTGACGAGCACGAACTATGAACCCTGATACTTCCGCCAATATGGCAACCAATCAGACTTGAAGAGACCGAGAATGATCTCGTCCCAATATCGACCATTTACGAAACGATGACGACGAAGTCGGCCTTCGACACGATATCCGCAGTGGAGACTATACGCCAAACTGCGTTCATTGAATGCATAGACGTGCGACACCAACTTACGGAGATTGAGATCATTGAATGCATAGTTGAGAAGTGCCATCTTGGCATCTGTCCCGAATCCTTTGCCCCAATATTCTTTTTCTCCGATGATAGCCCCTGTCGTGGCAATGCGATGTTTCCAATCAATACGATGTAACCCAATATTACCAATTAGTTTTCCTTTGACTTCGATGCCGAGCACAATATCGGTTTGAGACCTCTTTTCCAGAGATTGAACCCAATTGCGCTCAGCACTCTCATTCAAGGGAACTGAGTTTTTGATGAACTGACGAACTTGCGGATCATTGATCCAACGAGTTAGTTGCGACACATCATTTTCTGAAAGAGGCCTGAGAATGACTCTCTTGCCTTTCAGAAATATGACTGGCTGTTGCGGTTGAACTGCAGGCTTGTGTGTTTTCATAGGTGTATGTGGCTGTAATGAACTAATTATTTTGCTGGTTATATCCAGACTGTTTGAAAATATGGGAAACAAAAATCCCGACTTCCATCCAGTCGGGATTTTTCTAAAGGAGGAATTGGATTTATACCAACGTGTACATAGAAATATCACGACTAGAAGCAAGCATCTGCGTATCGGCAGACACGAGGATATAACCGGTGTTGAATACCGGGTTACATCTCTTATTCATGATATGAATATGTTTATTCATAGATATAATCGTACATTGGCAAGATACTTGTGTCAATATCTAATATTTCCTCACGACACCCTTCACCACCGCACCAATCTTGAGGTCATATTCTGGGTATATATTCTTGAAATTTTTGTTGGCAGGCTCCAACCACACCTTGTTTCCTGTTTTACGATAATATTTCATCGTCCACCCACCATCCACCTCAGCAATGACGATGTCACCATCTTTTGCGACAGTAGAACGCATAGCAATAACCAAGTCACCTTCTTGGATACCTGCATCTATCATAGATTCACCTTTGACTTCGAGCATATATGAAGTTGACTTATCACTGATCAAATAGTCATCGAGACTAATCATATCGAGATCTTGTTCTTCAGCAGTAGTCGGAATACCCGCTTCAACCAAACCAAGAAGAGGTAATTCACCGATCATGCGCAATGGAGAAAGTCGCCCACTAGAATCTTTGGTCACAATGCCCTGTTCAACCAATTTGTTGATGAGCTTGTAGACCGCATTCTTGGACTTGAAACCGAGAATCTTCATAATCTCTGAGTACGTCGGCATACGACGATTGTCTCGGTAGAATGAAAGTATTTTGTTCTGGTGTGATGAAGGCATATATACTATTAAAACATGAATGTGTGCATGAAGCTAAATGATCCAAACATAGTTCTTTGTGGTGAAAGACGCTTGAGCTGAGCAATGAGGAACTTGTGACGACGAGCTTCACGGGCATATGATATCCCACGAATGATGCGGAGGTCTATTTCTTGGTTCAACTTATCGAGTTCACGACGAATGGTTTTGATTGTTTGGTGTTTGCTCATATGTGTAGGCTTAATTACTATGTGTATAGTATAGGTGAACAATCGTTCACCTGCAAGAGGTCAGGTGTGGATAACTCAAGAATACACTTGCATTCACACATAAATGTGTTATCATGGTTCCAGTAGCTCTTCACTTTCTGCCAACTGTAGGTCATCATAATGACCGAATAACGAGGCGCAGATGCCGCGCCTACAATGCCTTCCAAGGCAAGAGAAGTTGGTGGCAATCCAAACCACCCAGCACGAAGTCGTGCGGGTGGTTTTCTCTTATATTAAAACAGTACCTTCTTTATAGCTTTGATAGTCGCATCAATGTCCCCTTTCTTTGACCATCTACCAAATGAGAAACGAACCGAGGTAAGACTATCGGCACCTATAGATTTCAAAACATACGATTCATCCTCATCGCGTAGACAAGAACTTTTTGTAGAACAAGCGATTCCTTGAACATTGAGCTGAATAACAAAAAATTCATTGTCGATACGAGGAATAGAAACGTTCACGATATGCATTCCTGCACCGTTCACTTTCACTCCTTCACGAACTGTTTGAATCTGCTTAATAAAATATTCACGTAGTTTACCAATACGAACTACTTCTGATTCACGCTCTACCGCCGCAATAGTAAGTGCTTTCGCAAAACCCATAATTGCAGGAATATTTTCTGTACCTGGCCTCATTCCTGCCTCCTGACCTCCGCCATGAGTAACGTTCGCGATCGGTGTATTGCGCTTGATATAGAGAGCGCCAATCCCGCGTGGACCATATATTTTACTACTATCAAGTGTAAGGAGATCCACACCGAGTTTTTCTACATTCAATTCTTCATAGAGTGGTGCTTGTGCGGCATCAGTGTGAAAAATAGGATATTGGCATAACTGGAAATTGAATGGACTTTGTTCAGCATATTGCTTACGCGCGTTACGAACAATCTTGGCAATCTCCCGAATCGGTTGTACAGAACCAATTTCATTGTTTACTGTCATGACCGAAACAATAACAGTATTCTTTTGTATCTTATTTTTGAGATCAGCGAGATCAACAACGCCATGAGCATCAACGGCAACAACATCAAAAGATACATCGTACTCATTCAAGAAATTTGCACATTCACGCACTGACGAATGTTCAATAGCGCTAATGACTACATGCATCGCTTCATATGGTACACCTTGAGCGCGCAGAGCTTGAATAGTACCAATGATGGCAATGTTATTTGCTTCAGTACCCCCAGAGGTAAATGTTATTTCATCACTATGCGCATGAATGAAATCAGCGACTATGTTACGTGCATCTTGCAATGCTTTCTTTGCAGCAACACCTTCTGAATACAAAGATGATGGATTGGCATACTTGTCCGAAGAATACAAAGTCACCTCGCGAATAACACGAGGATCTATAGGCGTTAATGAGGCGTAATCGAGATATATTCTGCGCTTGATCATATAAATAAAATGTAGCATTAATTGAAAGAAGAACCAATAGGGGCACATGTACTTATTTTCTGCACAAGTTTAGAGACATGTACATTACATCGCGTACCTCAATGTTTACAAACTTGTGCAGAAAATAAGTACATGTGCCCCTATTGGTTTTTGATGTGGTATATGAAAACGCCACCACTTCTGGCAAGTGGCGGCGTGGTCCAAGGTTGATTCGTCCTCGCGGACGAATTATACATCAGATAGGTTGGGTTTGATTGCCAACCTCGTTTTTGATTGAAACTCAACGTATCAATGTGCGCCAGGGCACACGCCAGAATCATCCGGAAGTGCTCATGCATGGCCGCCGTGAATTCACGGGGTCTTGCAGAATTCCAACGGAAAGAGTGATACGTTGCACCGATGCTCTGGGTAAACCAGAGTGTGCAAGCAGCTCCTACATACAGGAGCGGAAGAACATCAGTTGTGAAGATATTCATACCTAAAAAAAGTCTATAACAAGGAGCATGTAATTGCAAGATGATGTAATACATAGCGACTAAGAAAACGGGGATGTATACACACTTTTTCTGTACAAGTTTGTAAACATTGAGGTACGCTGTGTAATGTAAGTGTCTCTAAACTTGTACAGAAAAAGTGTGTATGCACCCCCGTTCTCTCCAACGATTCCTCAAAACAAAAATATATCGTATACTGGTGATATGAATTTTCAAACATTACTCAACAACCCACTTCTCATTGCCGTTATCATTCTTGCGATTGTAACCGTCATACTACTTGTATTACTTATCCTCATTCATCTGAAACTCAAAAGATTTCTCGTCGGCGTTGATGCGCAACATATCGGAGATTCACTCGTAAATGTGTCTTCTGATGTTCGTGAATTGCAAGAATTCAGAACTGAGCTCGAAAAGTATCTCACAGAGGTAGAACGTCGACTTAAAAAGAGTATTCAATCAGTGCACACAGTTCGTTTCAATCCATTCAAAGGTACTGGTGGTGGAGGCAATCAAAGCTTTGCTACCGCGTTTATCAACGAAGAAGGTGATGGTGTTGTTGTATCGAGTCTCTATTCTCGTGATCATGTAAGTGTATTTTCAAAGCCAGTCAAGAAACATGCTTCTGAATACGAATTGTCAGATGAAGAACGTGAAGTATTGGATGGTGCAAAGAAAGGATTGAAATAAATATTATAGATTTGGCAACAAAAAAGAGGGTACTTAGTTCCCCTCTCGTGTTTCGAGTAACTACTGAATTACGACAATTCTTCAAAAAAATTCGCGAGCAAACTTACTGGTTTCTGCTTATGTGCATTGCGAGGTATCTTCACGGGCACAGCCGGACATGTGATCGAGCTGGTCATGGGGACTTTCTGCAGAACACCAAATTCATTCTTGAGCCGATTAATGAATGAGCGAATCTTGTAGATGTCGCGCTCTTCGGTATCCTTGAATTCAATCGAAGGTTGCTTGCTAAACGAGTATCCAAAACTGATATTGACGCGCTGCGACAAGCGAAACGATCGACGAAGGACCATTTCCCGGATTTGTTCAGCAATCTGTTTACCACGACGTTGACCGAAGCCGACGACAAGAATCTTCATAAATTTTATGTGTATGTTGTAGGTGAACTGCGTTGTTTAGTTAAAAATTACTATCTAAATAGTGAATTGTCAATAATAGCCTTTTCTGGTATGATGAATTTTCTATTATGCCTAACAAAGATCAGCACAACCTGATTAGCCAGCCTGCGCGTGCAGGTCGCCCTCCTGTGGTTGTTATCATGGGTCACATTGACCATGGTAAATCTACCCTTCTTGACTATGTACGCAAATCACACATCGTTGATGGTGAAGCAGGCGGTATCACACAACACGTTGGCGCGTATCAAGCAGAGCATGTTGGAGCTGAAGGAAAAAAACATCTCATTACATTCTTGGATACACCCGGTCACGCAGCATTTTGTTCTATCCGTGAACGTGGTGCGCACGCAGCTGATGTGGCTATTCTCGTCGTATCAGCAGAAGATGGTGTCAAACCTCAAACTATCGAAGCGTACAAAAATATTAAAGCTGAGAAAATTCCCTACATTGTTGCTATCAACAAGATCGACAAGCCAAACGCTGACATAGATCGCACAAAACAAAGTCTTGGTGAAAATGAAATATATGTTGAAGGTTGGGGTGGCGATATTCCCTGCGTTCCTATTTCTGCCTTGAATGGAACAGGTGTTTCAGAACTTCTCGATATGGTTATGCTTGTCGCAGAACTTGCTGACCTTTCTACTGATGCAAATGCATCTGCATGTGGTTCGATCATCGAATCAGAACTTGATACACGCAAAGGTATTTCAGCAACACTTCTTATTAAGGATGGTACGTTAACCACAGGAACGGTAGTTGTTGCCGGTGGAGCATATGCACCAGTAAGATTTATTGAAAATTTCAAAGGTGAAAAGATTACTTCAGGTATTGCTTCAATGCCAGTTCGTATTCTCGGTTGGAATACTATACCTGCATGTGGAACAGACTTCATAACCGTAAAGACAAAGAAAGAGGCTGAGAAGATGGTTAGTGAATTTGAGGCTGAAGCTCGTCGCTCATCTTCAAAGACAGCTATCAATGTATCTGCGAAGAAGACTGAACAAGTTGGAGATGACAAGACTCCTCAGATTGTTATTATTCCTTTTGTTATCAAAACTGACGTGATCGGTTCTCTCGAAGGTATCAAACATGAGCTCGCAAAAATCAAACAGGACAAAGTTGTCATCAAAATAGTTTCTGAAGGTATTGGCGAAATCAATGAAAATGATGTGAAGATTGCTGCTGGTGATCCAAACCTGATGCTTATTGGTTTCAATGCTGCACCTGACAAAAAAGCCGCAACTATGATCGAACGTTCTCCTACACCAATCCAGATCAAAAATTTCTCAATTATCTATGAGTTAACGAACTTTATTCAAGAACTTGTTACTTCAAAAATTCCAAAGGAATATATCGAAGAAGTCACTGGTCGTGCAAAAATCATGGCAGTATTCTCAAAGGACAAAGATAAACAAGTCGTTGGGGGTAAAGTTGAGACAGGTACGATTGAAATAGGTAGCGATGTCCGTATCATGCGTCGTGAGACCGAGATAGGTCGCGGAAGAATCCGTGAATTACAACAGCAAAAAAAGAAAGCTTCTGAAGTTCGTGAAGGATATGAATTTGGTACGCTCATTGATGCCAAGATTGAAATCGCGCCAGGAGATAGAGTTGAAGCCGTAAAAACAGTAGAGAAGAAATAAACTATATGAATCAAAAAGATGAAAAAATAAAAGAGATTATCCGTGAATTGGCAGCCACATATTTTTCGCGTGAATCAAATCGCCAATCACTCATCACTATTACCGATGTTGAAATGCATAGTTGGGGTAGTAGAGCGGTGATACTCATGACGGTCCTACCTGAAGAAAAATCTCAGATCGCTCTTGAATTTGCACATCGTCAGCTCAATGACTTCCGTCAATACGTAAAAGATAATTCACGTCTCGGTAGAATCCCCTTCTTTGATGTTCAAATAGACATCGGCGAGAAGAATCGTCAAAAGATAGACGACTTATCAAGAAATGTGTAGTATAATCGTAAATATTAAAAATTAAATCTCAAATCTAGCCTCTTATATTTGAGATTTAAGATTTGATATTTGAGATTGCTCTAGGGCCACGTAGAAAAGTGGTAATTCGGAAGTCTGCAAAACTTCTATGCGCGAGTTCGATTCTCGCCGTGGCCTCAAATCAGTAGAAAAAATTGGAATATAGATTTATAAAAATCTGTATTTTTTAGTATCTGCAATTATTCATCTAACATAATATTAATGCGAAAAAGAAGTTGGACAAAAGAAGATCTCGTAAAAGCGGTAATAGAATCGAAGAGCGTGAGACAGACTATATCAAGGCTAAACCTTGTTGAAGCTGGTGGCAATTATAATCAAGTTAAGAAGTATATTAAATTATACAACTTAGATACATCACATTTTACTGGCTACACATGGAACAAAGGTATGTGTGGACGATATATGCCACTTATACCACTATCAAACATCTTAATAAGACATAGTGAATTTCAAAGTTATAAACTTAAGAAACGTCTCTTCATCGAAAAAATCAAAACTCCCCAATGTGAAAACTGCGGTTGGGCAAAGAAATCAGAAGATGGTAGAATCCCTCTTGAGCTTGACCATATCAATGGAGACAAGTACGATAATCGTATTGAGAACCTACGGGTTCTTTGTCCAAATTGTCATAGCTTACAACCTACACATCGAGGTAGAAATAAACACAAACGCCCGGGTGGTGAAATTGGTAAACACGTAACACTTAAAATGTTATCTTCGTAAGGAGTTGTGGGTTCGATTCCCACCCCGGGCACTCTGAATTTCATATATATTGTGAATATCTTTATAAACATTCCATTCTAAATTTGATATAATTTTTATATGAATAAAAAATCTTGTGAAAGTTGCTCTATGCCTTTTTCAAAAGATGTGGGCATGCGAGAGTCAGATCGATATTGTAGTCACTGTTTTAATCATGGCAAACTATGTTATGAAGGTAATGATTTGAAAGAGTTTCAAAGAGCATGTTACGAAAATATGGTCAAAGGAGGAATGAATACATGGAAAGCAAGATTATTTACTTTTCTGATTCGTTTTGCACCTCGTTGGAAGAAATAGAAGAGGGTCAGGAGTTTCCTCCTGACCCAATCGACAGTTAAGTGGCCAATCCACTCATGTTTTTACGAGACTTTGTCCAGTTCTCACCGGTTTTAGATGCAACTCATTTTCGATTACTGGTGTAACCGATCTCGAGGGGGTCATTCGGCTATTTTGGGTTGTCTGTCGGACAACACGTCTTATGGCCAACATAATTCTTCATAAATGACTACTGCCATAGTCATGTAATACGTCCAGAAGAATACTTGTGCCTGCGTCTTCCCCCGCCTGTTCCTGAGGGTTATCATCTAACCCAAATCTAGATGTAATTATACACATAGCTACTATTTTTGCAATTACTTTTTAAGCGTCATATATGCATATACTCCTCAATTGACATTTCCTACAAAAGGAATAGATTTTAGGTAGCACACATGTGCTCATTGAAAAAGGAATCTTATGTTTACACTCAAAGTCGGTGACTGGGTTATTCCCACAGCAGGACTCTTACCTATCGATTCGGAACAGCAACACAGGACGAAAGAACGGCGTAGTATCACTACGACGGAGCCGCTGCAGATCGAGTCAATTCCAGTCACGAAAAAAGACGAAGAACAGTTAAAATTTCAGGGCATCAGAGGTCAGTTTTTGGCTTGCTTTTTCCAGCCGGTAAACAAGACTGCGATCACTATGCAGGGTAATGATCAAGGAAAACAAAATATCCTGTCACTTATCAAGGCGCATGGGGTGCAGAAAAAATCACCGACAATAGAAGTTGAGGTTGTGGTGAATGGCCGAACCTTTACATTGTTAGGTTCGAAAGAACAAATAGTGGACATGGGCCTGACGTCGGTTGTATTGCTCTCCCCTGAAAGCACTCCAGATAATTTTATTTCTGCGACAACGGCCCCCAAGGAATTCGAGCTGGCGTTAGGTAAACTCGTCACTGGCGGCACTAAATTTTATACAGTGCTCCAGTCATCATGGGCTTTACCGGCGTTCATATGGGAGATTTGCCCATAACGCCGAGGTCGTGATAGACTGCGTTTTCGACCAAATCCCTTTGTGATAAAACAGGACCATGGCATGAATCAGTTGGTAGTTGCATAGAAGTAATGGCCTGAGAAACCATTACGTCACAAACAAGGTTTGGTAAGGAGTCCAGCGGGAGATTGATTTCCATCAATCTTCCGCTTTCTTATTTATTTAAAGAAACTTTTTCGATGAATAGGAAGCTGTCCGTATTTTTTTATTGAAGCATAATGCCTTTTTGTTCCATACCCTTTATGTAGTTCAAAACCATATTCTGGATGTTTCTTACTAAGTGAATTCATTTTCCTATCGCGTAATACTTTTGCACAGATTGAAGCGAGTGCAATAACCATCTCTTTTTCATCTCCCTTAATAATTGTCTTTTGGTTAATATATTCCACAGGTGCTTTGAGACCACCGTCGAGTAATACTTTTGCTTGAATAGGTCGAATTCCTAAACCATTCAATGATGTACATAATGCTTTTTTTATCGCGTACGACAATCCTTTTACATCAATGATCTTTTCACTTTGAAATGTAACGTGAAAATCGACAAGGCCTACCCTTGTCGCTTCTTGAATAATCTTAAACCATTTCCCTCTTTGTTCTTCAGATAATTGTTTTGATTCCTTGACGCCACGAAACAATTTCTTCGCTTCAGGTTTCAAAAATACAAAAGCACCAACAGCAACTGGTCCTGCAATAGGGCCACGGCCAACTTCATCAATACCAATCGTATATCTAGGTTTATTCTGTAACATATATTATATGTAAGCATACTACAGATTCGTCAAACTTTTCACTTTTCACTTTTCACTGTAAACTGTTCCTATGTCCCGCTTCAGCCACCTCCACGTCCACTCCCACTATTCTTTGCTTGCGGCACTACCAAAAGTTGATGATTTGGTAGATGAAGCCAAGAAACTCGGCATGAAGGCATTAGCACTTACTGACAATGGTAACCTCTATGGTGCTATTGAATTCTATAAAGCCTGCACGAAAAAAGAGATCAAACCTATCATTGGTGTCGACTTTTTTGTCGCCATCCGTTCACGCACAGATCAACAGGCAGGAATAGACAACCGTCGCAGTCGTCTCGTCCTTCTTGCTATGAATGAAAAGGGGTATCAAAATCTCATCCAACTCGTTACACTCTCACACCTCGAAGGTTTCTATTACAAGCCTCGTATCGACCGCGAACTTATCGAAAAATACAGTGAAGGTCTTATCTGTATTTCGCCTTCATTCGGAGGGGAAATATCACAATCCCTCAAAAGCAGAAATCAAGACAAGGCCATAGAAGTAGCCACGTTCTATAAAAAAGTATTTGGTGACAGGCTATATATCGAAATAAGTCGACATCCTGAAATCGATGATCATGAAGGAAATATGAAAACCTTGGCCACCTTCGCAAAAAGCCAACAGATTCCAGTATGCGCCGCACATGATGTGTACTATCTCAAACCAGAAGATCGTTTTGCTCGTGAGACACTTGTACGCGTGAATTCTCACAGTGATTCATCTGATCGTATTTCTGACAGTGATGAAGATGATTTTTCCTTTATTTCACCTGAGCGAGCTGAAGAACTATTCAGGGACATGCCTGAAGCTCTCGACAATACCCAGAAAATAGTTGATTTATGTAATCTCACCATGGAACTGGGTAAATGGGTCTTCCCTGCATTCACCGTAGAAAGTGGACGAACACCAGATGATGAATTGCGTCATGTGGTATTCGAAGGATTTGCTCGACGTGGTATCGAAAAAACAGATGAACTCGTGAAGCGTGCGGAGTATGAACTCAAAGTCATCAAAGACAAAGGGTATTCTCCATACTTCCTTGTGGTGGCGGACATGCTTCGGTTTGCCAGAGAAAATGGCATATTGAGTAATATCCGCGGATCAGTTTCTGGATCGATGGTCACGTATCTCGCAGGTATCACCAACATAAACCCGATTGAATATGAAATTCCCTTTGAACGCTTCCTGAATCCTGAACGTCCATCTGCTCCTGATATCGACATGGACTATGCTGACGATCGTCGCGATGACATGATTACCTATGTCCGTGGAAAATACGGCAAGGATCACGTCGCTCAAATCGGAACATTCGGTACCATGGCTGCTCGTGGTTCAGTTCGTGACGTCGCTCGTGCTATGGGATTCCCCTACGATGTTGCTGATCGTATTTCAAAGATGATTCCTATGGGTGCACAAGGATTTCCCATGACTATTGATCGTGCCTTGAATGAAGTACCTGAGCTCAAAGAAATCTACAATTCTGAACAGGATACTCGACGTATTATTGATATGGCAAGAAAGATCGAAGGTTGTGCGCGTCACATCGGTGTGCACGCTGCTGGTGTGGTTATTTCTCCGACTGCACTTACCGATTACACCGCACTTCAGTTTGATCCAAAAGGTGAAGGCAAAATCATCACCCAATACGATATGTACTCGATCGAAGAAGCTGGTCTTCTCAAGTTCGACTTCCTTGGGCTCAAAAACTTAACTATTATTGCCGACAGTATTGATCGCATCGAAAAGCTCACCGGTATCAAAGTTGATTACGATACTATTCCCGTCGATGATACAAAAACATTCGAAATGCTTGCTCGCGGAGAAACTGCCGATCTCTTCCAGTTGAACGGTGACGGTATGACTAGATTCCTGAAAGACTTGAAACCAACAACCATTCACGACATCAACGCTATGGTGGCACTGTATCGTCCAGGTCCTATTCAGTTCATCCCGGAATATATTGCCCGCAAACACGATCGATCACTCATCAAATATCTTGACCCTGCACTCGAGACAATTCTCGACAAAACATATGGCATTCTCGTGTATCAAGACGACCTCTTGATGATGGCTCACAAGCTCGCTGGATATAGTTGGGGTGAAGTGGACAAGTTCCGTAAAGCCGTTGGTAAAAAAATTCCTGAAGAAATGGCGAAGCAAAAAGAGAAATTCATCGAAGGTTGTGTGAAGCACAGCAAATGGTCAGAGAAAAAAGCTAAAGAAGTCTGGAAATGGATTGAGCCATTTGCAGCGTACGGTTTCAACAAAGCTCACTCAGTATCATATGGTCGCGTCGCATATATTACTGCATACCTCAAAGCGCATTTTCCTGAAATATATTTGTCGGCTGTCCTTACATCTGAACAAGGTGAAACTGAAAAAGTTGCTGAAACTATCGCTGAATGTAAGCGCATGAATATTCCTGTTCTTCCTCCTGACGTGAATGAAAGTTTCAGTCAATTCACTGTGGTCAAGACTCTTGCAGAGGTCTCTCCAGAGCGGGCGCCAACTCCAAACCAACCGGCACAACATGTGCATGTGGGACGACCTTCGGAAGGAGCGAAGGCGAATCAGCAGATTCGTGCTTGGCCGACTGAGAATGAGGTGCTGGCCGAGCACGGCCAGACACCGTTCGTCCCACATGCACATGTTGTGCCGGTTGGTTCTTATCGCATTCGTTTCGGTTTGGTAACGATCAAAAACTTCGGCCAAGGAATATCAACCGGCATCACCGATGAACGCAAGCGAGCTGGAAAATTCAAGTCATTGAATGACTTCCTCGATCGCGTCAAAGACAAAAACCTCAATAAAAAATCTCTCGAAGCCCTCATCAAATCTGGAGCCATGGATTGCTTCGGTATTGATCGCGGTGTCATGATGGCGAACCTCGATCTCATTCTTGATTACAACAAAGAAAATGCAAATCAGCACAGTGATCAAACATCCCTCTTCGGCATGTTCACCAATGCCTCTGATGTACCAACTCTTCGTCTCATCGATGCGCCTCATGCCACAATGCGCGCCAAACTCGCATGGGAAAAGGAATTGCTTGGCTTGTATGTTTCAGGACATCCCCTTGAAGAATACCGCGAAATAATCACCAAAAGAGATATCGACATCAAACGAGCTCTTGAAACCGGCAAAGAAGGTGGCACTGTGGTATTGGCAGCCATGATCAATGATGTGCGCCTCATTCAAACAAAAAAGAATGAAACTATGGCATTCATTACTATTGCTGATTTTTCCGGAGAATCAGAGGCCGTTGTATTCCCTCGCGTCTACAATGAATTCAAAGCACTTATTGCTCCTGATATTTGTCTCGCAATCAAAGCAACAATTAATTCAAGAAATGGAGAAAAAGGATTTATTCTGGAACGATTAAAAAAACTATAAAGGCATAATAAAATCCCGAGAAGTGCATCTCGGGATTTTGATTTTAAGCACAATTATTTTGTGAGCTCTTTGATAAGACTGCCTGCGTAGCGGTCTTCTATGCTCGAATAGTAGATACCCATGGGGTTGTGTATCGTCAGCTCACCTACGGTAATGATACCGGTGACATTTCCTGTAAAAATAACATTGCTCAAAAAAAGCTTACTGACAAAAATGTTGTTGAAGTCAATATCACCAGTAACTTCGACATTCTTGAACTCAAACAGATGCATATGCTCTGAATCCTGACCAGCCCGACACATCATAGCCATAAAGGCTTCTGCGGTCATAGTTTTCATATATTCCTACTTTCAAGCTACTTCATGCAGACATATTTTGCAAATACAAAAAACAGTGCCTCTTTCAAGACACTGTTTGCGAATAGGCGACGAGTATTTAGCCGATGCGATGCTTATCTTCAGTATACATTCTTGCAAATGCACCTTGTTTCGCCATAAGCTCGGCAGGGGTTCCTTGCTCAACGATTTCGCCCTTACCCATCATGATGACTTTGTCACAACGTTCAGCGCGTGAGACGTGGTGCGTGATCATGACGACGGTTACATTCTTGAGCTTGAATACCTGGTCAATGACTTTCTTTGCCGAATCAGGATCCAAATTGGAGTCCGGTTCATCGAGAATCAAGATCGGTGTCCGACGATAGTGCACACGCGCCAATGCCAATCGCTTTCGTTCTCCGCCGGAGAATTCAAGACCATCGAACTGCGTGCCGATTTGAGCGTCATATCCCTTCGGGTTGTCACTCACCACTTCGTCAAAATGCGCGAAGCGTGCAGAGTTCGTAACGTCTTCAGGATTGATCGTTTGACCAAGTCTCGACGAAGCGATTTCACCAGCTATCGAACGTTCAAGCACGGTAAAGTCTTGGGTCAAAGCGGAGATGACTTCATTCCAATCTCTTGGTTTGATATTCCGCAGATTGATTCCGTTTGCAGTTATCGAGCCAGACGATGCATCGTAATATCTACACAACAATGCTTGAAGCGTAGACTTACCATTACCACTTCCTCCGACGATGGCCACCTTACTTCCCGGCTCGATCGTAAAGCTTACATCCTTGATCGCCAGTGTGTCTGACGTTGGATACGCGAAGCTCACATGGTCGAATACGATACGAGGGATGCCTTCTAGACCAGGACGTCCAATGAATGGCGGAATGACCGGCGACTCCGTGACAATACTTGATTTCATGCCAAAGAATTCCTTCTCGATCATGATGACACCTTTGGCATTGTTCCACTGGTCAGCCACCATACCGACGATTGATTCGAGGCTGACCTGGAATGTGCGCGCGGCAGCAATAATAATCGTAAGCGTTCCGATTCCAAGATCATACGCAGCAGTGGACCATATTGCATAGACGATAACTCCACCAAGCCCAAGAAACATCACCAAATTGGCGAGTAGTTTTTTCTTGAGACACGTCATACGAATATGATCGTATTCATCGAGAATACCACCGACATTGATGTCGACTTCCTTGCGAAGAGCCGGCATCTGGTTGAACATGAGCGCCTGCATGAATGCAGTTGGCTGATTGTATGCTCTTTCGAGAACATATCGTCTCTTGTGTTTGGGCACAAAACCACGGAACAAGTCCCACCACATCTGCACCAAGCGGAATTCGATGAATACCGCCGGCAATGTTGCGATAACGAGCACCAGTGCAAAAAGCGGCTGATACACAACGAGAGTTGCACCGAAAAGTGCAAATGATATGAGTGTCGTGAAGAGGTCGAACATCTGGTCCGAGTATACAATTCTCGTTTGCCATGATGAAGGAAGCTCTTCAATATTCTTCGTTAGATCATCAAACTCTTTGCTTTTGAACCGAGCAATGTCGAGGGTCGAACGATGCTCGTTGAGTTCACGACGATTGAAGAAATGTAACTCAATCTTCCACAAATTGGCGTAATACCATTTGATGCGACCGAGCACAACACCAACCAAGATAACAGTAAGCATAAATACACTTGGCCACAGGAGATCACTGTGAATGAAATCCGTGAATGAGTGTACAGACTGATGAGATGCTGCGACACGCTGGGCAGCGTTGATGATCCAACCAGTTGCCTGAACAACCAAATACACCACGATGGTGTTAAAAAATGAAACGCCAATCAGGACCTTGGTAGCTTTTTTACTGTTCTTCCAACAAAACGCGAACGAATACCTTGTCGCCAAGAGTATCGTCGCTATGGTTTCTCGTATCTTATTCATAAGAATGAAGGGTTTATTGTTAAACTGCAATAAATTCTATAATATACAATATCAGGAAACTAGACTTGATGTCAAACTAGTTTTATAGTGTAATTCACAATTTCTTGCATAAAATGACACATTCTGGTATAGTATATCTACTGACGAGAAATGACCTTCCCAAAGGCCATTTTTTGTTTTCTAAATTTTAAGACAAACTTTTTATATGCAATGATGGCGCCCTGTTGTTACAAGGCGCCATTCGCGATTGAGCTTTAATTAAAATATCTATCAAAGATCAGCTCACAGATCTTGATTTCCGACTCGTTCTGCGGAATGTGAACATAGTTGGGGATGTAAACATATTCCCCTTCGAGCCATATCGGAACACTTGGAACGATTTGGGAAACTTCCCGACGAAGTGTTTCCGGTTCACAGAGCACCGGATTGATGTGTGATCCACGGAGCAGTGCGATACGGTTCACGATGTTCGCACTCTCTAGCTCAGCAGTGAACCTGATGACCGTAAGTCTCTTGGTCATCTCCTCTATCGTTTGCTCGAGGATAGGCTCGGGCGAATCCGGATACAGCAAGCGAATCTGTTCTGGAGAGATCCAGATATTCACGTTAGTGTTCCGAGAAACCCGATCAAGGCGAAGCCTTTGAACTCTGTCGATAATGTGTGCACTTCCCGCGATTTTGGCGGAAGGCTTTATCACAATGTATTGTTTTTTCATGTAGTATTCAGTTGTAACCGAGCGAACGGCGCTCAGTAGGTGCAGTTTGTTTGTGAGTATAATAACATTATTTTTATAGATAGTCAATCCTCTTTACACTCCTATTCTATCTAGTATTATTATGACTACAGAAGTTGTTGCAGCCACCATCTGCAATTGATCCGCCAACCGGCGAACAAGCCTAGAAGCCTAATCTGCAATACATAAAGAGTGCTCGTCATAGTGGCGAGAAACTCGGTGGAACCACGAGGTTTATATTAGATTCCCCGTCCGAGTATGTACGTGAATTTTTTCGCGCACATACTCGGCCGTTTTTTGAATCTCAAAAATTAAAAATAAAATCTTAAAAATAAACACAATGAACCAACCTAACGAACAACTCCAACATCTTCGTCACACGCTTGCTCATCTTCTTGCAGCGGCCGTATTAGAATTATACCCAGATACAAAACCAACTATTGGTCCAGCGATCGATACTGGATTCTATTATGACTTTGAATTCAAGACACCCATCACCGACAAAGACCTGAAAGACATAGAAAAGAAGATGCGTAAACTTCTTCCTTCATGGAAAGACATGTCTGGTAAAGAAGTTTCAGCCGATGAGGCTCGTTCCACATTCAAGGACAATCAATACAAGATTGAACTCATCAATGATATTCTTGCCAAGAATGAAAAAATAACTCTCTACACTGCCGGAAAGTTCACTGACCTGTGTCGTGGTGGACACAATGAGAATCCAGCAAAAGACATTCCTTCTGATTGTTTCAAACTTTCGAGACTTGCAGGTGCATATTGGAGAGGTGATGAAAAAAATATACAGCTGACTCGTATCTATGGAATTGCATACGCAAACAAAACTGACCTTGAAGTGTATGAAAATCTCGTGAAAGAAGCTGAAAAGAGAGATCACAAAAAACTCGGTAGAGAGCTCGACTTATTTACACTTTCTCCCCTTGTTGGTCCCGGTCTCCCTCTCCTCAAACCAAAAGGTATGGCGATTCGCAGACAGATAGAGGCATACCTTTGGGAGTTACATCGTGACAAAGGCTATGAATGGGTCTGGACTCCACATATCGCAAAAGAAGAACTGTATGTCACCTCTGGTCATGCGGCAAAATTTGGAAATGAACTTTTCCGTGTTACAGGAAAAGAAGAAAAGTTTATTTTAAAACCTATGAATTGTCCGCACCATATGCAAATCTTTGCTGACAATCAATTCTCATATCGAGATATGCCTGTACGCTATTTTGAACCAGCAACTGTATATCGTGATGAAAAAAGTGGTCAGCTCGGCGGGCTCACTCGAGTTCGCGCTATCACCCAAGACGATGGTCACCTCTTCTGTCGTGTATCTCAAATTCAACAAGAAGTGAGTACTATCGTGGCTATCATCCGTCAATTCTATACAACAATGAACCTGATGAATGAATATTGGGTAAGTTTATCCGTACGCGGAGAAGATCGTAGCAAATATCTCGGTACAGATGAAGCATGGGAAAAAGCTGAAGGCGCACTCGAACAAGCAGCTATCGCAAATAATCTTAACTATAAAAAAGTTATCGGGGAAGCTGCATTCTACGGACCTAAACTGGATTTTATGTTCAAGGATGCAATTGGTCGTGAATGGCAACTCGCTACAATTCAGTGTGACTTCAACCTCCCTGAACGCTTTGATCTTTTCTTCACCAATGAAAAAAGCGAGAAGGAACGTCCTGTTGTTATCCATCGTGCAATATCAGGATCCCTTGAAAGATTCATGGGTATACTTATAGAACATTACAGTGGCAATTTCCCTCTCTGGCTCGCACCATCTCAAGTTGCCGTTATTCCTGTCGGTGAAGCTCATTTTACTGAGGCACAAAAAGTTCATGATCTACTCCGTGGCGTAATGATTCGTTCTGAGATCGACCTCTCGAACAATGGCTTCGGCAAGAAGATTCGTAATGCCAAGAATGCTCGCACCCCATACACCATCATTATTGGCGACAAGGATATGGAGGCAAAGAAAGTAACCCTTGAAAGTCGAGATCTAGCTGCGCAGACAGGCAAAGGTCAGATCGGTCAACTCGACGCGAGTGAGGTGCTGAAGAAATTGGTTGAGGAAATTAACGAAAGAAAATAATACGTAGACATAAAAACACCCGACGAATATTGTCGGGTGTTTTTATGTAATTCAAGATATTTAGATATGCTCTGGAATATTGTGTCCAGTAATAAACCACGTACTTGGTGTTTCAACCTTGGCACCTGTTTCGTCAATGATTGGTGTTTCAATAACTTTTCGATTTGACTCAGATAATTCTTGAAATTCTTTTGTACTTACAAAGCCTTTAAATACAAGGTATCTCAATGAATCCTTTGCCATTTCTCCTGTAATCTTATTGAATGTTGATTCAGGGTCGATCTTGGCAAGCTTATCGGCGAGTCCTCTGAACAATGTAATGTGGTCAATTCTTCCTTCACCGTAAAAAGCTTGTTTTGTGAGAGAATCAATAAGAACAAAGAAGGCTCGAAGTGCTCGTTGGTGACCGTCACCAGGGCCTCTGTAAAGATATACGTGTTCGTCATCAAGAGGGACACCAAAAGATTCACATACATCCTTTCGTACTTCCAAAAATTCAACAGCTTCTTTTGTAGCATCAATTCTTTTCTTTTCATGAACTTCATCGTGGAAGCCCTTGTTCAACTCAACAGATCTAACTTTTATACTGACATCATTAATAATATGCAATAACTTATCGTGATAATTAGAAGGCACTTCTGATGAAGAAGGTTGTAACAATTCATATTTTTTCATAGTCACATTATACCCTTATGAATCGGTGTAATCAAACCAATTTGAGTACAACAAAAATCACCTCTTTCGAGGTGATTTTTGTATAAACATTTATTTTTGGAGGCTCACACTCGCTCAGTCTCTTGGATTATATCTTCGACTTATTGAAGACGAGATAGAGAACTGTAGCAAAGAGAAGGAGGATAATGAGTATCGCGATCCAACCCCATGGAACATTTCCAAGTGAGAACAAAGATGCGGCAGAGAGTGAGTTTCCAGCAGTAGTTGTATTTGAACTAACTGTTGTCTTTGTATTTGATGAAGCAATGTTTGAACCTGCTCCTGTACCACGAACTGCGAGTGTATTAGTACATGAACGAGTACCTGTCTTACCATCAGCTGATGTAACGGTAACGATGGCATTCTTTTCACCAGTTGTACTATATGTTTTGATGACAGATTTCGCTGTACCAGTCAAAGCATCAGAACCAGTCCATGAATATGTGTATGGAGCAACACCACCAGTAACTTCTACCAACCATGTAATAGGCTGATTAACTGTGATTGTTGCAGGATCTGAGTAACAACCGATCTGAAGATCTTGATTCGAGTTAGAAGTTGTAGTGTACTGATTTGAATATTGCTGGTACACAACAGGCTGTTGGTACTGATAATATGCGTAATTGTAATTGATACCTACACTTGTTCCACAACTCTGAGTAGTTGACTGTCCGTTTGAGTATACGGTAACAGTTCCATATTTCTGACCAGGATTTGAATAGGCATTCGTAACGTATTGACCTGACCCGTAGAGACCGTCAGTACCAGTCCATGAATATGTGTAATTTCCATTTCCGCCAGTAGCATACGCAGACCACGTTACAGAAGTTCCGACATAACCACTTGTTGTATTTGGGCTACATGAAACACTGAGGGCCTGATAATAGGTAGTTGGAGGATAATACACTGGTGGCTGTTGATAGACAGGTGGCTGATATACAGGATACTGAGGACGTGTATTACATGAACCGAAACGGTCACAGTAATTGGAGTTATATTGATAACTTCCACATCCGCCATATGAGTCACACCCATGAGCCTGGGCAGGTGTAACTACCATGAACATGCCAAAGGCAAGCATGAATGCCACACTGAGGATGAGATATGTTTTATTGATTGTATAATTCATGGTTTTAGGCGACATCCCTATTATTCTCTGGCCATATGGCTTAACAGAGGCGTACAATAGGAATATTCAGCGATTAAATATTGTAATACCAGTATTGTATACTATATTAGATAAAAAGTCAAGCCCCCCTCTATATTGGTGCCAAGGACCAGGGTCGAATGTCTCCCCTTTCGTATTGAATCACAAGACTATTCTAAAAGACGATTTGGTGCCAAGGACCGGGGTCGAACCGGTGACCCTTCCCTCTTCAGGGGAATGCTCTACCAACTGAGCTACCTTGGCGTATAGAAAACTATTTTAACAAACCTTGCAGTGAACTAATTGCACTATGAGTTGTCGCTGCATCACCTTGAATCTTGCCATACAATGTGAAGATCATCTCTATATATGGTTGGATCACGTAGTATGCACCGAAACTCACTCCTATAATAATCACCCAGTAACATACGGTCATCAGAGTCGCAAATCTATTTGCGCGACGCAATGAATGAAGTATTTTATTGTTCTCTTCCGCGAGTTTATGTGTCCTCTCGAGAAGTGATCGCTCTTCTGGGGTCATGGGAAATACTTTAACAGATATTGAGCCTTTGAGCAAAGATTTTACCGATAGCTCGAGCCTAAAAAATAGTGTACAGTTTATCTTGCAAAGTCTAGACTCAATCATATTTCGTCTTTAGACTTTAATTTTTTACTCATTCGCCCTTGTAGTTCAATGGATAGAATCGTCCCGTCCTAAGGGATTGATGCAGGTTCGATTCCTGCCAAGGGCACATGTTACATAACCACTAGCGAGCTAACTGCTTGACTCGCGCTAAGGAATCGAATTTTGACATATATTTACCGAAAGAGTAACCTTTCAATAGAATAAAACTACATATGTATGAACACATCTCTTTCTGATCCAATCAGACACATTGTTGAAAAACGAGAAAAAATTGATGCAATCGACCGCCAGATTGCAGAGCTTATTTGCAAACGGTTTAAACTTGTCAAAGACATCGGCTCAATCAAACACGAACACAAGCTTACTATTCACGACCCTTCACGAGAATCACGACAAATGAGTATTCTCGGAGGAATAGCTCGTGAACATAATGTTCCCCATGGTGTCGTTGTATTCCCCTTCAAAATGGTGACGATCATGTCACGTCAGACACAGGGTGAAAAACGCACCGAACACATCACCCCTCGGTATTGTTGGTCCTGCGAATGGAGAACGTGTGGACTCGATGATCCAGGCGGTAGTAGTTTCCGAATTTGCCCACGCTGTAGCATGCCCTTACTCTGACTACTATTCACTTTCGTTATACACGTCCTCGAGGCGTGTATTTTTGTATACATTATTTATTCCTCGTCATCAACATCCTCACCACCAGTTGTCTCTCCCCCGTTTTTCTCAAATTCCATCAATGCTTCAGTAATAGGATCAAATTTACCTAACAAAATTGCAGGAAGGTTGTGCCATGATTGCTTGATACGGTGATCTGTTACGCGATCTTGTGGGAAGTTATACGTACGAATCTTTTCTGAACGTGAACCGGTACCAATCTGACCCTTGCGGTTAGCTGCGAACTTCTGTGATTCTTGCTCTTCTTGCAAAGCCTCGAGCTTGGCAGTCAAAATAGAAAGTGCCAATTCACGGTTTGCACCCTGACTACGTTCTGCAGTCGAACGAACATCGATACCTGTTGGCTTGTGGATCAAACGCACAGCTGATTCCACCTTGTTCACGTTTTGACCGCCCTTGCCTCCAGCACGTGAGAATTCCATTTCAAGGTCAGCTGGATTGATGACAAACTTTGATTTCTTGCGAATCGGCATAATAGCAATCGTCACGGTCGAAGTATGTGTACGTCCCATCTTCTCTGTTTCTGGCACACGTTGCACACGATGCACACCTGTTTCCCAGCGAAGATTTTCAAATACATCCTTACCCTTTATTTCGAGTGAGGCTTCTTTGTATCCACCAAGATCATTTTTTGATTCATCGATAACTTTTGTTTTCCATCCTTTACTTTCAGAATATCTCTTGTACATGTCAAAAAGCTCTGCAGCAAAGAGTGCTGCCTCATCTCCTCCAGCACCAGCACGAACTTCGAGAATAATCTCTTTTGGTTTTTCATCTTCAACTTGATCAGATGCGATAATAGCCATCATCTCAGTTTCGAGAGACTTTTTTTGTTCGAGTATTGATGCAAGTTCATGTTCAGCCATTTCCTTGAATGAAGGGTCAGCTTCCAACATCGTACGTACTTCAGACTCATCTTTACTGAGCTTCTCGTACATTCCGGCCATGAATGCGGTCTTTGGGTTATTTTTGCAGATTTCTAAGTCCATAGTGGTTTAAATATAATACGAATCAACGAATAATGCGAATGCAACAAATTTGTAGCATTCGCATTATTTGTAGATTCGAATCTCCCTACTTCTTTGACTTTGCGAGACGATTCTTGAACTTTTCAACACGACCAGCAGTATCGATAGTCTTTTCCTGATTTGTGTAGAATGGGTGAGATGCACTTGAGATTTCGAGATTGTAGACAGGATATTCTTTTCCATCAGTCCACTTTGCAGTTTCCTTGGTGTGAGCTGTTGAAGAAATCAAAAACTTAGCGCCGCTAGAATTGTCGGCGAAGATGACTGGGCGATAATTTTCTGGGTGTATATCCTTTTTCATAGTCATCATAAATTATCACAACTTGAGGTAAAGTGCAACTTTTCTTGTCCAAGGCCTGACTTCGGGCAGATTACTATAGGTATTATGGTCATTGTATGGTACTTTTAAGACACATATATCCTTCTCCTATGCTTCATATCAAAGAAAAAAGCGTTCATGAAATATTCATCGCGAGTCTCGTTCTCAAAGGAATTGGTTCCGTATTGGAAATACTTGGTGGTGTACTTTTCATATTCACAGGGAAAATAACTGATTTTTTGACCAATCTTGCACAAACAGAATTACTCGAGGATCCCAATGATTTCATTTCGACTCAAATACAACACTGGGTTCCCTATTTCAATGGTCATCTACAGACATTTGGAGCAATGTATCTCCTTTCCCACGGTATCGTGAAGACATTCTTGGTCATCGGTCTGCTCCGCAATAAATTGTGGGCATATCCTGCGAGTATCACTGTGCTCTGTCTCTTCATCGTATATCAACTCTATCGTCTCACCTTCGGATATTCACTCTTCTTGATATGGCTCACCGTATTCGATATATTCCTCATCTTCCTTACCTGGCATGAATACAAGCTTGTCAGTAAGCATCTTCCGCTTGATAAGGGGTACGTGAAGGAACTTCCATAAGGAGGGATTTTAGGGTAGTATATTTTAATTCCCTTCTGTGGTAATAAACTTCGCAGGAATAGGATATTGCGGGATCGTCTAATGGTAGGACACGAGCCTTTGAAGCTTGTTATCTTGGTTCGAATCCAAGTCCCGCAGCAGTCATGTGGTAGGTTCGGGAGACCGAGACCTGTCAGTTAATTATGTTTTTGACAAAGCGTTAATTCGTGGCGTTTTTCGGCTTTTTGTGAGAAGATAGGCTTTATGAAACCTGAGGAAAAATTTATCAATATCACTGATAATAAGACAAAGATCAAACAGCTAATCGAAGAATTAGTTTTGGCCCCTCGACTGAATGCCATTAAATGGTCTCAAATTACGAAGCAAACTCCAAATATCAAGATTGGATATCCTGGACAGCATTTAGCCTCATTGATTACTGGAATGCCAGGCGAAAGAACTGGTGCGCGTGGCAATGATCTAATTGACGGTTCAGAAGTTAAATCGTGTTCTCGTGTTGATCAACTTGATGTCTGTAAGGCATGTAAGTCACCTGTATCAAGATCCGAGGAAATATGTCCTGCCTGTAACTCAAAGGATGTATCTAGAAAAGAAGATTCAAAGTGGTTATTTACGATTAGAAACGAGAACGATCTTAAGGTTCTTATAAATGATGTTAAAAGAGTTGTTCTCCTGATCGCTGATTATCCAAATTTTGAATCAAATGATTTCAATACTCTTCGTTTTCAGGCCTACGAAATTTGGACTCAAAGTCCAAGAAATAAAAGATTTAGTGAGTTGATGGATAACTACTATCATAAGATATACCTAGGACATAAGACAAAAGATGCCTCAAAGAACCCTGCACCAAAGAATTTTTGGCCATACTCATATCAATTTTTCCTCTGTAACCCAATCCTAACTTTCTCTTGTATAGTTAAAGACGCTAATACTAAACCAAAAATTGATATTCAGCATTATATAGAACCGAACCAAGATCGATCAAAATTGGAGTCTGTACTTATGCCACCGAATCTTCTTGGTGATCTTGAATTTGATATTCTCTTAAATAATGCAAAAAAGTCAGAGATAATTGATATGCTTAATATCGATAAAATACCAGATTTTAAATCTATGAAGTTACCAGAGAAGAGAAAGGTCTTTAAGGGTATTGATGAGAAGCTAAGATTCTATCTCCCATTAAGAGATACTGATAAGATTTCTGAATCTAAATCTGCTTACGCTCGTAGAAAATTAGTCGAATAGTTTTTTCTGACTCTGTAAAAATTTAATTCTTTCTTTTGCTTTTTTGACGTAATCTGGATCAATTTCTATACCTATAAATTTTCTATTTAATTCTATTGCAGCCAAGGCGGTTGAACCTGCACCTAAAAACGGGTCAAGGACTATCATGCCCTCATTTGTACTAGCTTTGATGATTCGCTTGATTAAATCAACTGGTTTTTGAGTCGGATGATATCTTTCTTCTTTGTAAAATTTGATATCTGTCCAAACATCGGTGACTCCCATCTCTATATTAAAGGTCTGCCCAATTTCCTCGTAAGGCAACTTAAATTCAAGGGCTTTCTCAAGTTTTTCCCACATCTCCCTTGTAGGGACTTGTGCAAGTATATTTTCTCCTGTGTATAGCGACCAGACACCGCCACCATTGATCTTAACCCCAAGTCGTTTGTTTATATCTAAAGCAGTAAGCCCAAGTTCCTTCTGTCTCTTTTTTAGGAAGTCTTTAATAAACGGCTTACTATCGTAGATAAAAAATAGAAGGCTCTCGGTTACATTTGGAAACATTTTATATCCTTTCGTTGCTCTTCCCCCAAGAGCCTGCATACCTTTATCAATTACAAGTTGTTGTCTAAAAGTAAATCCTAAGTCTAGTATGTCTTTGTATAAATATACTAGGTTTCTCATATATCCAAATAGGTAAAGACTACCAGAAATTTTAATTATTCTTGATAGTTCAGTGAACCATTCGAAGCACCACTTAGCGTAGTCACTTTCAGTTCTCCATTGATAATCCCAATGCTCGTTTATGACTTTCCAGTAAGGAGGATCGAGAACTATTAAATCAACACTTCTACTCGGCATTTTTTTTAGTTCTTCAATACAGTCGCCACAAATAATAGAATTAACCTCTAATTGGTTAACTAATTTACTTTTTTCTTTCTTTATCTTCTTATTCGTTTTTGTTGGCATTGTTGTTGATATTATGGCTTATTTCTAAGGTTTATACAATTTAGACTTCATTCAAATATAATGTTTTATTATTAAGTTTAATTTTACTTTTTAAACAACTGAGCAACTCGCGTTTTTCAAAACTTGTACCTTCTCTTAGGATATATTTTGCATAGTTTCTGATTTCTATGTCCGCAACCTTTATCTTCTCGGTTTTACCAAGAACACCCGACTGAAACTTCTTGTATCTCTCAACCTCAGCTTTTATATGCTCCTTCATACCGATCTCATCTAGATTAAGGGTGTCAATCATTTCCTCAAATTGTTTGATAAGATCTTCTTCTCGGATATACCCACACTTACAATCTTTATCTGCAAACCTGCTACATCCGTAGTACACATATCGATGCACATTTCCGTTAGCTTGTTTCTTGAATTTCTCATCAGCAGTTATACCTGATCCACATAATCCACACTTGATGAGTTTCGTGAAGGCAAATTCCTTATTTTCAACTCGTATAATCGACCGTTGCATTTTCTCTTGCACGATATCAAATAGTTCCTTGGTGATGATCGGTTCATGTTTTCCCGTATACCATCGACCACTATTCTTTGGGTACTCGAAGCTACCGTAGTAGAAGTGATTTTTGAGGAGAATGTACACGTTGCTTAGGGTAAGTGGTTTACCTGACTTCGCTTTGAATTTGATTTCGTCCCGAAGCCAATAAAATATCTTTTTCCCACTCACGCCCTCATATGCCACTCGTTCGAACATCTTCTTCATGATCGGTGCTCGTTGATGATCTATATAGACGACCCCTTTCTCATTCACGTTGGTGCTATTAATGTAGCCTGTAGTTGCTACAGAAGGCCATAGACCCATCTCACACTTCGTTTTCAATCCTCGCTTCACATTGATGCTCTTGTTGTCGTTCTCGAGCTTAGCTTGGGATCCAAGGATCATGAGTAGGAACTTCTCATTTGGATTGTTCGTAAATTTCTGACTGTGCGTTCGTATCTCTATGAGGAGCTTCTGGTCAAGCAGATCGACAAGCGCTCCAAGATCTCCGGCATTTCTGCTCAGGCGATCAGGGTGCCATGTAATAATGCCGTTGAACTTTCCGCTCCGTATGTCTTGAAGAAGTTGATTGTACACAGGCCGTTGCCCGCAATCCTTTGCTGAATGGGACTCGCGATATACTTCAACAATATCGAGTTCGTCCCTTTGGGCAGTAGTGATCATTTCTTTGATCTGCGAGTCGATTGAAAGCGCTTGCCTTTCCTCCGCCTCACTCGATTTTCGAGCATAGAGGCAGTAACGTATTGGTAACGGCTTTACCTCAAGATTGCCCATATTACTCCTCAGACCTATTGTTTTTGTTTCCATACTTACATTGATGACGCAGCCCCTCTTGAGAGTCTAGGACGCATCTGTTGGTAACTTATTCAGGCTATAATAATTAGCTTTTAAAATTAGTATTTTTGTGCTATAACTGGCCTAATGAAACTTAAGAAAGTCAACATATCGGGTTTCCGATCAATAAAGAAAACTGAGATACTTCTTGTTGAAGAGAAGATGACTATTCTAATCGGTGCAAACGATCACGGAAAGACTAATATTTTGAGTGCAATTGAATTTTTGAATGAGGAAAAAACTTTTGTTCCAGATGATATTAACTGGGATCTTGAGACTGATCCAGATATAACAATAGAATGGCATTTTACACCATCGAGCGCTGCACTTGAGAAACTTGCATCACTTGAACATCAAACTGTTGAAGGTGAAGAGAGGCCGCCAATGATTGAAACCAATAAAGAGAATGAAATAGTTTATTACCGAAAACATAGCGATAATAAAATAAAGGTTAAAAGTGTTCCTGGTATAATCCCTGTAGCAAAAGAGGTAGATGTTTTACAGTTGAGACCACGTATTGAATTATTTGCGCCTCCAACTGCGAACTTGAGAGATCAAGTAAACCTAGGTCAACTTGAAACTTTGGAATTTGAATTTATGCAAGGAATATTTAGACTTGCTGGTATTTGGGATGTAAGGAAGGATATTTTTGTACAAAATGATAAGACTTCAAAATTGCTTGATGAGGCGTCATTGAAACTTACTGAAGTCCTAAATACTAAATGGAATCAAGGCAGAGATCTAAAATGGAAAATAGAGCACACAGGAACAAACGGTGATCATATAGCCATAAAGATTCAAGATCCCGCTATTGGGACAAGGTATACACGACCCTCTCTTAGGTCGTCTGGTTTTCGTACCTATTTCTTGCTTTCAATGATTACTTATGCTCGAACTGAAAATAAGGTTGCAGATTCGTATGTGTATCTCTTTGATGAACCAGGCACATATTTGCATCCTCATGCTCAATTGGATCTACAACGTAGCTTTGAATCAATATCTGGAAAGACGCAGATTATATATACAACACATTCACTTTTTCTTATCAATAAAAACTATCCTGGTAGAAATCGTGTAATAAGCAAAGCGAAAGACGGCACTAAAATTGACCAAAAGCCTTTTGTAAAAAATTGGAAATCTGTCCGAGAGTCACTTGGTATACTACTTAGTAATAATTTTCTTATTGCTGAAAAAACTCTTCTTGTTGAAGGCCCTTCTGATGTGATTTATATTCTTCATGCAATTAAGAAACTTAAAGCGGCGGATGAAATAGACATCGATCTCAATGATCTAAGCGTTGTTGATGCTGGGACATCTGAAAACTATCTTGCTATGGCAAAGTTGATGGTTGCTGAAGGTCGTGAGGTTGTCGCGCTTTTGGATGGTGATAAGAAAGGTGAAGAAATAGAGAAACAATTGAAAAAAGTTTGCGAAAAAGAAATTAAGGATGGGAAACTCCAGATTCTCAAACTCCCTAAGGATAAATCAATAGAAGATATATTCACTGATGTGTCTGTTACCAAAAAAGCAATTGAGGCACTTGCTACTGATCTTATTGGAATGGGTATTCGTAAGTTGAAAAACGGAATTAACCTTGCTGGCGAAGTTGCCAAAATCGCGCCAACTACTACTTTAACACTCGGAAGAATCATAGATGAAAAAACAACTTCAATGTTTGATCCAGAAGAGAAGCTTTCAAAACTTTCTATCGCACTAAAATATGAGGATATTATGTCGGACTCGGTTGCACTACCAGATAATGCTAAAGAGCAGATAGAAAAAATTAAAGACAAACTTTCTCTTAAAAATGAGAGAAATGATGAAAAATCTATTTTTGAAGAGGTCTAAACATGACTGTTGGTAACTCGACTTCGCAACCCCTCTAATCTAAGCTAAGGTACAGGACAGATTTTGATATTTCTGGTATTATTATTTTACAACTGAATAAGTGACCTAACCCCTAAATAACCCTTTGTTTTCTAGGATATGGTCGAAAAGCCGTCCAAAGTAAAGAACTCCTAATCAGAGCTACTTTGGACGGTCACATCTCGAAAGAGGTGTGGGCACTCCCTGCGGGGTTTGTCGGCCTGGTTAGGAGCTTTTTGCTATCTAGTTCTCGGTCATTATTAGTAAAACCGTCCAAATTTTATGAGTATATTTGAATTTGTCATACCTGTAGTTACTCTAGTTGTACTGACTGCCATCGTCGTATTAGCTGTTAAAGAAATTAGAATAAATAAGAAAGTTAAAATTCTTCTTAAAAGTTTGACTGTTAAGTATCAAGAAAGTCCTGCTTTGTACATTCAGGATCTAATTTCTTTAGAGACATACAAAAATAAACAGAAAGATATTGTTCTGATAAAAGCATTGGATATGCTAAAAAAGCAGAAAGAGTTTGCTGAACTAGCGCAGAAGAAGCAAAATTATAAATCAGATTACACCTCTTTGATTTTAATATCAGTGTTGGTACTTATTTCTGCAATAGTTGCTGTTCTTTTATATATGCTTACATTGATTATCCCAGGATTGGTATTTAGTTGGATCTTCGTTGCTCTTGTTGTGTTAGTGATTGCGGTGGTATTTATTATTACGGCTTTCGTTTCTTAATCTTCTCCCATATTTTTCTTTGCTTAGGTGTCTTGCTGAAGAATTCCTTTAGGTATTTCTGATGCATTTCTTCGGTATATTCATCTTGAGAGAATGCCTTGTGGAATTGTTTTGCCTCATCAAAATTATGAGGTGCAGGTGATCTGTAACCACACTCGCTACATACATCACCAGGTTCAAAGTTGTGTTTATGCTCCTTTGGGATAATGTACGCGGTTCGTTTCGGCATATATCTCGGATCATTGTTGTTGAGATAATACTGAATAGCTCGAAAATCACCCTCGTTCACGAGCTTGAGTAATTTCGATTCAGCAATCTCCCCAGCATTCGCTCTTCCATGTTTAAGAGCCTCGTCAATCGCTTGGCGAAATTCTGGGATATCTTTGATCCATCTGTAGACTGTCGCTCTGGCAATACCTGCTTTTTTACATGCGTAATTGATGAAGGGCTTTTCGGAAAGTATTTCTACAATTTGGTTTCTAGTAAAATTACTTTTCATCGACTTTACGTCGTTTCTTACCTGTTAGCTTCTCCCATCGATTGAGTGCCACTTCAGCATACACAGGAGACTTCTCCATGATGAAGCATCGACGCTTTAGCTTCGTACACGCAATAAGTGTTGATCCGCTCCCACAGAATGGTTCAAGAACCAGCTGGTCACGCTTAGTGAGTACTTTGATGTATGGAATCAGTATTTCAATTGGCTTAGTGCCGAAGATAATTCCTTGTCCTGATGATTTCTCATCCGCTGCATTGTAGTCAACAAAATCAGTCGGGCAATACTTCTTACCTTTACCATACGACTCCCAGTGAGGCTTACCCTGAATAGCGAAGAGGGCTGTCTCGTATTCATTTTGAAGCAATTCATCTGCCTCTACTTCAGGATCTACACCCCCACGTTCATTACTTGTACCAACCATGGCAATATCATGCTTCGAGAAGAACTTATGAGCACCTGCGTATCCTTGATTACGGTTCGGAAGGTGCCAAACAATCATATTGCGTACCTTCCAATGTTTTTCCATTTCACCCCAGATAGTGCGGATATTTTTCCAGTTCTCGTAACAGATGATTGAGAAATTTGAAGCTTGTACTTTTGCGACATTTGCCATCCAAAGTTCAGTGAAGTTCTCAGGTAATGATTCAGTCTCAAGATATCGACGATTTTTCTTTGCGCCGAATCCTGTGGTTGCTTCACCATGTTTTGTTTTTCCATGAAGATAGTCCAATATATAAGGTGGGTCAGTCATGACCATATCTATCTTGTTGTCTCCACAGAGCTTGAGTATATCCGCTTCAACAGTTGAGTCACCACACATCAGTTTTGATCCATCAAGATCGTACACGTCACCTTTCTGTACTGTTATTGTTCCTATTTCAAGTTTGTCGAGTTCTTTTTGGAGATCGAATTGTTCCTCAACCGAGTCTTCTTCGAATATTGAATCGAGTTCTTCTGAAGCGAAGCCTATATCAGAAAGGAATGTCTCATCAAATTGAGCGAGCAAGTCAAAATCCCATTCGCCCTGGTTTTTATTGAGGCGAATACAGAGTTCCTTTTCTTTCTCCAGATCAGGAATATTTATGTATACAACAGGTACAGTTTCAAAGTTAAGCTCTCGAAGAACTTTCGCTCTAAAGTTGCCTCCGATGATAATTCCTTTTCTTGTTTCGGCTGAGTTTACGAGCAATGGATCGACTACTCCATACTGTTCGATACTTTGTTTGAGTTGAGCAGTTGCTTCTTCATCCCAGACACGAGGGTTGTAATCTGGAGAAGTGAGGGTTGATAATGGAACATACTCGATTTTAAGGTCACGTTCGTGTGAACGTGCAGAGCTACCTACGTTTGTATTTTGCATACTAAAAGATGAAATTATTTAATAATTTCTCTGTAGTGGAATAAAAATATAGGGTGTACCTTCCAGAGGGAGGAGATACGTATCGTGAAGTCTGTAAAGATGTTGCGGCTTTTGTTCCCGTACAACACTTTAGACTGATAAAACCTTATAACCCCTAAGGTACAGAACGTAGACGGAGACCGATACCACTATGGTCAGGAGCACACGTTACTGTTTGCTAGAATTATTCGAGATATTGTTCCTCGAGGTGTTACTACGAATTCTTTGCTTAGAGTAAGTATATCAAGTAGATAATTTTGTAAAATAGGTACCTGTGGACAACTTTTCGCATGTGTGTTGTCGTATACACAGTGTATAAGGAGATGTTTTTATGCTCGCTTATAGCACCAAAAGGAATATAATTACCATATGAATACATATGATAAAAAACCTAAGCAAGTAGATACTGAGTTTGTTTTAACTGAACTCAACAAGATAAAACAAGCCATGAGCGAGCTCGATGAGAGAATGGATTTTCTTTATGCGAGTGTGTTGTTTCAAGAGTCGATAAAAATTATCCAAACATACAAAACAGTTACAGCTTCAAAGCTTCAGCGTAAATTTAATATTGGATATTCAAGATCTTGTTATTTGATTGATATTCTCGAAAAAGAGGGATATCTCAAATTGGATAAAAAGAATAAAGAGTCTAGGACGTATGTAGTCCAGACTAAATAAAAAGACACTATTTTATAACATGCCCGCACAGTGTCTCATTTGTCTCATTTTATCATTTCATATTTGTATTTATCTAGATTTTTGCTAGCGTATTGATTATGGATATCAGTACCACATCACCGCTTGGAATAGACTTTCCAAAGCAGGTTGTAAACCTTCTTCTGAAGGGTTTTGACGACGGTAAAAAGCATGCCGCCCATGTATTGTGGGATACGGGTATGTCGATTCTTGGTCAGCATTGGATCGCTATAGTCCTAGTACTAGTTGTTGTGCTTTTCCTCTCAGGATTACAGGCTTTTACCACAAGGTGGTGGGGGTGGTTCGGAAGCGTGCTATATCACTATTTCTATTTTGGAACTTTGTTTATTATTGGTCTGATCTGGGGTCCAGAAGTCTTCGTTAGCGATCTCTTTGGTGTGCTTGCTGTAATTCTCTATATTGTCTGCTTTTTGCTCGTTGGCAAGATATTGAGCGAGACTGGAATTCACAGAGGCCTACCAAGACGTGTCAGAAAAGGGCGACGCTAAATGCTACAATATGCTTACGGTGTCTCACCCTCAAAGGTCCTATACCGGAGCGTCCAGCTAAGTTGAGCGCAGTTCGAGCGCTCAAGTCGTATTAAGATATATTATAATGATCGTCCCAGAAGAAATTAAAAAATGTATTGCATTTATTTGCGAAGACTCTAAAGACGGACCTATTCCTAGAGCGACAGGTTTTTTCGTTTCAGTACCATCGGAAAAGTTTCCCGAGAAATACAATTGGCTATATTTTATAACGGCGAGACATGCTAGTGCAAAATTGAATGGAAACTTGTTGCTTCGATTGAATGGACTAGACAACAAAGCAAAATATATAAAGATATCTGACGTGGCTTGGCACTTTCATCCAAATCATTCAAATGATCCTGTGGATGTTGCAGTTATATCCATTTCACCGATACCAGATATTGACATGAAATGGTTTCCGGTAGAAGGGATTATGACCCCAGAACTTTTTGAAAAAGAAGGTGTGGGAATTGGTAGTGAAGTATTTATAACAGGATTATTTAGTAAAGTCTCTGGAGAAAATAAGAATTCACCTATTGTTAGAATTGGAAATCTTGCAATGTATCCAGAAGAAAAGATTAAAACAAAAGATTTTGGGGACATGAAGGCCTATCTAATAGAAGCAAGGTCAATAGGTGGTGTTAGTGGTTCCCCTGTATTTTTTTGTGCTGATCCATTTGCACACATACCGAAAGGCTCAATACTTTATGCTACAGGTAATAGTCGACCAAGATTTTTTCTGGGTGGATTAATACATGGTCACTGGGATATATCTGATGAGCAGGTTGATTTTGATACCTCTGTAGACAAAAATATAAACATAGGTGTGGCTAGTGTTGTGCCAGGTTATAAGATTAAGGAAACATTATTTTCTGATGAATTAATTCAAGATCGAAAAAAGAAAGATGAAACATTAAAAGACTAAAAAATTGCGCTCAACTCGCGTCGATATGGTAAACTGAAACTACTTAAATCCGCCAATCTGGGCTTGACCGACGACGGTTCTGGCTCGAGTCGGCCAGCCAAGCAAATTTTATGAAATTATTATGTCTCAATACTTGGGGCTGTAGAGTTGATACTATATTTGATTATATTCAGAAAAATTCTGATGCTGAGATTATTTGTCTTCAAGAAGTCATAGAAGGAGGAGAAAAAGAAACAGAACGCCATGAAAAGACAAATTCATTTGAAATGATCAGTAAACTATTACCTCATCATTCCGGATATTTTGCTAAGTACATACATGGATCACACTATGGTGAGGAACCGAAAAATTTTTCGTTTGGAATATCGACTTTCGTTAAGACTTCAATTAAACATAGTCTTTACAAGAACATTGAGCTATTAGATGCAGATAAAAAATGGAATGATTATTCAGGAAGATTTGCAGGAGGAGTTGCACAGGCTGTTACTGTTGGAGATTTTACGATTATCAATGTTCATGGACTATGGCAAGATCTCGTTATTGAAGACACTGAGGCAAAGATTGAAGAAAGCCACACGATACTCAGGCTTGCTAATGAAACAGCTGGAAAAAAGATAATTTGTGGCGACTTCAACTTGACCCAGAACACACGGCCGATAAAAGTTTTAAATGATGCATTCACAAATTTGATTGATGCCCGTAGTATTTCTGATACAAGGGGCCCATTATATAAGGGTACAAATAGATTCGCTGATTATGTTTTTGTTGATTCTCAGATTGAAGTAAAATTATTCGAAGTTCCAAATGTTTCAATTTCAGATCATTTACCATTAGTATTAGAATTCAAATAAGTTGTTAGGCTTGAATCGCGTCGAAATGTTATAATACCAATTATGAAAAGTGCAATAATAATTCATGGATATAATGATAAGACTGAATTTCTAGATGCGAGTCGCCCATCAGCATCTAATGACCATTGGATACCATGGCTTCAGAGAAAGCTATTATTAAATGGTATCGAGACTCAAACTCCTGAAATGCCTGGTTTTTACGAACCAAATTATGAGAAATGGAAAGATCTACTGGATAGATTACATCCTGATGAAAATACAATGTTAGTTGGTCATAGTTGTGGAGGAGGATTTCTTGTAAGATGGTTAAGTGAAAATAATAAGAAAGTTGGCAAGGTTGTTCTTGTTGCTCCTTGGTTGGACCCAGAAAGCGAAATCGATCCAAACTTTTTTAAATTCAATATCGATTCAAATCTCGTCTCTAAGACTACTGGTCTAATAGTGATGTATTCAACTGACGATGCTTCAACTGTACTCAAAAGTATTGAAATACTCAGAGCGAAAATAAATGATGCTCAATTTAAGGAATTTGAAGGAAAAGGACATTTTGTGTTGAGTAGTCTGAACACGGAGAAGTTTCCTGAACTTTTGTCTATACTCTTAAATTAATCTAGCACCCTACAATCTATTCAAATTAACAACCATTGCCAAAAGGTGAAAAATGTGTAGTATTAATTTTTAGACAAACAAAACAATAGAAGCAAATTAATTATGCACCTAAACATCTTTGCGGGTAAAGGTGGTGTTGGAAAAACCAACTGCGCTGTCTCACTTGCGCTTCACCTCTCCGGCTCAATGGATATCAAAACGGCTGTCATCGACTATGATGGCGGTCACAGTGTTGCGAATACACTCGGCACAACCACACTTCTCTCGAGAAATATGGTGTGTCCGATGAAAAAGAACTTCGCGATTGCAATCGTTGAAAATACAGATTTTGTTGGAATCGCTGAGGCAATTACCAAAAAGTGGACCTTGAAAGAATACTTGGCACAGTTCCCTGGCGAGTTCGGCCTCATTCCACTTACGGACATGGTGAACGCTTTCTTTGGTGTTCTAACCGATACTGTGACATTGCAAAAGTTTGCGACTCTTATAACGCTTCTTGCTCAGCTTGAGCAGCGAGGCTATGAACGAGTAATCATTGACGTTGAACCGACTGCGGGAATGGAGCGTTTGCTCCTCAATGTGCAATCGACTGCACGAAGCCTGACAAATCTGCAGAATCAAGGCATCATCTCTCTGTCAATGATTGGCGCGAAATGGCCCCACATTGCTGGTTACCTCAAAGGTGATTACATCAAACATGCCGATAAACACGCGGCAAATATCCAGCATGTGGCGACATTACTTACAAACGCCAAATATATGATCGTTTCGACCCCTGAAGCAAGTCCGATCAACCAAACATTCGAAGTGCGCCGAATCATCGAAAAGTTTGGGGGCAAGGTTCATGGTTACGTGGTTAACAATCTACGCGGGGAGGCTCATGAAGCTTCGAATATTTCCCGCCTCGATGCAGAAGGTCTTCCCGTTGTGAAGATTGGACGGCAAGCTGGACTTCATTCCGGCAAGGAACGCACTCCAATTCTTCTGAATATGGGCGCACTCATCGCTCGAGAGTTAGTCTAGCGAGCGCGACAGTATCAAATTCCAAGGATGACAACGTCCTTGGTTTTTTATTTTATACCATCAAGTCGCGTCAATCTGCTATACTACATACATGCAAGAACTCATCGAAGTATACAAACTAGACGGCACATTCATCGGAACTCAAGATAGAGACGATTTTTATACTGAAGCCAAAAAAGAATTTGCTCAAAGTGGTGCTATTTCTAAAAAAATAAAAACTATCAGAGTACTCCTGATGAATTCACGTGGAAGAATATACCTGCAAAAAAGAAGTGAATTAAAAAAGGAGAACTCAGGTTTATATGACAAAACTGTTGGCGGTCACGTTATTTTCAACAACACCCCAGAATTAACTGTGGTTAAGGAATGCGCTGAAGAATTGGGTTTTCCAGCAACAATTATCAATAATAATGAATTTGAACAGGCCGTTAAGTCGATTGATCTCAAAATAGTTGGGATATTAAAGAAAATTGATCACATTGATAATTTTGAATCAACAAGACTTTTGAATGATGGACAGAGTTTTGTTCAACCCTATATTACTGATATTTATATCGGATATTACGATGGTGCTATACGATTTGCTGACGGAGAAAGTTCTGGAGTTGAGACATTTTCGATTAGTCAACTCAAGAATAATATAGCGAATCAACCTGGTAAATTTACTGAGGATTTGAAGTATATGGTGGAAAAATATTCAGATGTACTCGTACCATTAATTTAATAACCCCATGCTTTACAGTGATTTATTGAAGACCCCACGATCCTGCCCATTTTGTGAATTCACACATAACAGAATTATCGATCACAATGATGACGTGTTCATGACCTACGCACTTGCTCCATACCACAAACATCATTTACTCGTTGTTCCCTATCGTCACATAGATGATTTCGAGAATTTAAGTCAGACAGAATTAGTATCAATCAATACACTATTACATAAAGGTATTAATTTGCTGAAAAAACTCAACTATCAGGATTACACCATCGTTGTTCGTAATGGCAAGAAAACAGGCAAAACGATTGAGCACTTGCACTATCACATTATCCCTGTTGATGTCATCGGTGACCTCAATCACGTCGGTGAAGAAAGAAAAGTATTGTCTGAAGCTGAAATAGAAGAAATTCTTCGTGATTTTGATATAAAGCAATAACAATCTTGAGAGAAAAATCTAAGGGACATATTACGCAATGTCATATAGACACTTCATCATTGCTGTGGTAATTTCGATATAGAAAGCTTTTTACATATCGAGCATCACTGTTCGTGGCTTTCTACGCGGAAAAATACACAACGCATATGAAAACACCAAACCAACGTAAAAAACGGGTCTACTCGGAGGCGGATATGTCTCCTGTCAGTCCCCTTGCAAAGAAACAACTCGCAGTGTTGGGCTTCGGCTCGCAAGGCCACGCCCATGCCCTCAACCTCAAGGATTCAGGTCACAATGTGATCATCGGCCTCTATCCGGGCAGCAAATCCATCCAGGTGGCGGAGAGCAAAGGTTTTACTGTGCTTCCGGTTGAATCAGCGGTTTGTCAAGCCGACGTCATTTTCGTCGCACTGCCCGACACGAAGCAAGCCCGCGTGTTCGTGGAAAACATTTTGCCTCATCTGACGAAGGGCAAAACACTTTTGTTTTCTCACGGCTTCTCGATTCACTTCAAGACAATCATTCCGCCGAAGGGCGTCAATATTGTCATGGTGGCACCGAAAGGCCCGGGCCACGTCGTCCGCAGCCAATATGTGGAAGGCAAAGGAGTGCCGAGTCTCATTGCGGTTTACCAAGGCGGCACCAAAGCGAAGAACATCGCACTTGGATGGGCCCACGGCATCGGCGCCACTCGCGCAGGTGTTTTGGAAACCTCGTTCAAAGAGGAAACCGAAACTGATTTATTCGGCGAACAAACCGTCCTGTGCGGCGGCCTGAGTTCCCTCGTCATGGCCGGCTTCGAAACGCTGGTTGAAGCGGGATATTCTCCCGAAATGGCCTACTTCGAATGTCTGCATGAAGTGAAACTGATCGCCGACCTCATGAACGAATCCGGCATCGCTGGTATGCGGTTCTCAATTTCCGAAACCGCGAAGTGGGGAGATGTATCCGTCGGCCCCAAGATCATCAATGCCGGCGTGAAGAAACGCATGGCGGTTGCTCTCAAGAACATCCAATCGGGCAAGTTTGCTCGTGACTGGATCAAGGAATACAACGGTGGCTACAAACGCTACGACGCATTACTTGCACGCGACGCAGGACACCTGATTGAGAAGACCGGCGCCCGTCTTCGCGGACTCATGCCGTGGATGAAAAAGCGTGCGATCAAGGGCGCCCAAGCGTCGTATTGATCACTACGGTTCCAAGATCGAATATGCAATTCCGCAAGGAATTGCATATTTTTATTTGTATTAAAAAAGCCGATCCTATTTCTAGAATCGGCTTCGAGTCATCTGATCTTGATCAGTATGACGAGCTGTGTTCAGGTTCACTGGTGAACCCACTTCGATCTGAACCCGCCGGCGGTTCCGCAGGCGATTCAACTTCCGTTGACGACGGAGGTTGATTTGTTCCCCCATCGTTGACGAACGGATCAACGATAACAGGTGGAGGTGCAACACCGACGTCAGCAGTAGCCGTAGCAGCTTCGGTGCTCGGAGGCGCGCTGTGCTGCGCCGCAACACCGACAGTGTCGAGGCTTGCGTCTGCACCGCCACCGCCAGACCGACCTTCTCCGGGATGAAATCCTGGGACGTCTTGGTAGGCGTGATGATTGCTGCTGGACATGGAGTCATAGACCCATAACCAGAACCAGGGGTTAAACCCTGAGCTCGAGGTGTGATTACTCCAAGGAGTTGGAGTCGGAGCAATGAATACCTCCTTACTTGCCCTCACTGCCACGAGCGGTGCAACCGCACGAGCGAGCATTCCCCACTTTCTTTCTTCGATGTCCAACGACACGATTTTGTCGCGGCCGATGTAGTTGAGCAAATCAACCATGTCACCATTGCTGATGCGAATGCTCCCATTCGTGGGAAGCAAGTTGTCATCATCGTCCGTTTCCCCGGCATGAATGGCCAGGATGTTACGGTCGTCGGGCGTATTCGAGACGCGGGTGGCTTCACCACTGACCGCTTCGAAGACCAGAACAGCCGGGCCATAGGCAGCAAAGAGCTCCTCATTGGTTGCCTGCTTGTTCAGGTTGATTTGTTTCAGTTTATAGGAGCCGAGCTTGGGTTCGTGCCCTTCAAAATCCGAGTCGCATGTGCCGACAGCGGTTATTGGGGCGGAGCCATCTCCAATGCTCAGTGTTCCTGCATACTGCCGATTACTGGGCAGTTGTAGTATTAGGGTTTTCATAATCTAGGATTTTCTTTTGGTTCACTGCAGTTGTTGTGACGCTCTTCCACATACGGGAGAGCTTTGAAACAAGACTTTCCAGGAAGCTTTCACTCCTGAGAAGTTTGAAGTATGTTTGCACCATGCAATCCATACCAAATGATTGCTCGATATGAGCTCGACCATTCTGCCCGAGCTCACGTGCCAAGTCGCGGTCGATGAGGACTCTAACAATGGCTTCGGCAAGCATGTTCGGTGATTCGTTTTCCAGGAGCAGACCAGTTTCACCATGAATGATCTGCTCGCGAGTTCCACCATCATCGTTTGCAATGCACGGTAGTCCTGCTGAGAGAGCCTCAAGCAGAGCATTCGGGCACCCTTGATGTTTTCCGAGAACAACGAAGACGTCGAATTCGGGAAGCTGTTGTACCGTATCGAATGAAGGGCCATGAAAGAAGATCCGGCGTGCCGGCGCTTCCTTCGAGACTTTCTCCACCGATGCGGCATACGTTTCGAATCGCGGTTCTGCCGCGCCGAACACGTGAAGCTCCACATCAGGTATGCGCTCACGCACGATCTTCATAGCCTCGAGAATTTCGAGGAAAAATTTCGTGGGAGCTATGCGCCCGTTTACCACAACGCGGGGATTGCCCCGAATCGTATAATCCATTTTCGGCGCCGAATGAACCGGAATGCCGTTGGGGATGACCACTGTCTTGCGCGCGCAGGCTATCGGGCTTTCGCCGTCATATTTAAGGACCATATTGTCCAGCCGAGCGTGGAATCTATTCTCGTCAAAGCAAATCATACGCTGGAATTCAGCCACGATCTGCAATTCTTCGAACGAAGACCTGCCTGGGCTAACGTCCACAAAACGAACGGACGTGAACTCAAGCGATTTCATCACGAGGAGCTTTACCTTCGGATCAAGGTTCCAGAAGCACACGGTGCCGATCTGGTCGTTGGATATCTTCTGAACCAGTGCCTCGGCATGGTCGAATGGATCACGAGTTGCCGCCGTCCTCCGCACAATCACTCCGGAACCCGAAAGTTCCTTGAAGAAATGTGAGGCAGTGGAGTTTCCCGTAACCGCTACTTCGAGCCGTAACTTTTTATTGAGGCGCGTAACCAGATTAACGAGTGAGCGTTGTGCTCCGCCCGAATTCAGGTTTGCTGTCACAAACAAGACTTTGCCAGTCGTGAGGACCGGCCGTGCCAAGCTTGCGAGCGTCCAGAGACGATACGAAGGAAAGTTAGACCACGACGGCGCCGGAAACACAGACGACAGGGATCTTGCGATCTCCGTAGCCCACACTTCTGCAGACGCTTTCGGATCCATCAATGTCAAACCTTCGTGACCAATCTCACCTTGTCCGCCAACTTTGCTCGCCACTACCGGTAGGCGCTGCATGAGCGCTTCCAAGGTAGCGACACTGAGACCTTCATAGTGGCTCGTGTTCAGAAACAAATCGAAGACTGAGAGGCATTGCGAGGCGTCGGGAATGAACCCGGGCATCGCCACGCGACTACGCAGTCCGAGCCGGTCAATTTCCGCAATGAGTGCTTCCCATGAAGAACGTCCATCGCGACCGATTGGTCCGCCCACAATAACCAGATACGTATCCTTCATTCCCTGTAGTGCGTGAAGCACGTTGAGGGCGAACGGATAGTTCTTTTGTGGTTTGACCGCACCGATCATGCCAATGACTGTTGCATCTTGGGGAATATTCCATGCCTTGCGGAACCGCTCCCGATTGCCAGGAACAGAACGAAGACGAGGAATGTGGCGAATAACCGAAACAGGAAGAACAGATCCGCATGCGCGGAGGTCTGCCTGACAAGCTTCGGATACAGTGATCGCATAAGGTGAACTTTCGAGGCGTGAAGCCTCTTCGATCCACCCATCACGAGCATTTTGGAGCACGGGGACGATAGTCGCCCCATGAGCTGACAATGCATCGCGTTCATCTTTTTTCAGCAGGTGGCAGAGGCAAACAGAGCTACTGCTTGCCGCAAGCTTCTTGCCGAGTGATGTAAGCTTTGCACGAATATCTGTTCCATGAAGTCGAGTGACTTCGATGAAGGATGGCACGCGCCATTCCTTTTCTTGATCTCGAAGGACGATGATGTGAACGTTCCAGCCGAGTGGATGGATGCGGATAGCCCAATCAAGGACCATCTGCTCAGCACCACCGATCGCCAACGTGGCTATTGCCACAGTAAGCTGACGAGAAGCAGAAACAGCAAGTAATGGCTGCTCTGCTTGGGTATTTGCAATATGCAGTTTCATAAATCCTATGGGTTTTTGGGTTTCAAAGAGTCTGCCCGTAATTTGAGCATATTATAGCACTAATGTCAACACTTGTACTACCTATAAAAAATGGTGGTTGAGCCACACCATACACATTCTTTTGGATAAAAATTATTCAATAAAAGTGGTACTATACTGATACAAATATGAATATAAAAATCCTCTCATGGAATATATGGTGTGACTGTCATTTCGAGGCTGTTTCGGCCTTTCTCAGGGCATCACAAGCAGATATTATCGGACTCCAAGAAGTCTCATTGATCGACCCTGAGCGTGACGTTGTTTCACTACTCAAGAATTTGGGATATGAATGCGTAACTGGACCTGCAGCTGAGTTTACTGACAATAATAATCGTCATCATGTACTCAATACTGCCCTATTCAGCAAGTTCCCTATCATAGGATCGAAGATCCACCCTTTGAGAGCTGGCAAGAGACCTTCAATCGTAGAAGCTCGTATACAAGTTGGTTCCAAAGAACTCGCCGTCTTTTCAGTACATCTTAAACATACGCACCAACAATTTGATGAGATACAAAATGAACAAGTCAAAACTATTATGGGATTATTACCTCCGAAACAAGGCATCATCATGGGAGACTTCAATGCAATTCCAGACAGTACAAGCCTGAAGACTCTCACTGAGAACTATGTACATACTGACCCAACATTTTCTCCTACATGGAGTATGTACCCTGAAGGATGCCCTGTTTGTAAACCCAATAAATTAGATACTCGCCTAGATTATATTTTAGTTAGTCCAGATATTGCGTTCACTTCTCCAGAAGTTGGAGCATCAGATGGTTCAGATCATTTGCCGATTTCTATATCAATCAAAATATAATTCAATACGCTCTAGTTACTATTCTGTTGCTTTACAAATTAATTGTCTTACACACATTGTAGCGTAACTACCAGTAGGTAAAAGGAAAGTTAACTTAATCTTCTTCTTGCCTTTATTCATTTCATCATCTGCAATATCCAATACATATACTGCCGTAGTTGTAATAGCGCATCTTGTATTATCTTTTTTTGAAATTTTTTGATCATTCTCCAATCTATGTCCTGCACATGAGACTATATTTGGTGCTTTGAATATATTCCCATAAGGAATAAAAAGGTCACCTACGTTTTCAAAGTAATCAATACTACCCTTACAGTTTTCTGCGAGTACTTTTGAGACTTCTCTATTCCATAGGTAACTATCATATGATGACAGGAAGAAATTCACTTTTTTGGGATTAATTGTGAGGAAAAAATCTCTAAAATCATCTTGCGTACTTTTCTTTGATGGAATAGTGTTTTCTGACAATCCTTTATTTCCAGAAAGTTTAAATTGTTTATATGCCTCTTTCCAGTCTTGATCAATTATAGCTTTCCCTATCAAATGGGTATTGTATGGACCCCCAGGCATACCGAATCTCTGAGAATCATAATAATTTATAAAACTTACAAATTTATTATTTTTACAAAACTTCAAGACCTGTTCCGCAATTGTCTCATGTACATTTCTAACAACCAAATTAAATGAATTAGCATGTAGCATTTTTTCAGCTACAGGTGTATCCCCATAACCCATGATACGCTCAATCTTTATATATGAAGAAGGTGTTAAATTTTTTTTGTTAAATAAGGCGACTTGTGAACTATTCAAAACTTTTTTAAGTGACAAAATTTGCGCAGTAATTCCATCCTCATCTTTCAAGCCTTCTACATTTATATCTTCATTTTTTAATTTAAAAAAATCTCTAATTATATCTTGAGCATCAAAAGTCGAGAATCCACTCTTTTGAATCCATATATATGTATACTTGCCAGTCTTAGAAAAACGTGGGAGCAGAGGCACCTCAGTCACTTCAAAATCTTCATTTATAGTCTTTAGTCTATAATCTAGATTTTTTGCATTTTTTGATTTGTGTTGTCTCATAAGATTTCTAAATGAAATCTAGCAAATGTTATAAATATTACCACACATATTCTAAATGGCAATAGGATACAAGACTATTTACATATAACACTTTTTATGTCCAATTACGCAAATTTAAATACGTCTAAATCACACAAAAAATATATATTACTTACGAAGTAAAAGTTCACCCTATACTCCGTATTTCTTCTTAAAATCCCCCGCTACATATTCATCGAACTCAAACACCCCATTCGCCTCTTTGTTAAGTATCGCTATATATTCAAAAAAACCTTTTTTATCATAAACAGTAAGGTCGAGTGATTCGCATATCTTTGTCAATTCCTCAGTAATTTTCTGTGCATCTTCGTTACCATGAGCCATCTTCTCAGCTTCAAAATAATAACTATGATTGGGTACTTCTACCAAAGCAAACTCTACGTCTTTATATTCATAGACACGACTCTTTCTGTGAGCTAGTACACCTTTTCCAAAACCAAGATGACCAAATATCTCCACAAGAGTATCGAACTCTCCTGGTTTTCCGAGAACAGAAAGCTCTTTTCTTTGTTCCGATCCACCCCACTCTCCAATTTTAACAATAATTTCAGGTATTCCATTTGTCACACGAAGACGTATATCTTTTTTTCTACTCTCAATTCCCCCAGGCAAAAAAGTTGAATAGTCAATCAGAATCCTATCTTTCTTCTCTTTAACTTTCCCATTTTTAGTAAAAAATGTAATAAGAGATTCGTATTGAGCCTTCGAAAGAGGACCGCGAATTTCAATTTCGATATTTTTTTGCATGAGAATAGTATAGTACAAATTTATATAAATAGCATATACAGAAAAAGGGCAAGCCGTAGGCTTGCCCTTTAGTGTATTTCGTCCTACTTCTTGGGACAAAATCCTTTGACGAAAACCTTGCCACCAATAATTTTATGAATTGGCCGATTGAATATCTGACCCGCTCGACAGAAAGGTGTTTTGCATTTGGGACAATTTAGATCCTTCTCAGTATGATCAGCAGTTATCCTGTCCACATAACATTTGACTAGTGACCCGGGACCCTCCTTATCATATTCATACAATAGTGTTTGACACCTTTGACAGAATATTTTAATTGGATATATAGGTTTACTCATAATGTATATGTGGTTGCTATCGCTTTCAGTCCTGAAGGACAAACACCGAGACATGCATTGCAGCTAATACAATTGTCATGAATGACCGCTATCACCTTTCCAGTTGAACCGGAAAGTGATATTGCATCAAATGCACAACTTGGTATACAGATACCGCAACCTGTGCACTTTTCTTCCACCACTTTTGGTAACGGAGCTTCAAAGCGATGAACCGCGGACTTATCGTGACTGTGTCCGACAATTTTTTCAAGGGAATCAAACTCTGGGTGAGAAGCTAGAAAAGCCCTCATACCTTGCAGAATTTCCGCAAACACTTTTGGTCCCTTGAGGGCTGGACAGGTGTAAAGTTGGACTGCACACGCACCAGCCATCATCATTTGAATGACATCATCAGCGCTTGATATTCCTCCAACACCAACTACGGGAATATCCACGGCCCTGCTGATTTCATACACTGAACGTAATGCTATTGGGAATATCGCTGGACCAGTAAGACCTCCGGCACCACCTTTCATGCCAACCTTTGGTAAGCCGGTTGCTATATCAATGAGCATGCCGGGGCCAACACTATTGGTGCACACTATCGCGTCAGCACCAATCTTTTCACCTTCAACGGCCATCTCCACCACAAAGGGTGAATAAGACAATTTAAGCCAAATTGGCAGACGTGTGCGGGACCTGATTGTTCCAAATAGTTTATGGAGATGAGTAAAATCAAGATTCAAATTCCCATGAAGCGCACCTGAATGCGAACAAGAAACATTAATCTCAAAACCATCTGCCAAACCACTGAAAGCATCGATCAAATGACTGCACCCTTCAATGTCCCTACCACTCAAAGAAATGATGAGAGGTTTTTTTGTGTTTCTGACCTTCTCTGCCCAACCATCGCGCCATTGTGTCCACGGATGTTCATTCCCCCATTCACAGTTAAGCATCGACGATTCACCGAGGATGCTATAACGTGGTGCGGGAACTCGAGAGCGCTCGGAAGGAACATGTTCCTTGAGCGATCGAGTTACCATACCGGCACAACCAAAACTACTTGCTTTGAGAAAAAAATCCGGCTTCTCAGTAATGTAACCAGACGCCAACATAAGAGGGGTTTCGAAACTAATCGATCCCACGTTAGTCGTGATGTTCATAATTTCCTTTCATATTTTGGATTTAACCAAAGAGACACGGGTTTCAAGAAATGCTGAGACTTCGTCTACAACCATGTGCTCATTTTCTCTCGAAAATGTTACAACGAGAGAAAAAAGCCCACGGTGTTGATTGATCTTAGCCACTTCCACTTCTGCCGCTGTAATACGGCCATCTATCTGTGTAACAGTTTCTGTATCGCGACGTTTCAATCGCTCCCTCAAAAAAGAAATATCCTGAGGAACAAGAGCAACTGCCAAGAATTGCAATTTCTGTTCTGCGGCAATGAGCACATTATCTACATGAAATTCCGTCAACATATACGTTGCAGGTGAGTGTAAATATTTTGTGCGTATTCCATACGAGCCTCCAAACAACTCTTGAGTAAATGAAAGCTCACTGTTAGATTTGAGATGGGTAAATTCTTCTTGGGACACGTGTTCACGTGTGACACCTTGAATTTCCCCTTGGCGCAACGACCGCGTAGTCGTCCAACATAATTCAATTAAGTTAGGGAAACGTTGCAAAAGAGCCTTTTTTAAATACTCCTTGCCGCCTCCTGATGGAGCTGTGAGTGTGATTAACATAAGTGGTAAAAAGGATTGTTAAATTGCAGGTTTATCTAAGTAAAAAGTAACATCAAAATGTGTTTTTGTCTATGCTAAAAACTTTTGCTATACTACCCCAATGCCAACCCGCGAACTACTCACCCGAGCAATCATTGTCCAAAATAACAATATATTACTATGCAAGAACATAAAAAATCCTGCACATAGTTATTATTTCTTACCTGGAGGACATGTTGAGCAAGGAGAATCACCTGAAAAAGCTCTCGAACGAGAAGTGCATGAAGAAATTGGACGAGAAATTCTTGCAATCAAGAAAATAGTCGAATTTGAAAATGTATTTGAAGAAGATGGTAAAACATACGATGAATACACGTATGTGTATCTCACTACATTAAAAGACTACAAAAATATAGAAGGGTTAGAGGGTCACCTTGCTTTTGAATGGATTCCGCTGAACATAGTGATGAATATTGATTTCAAGCCAGAAGAAGCTAGAGCAAATATTATCAAAAGTATAGAAGAAAATATAGAATTCTGGTCATAATACATATTCCATGACTACCCCTCAACACATAATGAACGGTTATCTCGCAATTATACTTACACCAGAGTCTCAGAAGGTACTCCTCAACAAGTTCCCTCCTTTGTATCCCAAAGTATTTGCCCATCACATCACTGTCGCTTTCAAACCAACGACTGAAGTATACGATCAATACAAATCATATATTGGCTCGCTGGTAACACTCAGCGTGTACGGATATGCGCACGATGAAAAATGTGAAGCTGTCGTAGTAAAAACAGATGTATTAAAAAACACAGAAAGTCACATTACCATAAGCACTAATGGTGTTGCCCCTGTGTACAGTAAAACCCTATTACAAAAAGGCTTTACTACTATTACCGAACCCTTCACGCTCAATGCGAAATTCGAATGGATCCAGCACTAATGCCCTACAAAAATTGATCTATAATAACGCACCTTTTGTACCGTAGAACTCGTACTAAGACAACACCTTACAATTCATATATACTTATACCTATGCAAAAAACTATTTCATTTTTAGAGACATATGCTGGCGTCGTGCTTCGTTATGGTATGTCCGCAGTCATACTCTGGTTTAGCTTTCAACAATTCATGCACAATAGTGTGTGGACAGCCTATGTACCAGATTCCGCAGTAGCACTAACACATCTCGAGGCTTCAGCACTCGTCTTCTTGAATGCCCTATTTGAGCTTATATTCGGCTTAGCACTCGTATTCGGCTATCAGGTACGTATAGTGGCTCTTCTTCTTGCACTTCACTTATTCGGCATCATGTGGAGTCTTGGATATGGAGAAATAGGAACACGAGACTTTGGGCTCGCAGTTGCCATTCTTGTTGTGTCCATGAATGGTCCGGACGCTCTATGTATCCAATCAAAAAAGAGACTATCTACTATCAATGCCGACAATTCACTATAAATAACATCAAATCCATGCAACCAATTAATTCACTCAAAAAAATAGGAATCCTTATCGGTGCACTCACCGTTGGGGCCGTAGGTACAGTTACCTTTGTCTCTGAGAAGCAAACTCCTGCGCCTATTCTCGCAAATAATACAACCTCAACAACTTCTTTAAAAACAACCACAAAGATACCAACCACTACCGGCACACCAGCTACTACTTCGAAAAAATCTGTGTGGAATTATTTTAGTGACGATGAAGAAGGTGACGATGAAGGTTCTTCACGTACTCCCGCTGCCCCAACGACACCTCCACCAGCAGCTACTATTCCCAAAAATTACGTTGCTATATTCAAAAATGGCACCTATACAGCCAATGGTGTCTACAATTCTCCTGGCGGCCAAGACGAAATAGCAGTTACTGTAACACTCGCCAACGATATTATTACTGACGCTACAGTTACTTCAGTTCGTGCCGATCGTACGTCACTCCGCTATCAAGATAAATTTATTGCAGGGTACAAACAATACGTTGTTGGCCAAAATATAAACTCAGTCAATCTCACTGTTGTTTCTGGTTCATCTCTTACCCCAGAAGGTTTCAACGCTGCTCTCGCAAAGATAAAAGCTCAAGCAAAAGTATAATTACAGATACACGCTGACCAACTCATTTCTATGGCACAATTCACATTCAAAGCCATAGGTACTTCATGGCAAATAGATATATACCAAAAACTTGATACACATCAAGAAACTAACATACTTTCGAAGATACAAAATCGAATTGACCTATTTGATGTAGCGTATTCAAGATTCAGAACTGATTCACTTGTCACTCAGATTTCGAAAGAAGCAGGTGACTTCACATTTCCCGATGATGCTCAGGAACTATTCAAAGTATATCAAGATCTATACACGCGAACTGGCGGATTGTTCACGCCGCTCATAGGACAAGTATTGTCTGATGCGGGATACGATGCACATTATTCTTTGAAACCTCGTGAACATATATCTGTGCCTCCACCACTCGAAGACGTTCTCACGTATCACTACCCTACTCTGTCAGTACAAAAACCAGTGTTGCTTGATTTTGGGGCTGCTGGAAAAGGATATCTCATCGATCTTGTTGCAAAAGTACTAGATGAACAAGGTATTACTGCGTACTGCATCAATGCAGGTGGCGACATACTCCACAAAGGTTCAGAATCAATCCGTGTTGGTCTCGAAGATCCTCAAGATAGCAAACACATTATCGGTATTCACACACTCGGAAATGGCAGTATCTGCGGGTCCGCAGGAAATCGTCGAGCATGGGGTAGATTCAATCATATTATAAATCCCAAAACAGGCACATCTCCGACGAATATTATTGCAGTATGGGTTATGGCTGATAGTGCACTCATTGCAGATGCGCTGACAACTTGTCTCTTCTTCGTGCCCGCAGATACTTTGCGTAAAGCGTATCACTTTGAATACGTACTTGTGAGAGATGATCGATCGGTTGAAGTGTCAAAACATTTCTCTGGAGAGATATTTCGCGTATAATCAAAATATGACCAAAGAAAAACTAATTATCGTCTTTACTGTACTTATTGATGTTATCGGACTCGGTATCATTATTCCGGTTATGCCGACATACGTACACTCATTCGGTGCAAGTCCGAGTGTGATAACACTTCTCTTTTCAGTATTTGCACTCTTTTCATTCTTGAGCGCACCATTACTCGGTGCATTGTCCGACAAGATCGGACGAAGACCTATCTTACTTGTCAGTATTCTTAGTTCATCTATTGGTTGGTTCATCTTCGCTTGGGCACCTTCACTCCTCTTTTTATTCATTGGACGCATCGTAGATGGTTTGGCTGCAGGAAATTTCTCAACAGCTCAAAGTGCAATATCAGATCTTGCAAAAGACCAAAAAGAACGTACGGCAAATCTCGGACTCACCGGGGCAATATTTGGTATAGGATTCTTGCTCGGTCCACTACTCGGAGGAATCTTGAGCAAAGTGTCTCCTGCATTTCCTTTCTGGTTTGTTGGTTGCTTGGCACTAGCCAATGTTATTCTTGCTTATTTCTTCTTACCTGAAACAAATACAAACCTCCACCCAGAAAAAGAAATACACTGGAACCCGCTCAAGCCAATTATGGAGGGATTCAAAGAAATAAAACTACGAAAGCTCTATGTCACGTGGTTTATGTTCAATGCTATCGCAGTAGGAACCAACTCCATCTTCGCCCTGTATCTTCTTAAAGCTTTCAATTATGGTGCATACGAAAGTGGTCTCTTCTTTACTGGTGTCGGAATTGTTATTGCATTCAACCAAGGTTTTGCTTTGAAGAAATTCTGGCTCAAATATTTCACCGAAAAAAAGCTCATTATTATCATGCTTGCTTCATTTGCAATAGGATTTGCATGTATGGCATATCCGACACTCTGGTTCTTCATTATTGGACTTGTTTTCGCCGCCTTTGGTCAATCTGTCTTACGTGTCGCAATTACCAGTGAAGTTCTCGGTGAATCTGACGAACGTTCTCGTGGTCAAGCAACTGGAGTTCTCTCAGCTATCCAAAATAGCGCCAGTATCGTAGCTCCTCTTATTGCTGGTTATCTTTTTGAATTCAAGGATACCCTACCCTATATGGCGGCAGGAATCATCAGTATTGCTACTATCATCTATATATCAAATAGAAAATTTGCGAAAATTTCACCGGTAACACCAGATTCTATCTAATCAAATAGATTCACAAGATACGCATCAATTGTTCTTTGATCCCAATCATAGAAATTCTGATTGGCATTATGAAGATCAGTAGCCAACTTCACTCCAACAAATCTCCAGTGCCATGGTTCGAAGACATAATAGGAATTACTCTTTGGATATGAAAGTATAAATCCATACCTATATGCATTTGCAATTAACCAATTATATGAAGCCGTAGCGTCAAAACCATCGAGCTGACCACCAAGACCAGATGTAATAAAATCAACTGCAGTACCTAATTGGTGTTCAGAATATCCTTGATCAGCTGAGAATGAATTTGCAGTACCTGAACCGTATATAACTTTATATTGACCCTTGAGAGCACTCTGTTCACTAAATGAGCGGTATGCGGAAAAAACAAATATCTTCACATTGGCAGCAAGTGCATCATCGAGCATGCGCTTCATATACGGCCAAACTTGAGTACTCAACTGTGGATGCTTGAGATCACTATACTTATAATCACTCGGAATTTCGACAAGTTCTGCGGGTGCATAATTTTCATTCAAGAAAAATACTTTTGAATACTTCTCAAGGAGCTGTGGATCAGTCTTGCTCAACTTTTGTAATGTATTCAATGTGCCCGACAAATTCCCCACTTGCTGCTGATAATCTCCAAGTTTGTTTTGAATATCACCAACATTTTGTTGAATATTCGTTGCAAGATTTTTTTGTGTTTGAATTAAATTATTTTGAAAATTTTGAGATGTTGAAGCTAAGTTTGACTGGAGAGCTACGATTTGACCAGAGAGATCCTGGAAACGATGATATCCATACCAACTTATATAGCCAATACTTATTGCAAGAATAAGAAAACCACCAATAGCGAACCAGTGTACATGGCTCAGCTTCTTCACAAATTCATGCACCTCTTTTTTTTGTATTTTAATATCCATAGTCTCATTCTACCACACTCAGATTTTGTGTATAAAGACACCTTTCTGTACAGAAAGGTGATTAACTATGAGCAAATACGTATCACCGCCAATTCAAGAGGTAGAATCTCTATTTGCGCACGAGAGATCTGACCAACTGCTTCAAGTAAGACAATCAACGTACTGGGAGTAAGTCCTTTTTTTGCAGCTTCAAGTTCAATATATTTCATATCATCTTCTGACACGCGTTCACTCAAATATTTTTTTGAACTTGCAGAAAATTGGAGCAATAGAATAAAACGCATCTTTTCAAGCATTAAAGCTGAAAATACCGTCATAGAAATACCCGACTTCTCTATCTGAGCAAGAACATCAAGAGCTCCGTCGGCATTCTTGGCTATAACATGCTGAATAAATGAATTAATAAGAGTAGCTTTTGGCGCACCAGTGATAGTCTCAACTTCGGCACGACTAAGTTTCTTGTCCTTTGATGATGAAATTACTTTTTCGAGCATGCCAAGAGCGTCACGGAATGAACCATCACCGAGAAGCGCAATGAGATCTGCTCCATCAACATCTAGTGTGTACCCTTCCTTTTTTGCAATAGAAGCAATATGGGTTCGAACGACTTCACGTGAAGGTCGTTTGAATGAAAATGTCTGACAGCGAGAAACAATCGTATCAGGAACTTTGTTGAGTTCCGTCGTCGCAAGAATAAAAATAACATGTTTTGGTGGTTCCTCGAGAGTCTTCAGGAGTGCATTCCATGCATCTTTTGACAACATATGAACTTCGTCGATGATATACACCTTATACGGTGATGAAAATGGCGACACTGAAACGTGTTCACGCAATTCACGGATATCATCAATACCACGATTTGATGCTGCATCTATTTCGTATATATCTTCATCTGCTGTTCCAAGTGCTTTTGCAAGAATGCGTGCAATACTTGTTTTACCAGTTCCCCGACTACCAGAAAAGAGATATGCGTGAGAAATACGCTTCAATTTGATAGTTTCTTTCAAAACATCAACGATAGCTTCTTGTCCAACTACATCATTCCATGAAGCGGGTCGATATGTGCGGTAGAGTACGGTCATGAGGATAGTTTACAGTGAAAAATTGAAAATGAAAAGTTGTTGACAAGGCCTACCCTTGTCGAAGCTTGAGATACGTTTTAACTATAGTTTCAACTTCTGTCACATTATTTGTCTCCATAAGTTGTGCGCGTAATTCTTTTGCATTATCCCACCCAGACACATATGCTTTAAAATGCTTCTTCATAACTGCAAAATTTTTTATATGCTTACCTGTCTTGTTCGATATGAATGTTTTACTAAACAGCTTCGTATGTCCAAGTAATACCTTCAGACGGAATTCAGGAGTTTTCTCATCAGTAGCAAAAGTACGTTTATATTTGAGATTTAATCTTTGATTTTTAAGATTCTCAAAGAACCATGGTTTGCCAAAAATACCACGACCAATCATCGCCCCATCACACCCAGATTCCAACACTTTCTTTTGTGCATCCTCGATTGATACCACATCACCATTCCCGATAATCAAAGTTTCCGGACTAATTTTATTTCTCAAAGCAACAATCTGCGGCATAATTTCCCAATGTGCCGGAACATCTGACATTTCTTTTCTAGTTCGAAGATGAACCGTGAGTACAGGAAGTCTTTGCGCCAGCAATAATTCAATCCATCCGAGATCGAGCTTATTGTATCCGATGCGCGTTTTGACTGATACAGGAATCTTTGGGGCACCAGCACGAGCAGCTTCAAGGACTTGCAGTGCATTCAAAGGATCTTTCATACTGGCCGCTCCTCCTCCTTGTTTTTCAACAGCACGGTCAGGACAGCCCATGTTGATATCTAGACCATCAAAACCAAGCTTGGCCACCACAGCAGCAGCCTTCTTCATTGCCACAGGATGTCCTGTGAATAATTGTGCAACAACAGGACGTTCCTTTTCAGAATACACAAGATCATGAAGAAGATTTTTTCTACCAGGTGAAATGAGTCCGTCAGCAGAAACGAATTCTGTCCACGTAACATCTGGTTTACCATATTTCGCAAACATCGCACGGAATACAGAATCAGTCACATTTGCCATAGGAGCGAGCACAAAAAATGGCTTTGGGAGAGATTCCCAGAATGTAGTAGGCTTTGATACTGGCTTCTTTTTAGTTGGTTTCTTGGTAACCATATGTACCCGAATGTATCACGAAGTATGTACAAAGTAAAAATCAAATCACAAATATCAAGTTCCAAATAAACACCAATCCAAAAAATTCAAACCATTAATACTAACAATTTGATTGAGCAATTGAAATTTGATTATTGTAATTTATTTGGAACTTGATATTTGTAATTTGGAATTTATACAACTACTTAACTTTCTCTAACAACTTGATCATGTCCGAATCTCGTGCCCCACTTCCTAAAATAATAACCGCATATATGTCCTTACTTGCACCAACGGCAAATAATTGTACCGCTGTTCTATTTGCCTCTGTCGTATATCCATTCTTGCCTCCTCTATAATTTGACCAACTCAAGAAATGTGTTGGGTTCGTAAATGTATGAGAACGAATAGTTTTTGATTTGAGTTGTGTTATTGAAATAATCTCAGGATCACTTGTTCGTATCCATTCAAGGATAGTTGCAAGATCATTTGCAGTAGAAACATTTTGCCCATCAAGGCCAGAAGGATCCTTGAATGAAGTTCGATATGCTCCTATAGACTGTGTGAAATCATTCATGGCCTGAATAAACTTTTTTCGTACAAAAAATTGAGCATAGGCTTCAGCGGCATCATTGGATGAAGCCATAAGTAACGGATACAACATATCCCTTGCAGTGAATGTTTCTCCGACCCTGAATCCAGCAGTATTACCATATGTCGACAACACTTCACGATTCAGAGTTATGTGTGCAGTAGGATCAATTAATTTACGTGCGACAATTGCTGTCACTAATTTTGTCACAGAAGCTATCGGTAATACTGTGTCAGTATTATATTGAACTGCCACAGTGTTTCTGGTGAGATTTTTAACTAGATATGCCAACGAAGTAATCTTTCCATCAGCACCACGAGGAAGTGCTTGCGCCGCAGCATCGAGAATATCCTCTTCCTCAAGCGCAGTATAGCGAATTGTGCGAGTGAATCCAGAAATAGAAGTTCCATCATCCGGACTTACAAATGCCGTTTTGACCTCAGACAACGTTGTTGACGCTGTGTGTATGATGTATGGTCGAACTGCATGCCACGTGAACGATATAAGATACGCACATATAACTCCACACACTATTGCTGCAAGTCCACCGAAAAGCGTATAGAAGAAATGCTTCATGCTATTTGATCAATCGATAAAATACATTTGACCCATATCTAATATCAAGGTATTCAAAACGTGCATGTACTTTTTTTATTGCAGAGTCAGAAGACATGCGTCCCCAAAATGAAAGTAAATTACTCAATTGGACATCAAAGGGGCGTGCATTATTGAAATATATAACCGCCATATTGTTTGTTGATGTTGTTCCTGTAGAGGGACCTTTTTGATGTATATACAATTCGTATTCCCCACCAGCTTTAATCAAAAGTGCCTGAGGATCCATTTCTGCAGATTTGATTGATTCATACAAATTTTGCAAAGACATAAACTCAGTTGTTGATGTGGCCATGTACCCGAGCCCATCAATATCAGTGGATGTTGAAAGATCCAATACATCAGGAACATAGTATCGATTATAAATCTGCCCAGACATAGATGCTGACTTTTTGAACATATATCCCGTATGGTCAGTGAGATAACAGGAATCTGAATCTGTATTCAATGTATCACCATCCCAATCAGGCAATGTAGTACAAGCAATTGCTACTGGTACTTTATTATTTACTGAAATAATAAGAGAGTGCCACCCGTCACGACGGATCGTCACCTGTAGAATGCGTGTCGAAGTAGAAATTATTGCTGCCACCAAAGAATCATGTGGATATATGAGTGAACTTCGATGCGAGAATAATCCCATGTATGAACCGTCGAGTGTTTGATCGGCTATAGTATGTAGTGATGAAACAGTATCTTCATCAGCGCCAAATATCTGCACTGTATCAATATGGAATACATTCGCATTGATACTTTTGACTATTCCAAATACAACAATACAAATCAGTACTATACTCACGCCACATATCAGAAGCAAACGAGTATGACGGGTACGCGTGAATGATTTTGATTGATGGGATAATTTAGAACGTCGAGGAATATCCATAAATGAAAGGTGCGAACTAAAAATCTAAACAAGCTACTTCACTCCTCCTATAACATCTTGTCCGAGATATTTTCTCAATACTTCTGGAACCTTGATAGTACCATCTGCTTGCTGATAATTTTCGATAAGTGATACGAGAATGCGTGGTGTTGGGATAGCTGTTGAGTTGAGTGAGTGTGCGTAACGTAGTGTACCCTCAGCATCACGATAGCGAATATTCAAGCGACGACACTGGAAATCATGGAAATATGAAGCTGATGAAATCTCACGATATGTCTTTTCTTTTGGAACCCACAATTCTATATCGTACTTTTTGACCTGACCGAGACCAAGGTCCGCGCCACAGTTAATCACTGTGTGATATGGAATATTGAGAGATTCAATGAATTCCTCAGTGTTGCGATTGACCTCTTCATGATATTTGACTGAAGTTTCATGATTGGCTTCACAAAGAATGAGCTGTTCAAACTTGTAGAATTCATGGACACGAATAAGGCCTTTAACGTCCTTACTGTGCGCACCAGCTTCACGACGATAACAAGGAGAAAAACCGAGATATCGTTTTGGAAGTTGTTCGAGAGACAATGTCTCATCAGCATGCATACCCATAAGTGGAACTTCCGCAGTACCGACGAGATAGTCACTATCCTGAGTTTTATAGAGATCTTCTTCTCCGTCTGGAAGATACCCAGTACCGAACATAGTAAGTTTTCTAACAATAACTGGAGGCATCACCGGAACAAATCCTTTGCCCACAATACCTGCATTGTTTTTTTCACCAAAGAAATCAAGAGCGTAATTCCAAATAGCAAAACACAGTCTAACTCCATCGCCAGTCAAAAAATATCCTCTGAAACCATGGACCTTTGATCCGCGTTCAATGTCAACCATATTCAAAGCAGTCATAATCTCAATATGATCTTTTGGTTCAAAACCAAAGTTTGGCTTTTCACCCCACACTTTGACTTCTTTATTGTCGGCATCACTTGCCCCATCAGGAACTGACATGTCAGGAACATTTGGTGCACGCAACATGAGGTTCTGCCAATCCTTCATAACATCCTTGAGAAGTGCATCTTCTTTTTCGAGCTCATTCTTGACTGTCTTCATCTCTGCAATGAGTGCCGCACGCTCTTCTGGAGTAGCTGCTTTGGTAATCTTGTCACTTGCAGCATTCTGAGCCGCACGACGTGCTTCAACACTTGCAAGAAGAGTACGACGCTTATCATCGAGTGTAATGAGTTCTTCTACATTAAAATTAACGTGCTTCTTTTGAGCCGCTGCTGCAATAATCTCCTTATTTTCCCTGATGAATTTTATATCTAGCATATGTAGACTCTATAGTATCATTATTTCTTTAAAAATTGAACAGGAATTGATTCGCTCTATGGTACAATGCATCGTTTCGAATTTCTATCGACATACCTGCCAGTTTTGTTGTGGTTATGATCGAAACACCTATTACTTTATTAGATTACAGTGGCAACGAGAGGGGACGCGTACTCATTTTCCGTACAAGTTTAGAGACGTGTACATTACACCGCGTACCCCAATGTTTACAAACTTGTACGGAAAATGAGTACGCGTCCCCTCTCGTTGCTAAAAACTGACATGAATACTTCAACACTTACAAAAGAAAACTACCCTTTCTTACTCACACAAATTCCAAATCTACCAAAAGAAATATATATCGCGGGTTCAATGCCAAAACTAGAACATAAATACTTGTGCGTTATTGGTTCGAGAAATTACAGCCAGTATGGAAAAGATGCTTGTATGAAACTCATTCAAGGACTAAAAGGATATCCGATAACAATAGTCTCTGGACTTGCGATTGGTATTGATTCAATATCTCACGAAGCTGCAATCGAAGCAGGAATCAATACGATGGCTTTTCCTGGTTCAGGACTATCACTAGAAGTTTTGTATCCAGCATGTCGAAGAAGATTGGCCCAGAGAATAATTGAATCAGGAGGCACACTCCTTTCCCCGTTCAAAATGAATCAAACGGGAGCATTCTGGACCTTCCCTTTCAGAAATCGCCTGATGGCAGGAATATCTCACGCTACACTTATTATAGAAGCGCGTAGAGGCTCTGGGACACTCCTTACTGCAGAGTATGCAGCTGAATTCAATCGTGACATTCTCGCAGTACCAGGTTCAATATTCTCAGAACTATCATATGGACCTCATATGCTCATTCAACGTGGAGCCATTCCTGTCATATCATCAAGAGATATACTCGAAGCACTTGGATTCAAAGTTCAAAAGGAAGCAACTCAACAATCATTATTGAACCTCGCAGAATTGTCACTGACAGAGGAACAAAAAAATATTGTAAATACACTCAGACTATCACCGTGCAGTGGTTCGGACTTAATAGAAAAGTTACATCTCACATCATCTACATTGAATATGCACATATCAGAGCTTGAATTGAAAGAAATTGTAGAAGAAAGAGATGGCCTCTATCAAATAAAAAATAGCTAAAATCATTCACGTTACTCATTGTATCTTTTGACCTTTACCTTTACTCCGTGTAATACTTAGCGCTAATGAAACTCGTTATCGTAGAATCCCCTTCAAAATCAAAGACTATCACCAAATATCTCGGTGAAGGATATATTGTGCGCGCATCAGTTGGCCACGTTCGTGATCTTCCAAAATCAAGTAAGAAAGCAATCGACATTGGAGCCGGATTCACACCTCATTATGAAGTTGTTGCCAAGAAAGAAGAAGTTCTCTCTGATATCGCTGCTCAATCACGCAAAGCTGACGAAATATTACTTGCAACAGACCCGGACCGTGAAGGAGAAGCGATCGCATGGCACATAGCAGAAGTGCTCAAAGACCGTCTCGGTAAAGGGGCTATCAAAAAAATGCAACGCATCAGTTTCCACGAAATTACCAAGGAAGCTGTACAGGAGGCTCTCAAAAATCCTCGTGAGATCGATCAAAATCTCCGCCAAGCACAAGAGGCTCGACGCGTGCTTGATCGACTTGTTGGTTATGAACTTTCTGGTCTTATCTGGAAAAAAGTTCGCTACGGTCTTTCTGCTGGACGTGTCCAATCACCCGCATTACGTATCATCGTCGAACGTGAACGAGAGATCAAGGCATTCATTCCAGAAACCTATTGGGCTTTGAGCGGTGAATGGAAAACAAAGAAAGGAGACAAACTCACTCTTACCTGCGTTGAAGAACCTCGCAACAAAGCACATGTTGATTCTATTCTCGACGCTGCACGTAACAACCCATGGCACGTTGTAGATATAGAAGAGTCTGAACAAAAGCGTTCATCAAAAGCCCCTTTCATCACTTCGACATTACAGCAGGCTGCAAGTTCACGTCTCGGATTCTCACCATCACGAACTATGGGTATTGCTCAGAAACTCTATGAAGCTGGACACATCACCTACATGCGTACAGACTCAACAAATCTCGGCGCACAAGCTGTTGCGCAGATCGTCTCAGTTGTTACCAAAAATTATGGCAAAGAATACGTGAATGTCAGAACCTTTGCTACAAAAAGTAAAAATGCCCAAGAAGCTCACGAAGCGATCCGTCCAACCAATTTCAGCAAAGAATCAGTCGGGGCTAACGATGAGCAGAAGAAACTATATCGTCTCATCTGGGCACGTACCGTCGCCTCACAGATGACTGATGCGCGCATGGCGAAGACAAAAATTATCGCAAATATCAAAGGTCCGACTATTCCTGACTTTACCGCAGTTGGTTCACGCATCCTTTTCGATGGTTGGCTCAAAGCTGACCCTGATTCAGTTGGCGAAGAAGTTACACTGCCACTCTGTGCAAAAGATGAACCGTTGGCACTTATCTCTATTGATTCACAAGAAAAGCAAACTCAACCACCAGCTCGATACACCGAAGCTGGACTTATCAAGGAGCTCGAGAAGCGTGGTATCGGTCGTCCTTCTACGTATGCTTCTATTTGTCGCACCATCGAAGAACGTGGCTATGTGGAAAAAGAGGGACGCTCACTCAAACCAACCGATACCGGTGAAGTTGTTTCTTCATTCTTGGAAGAATACTTCCCTACATATATCAGTGATACATTCACTGCCGAAATGGAAAATGAACTCGACGAAATAGCCAGTGGCGAACGCACATACTTGAAGACTCTGACAGATTTCTATTGGCCATTCCACCAAGAAGTATTGTCGAAAGATAAACTTGCAAAGGCAACCAATCTCGGTGCTGCAGATCCAAAATTCGTATGTCCAAAATGTGGAACTACTCCTATGGAGATCAAACTCGGCAGAAATGGTAAATTCCTTTCATGCTCAAAATACCCTGATTGTGATGGAGCGCTTACGCTCGACGGCACCGAATTCAAGAAAGATGAACCTATCGGTATTGATCCGACAACCAACCTTCCTATTTTTGTCTTGAATGGTAGATTTGGTCCATATGTCCAACTCGGTGTGAAGCCACCAAAAGTGAAGAAGGTAAAGAAACCAAAAGTTAAAAAAGGGAAAGTTTCAAAGAAAAAAATCGATGCAAATACGCAAATGATCGCGAATGACGCGAATGGCATCGCAACTGAAATACCAATCGTAGAAGCAATTCCGGAAACTCCAGTTGCACCAAAACCTCGCATGGCTTCAATTCCCCGCACTATGGATCCTTCCAAGGTTACTATTGCTGATGCCCTCAAATACTTGAGTCTTCCTCGTACGCTCGGCACTCACCCTGTCTCTGGTAAAGACGTCGTCGCTTCAAATGGTCGTTTCGGCCCATATGTTGCTCATGATAGTAATTATCGTTCAATCAAAGCACCTGACGATGTATATGAAATATCTCTTGCGCGAGGCCTTGAATTGTTAGCTATTGAAAAGAAACCACGAGGGTTCAAGAAAAAAACTGATAAATAACATGTGTTTGCATTACAAATTAAATTATTGTAGTATCGAAAATAGCGATGCTAGATCTTTGAACAAAAAAGAGTTGATTCCCCGTTACAAGGGATAAGGCTAAACCTCACCGCCTACGTGTGGGGTGTCGAGGGATATTGTACCGCCACAGGCAATATGGACATCTCTGTCGCCAATGAAGCAAGTTGTTCAAGAGGCAAACATCCTGGAAAGTTACACAGGACGTACAGATACCCTAGAGGTGAAAACGTCTAGGAAGCTACGATTGAATTGAAGGCAATTCAACTCACAGATGCATATTCGATACTCCCGTGTGAATTTGTTCTCGGCCGAGAACTTCTTCACGTTTCCACCACATGGGCAATTAAGACGCAAGTCGCAGTTCCCTCGTGGTAAGCCTAAACGAAGATCTCTTTGCTCCGAAAGTTCCCCCTACGCAAGTGGGGGGCTTTTTATTGTATATGTATAAAAATGTAATTAAAAAACAGTAGGAACGAATTCCTACTGTCGCGCACGTATGTGCACTTCAAACCAGCATTGTCCTCAAATCAATCTGCTTGAGAACCCCAAACATGGCACGATGAAGATCTTCGAGGGTGCCATTGTTGTTGATATGGAAATCAGCCATCGCAATGACCTTGCTCACATTGTGAGCATACGGATCAGGATTTTCTGACTCAAGGCGTTCGAATTCGACGAACTCATCGAAAGTCACTTCATCGCCGAGACGCTTACGTGCTTTGGTCCGCTCATAGCGAACATGTTGAGGCGCATCGATTGCTACCACGACAGCTCCATGAGCTTTGAGGGCGGTAATTTCAGCCACCACACGAGGACCAGCAACGACGAGATATTCTGCTTCATTTTCTTCCAAAATATGTGGTATTGGAAATGCAGGACCAAACTTCCGCCGCAATTCCGTAGAAACTTTGTTGAGATTTGTCGGGCTCGTATCCCCGAGGTTATGTGTTGTGACATATGACCTGATGTAGTCGCCCGTAGAAACAAAAGTAAAATCACAAGCGTCTCTCAAATATTCTGCAGCAGCGTCTTTCCCAGTGAGCGGATGTCCGACGATACAGACCAATTGCAATGGTTCATGATTCATAAAACAATATGTGTAAGTTCAAAGTTCACCGCCAGATATGACCTTATCAAAATCACACATTCGATGCAATCGAATAGCCTTGTTGCCAAAATTATTTAGTAGAGTAGTATTTGGAACAGAGCCACTTCCCCTATGCGAAACATGCGTGCACACGTGAACACTAGGCTCTTATGTGCACTTACCAACCTCCGATGGTCTGTATGAATAACCATTACATTCAGGCCGGAATAGGTCTCATCGCAGCCGTTGACCGATTGGTGAACAGAGGTGCCGTAATTAGGAGATAAGGTGCCTTGAGTATACTACCTTGGGAGAAGTCCTGGTTTTATGCATTACAAAACAAACCCTGTCGCGGGAAGCGGCGGGTTTTTTATTTTTGTAAATTAGATACTAAAATTCTTCAACGAATACAAATCTTCATTTTCCTCCTTTTTAATTTCAGCAGTACCCCGATCATCAATGGCTTCTGCTGTGTCATTCCGGCGCAGGCCGGAATCCAGAGTCACTGACGTTGTATTTTGTTCGTGATTCTGGACCCCGTCCTTCGACGGGGTGACATCCCCATTCTTACTAGCATGAATTTTCTCCAACAACATTCTCAAATCATCCGGACTAAAGAAATCAATGGTAACTGTTCCCCCTTCTTTATTCTTTTCGATGCGCACACGTGTACCCAAAGACTCAGTGAAATTGCGTTCCATTTCCATAATAGCCGGATCCAAATATTTGCCTTTGTTACGGATGCGCTCAGTAGCAACGCGGCGAGACATAGACTCTGCTTCACGCACGGTGAGTTTCTTGGTGATGATTTCCTTGAAGAGAACAATTTGCTCTTCAGGTCTGTCGGTCAACATGAGAAGTGGTCGTGTATGACCTTCAGAGATCTTACCTTCTTCGAGAGCAGTGATCATCTCATCAGGTAATGCAAGAATACGCATTGAGTTTGAAACGTATTCACGACTCTTGCCAACCTTATCGGCAATCTGAGCTTGTTTGAGATTGAACTCTTTTGCTAGACGTTCGAATGAACGTGCGCGATCAACAGGATTCAAATCTTCACGCTGGAGGTTTTCAATGATAGCCATCTCAAGCTTGAGTTGAGGATTTTCTTCGCCACTGCGAATAAGTACCGGTACCTGAGATAGTCCCGCAAGCTTCGAGGCACGCAAACGACGCTCACCAGAGATGAGTTCGTATTCAACATTCATGCCACCATCTTCACGGTAGACTTCTTTACGTGTAACTACGAGTGGTTGGAGCACACCATACATGCGGATAGACTCTGAAAGATCTTTCAAACGAGCTTGATCAAATTCACGGCGAGGCTGATAGGGGTTCGGAACTACCTTTTCGAGTTCGATCCAAAAGATAGCGTTATTCTCATATGATAATGGGTTCATAGCTACAATTATAATACGAGATTGATTTTAACCAAAATTCTAGTACACTAGTGTCTAGTTGCCGGGATGGCGGAATTGGTAGACGCACACGACTCAAAATCGTGCGGAGTAATCCATGGGAGTTCGATTCTCCCTCCCGGCACAACAAAAGCTAGCTTGTCACTGAACTCTAAGCCGGGAAGCGACTCGCCTGCGCGAGTCGCGTGGGAGAATCGAAAAGGCTGAGTATATGGCGCGGAGCGAAGCGAGCACCATACGAAGCCTGTACTGGTCATGTAAGGACCGATTCTTTTTTGTTGAGAAAATTATCCGGGACCGATTCACCGCCAAAATTAAAACCGCCCATTGAGGACGGTTTGAACTAACGAATATTTCGACTACTCAGCGCGAGTTACGCGAAACAATTTTCGGTATTTCTGAATCCGAAATGATACGGTCGCCGTGCGATCTACGACGAATTCCGCAAACGTGGGATATACACGGGCATAGGAAAGAATTTCCTGGAGCGAAATAACCCGGAGCGTGGCCACAGAAAATTCACCACGTTTTGTCTGATATATCTCCACAACTTTCTGCAACATATGCTGCGGCGTAAACAAAACAATTTCTTGATTAGTGCTACCTTTAGGCATCAATCGACGCCACTCGAACAGCACATATTCAGACGAACGAACCGAAGAAGGAAAACGGATGCCTGCATGATCCTTGGAAAGATATTCGAATAAACTTTCGTGATCTGCAGCGTAATTAAGCGCCACCTGTCCTTGTCGAAACAGGCACTGATGAATGTGAGTAAGTGCGGCTTTAACAACTGCGTCAGGACTCAAAGGACTGCTCTTGGTAATAGGTTTCATAATATAGTGATCTGCAAACAAAATACCCCAAAACTTCCATTTTGTACAGGGTCTATGCTAGTATGCCCATACTGAAGGCCATGAATACAAAAACTCCCCTACCGAAAATTCTCATCGTATGCGGCCCTACTGCTGTCGGTAAAAGTGACTTGGCCGTTGAACTTGCCCTCACATTCAACGGAGAAATCGTCTCCGCTGATTCTCGCCAAGTGTATATCGGCTTGAATATTGGAACAGGCAAAATCACTTTGCCTGAAATGAAAGGCGTACCTCATCATCTCATCGACATCACTGACCCTAAAAAACGATTCTCAGTAGCTGAATATGTTACGCAGGCCGAAGTTGTCATTCAAGATATGTTGAAGCGTGGCAAACTACCGATCATCTGCGGTGGTACTGGTTTTTATATTCAAGCACTTGTTGATGGTGCACTTTTTCCTGAAGTTCCACCGAATGAAACATTGCGTGAAGAATTAGAAAGTCTCACTCTCCAAGAATTAACAAAGAGGCTCAAGCAACTCGATCCAAAACGAATCAAAACATTCAATGCAGATGACAGTAAGAATCCCCGCCGACTCATTCGCGCTATCGAGATCGCTACACAACTTGGCAGTGCTCCGAGTCTCTCCGAACTTTCAGTTGAACCAACATATAATCCATTTTTTATTGGACTGAATGTAGATACTGATACCATCAAAGAAAAAATCCACACTCGCCTTCTCAAACGTCTTGATGCAGGAATGATACAAGAAGTAGAACAACTTCATGCACAAGATCTCAGTTATGAACGTATGGACGAACTTGGTCTTGAATATAGATATGTAGCACGACTGTTGCAAAAGCAACTAACTATGGAAGAAATGATAGTACGTCTCAATATGGAAATTTGGCATTATGCAAAACGACAGATGACGTGGTTCAAAAGGAATAAAAGAATACAGTGGTTTGCACCGACTGATACGGAAAAAATTATTGAAAAGGCAGGATCATTTCTCTCAAAAAACTAATAATATAAAAAGGCAACCCGTTCCAATGGAACGGGTGTTGAGTTTGCGTAGTTGCGCTTAGGCAACTTGGGCGGCGACGGCGAATCGAGGTGGAAAATCCAACTCTTCGAGACGGGCTTCATTGGCCCACTCGACAAATTCACTGGCTCGCTCCGGACTGTGGCAGATAGTCACCGACTGTCCGGAGTTCGTAAGAACATGGCATTCTTGCCCAGGCTTTGTTCCTACGGACCAAGGAAACGACTGAGTGATGCCGAACATCAAACGGTCGATGTAATTTCCGAACACACCCGTAGGTGCTTCGAACTTTTTCGCATGTGTAATGTGCATATGGCAGTATTATAGCACATATATGCATAAAAAGCAATATCTACTATAACCATGTAAAATATGGTTTATAAAGTAATACCCCGTCGCTCGGAAGCGACGGGGTAATAACGAGGTGCGAATTTTCAGCGACGGGCTAGCTTGAGAATGTCCCGAATTTCAGAGACATGCCACTGCCCTTCTACGACGGCGCCACCGAGGTGACCATATACCAACGGTGAGCCGCTCATACCAGCAAGAATACGGGAAACCTTGCCAAATTCTTTTCCAACAGCCATCGGTGCAATCTTCATCGGAAAATACTTTTTCTCAAGACGATCGACACACATCATGAATTGATAGAATTGTGCCTGACTGTCTGGAAGTAAAACGGTCTTGAAGACATCGCCGCCGACTTGATGACAAATCTTTGCGGCCTGTTCAGTAAGTTCCGGAGACCATAAACCTTTTTTAAGCACATGTTGAGACATGATAACTCCAATACCCAATCTCTGGGCACGACGAATTATTCCCAGTAAATCCGTAACTGACGCTGTTTCCACGTCAACGAACGTTGCGAGACGCATATATTGTCCATACAATGCGGCACGACGACTAACACTCCATTCAAGTTCCCTCCCATCTTCTCGTGGATCGCGAACGGTAAGAATAATCGGTTTGTGAAGGGACTTCAATCTCGGCTCAATACTGGTGCTCTGATAATGATCGACACGCCATTCATAGAAATCAGCGAATTGCGAATTGAGGCGTGAATACATCATGGCCGTTTTAATATTTTGCCACGAGGCAATAACTCCGACGATATTGGTTTCACTAATCAAGTGTTGTATGTGAGGATTCATAGGCTATTTCAATTGTTCTGTTTCTATGAAACCATATAGCAAATATTTTGTACAGATGTATACAAAAAAGCTGAGCACAGCTGCCCAGCTTCGATTCAAACCGATGAATAATTGTTACTTCGAAAACAAAAATGTTTCTTCGAGTGCTCGACGTGTTTTAGCGTCACCGAAGTCGATAAGAACGACACAACCGTCGATGTAGGCGTATTGGTGTTCCATATTGCTTCGAAAATCTCGACGTAATCTTTCCGGAACGGCAGAGAATGGATCCTCGCGTCGGAGCTCTTCCAAAGTAACTGGATGACCTGCTGCTTGCCAAATGATTCCACACTTCAGAGATTGTTTGAAGATCTCTCCGACACGCCAATCTCTCGTCTGTTGCCAATATTCGTATTCGTTACGATTAGCCACTAAGCCGATTGAAATATAATTCCAAAGACATTGCGGAAACGAACCATAACGCTCACGGAATTTGGCATGCTTCCTTTGTGCTTGAAATGGCAATACGATCAATCTTCCCAATAGGCGCAAAATTCTGAAACGAGCTATTTTAATAGCTGAATGCTTGGTCAAAATGACAATTCGAGTTCCACCAGACAAAATAAGTCTCATAGATATCCTCTTTGGTTTTTTGTTCTGGAGCACATACTGCCACAAATAAACTCATATTTCAAATACCCGCCAAGGCCTACCCTTGTCGAGGTCAGACCTTGTTCAATCCTATTTCTTCTTTATATATTTCTTACCTTTCAACTTTTCTGGCAAATAGCTGTCTGTATCATACTTCTTGTAATCTTTGCCATATCCAATTTCTTTCATCAACTTTGTCGGAGCATTGCGTATTTTGAGTGGTATAGGAAGATTGCCAGTAGCTCGCACGTCATTCAAGGCCTCCTGATATCCATCATATGCAGACCGATCTTTTGGGGCTAATGCGAGATATGCTGTACCGTGAGCGAGGTTAATTCCTGCTTCAGGTAAACCAATTGTTTCCACTGCGCGGAATACTTCATTGGCAACGACGAGAGCCGTCGGTTGTGCCAAACCAATATCTTCTGAAGCAAATATCACCATACGTCGTGCAATGAACTTTGGGTCTTCACCACCTTCGATCATGCGGGCTAAATAATATATCGCTGCATCGGCATCACTCGCACGCATACTTTTGATATATGCTGATATAGTATCGTAATGTTCCTCACCTTTTTTATCAAAACGAATAAACGTGTGCTCAAACGTACTCTTCAAATTTTTCATTGTTGCAGAACCGTACAGTCGCTTACAATTTTCAATCGCTGTAATAGCCATGCGCGCATCGCCGTTCGCCATGTTAGCGAGCCATTCGATCGCATCTTTGGAGACTTTGATCTTTGTACGTTTGATGATTGCACCGAGCTCCGTTTCATTCAAGCTCTTCAAAATAAAAACTCTGCAACGTGACAAGAGTGCAGGAATAACTTCGAAGCTTGGATTTTCTGTTGTTGCACCAATGAGCGTCAAACGACCACTCTCTACGTATGGCAAAAGAAAATCTTGTTGCGCTTTGTTGAAGCGATGAATCTCGTCCAAGAATAGAACCTTCGGTCGCTTGTCGAGAAGTGTGTCTGGTTCATCGACAATTTTGCGAATGTCGTCTTTACCTGCGGAGACAGCTGAAAGTTCATAGAGTCGAGCATCGAGTGCCTGAGAATAGATACGAGCCAATGTCGTCTTACCCGTGCCTGGTGGCCCCCAGAGAATGAATGAGAAGAGATGTTTGCCTTCTATAGCGGTGCGCAATGGTTTCCCTGCTCCAACCAAAGATTCCTGACCGACAAAGTCTTTGAGAGTTGTAGGTCTTATTTTATTTGCTAGTGGTTCCATTAAATTCCTATATCTTATACCCCCACCCCGGTTGCCACTTAAAATGTGTCGCAACCAGCGTTTCCAAAGGAACCCCATTGATCACATGCTCAATACCATACTGCGTCGCACGATGACCGATCACCATGACCCTTTTTCCTTCATAGTTCTTTTTCAATTCATCCAAGAATGACTTCATTCGTGCCGTCGTCTGGACATAACTTTCACCATTCGGGAAATGCTCATTGATACGCAATGGCTTCTGATCGTCAACAACTGCTGATGGGCTCTGAGTAAAATCGCCATAATTACATTCACGGAGTCGAGCGTCTTTTATTATTGGAAACTTGTCACCAAATGCAATATCAGCACTCATATATGCTCGCTGAAGATCTGAACAGAAAATTGCATCGAAGTGATCATTCTTGTAACGTTCACCAATTTCTTTGGATTGCTTCACACCAAGTGGTGAAAGTGCGACATCATTCCAGCCAGACGAAAGATGAGCTTCATTATCGAAAGTAGTTCCGTGAGCTTCAAAAATAAGGGTGATGGACATACTTTAATCGTACTCTTCTTGTACTATTTGTCTATTTGACAAAATTTTAAAGTACGCTACCATTTAATTCACAATGAATACACGATTCATGATAAACAATAAGCATCATACGGCTCATATTTCCAGAGCTGGTCTTTGCTATTGTTAATTTCTCCATATCACAATATCAACAACGAGCTCTTGAAAGGGCTCGTTTTGTTTTACCTACGTACAACAAAAAGTTCATTAACAACCACATAAAAAACCTATGAAAAGAAACGTACTCATGCCGAACTTTGCTAAGCGAAACGGCCTTGTGACAATTATTGCACAAGATAAAAACACCCGAGAAATCCTCATGGTTGCCTTCACGGACGAAATAGGCTTTCTTGAAACAATGGCTACTGGCGAAGCAGTTTATTACTCAACTTCACGCGGTAAACGTTGGAGGAAAGGTGAAGAAAGTGGCAACATTCAAAAAGTAAGCCAGGTTCTCATCGACTGTGATGGTGATGCTGTCATCTACATGGTTGAGCAGATTGGTGAAGGCGCATGCCACACTAGTAAACGAAGCTGCTTCTACCGTTCCGTGCTTCGTCCTACAACGAAGATGAAGGGTCGTTTAGAAATACGAGTAATATCTGTCACTCGGAACATTCAGGTGTGACGGTAAAAATTCACACAATCACTAGGTGCTTAGGCATCTAGTGATTTCTATATACCTAACTTTTAATGCGCGAGATCGAGGAATCGAACCTCGGACAGCGGTTTTGGAGACCGCAGTTATGCCACTTAACTAATCTCGCGAATTTCCTCTCCCAAGGAAATTCGGATCGAAGATTTCTTTCGGCGTATGCCGAAAGAAATCTGAGACCAGAATTTCACGTCCCTGAATTCGGATCGAGTATCCCTTGTTGCGTAAGCTACAAGAAATCTGAGACCAGAATTTCACCTTTACTATCCTACCTTCTTTTTTGACTATACGCAAAACAATTGACGGTACTATCAATCGTGCTACTCTAAACCAAGAAAAAGGACTTACATATGCACAAAATCCTATTGATCATATTATTCGTCGCATACTTCGGCATGATCATTGCATTTGCAATCATACGCAAGCGGGCAGCAGAAAAATCTATCAAAATATTTCGCGCAGAAGATTGGAACGACTACTGTGGAAAGGAATGGCGAGACTTTTCATGTTGGCTTCATGATCACCCCTTTGGAGCTATTACGAGCGAGGAACGTGAAGAACGTAACAATCTTGTTTACTATCTTCAAGGATCATATCTCCTCTACTGCCAATCAAAAAAGATCAATTACTTTACTGACCCATACGCACTGTGGCTTGATCAACAAATCGAGGACTGGTCAATGTCATAATTTCGACCAATACACGAGAGCATACAAAAAACTGGAGCACCTTACGATGCTCCAGTCTTTTTATTATTTCTTTGCTTCTTTGAAGACTACGTGTTTGCGGAGTTTCTTGCTGAATTTCTTGAGCTCAATCTTGCGCTCAACCAGCTTTTTATTCTTGCGAGTCCAATAGGTCTCACCTGTCTGTTTATTCTTGATTTGTATGAGTTTATCTTGTGACATATGCGTAAAATGATGTTGGACAACTATATCGTATCTTGAATGAAAAAGCAAACTTCATCAAGAAGTATCTTTTTGGGTATAAAAATAGGCCGCAGAAAGCTTGCGCTCGCTGCGGCCCTGAATCAATACGGTTCAACCCTTTTCCCCAACGCCAGCGGACCCGACGGGAACGCTGTTGTTGTAATACCACCAAGGATAGATTTGTCCCGGACCCAGTTGAGGCCACGTGAAGTCTATGTGGTATATGCCCGGAGCTAATTCAACTCCGAGAGAATTCACGCCCTGTGGCATGACGTAAGGGACAACTGGCAGGTCCATTCCGCTTTGTAAGAGCTTAATGGTGAACCCGTTGGCATTTTCGCCTTCAGTCGTTTTGGCACTGAAGTTGACGATCATCGTATTCGTCACCGTGACTTCCACCAATGGCGATGTGCCGATGTGGTTGTTGCTTGGCACATTCGTCAGTGCCACATTCGGGGGTTGAAGCACCATGAGGAGGTTATTCCACGACGGTGTAATCCCTGTTTTGACACTGGTCGACACGATAGCCACACCACCTTTGTCTTCTTCCAACGTAAAGGCGGCGTCGTAGGAATTTGTCTGATTTCCATACTGGTCGAATTGGCCGTAGGTAACGACCATTTCTCCATGTTGACCATTGTATTGCGTCAGGTGGAGAATCGTGCCGATATGGGTGTCATTATTCCAGTTCACCTGCAGATACAGATTCTGCAAAAGATTTCCGTTGGCATCACGCAAATTAAGGCGCGCACCAACAGCATTCTTTTCTGCAATCGGCTCATAGTAGCCGATCCAATTCTGCAAGTTAGTCGAGGCGTATGCCGGCACCTGCCAGACACCATTCGACTGAACGAGATAGAATCCCGTGCCAGCCCAGAAGAGCTGATAGCCCTCGACCGAGTCATACGAGATGTTTACGTTGACCCAATCGTTGGAAGGGCGTGCCACGAGAAACGAGAAGGGATTAGTCACCACCATGGCAACCAAATCACTTTGCTTCGGAACCCCGTTGGGGTTATACGACATATACCAGTAGGTCTTCGACCCGTTGGTATTGAGCAAGGACGACGAACTCAGTTGTCCATACACGTGCCGCACCAACTGCAAGTTGTGAGAGACGGCCGCTGCCAAACTGTCAATTGGCAACGACTTGGATTGCGCCGAGACCGTGAAGGCCGAGGCGATGCAAACCGCGACGGCGATAACCATCGAGATGATTGTTTTAGTTTTCATATAGTCTTTTTTGTGTATTCGGTGTGTTTGTTTTTGTTGTTTTATTTTTGCTGAGAATTTTTCAGGAACTCGTTATGCATGGCCAAAGCCCTCTGCGCATCTTCCGGTGAAGGAAGCTGCTGACTGAAGGATGGCTTCAGTTGGAGTTGGACCAAACCATTTGAAGTCGGCGACGTTTCCGCCGGCCACTTCACGCCAACCTGAGGAGTAACCTCGGGCGACGACTGCTGCGCGACCTGCTTGGTCGAAGCAACACTCGCGGCAGGAATGGCACCTTCGTATTTTGGCGACCAGATGGCCGCAAATACGAGGAGCAAAACAATTGTAGGAATGAAAATGATCGCGAACACGACCATGGGCCGTGCCGAATTATTTTCCGGCAATTTGAATGGATTTGAGTTATTCATGATTTTGTAACGGAGAATTCATTCATTGCAATCACACGTCTTACGCACAAGCGAAAAGACTAGTTGAACCGTATGTGGCTTGCAAGGAACGAAATATGGTAGCAAGATAGCACTTATTTACCATAGTGTCAAGTATGCCAAGACTGTTCAAAAGAGTACAATTGACCCATGAGAAACCTCATTACCTGGCTGTCAAAGCGTCGTTTTCCCTATGAACCGCTTATTACGGTAGAGATTTCTAAAAGTGCCCTATTGCACAATCTGAACGAATTCCGTACACGTGCTCCACATGGAATAGTGGCTCCTGTTCTCAAAAGTAATGCATACGGTCATGGCCTCATGGAAATAGCTCATATTTTGAAGGATGAAAAAAATATTCCTTTTTGTATCGTTGATTCTTACTTTGAAGCAGTTGCATTGCGTGCGCGTGGATTCAAGATTCCCCTTCTCGTCATCGGCTATACACGACCAGATACGATCCAACGAACTCGTCTCCCTCATACCGTATTCACTATTACCAGTTTGGATACGCTTCGCAACATAGAAGATGTTGAACGTAATATCCGTATTCACCTCAAAATTGATACAGGCATGCATCGTCAAGGCATCACACTTGATGAAATAGATACGGCAATAACAATGATTGCTTCCAATCCACTCATCAGACTTGAAGGTGTCTGCTCACATCTTTCAGATGCTGACAATACTGATCCTTCATGGACCGAAGGACAGATTCGCGCATGGAATACTGCTATCAAAAAATTGAAAGCTGCATTCCCCCTCATCAAGTACACACATCTCTCTGCTACAGATGGTCATCGTTTTTCAAAAGATATAGACGCAAATGTCTCACGTCTTGGAATTGGTTTGTATGGACTAGTTGATGGTTTATCATTCAATCCCCCACTTAGTCTCAAGCCGGCTCTCGAAGTAAAAACAATTATTACCAGTATCAAAAAAATTCACACCAACGATACTGTTGGTTATGGCAATACATTCAAAGCAGAAAAAAATATTACGATTGCTACAATTCCTGCAGGCTACTTTGAGGGTATTGATCGTAGACTTTCCAATAAAGGTGCATTACTCCTTGGGCATTCAGAGGTTGCTTGCCCCATTGTTGGTAGAGTAAGTATGAATATCACCAGTATCGATGTTTCTCATGACCCTACAGTAACTATTGGTAAACCGGTAACTATCATTAGCAATGACAATTCAAAACCAAATTCCATTCAAGCAATTGCAAAATTGTGTGACACTATCACCTATGATATAGCGGTGCACATTGCCCCATCACTCAAAAGAGTTGTGGTTCAATAATGTCATACACCTTCGCCGGTATGACAAACTAAATTATCTTCTTTAGTTCTTCTCTCACTACCTTTCTATCATCCCATGGAATAGAACCTGTATTGGTTATCATCGATTGTTCAGCGCCTTTGCAACAAATGAGTACAATATCACCAGCTTTCGCTAAAGAAAGAGCCTTGTTAATTCCTGCCCGACGGTCTTCAATCACAAATACATCTGTATTACGAATTTTTCCAAATTTTTCAGCGACAACTGCAATAGACTCAACAATCTCTGTCGGATCGTCATCGTATGGATCAACATTACTTACTACCACATAGTCCGCCATTTTCCCTGCAAGCTCGCCCATAATAGGACGCTTGGCCTTGTCGCGACCTCCTCCTTCAGCACCCAAAAGAATTATCGTCTTTGCCCCTGGCTTCTTCATAGCATTCGCAGTCTTCAGAACACCCGTGATACTTTGCTTTTCGTGAGCATAGTCAACAATAACTGTGAATGGTTGACCTTCTGCAATAACCTCCATACGACCCGGAATGAGTTTGAGATCATTCAAGCCTTTTCTGATGAGATCGTCAGATATATTCATGAGACGACCAATAGCGATTGCAGGAAGAGCGTTGTATACATTGAAACCACCAAGAATAGAAAGTGTGAATGGTTTGCCTGCAAGATTGAATGTAACACCATCATGAGTCTCTTGAATTGAATCAGCCATAACATCAGCCAGTGAATTCACACCAAATGTTATTTTCTTGTCCGCTTTAAAATTCAAATAATATGGAGCGTGTTCACTATCAGTATTTGCGATAATTACTGAATCAATTTTCTTACCATCAATAACTTTATGATGTTTCGCAAGTGAAGCAAATAATTTTCCTTTTGCTATTTTATATTTTTCAAAACTTCCCCCATGTGATGGTAAATGTTCTGGCGTTAGATTGGTGAACACTGCAATATCATATACAACTCCAATATGACGTGATTGCTTCATGCCTTCAGACGTTGTCTCAACGAGGCACACCTTGCAGCCTGCTGTAACCATATCAGCCATTATTTTCTGAATGAGAGCTCGTCCTGGCATCGTCATGTGATATGGATTGAGCGTCTCCACATCGCCTATACGAATATTGGCTGTCGTAATGATTCCCGTTTTGATACCACCAGCCATAAGCACTGACCAGATGAAATTGATCACCGATGTTTTGCCTTTTGTACCAGTCACACCGATCACAATCATTTTCTTTGAAGGAAAACCGTATTTGATAGCACCGCGGAGAGCGATACTATAATGACGAAGTGAATGCCACCACTGAGGTACTAATTTTTTTATGCGATGTTTCATATTGGTGTTTATTTCCCGGTAATTTTCTTTACCAATTTTCGAAGATTATACATATGATACCAAAATGGTTGAATAACCACATCATAGAAATCCGCATGCTTCACTTCATAGCCACCAAACTTTTGCTTGAATATAGTCAGACCCTCCCAACCTTTGTACATATTTCCGACTGGCGCAACACCACCAAAATTGTATGAAACACAACCAATACTTTTTGCCTGAACGATGGCTTTCCATTGTGCGGCATATGTTGGCATACGGTTGCGTTCTTCGGTACTCGAACCTCCAAAGACATAGTTTGCGATACCACCAGAAATGATCACGAGATCAATCGCTAATATTTTGCCTTCAAATGAGGCTACTGACAGATATGAACCTGTGAGCTTGGGGAGGTCTGCAAAAATAAGTTGATAATATGCTTTGTCATGCAAATGGAAACCATTACGCTGTGCTGTTTCCGCCATCAATGTGTAAAAAGGCTCGAAGTATGTTTCAAAATTGTTTGTAATAATTTCAGAAATAATACCCTTACGATCTGCGAGACGTACTGAATAACGCGTTTTCTCGTGCATCGCTTTCATGATGTCATCTTCTGTTTGTTTCAAATCAAGAAACCATTCGAAGCGAGGTTGGAAATATGCTGAGTGATAGGTATACAATGGAGCTGATCTGAAATACGGTTGTAATGCATCTGCCGAAACAGCAGGAGTAATATCCAAACGTGCAAATACTGCATTATGTTCTTGGGCAATACGTTCTATCTCGACCTTGAATCGAGTGAGAAATTCGGCGGATGTATCAGTACACACCGGACCATATGGAATATACAGATAGTTTTTACCATGAATGAGTGAGTACACTATTACCTGAAAATATGCGACGACAGTATCATTGTATTCAGCAACATATCTTTCGACACTACGACCAAGTTGCTTTTGCCAGTTTCCATAAAATGCTTGCTGGGTAAAAGGTATACCTGCATGAAGGATATTTGGGTCAAAAGCTTCACTTTCACCAAGTTTTCTGAAGAGATATGACATGGATGTATCGTAGCATTTTATTGGAGTACGGACAAAAATATATAGAAGGATTTGCCCTCGTCCTCACTCGCTACCCGCTCATTCGTCCTGGGCACCGGCTCACGGTTCCTCGTTGCTACTCGGAACATCGTTCGCCGTTCAAATCCTTCACGCGAGGCGAGCAGTCGCCTCGCTCCCGTGCACCAATAAAAAATCCGCATCATGCGGATTTTTTATTGGTGCACGGGGAAGGATTTGAACCTTCGTAGACCATAGGTCGATGGATTTACAGTCCATTGCAATTGACCGCTCTGCCACCCGTGCTTGAGGATGGATTCTGGAATTATGATTTCGCCAACCTCTCACGATGTTCTCGCGAACGCCTTTGTGAGCCAAATCCCAGAATCCGGGGTGGTCCCCTATCCCACAAAAATGTGAGGTGTTATGAGAATATCACGGCTAGAGAGATAATTCAAACAACCTCATACCCTTACATAGATAATTGACTTTAGACATTCCAGGTGTAGGATATTCTTAGAGGAGGCCATATGTCTAAATATTGGAACATAGCGGTGTTAAACGCATTGCAGAATGCCAGAAGAAGAAAAAATTGGAGAAAATTACGTCGGTTTAAAAACCTCATTGGTGCAACCATTGAGCTTCAAATCTACAATTCCGAGGATAAAAGCAACTATATCCGCGGAATTATCAAAAGCGTCTCTTGGCGCGCGGGTAAGCCAGAAAGTTTTCAACTTCGTCAACAAAAGCTATTCCACGGCGGGCGCAGAGGTCCTTTCAAATGGACCAAAACAAATCTCGTGCCATTCAAGCTACTATTTGATCCCAAGCAAATTGGAATTCCGTGGATCAGTTTCGAAGATTCACATTTTGTTTTCTCCACTCGCATCGTAACCGAATATGGAAGATGCGGCATGCGTGTTTACATCTATCCTTCAACGAAGAAGAACAAAGTGCCCAAACGCCCAAATTTTTGAAAGTATTAGCCGCAACATAACGCCCGCAGACGCAGTCTGCGGGTATTTTCTTTGAACGAGGAGAAATATTATTTCTGCCCCACCATATCTGGAATCACTACAGGACTTTGGCCTTTTCTTTTCTTTTTACCTTCAGTTTTTTTGACGTCGAATGAAAACTTCTCATTCTTGTAATCTACAGATATACCACCACCTTTAATAACTTCTTGAGAAATAAGAAGGTTGGCAACTGGTGTAAGGATTTTATTCTGGATCAAACGCTTGAGTGGACGTGCACCGTACTGAGGATTGTACCCTTCTTTTGAAAGGTATTCATAAACTGCAGACGTAACTGAAAGTTCAATGCCCTTGTCTGCAAGACGCTTCACAACCTGTTCAACTTGAATCTTCACAATATCCGCAATTGCTTCAGGTGTGAGAATATCAAAGATGATGATATCATCGATGCGATTCAAGAATTCTGGACGGAAATATTCCTTGAGAGATGAATTGATCTTATTCTTAGCCTCCTCATAGTTTGCCTTATCATTATTTTCAGCAGCTTTAGCGAAACCAAGTTTCTCCATACGCTCAATGTGTTGAGCACCAATATTCGAAGTCATAATAATGACTGAGTTTCGGAAATTCACGGTACGTCCTTTCGAATCCGTGAGACGGCCATTGTCGAGCACTTGAAGGAGTATGTTAAATACCTCTGGATGAGCTTTTTCGATCTCATCAAGCAAAATAACAGAATATGGACGATGACGAACGATCTCGGTAAGTCCTCCACTTTCATCATGACCAACATATCCCGGAGGAGCACCGATCAACTTGGAAACTGAATGCTTCTCCATGAATTCAGACATGTCGATACGTACCAATGCTTTTTCATCATTGAATAAGAATTCAGCAAGACCCTTGGTGAGTTCTGTTTTACCAACACCAGTAGGTCCCAAGAATATGAACGAACCAATAGGACGATTTGGATCGGCAATACCAGCACGTGAACGACGTATCGTATCTGCAATCTTGGTTACTGCTTGATCCTGACCAACGATACGCTTCTTGAGCTCTTCTTCCATACGAGTGAGCTTGATTGCTTCTGATTCGAGCATGCGTGAGACAGGTATACCAGTCCAACGTCCGACAACTGCTGCAATATCTTCAGCATTGATCTCTTCCTTCAAGATACGACGTGATGACTGAAGTTTCTTCAAGCGCTTACTCTTTTGTTCCAATTCTTTTTGAAGTTCAGGAATCTTGCCATAACGTATTTCCGCTGCCTTGGTGAGATCGGCGCGAGATTCTGCGGCTTCAGCTTCGATGCGTAGTGACTCGAGCTCTTTCTTGATAGATTTGATACTCGTAATAGTCTCTTTCTCATTTTTCCACTTGAGTTCGAGTTCTGATGTTCCCTCTTTCAAATCGGCAATTTCACTTTCTATTTTTGCCATGCGAGCTTTTGATTCTTTGCTTGTTTCTTTTTTCAACGCTTCACGCTCTATTTCGAGACGCATAATTTTGCGTCGTGTTTCCTCGAGCTCTGGAGGCATATTTTCGAGAGACAAACGGAGTGATGAGGCTGCTTCATCAATAAGATCAACCACTTTATCAGGCAAGAATCGATCGGTGATATAACGACTTGAAAGACTCACTGCTGCAACGATAGCATCATCAGTGATGTGAACACCGTGGAATAATTCGTATTTTTCTTTGAGGCCACGGAGAATAGCAACTGCATCTTCTTGTGATGGTTCATTCACGAAAATAGGCTGGAAGCGACGTGTGAGAGCGGCATCCTTCTCAATATGCTTTTGATATTCCTTGAGCGTTGTAGCACCGATAGCACGAAGCTCACCGCGTGCTAGAGCCGGTTTCAACATATTTGAGGCGTCCATAGAACCTTCAGAAGCACCAGCACCAACGATAGTGTGCATTTCATCAATAAACAAAATAATCTTGCCATCTGACTTCTCGACTTCTTTCAAAATATTTTTGAGGCGCTCTTCGAATTCACCGCGATACTTTGTACCAGCAATAAGTGAACCAAGGTCGAGTGACACAAGTTCCTTATCTTTCAATGATTCAGGCACATCACCTTGCGACATGCGCAATGCCAATCCTTCAACGATAGCGGTCTTACCAACACCAGACTCACCTATCAATATAGGGTTATTCTTGGTGCGACGTGACAAGATCTGAATGATACGCATGATTTCTGCGTCACGACCAATCACTGGATCAAGTTTGTTTTCCTTTGCAAGTTTGGTGAGTGAACGAGCATATTTGAAAAGTGTACGAAGCTTTTTTGGTTCACCATCTTTCAAATGAGGATTTACTTTGATTTCCTCTACGATCTTGATAACTGAATCACGATCTATTTTGAAACGTCCGAGAATGTCGCGAGCGAGTGATGGTACATCAAAAATAGACAAGAAAAGATGTTCTGTTGAAATAAATTCATCTTTCATTTTTGTTGCAACATGTAATGAATTGTCGAGTGTCTGTGCCAAATCTGGAGTGAGATATATCTGATATGAAGGTGAAAGTACATTTGAACCTTCAGGTGCTTCGATACTTTCGAGCACTACGTCGGTAAGCATCGGTGTATCGATCTCCATACGATCGAGAATAGAAGTAACCATACTCTCTTCTTGTAAAATAAGAGCGCATAAGAGGTGAACTGGATTGACGTGATTTTGACCACGCTCAATAGCGAGTTCATGGGCTCTTTTCAAGGCTTCTCGGGATTTTGTGGTTAGTTTGCTGAGTGGAGGCATAAAAATATCATAATACTAAATATACATATAGTCAATTCACAGAAGTAGACCCTACAACATTGCCCGACGAAACATCGGTGACGAACGTATATAAGTGCCTGAAGCATAGTATTAAAAGACGAAATCCCGCTGGGAATTGTTTCGTCGGGCAATGTTGTAGGGACTACTTTTACTGTTTGTAATTACTAGCAAATGACATACTCTCTCAATTAAATATCTGCTGGTACAGCAGCCTTCAGTATAGTTACTGGATAGAATTGAGCATCACCTGTTGATGATCCGAGCGAAAGATACATACCGACAACTTCCCCACTTGGATCAAATAGTGGGCTACCAGGAATAACCTTGTTCTTTTCTATGTTTGTTCCGATAGTAGCAGAGAGTGCGCTTACTGGAGTTGAAGTTGCAGGAATTATAGACAGAGTAACAATACCTTGTGACACTGTTTGAACAGGATTCATCGAAAGTGACAAAATTGTTTGCCCAAGCTTCACGTCCGAACTAAATGTGATTGGAAGAAATGAAAATAGCGCAGGATTTGAAGTTTCAGGTCTCAAGAAAATAACACCATTTTGCGGTTGTCTTGAGATGACAGCGAACATAATTTGGGTTCCATCAGGCATAGTTCCGAGTACTTCATCTCCAATCTTCAATAGTAATGAGGCATCAGTCATAAGTGTTCCATTTTTTGTAACAGTGAGGCCTAGACCAATGGTTGTATTAGGACTAAATTTTTGAGCCAATGGAATAACACTTGAAGAAACAGAACCAACAGCATTCGCAATCTGATCCTCAAATTTGATGGCAACTGTACCAAAATTTGCTGATGGTGAACCGGCAACTTGAATAGTTTTTTCAATAACTTGATTGATCGTTTGTACGACCCCCTGCGGAGCCTGACTCATGAGAGAGACAGTAAAAATACCTGTTGCAAGTGATGTGACAAAAGAAACAAGGAGTGCAAGAAGGATAAGTTGTTGTTTTGAAAGATGATCCATGGAATAAGTTTACAGTTAAATGTTAGAAATGAAAAGGATAATGTGATATCGTATTACAAGACAACATCATATGAAAACACCATTAGTAAAAATATTCTGGGCTGCTGGTAAATTAAACCCACAAAGAATCGCAGTGAGAAAAAGAATACTCAAAGCACTTCGTGCTGAACAACGAGCGATACGATCGACCTCACACTCAATTTTCAACTTACCAATCAAACATGTTTTGGCTACGTGATACCAATCACACTATTGAACGGATGATATTTCATCCGTTTTTCATTTATAACTGCGACTGTCAAATCTATACAAGACTAAAACTCTGACAATCTCGATTGGGTCCCCTGTAAAATTGATAGAAATTTCTGTTTGTTATTATTTGTATCAGGCAACGCTGAAACTTCTTGAATAGCTGATTCGAGAGCTTGTAAAGCATTATTTCTGGCAATGTCATATAACTCACGAGCTTTTGGATTGTCAAAAACAGTCTTCAATGTATCAATGACCAAATCCCACTTTTCTCTCAGATATCCAGGGGTTGCATCGGTGTGCCATCGTAAGATAAAGCCTTTCCCAGTAAAAGGTCTATGTAATTGAAGTGCTTCAACTTTACGATATTCACGTAAATACCCTTTTCTCGCATACGAAAGATATGTCTCGAGTATCGTAACAGCTTCTGGCAATACCTCTGTACCTTCATTAAAGTGAAATAGTCTCTTATATTCATCAATTATCGTAGAAACACTACCCATAAATTCTAATAAACGATCATCATTAGAATCATCCAAATCATAACTATTAAATTGGTTGGTAAGCACTACTATAATTTCCCTTAATCCTTCCTTCTGACTTTCCGTAATTGTCTCAGGGTCAAGTGCTTTCAAGTACGCAACAAATCGTGGACCATCTTTGAGATTTAATCTCATTTCTGAACCTGTGTGATCTTCCCCACTTCCTACGAGCACCCAATTTGCATCTATTGGTTGAAATTCTAAACCAATAGTATCGAGTAATGCGCTCGATTGTGTTTTCATATCACTAAACGTCAGCAACTGCTCAGCCGCTTGATCATTCGTAGCACTTGTTTCTGTATCTGAATTAGATGTATGAGATTCTTCATTTTGCTGAGATTTCAATGAAGATAGAATTATACGTGCCAATGTTTTACCCATGCCAAATTGTTCATTATAATTTTTCAAAAGTGATACAACTTCAGAAGTATCAATCCCCGTTAAGTTTATCAGCTCTTGTTTATATATTTTTTCTGAATCCATAGTATTATTTCGCTACTCTTACCGCTTCATCAAATTGAATAGAAAGTAGCTTTGACGCACCATCAGATCCCATTGTCACACCATAGAGGACTCCGGCACGTGACATCGTTTCGCGATTGTGAGTAATGAGGATGAGCTGAGAATGAGCAGCCAAACTTTCGATCATGTCACCATACTTCTTTGAGTTTGCTTCATCGAGTGCCGCATCAGTTTCATCGAGAATAATAAATGGTGGTGGATTGACTTGAGAAATTGCAAAAAGAAGTGCGATAGAGGTAAGTGCACGTTCGCCACCAGATAGCATCATCAATCCTTTTACTTTTTTACGAGGAAGACTTACATTCACGTCGAGCCCTTCAGGGGTTTGTTCTTGTGATTCATTTGCGTCATTCGCGCCCATTCGCGTATTGGCATCGAATTCTCCTGACAATGCATCACCAAGATCCTCGAGATCAGACTTCTTTTTACGCTTTACCTCTCTAACTACAGTAAGTTCGGCAGTTCCTCCACCAAACATAAGTGCAAAGAATTTTTTGAATTCCGTATTAATCTTCAAAATACCAGTCTTGAATTCAACATCAATACGAACATCAAGATCAGCGATAAGTTGCTTGAGCTCGGTTTTTGCTTTTTCCAAATCTTCAAGTTCACGTGCCAAGAATGTGTCACGTTCTTCTGTCTCTCTAAATTCTTTCATAACTTCAGACCCACCCAAACCTCCAGAATCTTCAAGGCGAATCTTTATCTTTTCAATCTGATGACGACGATCTTCTTGAGCTGCTCGAGGCTCAGTCTCGACATGCCCACTCATCTTTTCATACGTTACTGCATCACGACCGAGGGTAATTCCTGCTTCACCCAATTCCCTCTTAAGCAATTCTTCATCACGAATAACAATATCTAGTTTTGCACTGAGGTCAGAGATGACGTGACGCACTTCATTTTGTCGTGCAATAACACGAAATACTTCTTTTTCTGCATCACGATTTGTATCTTTTTCTTTTTCAATAGCTTGCTTGAGTTCATTGTACTCACGAGATATATGAGATTCTGTTTCAGATATCTGTTTGAGTTTTGATTCAAGACCATGACGTTGACTCTCAAGAGCATGAATTTCATGTTCAGACTCAGCGATCAGGGCGGAGTCAGTGATAGAGCGATGTCGTGTCACAAAACTCTTTAGAGTAGCCACAACTTCACTGAACAATTTCTTGGCATCCTCAATAGACTTGAATGATTCAATACTACTGATAACTTCCTCAACATCTTTCAAATAGACTGTTTTAAATTCATCCTTCTTTTGTTTCTCTTTTTCTTTTTCGATAGTACGCTTGTTTGCAGAAATCTCACCTTCGAGACGACCGAGTTCGCGCATGATGGTATCTTTTTCTGAACGTGCTGTTGCCAACTTGTGTTCAAGCGCAATAACTTCATCACTCTTCTTATCTTTATTCTTTGACGCAGTCAGTATTTCTTTTGCTTGAATGAGGAGATGATCCAGTTCAGCCAATTCTTTTTTGGGTCCCGTTAATTCATGGCTATATGTTTCTTTATTGGTCTGCACATACCATTCTTCACGAGCAAAATACTGCTTGTACAGTGTAGTAAGTTCACGACGTAGTTCTTCAGCCTTTTCGATCTTCTCAACTTGTTTCTTCAAGAAACGAATATGCGGAGCGATCTCACGTCGAAGTGATGCGACGCGTTCCATGTTTTCTTCAGTCTTCTCGAGCTTACGAATACTCTCCAGCTTTTTCCATTGATATATTTTGAGACCGAGTGCATCTTCGATCATTTCGCGACGCTCACGAATAGATGCTGACAAAATACGATCTGCTTCACCTTGGGAAATGATGTGATGACCAGTTGCGCCAATATGAGCTGTTGCGAGAAGTTCAGTAATGTCTTTCAAGCGCACGGCAGTTCCATTCAAGAGATATTCATTTGTATTGTCGCGATGCACGACACGCTCGAGTGTCACTTCATCAAAATCAATTCCTGCAAAAATACGACGAGTATTGTCGAATACCAGTTTTGCTGATGCACGGTTTGCTCGACTGCTACCAGTCGATGCGTCACCGCCACCATTCCAGATCATATCTTCACCACGCTTTCCACGAAGTGACTTGATGGATTGTTCTCCGAGCACAAAACGAAATGCTTCTGCGGTGTTGGACTTTCCAGAACCATTCGGACCAACGATGCCCGTAATCGGTGAATTAAAATGAAGCGTCGCTTTCTTGGCGAACGATTTGAAACCGGTAAGCTCGAGGCTCTTCAAATACATGGGGATATTATAGCAATAAAACCCGAAATCCTGAATCCTCATTTCAGCAGAAAGAGAATTCAGGATTTCGGGTTTCAAACAACAAGGGTAGGCCTTGTCGTACTACCCTACCACTTTTTGACTTCAAGCGCCTTCTCAGCAGCTTTTTGCTCTGCTTCTTGCTTCGAAGGACCACTACCAGTTGCAACCTGTACATCACCCAGAAATACGCCGAGCGTGAACTGTTTGTCATGATCAGGGCCCACTTCCTTCAAGGTCTTATAACTTGGAGTCACACCAACCTTTTCCTGAGCCTTCTCTTGGAAACGACTCTTGGCATCCAACCATAGTTTCTTCTTAACGATTTCTTCGATATCAATCACATTCAGTATGTGCTCTGAAATAAAATTCGCTGCAATACTATACCCTTGATCCATGTACACAGCACCGATGACCGCTTCGACGGCATTGGCGAGAAGAACTGAACGTGCACGTCCAACGTCCTTTGCTTCACCTTTCGAAAAGAGCATGTACTCATTTAGATTCATGCGTTCTGCAACTCGTGCGAGACTCACCGCATTTACAATAGCTGAACGAAAGGCGGTAAGTTCACCTTCTGCTTTCTTGGGGTATTTGCGGAATAGAAAACTGGTAACTACCAATTCGAGCACTGCATCTCCGAGGAATTCGAGACGTTCATTATGTTCCATTCCAGAACCACGATTCTCATTCAAATATGAACGATGTGTGCATGCCATACGCAAAAGTGAGATGTCATTGAAGCTGACACCGATATGTTCTGCCATTGATTCAAAATCTATTTTCATGATGGTTATTATTCTATCGTAAGTTTTCTTTGTTTGTCATACCGGCGAAGGCCGGTATCCAGAAGCACATATTTTAAATTACTTTAAGTGACTCTGGATGCCGTCCTTCGACGGCATGACACACTATTTCTTCTCTTCATGTAATATCGTCACCGCCTTTGTTACAATCGGCAAAATATCATTGTAAAAATTGAGTTCGAGAATATCTCCAAGCTTGAACCACTTCGCATCATCGAGACCAGGCTTATCAGCGAGTGTGAGATCCCCAAACTTTGCTTCAGCCATATAATAGTGAACCTGTTTGCGAATCTTACCGAGTTCTGGGTCGTTGGCAATATATTCATTCTGTCCAAGATCAGCTTTAATCTTCACGTCCAGACCAATCTCCTCTTTAACCTTATTCACAGTACCTTGCTCTGGCTCTACTCCTTCAGGAATTTTTCCCTTGGAAAGAGTCCAGTGACCAAAAACGTCATGCACAAAAGCGAGAAGTATCTCTTCACCATTGTATGCATATACAACTGCTCCACCGAGATGCTGAATGAGCATTTGTTCATAGGGAACATCAACTTTCTTTTTCTTGGCAGGAACAGCGTCTTTGCCTGGCTCACCGAGCTCCTTGTAGACTGCACCGAGCACACCGTTTACGAAGCGACCTGACGTATCTCCGCCAAATGTTTTCGCAAGTTCGATTGATTCATTGATAGCAACTTTTGCAGGAACTTCGGCACGATCAGCAAAAAGCAATTCATAGAGACCGAGACGGAGAACGTTGCGGTCAACAGGAGAAATTTTGTCGAGAGGCCATTCTGGTGCAGCTTTGACGATGATCTGATCAATGTCTTCGCGCTTAGCCAAAATACCCTTGAGTAACGTTTCTATGAATGAAACATCACCAAGTCCTGGAGCAAACTCTTTGGCATTACGAACCACGATAGCAGACACTTCTGCATCACTATGCTCGCCACGAAAATCCCATTCAAAAAGAGATTGAAGGACGACGGAACGAGATAAGTGTCTATTTGCCATAATGTAGTTAAAGAACGTTTGAGTTAAGAACTAAAGTTAATTTCCAATTTCCAAGCACCAATTTCCAAAAGTATCACCTTCTAGATATTGCGAATTAAAAACTGACAACTATTTTGCTGTTTTCTTCACAGCCTTTACTGCCTTTGCAGTAATATCAAGGATTTTGCGACCATTGTAGGTTCCGCAATTCATACATACAGCGTGACTACGGTGAGCCGCGCCACATTGCTGGCACTTCGAAGTACGCATCGCATCAAGAGCGTGGTGTGAGCGTCTGTTATTTCGGTGCGACTTAGTCGCGCGCATTCGATTTACCATAAATAAGAGTATTACACATTCTGATAATTCTTGCAAGAAACAGCGATGCAAATACGCAAATACATGCGAATGATGCGAATACGTCGCACCCAATTCTAGACGCTGGTGTGTTTATTCGCGTCATTCGCATGCATTTGCGTATTTGCATCGCAACTTTATAAATATAACAATACACATATTGTTAAAATCACAAAAGTCTGGTACATTGCTAGACGTTAGAAACGCGCGCCCATAGCTCAGCTGGTAGAGCAGATCCCTCTTAAGGATAAGGTCGTAGGTTCGATCCCTACTGGGCGCACTAGAGTTACAAGTGCAAAGTTGAAAGTTACAAGTTATACTCATTGTGTGTGTAATTTTGAACTTTTGACTTTGCACTTTTAACTTACTTGCGGGGGTGGCGAAATTGGTAGACGCACGTGCCTTAGGAGCACGCGGAGTAATCCTTGGAGGTTCAAGTCCTCTCCCCCGCACAAACTGCAAATAACCACTAGTCTTGCGAAGCAAGACGTTCAGGACTTGAACGGCGGAGCTATATTGCGTCGAGCACGACGCAATAGCGAGCCGGTGGCCAGCCCGAACGAGGCGGGTAGCCGAGTGAGAGGCGAGGCCAAGTCCTCTCCCCCGCACACATTTTAATTATATTGCTCTCAAAACCCACACCTTAGATGAATCAATCAAACCGTCTATCATTTTCTTTTTTTGAGGATCAATCTTAGACGAATCTTTGAGCACAGAAAGTTCGCTCACAAGATCTTTTTGACTATATTCCACAATTTCAAAACCGAGTCTTTTGAAGAAATTTTCTACTTCCTCTGAAGAACCAATACTATTTGATCTGAAATCTCTTTGGGTGAGACTATTGATTTTCTGTACAACAGCCCCCATTTCTGGGTATGCGATTACAATATCTCGTATCCTGCTTGAATTCGCCAAATCTGGAGTGATCCACACACCTCCTTTTTCTTTTAAAACAGAATACATATTCTTTGCAGCAATTTCTTTTTCTGCAACCGTAAGATACTGAAACAATCCTTCATTGATTATACACACTGGACCATCAGGAAATGTTCCGACTATCTTCTCAACCTCGGGGCCATCCAGAACATTCAATGAGTGAAAATCGAGGTGCCTATTATTCATATCCACCTGCAATTCTTGTACCAACAATTTCTTTTCAGCGAGCATATCTGGCAAATCGGTCTCAATATAATGAATATTCTTATCCTCTGTCATTATAATTCCCCGTGGCAAAATACCAGCGGCCAATTCGAGTATATTGGTTACACCTTTGTTCAAAGCCTCTCGCTGCACCAATTCTGAAAGTGACTTATACCTAAGTTCGAGCATCGCTCCCATCCACCATTCAATCATCTCAGAACCAAAAATTTCTTTGGTCACCGTGTCGGACTCGGTCAACTCAGAAATCTGAGCAGAATATGGTATATCACTCTTTGCACGCATATACGCTACAAGTTTTGCTGTTGGACTCACTAGATGATGCGCACCCTCGATTGTATGTATTTGTTTTTCCATAAATTGAGTATACCACAAGGTTTTTTAGTAACACATAATATATGAGATACACAAACTTCCAGAGAACGGCTCAAAACCTCACTATCTCGGCTATATTCATACTCATACATACTACTATTGACAATGACCAGTCATTCATGCTATAATTGACACAGGTACGAAAAGTTAGGGTTCAATTCGAAAGGACCTTGAAAAATAAATACCGTTGAACTCGCGCCTCTCTGGTGCGTAGCTCAAGCTAATCAAAAAACAAAAACGGTTCAAATCCCGTGGTCGCACCGAGTGTGGCCGAAATGAGAAAGACCAAGCTAGTGAAAAAACCAACTCCGATACTGAGCAACAAGCTCAAAGTGAAATGCCCTGATGCTGCCAGCTTCACCATCGTGGTGATGGCCAAAGAAGACACCAAGCCGGCGGTCCAGGTGACTCAGACCAAGACTATCCCGATCCCCGTCCCGGGGGCCGAGATGTCGGTGAATCTTTTCACCGACCTTGTCTGGAACACACCCCCCCGGGCAGAAGCGGGTATCACCTATGTGGCCAACGTAATCGCCCTCGGCACCTGTGCCGCGGAAGAAAGCGCAATGGCTGCACGGGAATTCGCGGTGACCGGCAAGGACGTGGCGAAGTGGAAGAAGGCGACTTCTCCCGCTCCCGCTGATGCTCCCAAGTTGCCCCCGGCGGATACGTCCGCTCCGACGGCGACCGAAAAGGCCGACAAAAAGGCGGATGAAAAACCCGCCCCGACCCCGGCTCCGGCCTCTGGCTCCCCCGCTCCGACTCCTGCTCCCGCCACGAAGGTTTACAAGTTCCCGGTGACCTACTGGGACCTGAAGAACCGGATGGGCAAGACGATGAAAAATCGCCTGAAGGAGCTACAAGATTCCGGTAACACGGAATTCTGGGTGGAGTCCGAAGAGTTGGTGTTCGCGTTCCATGCGTTGACGGCAGACAAGAAGATGCCGTCGGTGGAGGAAGTGAAGGAGATCCGCGAGAAGGTTGAAAACCTCATCACGCGGATGCACGTGAAGTGCGAAGAAATTCGCGCTATCAAACGTGCTGAGAATACGGTGGCGGCCCTCAAGGTCCCGACGATTCAAAACCTCCCTCCGGCTCCTGCGCCCGTGACCATTCCTGCCGAGAAGTTGGCGGCGAATGACACGGATGCAAATGCGAATGCGGGCAAGAAGGCGACCGGCGCGAATACGCCGGCTCCGGCTCCCAAAGCACCGGCTCCGACGGCGGCCCAAAAACCCGCTCCGGCCCCGGCTCCCGCACCCGTGAAAAACCACAACACCCCCGCCGCGAATACGACCACGACCGTCAAGGTCGAGCCGATCGAGGTGGTGGTGAAAGTGGTCATGCCGACCCCGCCCCCGGCTCCCCTGCCCCCGACGCCTCCGACTCCTCCGGCACCCCCGGCGGATACGAGTGCTCCGGCCAAGACGCCCCCGTCCGATGAAAAGAAGATGACGTGGGTCGACTGGCTGATCTGGGGTCTCATCATTGCGGCACTCATCAGTGCCGGCATTTGGTGGGCTTGCAGCACGAAGAAGTCGGCGACCCCGGTTGCGAAGGCCACGGTGGCTAACGCGACGACGGGCATCACGACCAACGTGATCACGGTCAACAACACGAACGGCAATACCAGCGTTCAGGTTGTGAAGACCACCGACGACAAAAGCCCCATCAGTGTAAGCGGGGCGATCAGCGTCGGCAACGGCAATACGGGATCGGTGATCGGTGTGCAGAACAACAACCAGACCTACAACTACTACTACGGCGATAAAAAGTCGGAAAAGGTGGTTGGTCGTGGCGCCGTGAATAACGACGCTATCGATAAGGACAAGGACGAACAGACGGGTAGTGCGGAGAAGGTTCTTCGCATTCCCAGCTGGAAGCCCTGGCCGAAGGTTGACTGCTCGCTCCTCGTTGTTGTGCCCCGCCCCGAGGTCGTGAACGGCGAGGTCAGCAAGACGGTTTACCTCGAAGACGGTCAGACGGCGGTGTTGGACACCCCCTATGGCTGCCATTACGAGGTCAAGGAGATGCGCTCCTTGAACGCGCTCGAAGGGATTGACGAGTTCTGCCACGCATATGTGGCTGGACTTCAATATCCGGAAGCAGTGAAAGCGCGTGACCGCCAAGCTGGCAAAACGCCGGTGTGGCAACTGTGGCTCACCCCCAAGAATGGGAAGGCCATGGCGCTCCACATCAAGTTGATCCGCGATCATGATTGATCACTGTTAGAATCGCCCGCCCCCACCTTGTAGCAATACTTGGTAGGGGCGGTTTTTATTTCCAAAACAAGGCCTACCCTTGAAACTCCTAAAATGGCTTATTTATTATATAAAAAGCAAAACAAGGGTAGGCCTTGCATACCTTGACTTTACATATGAAATATGCTATTATTATATCCAAGGACACATCCGATTGGATGAGCGTTCTCTGACAATTTAAACAACAAGAAACCCGTGACTTTCCTGTAAGGGAAGTCACTAACTGAAAGGATACAGTATGAAAATGCTCGAACTCCTCCAAGCAGCCATAACTTGGCCGCGGAGAACATTGATGAACTGGCGCAAGCCGGACGGGTGGACAGCGTTATCTGTCCTGGTGCAGGTGATAGGCGTGGCGCTTTGCGCTTTTGTCTATTTTGTCCTGATAGGGGAAATCCCCTTCCTGAAATCCTTGAGTGGATTCTGGACGAGCTTGGTCATCATTGACCTCTCGATCGTAACCTGGGCATATATCATGTGGTATACCCCATGGTATTCCTGGTGGTTCGTTGAGAACAAACCAGGACGTGCATCCGTCGGCAGAAGTAAACGTGCTGATGGAAAGACCATTGGTGCTGACGGCAGTCCAAAAGGACTCTATGCCTTTCGTGCGGCATGGCAAGGCAAGTTGCCTTGGGTCCAACCCTTCATCGGGTTCAATACGACAGCAGTCATCATTATTGATAAGCTGAAAAGCAATAGCCCTCTGAAGATTATTTGCCAGAATAGTGCTGGCAACAATCAACAAACGGGCTGCAAACTCCACTACAAGTTCAATCTTTCTCCGATGCTCGACCGGTTGTGCCATTTGGCACTCATGGACGAGGAACGGATTATTGAGGACTTCGATAGTAACACTGCACAGGAAACAATTCACTGGTGCAGAGACAAAAGCGAAGATGTTCTCTTCGCGGGGATCGGTAAAGATGGAGCCCTACAAAAATTCATCGCGAATATGTATGGGGGTGATGGGGTTGCGTCAGATTTTGAAAAAGATCGCGCGACTGAAATCAAATGCCTCATGTTCACCGAAATTGATCAGGACGACACGACGAAGAAAGTTCGTCGTGCAGGAACAACATTCGGCGCCGTGGCTGATGGCATCAAGACTCTGACAGGGGCGTTCCCTGCCACAGTATTGGAAAAGCTTGATCCAAACATGATCCTATACATGTCAGGTCAGACCGTCAGTGAGGTCGGCGGTGAACCCATATTCATATTCGGCGGCGGCGACACCACAACGGCTCTCCTTGAAGCCGCAACCAAACGCAAGGGGAAAGGAGGAAAAAAGTAAATGAAAACATTCAAATGTCTGGTGAGCGAAGCTACGGTGTGCCTTGAAGCGAAATCAATCGCAAACAAGGAGCGCTTGAAAGCGACGCTCGCAATTCTCGGTGCAGCAAATGTGGTTTCGATTGCCATCTGGTTGCTGATGAGGCACCTCGGCAGTTAAGCCCCATGAATGCACAAACCCCGCGACGTCTAACGTTGCGGGGTTTAATTCATGTCTGAAATTGTGTGTGAACTAGAGACTACCTACGGTATTTGAGATGAGTCGGATGAATCCCCAAGCAGAGACCATAATGAATAGACCGATAATACCTCCAATCATTGCCTTCTTGCCGTTTGAACGTGTCTCAGAATCAGAATCACCTCGTATCAACTGGAATGCACCGAAAACAAATACCAGTACAGCAACTCCGAATAGTACTCCAATGATAGGATTGATGACATTCTGAATTACTGGATCAATAGCAGCACCAAATGCTTCAGAATCAGCTGCATGCACTATAGGAATAAGACCAGACATTTTTATTATTAGTTCGATGTTCCCGCATTATCAACTGTTGATAGGTCAGGAATTTGTGGAATTTCTGTCTTGTCGATACTATCAGTTGTTGTAAATGTATTTCTCAAGATATTTACGAGACCCCAGATCGAGAGGATAACGAACAAACCAACGATACCCCAGAGGATAGCATTGCCAATAGGCTTACGATCATCACTGTCAGCCTTGACGATATAACGAACGACGTTGTATATAATCCAGATAACCGCAAAAGCAACGAGAAGTTGAGTAAGGGTATTACCAATACCAACCAATTTTGCTACGAGTGTATCAGCGTCAGTAATTTGACCTGCAGTTTGAGCTAAAGCAAACGAAGGCGCGAGGGTTGTGAGCACTGCTATAAATTTTTTCATATATAAATAAATTATTAATCAGACTAATTATTACCCTACTATTATATCACCAAAACGAAATGCAACGAACTTATACTGTGGATTACGCTTAGTCAGCAGTATTGTATCCACTTCCCCCACTCGATGGTAATATTTCACTAAAACTTGACCATGAAGGTGCTGTCGTATCACCTTCACCGAAGAAGGTATTTTTTAAGATGTTAACAATACCCCACACTGACAATATGACGAAAAAACCTATGATACTGTACATTACGTACGGTGCAGCTTCCTTATGATCATTCTCCTTCACAAAATATTTAATGATATTCCAGACAAAGATAACCAATGCAACACCCATAAGTATGAAGAGGGCTTGATTCAAATATCCAGCAATACTAACTGCAAGATCACTCAGTGTTTGGCTTGATGCAAAAGCAAATGTCGGGATACTAGACGTGATGAATGCTCCTGTGTAAATACTTTTTTTCATATGTAATATATTAATTGTTAATTACCTCACATCCCCACCCTGAATCGCATTAAGTGTATCTTGATTGACCACTCCGGTTGCGGCTAATGTATTTATAATAATATTGATCATGATTTGCGCACCAACCACTATCGCAACACCAATCATAATATATGCAAGCCAGGTCTTGAGCTCTTTCAAGCGATCTGGCTTCCCTTGAGCAAGGACAAATTGGAAACCAACCCAGATAAATGCGAGTACTGCGAGAATAATAACAAAATAACTAAATATCTCAACAAACTTCTGGATGAGTCCAGAAATAGAATCAACAGCAAGAGGATTTTGCAAACCTTCAGCGTACACATATACACTTGGAATACTTATTACAAAAGATGCCATTGTGCATATCTTGAGAAGTGAAGCATTCATTTTTTTATGTATATTCATATGTATTCAATATTTAATTATTTAGTAATGTTTTGAATCCTTCATTTGAACCCAACCAACTCAGGAGCTGATAGACAATGAACCACGCTGACAACATGATAATAAATCCCCAAAATATCTTTGGAAAAATATCGTATGCTTTCTTGCGATTTTCTTGTGTACCAGAAATGAATAAGTAGCCCATCCACATAAAACCAGCGATGGCCACAAATACACCGACAGTTATCATTGCTGTAATAAGGTGCTGAACCAATCCAATGAGTGTTTGAAAATTACAGACAACATAGTTACCATCGTCAGCTGTCCCCGCAGGAAGAGCTGGACCATCACAGACGGCGAGTTTATAACCGGGTTCAGTTGGATTGTCTTGAGCTGACACAAACGACGTATTGAGAGCGATACCAGCAACTACAGCGAGCAGGACATATACCACGAACCTCATAGATGAATGCTGCAACAATGCTTGTGTGTAGTGTTTCATAAATTAAAATGTCTTACGTAGCATAATATCATATTGAGACTTTGTATCCTTAATCGTTTGGAATATAGTCTTTCCGCCACTTGTAAACGAATTAATCATATCACCGAACAACTGTTCTGATCGTGAAGGATCTATATCTAACCACGTCTTCGAAATCAAAGCTGACTGATTGAATATTGAGAGATACTGATCTGACGACCCTTGAGCTAGCACATCACGTCGAGGACTTGCTGCATACAATGTTTGAGCGAGCTTTTTCATATACTGAGGATCAGTAAGAATTGTAACAGCTTTGAGTGCAGAACTTACATTCGGTGAAGATCGCACAAGTGAAAATCCGAGTAGTTGACCATATGTTGCCTTCACTCCACCAGAACGTGCTTGTGGCAAAGAAGCGACATCAAAATTCAAATTTGGATTCTTTTCGCGAATATTTTTTAATTCAGATGCAAATCCAAAATAGGTTGCTACTGTTCCTGCTAAGAATGCTTTCTTCGAATCTGCCATACTGCGATTCCAAGAATAATTGACATTGGATGGATCAACAAATTGTGAGAAAAATTGGATTGCCGGTACTGGACTTGTCTTGTCATCAGCATTCAAAGTACTTTGAATAACCCCTCGACTATCTGCCTGAGTAATAGGATTTCCTACTTGCATCAATAATGAAGCGAATATTTCTCGAGCATTAGTAACATTGTTGAAATCTCCGAGCGCAACTGCTGATTTACGAATTGTTCCATTTTGGTCCTTAATCGTTAATTTTTTATTGAGAGCAGTAAACTCATCCCAAAAACGAGGATAGGTTGCAACACCTGCAGCGTCAAATACGTCGCGATTCCAATACATAACGAGTGGATCGACAGTGAATGGAATGGCCCAAACGCCCTTTGTGGATAGGTAAATATTGGCTTCTTGTATGTATGTGTCGACAAATGTGCGTTGAGATATAGTTTGGTATGAGATTGGCATAATCTTATCTTCATGAGGCAACATTCTGTCTGCAGAAATGAGAATAGCGTCAGGTCCAGTTCCTCGTGCTAATGCTGATATGAAATCTTGCGAGAAATTCGATGGTTTTTCTTCGACATACTTAATAACCAACGGATCACTCAATGTGCCATTAATTTGAACAACATATTTATTGAATGTATCTGAAGGAAATGTTCCCCAAATTGTAATAGGTGGAAGTTTGTTGGGATGTGCAGCACCCTTGTACATAGCAAAAGCAATAACGCCAGCAATAATAGCAACTACGAAAATGACAAGTGTTATTAATTGGAATTTACTTATATTCATATTATTGTTTTATAAAAACCAACCCATAATGATGATCACCGGCATTAAATGTAGTATCCAATTTGAATCCTGACTTCTCAAATAAAGTTTGTGCCTTTATTGATGGAAAAAAATTCTTTGGTCCAAGAACACTGATCTCTGTCCAATCAATGACAAGCAACTTACCTCCTGGTTTCAAAAGACGTTTTACTTCCAAAGCAAATTCATCAGGTTTTTCTATTTGAAATAAGATATTTGAAGCAATAATACGATCAGCGATAGATTCACGGAGTTTTGTACCACCAATCTTCTCGACATTACCCCATACAATCTCAATATTATGTAATCCTTGATGGGCACCCATTGAACGGAGACGTTCGAGTAGATCTTTCTGTACATCAACGGCATATACACGACCACTAGCACCAACACGCTTTGCGGCTTCTAAGGTATAGAATCCTGATCCAGCTCCTAGGTCAACTACTTTCTGGCCATCTTCGAGGCCAAATCTTGCAAGATTCGATGCGGGGTCTGAGAACATGAGTATATTATACCAGAGTCAACGAAATATATGGCTAGAATATGGGGACAAACTTACAAACAAATCAAACTTACTGATACAACAATAAATATTGACATATAATACATTCTATGATTATATAATTGTATCACTCGTTAAATGGGTGAACCTTTAAATACTCTGCTCGGGTATTATGCACCATGTTCATGGTACGCATCCAATGATGGTTGAGGTAATTCTGAAAGGAATAATATGAGCACATTGAAAGATCGCGAATACACACTGAATGTGGCGCGGCAGTTCCTTCAAAGCACGTCAAATAACCCTTTACTGAGCAGGGGCCGGTTTGATGAAATATGTCGTAAAAGTGGAAGGGATGCATCCTCTTTTCACGGATACTTCGCCTGCGCTGCATGTGATTTCCTGCAAAAATTTCAAGGAGATAAACTTCAGAAAATTTTATGTGCAGCACCTCATCCTGAAGAAGCTCCTACCTACCCATTAAAAGGCCCTATGAAGACCGCAATCCGATCTCTTGAGCCGTCGAAGGATTGGCTATTAAATGGTGACGGTGAAATGATTCTCAGAAAGCTGGCAGCGGTTACTTTAGTCGCGGCAGCTTATGATCTCTGTTACATCAAACACCATCAAAATAATACTCGTCCATCATAAAATGGAACTTTACGACCCTTACATGAAAAGACCCTCACACGGAACTTCTTATGCGAGGGTCTTTTTATATGTATGAAAATTTTTACAAACAAATCAAACTCGCCAGTGAATCCCCTTCGCGGAGTTTCATGACACGAACACCTTGGGTAGCACGACTGAGAGTAGGAATTTCTTTGATATCAACACGGATAACCTGACTCTTCTTTGACATAGCTACAATCTCTTCATCGTCATCAGTCACTACCTTTGCAGCCATCAGTGGACCAGTCTTTGCAGTTACATTCATCGTCAATATACCTGACCCTCCACGATTTTGAATCTTATACTCAGAAAGGTCAGTCTTTTTACCATAGCCATTTGCACCCATAACGAACAATGCGGGATTCTTTGCAGACTTGGAAACAACGTCAGCGGATATAACTTCATCACCTTTGCCGAGTTTGACTACACGGACGCCGGCGGCATTTCTGCCCATTTCACGAACATCACCTTCCTCGAAGTGAATAGACTGACCTTCCTTGGTAGCAATCATGATCTCATCATTCTTGGAAACAAATGAGGCTGACATGAGTTCGTCACCGTCATCGAGAGTAATAGCAATCAAGCCAGAACGACGAACATCCTTGAAATGTGAAGCAGAAGACTTCTTGCCAGTACCGCCCTTGGTAACCATCACCAACGAAAGATTGTCTGCGGCTTTCTTGTCCTTTGGCATCGGCAAAATAGAGGTGATACGTTCACCTTCTGCAAGTGAAAGGAAATTCATCACAGACTTGCCACGAGTTGCACGTTTACCTTCAGGAATATCGTACATCTTGATCTGATAGGCTTTACCCTTGTCAGTGAAGAATAGGATATCGTTGTGAGTTGTAGCAAAAATGAGGTGTGAGATAAAATCCTCTTCTTTGGTATCAAGGTCAACTACTCCAACACCACCGCGCTTCTGTTTGCGGTATTCATCAGGATTGGTGCGCTTGATATAGCCACCCTTGGTGAGAACCAAAACCGACTCTTCATCAGCGATGAGATCTTCAGGATTGAACTCTTTGACACCATGTTTGACGATCTTGGTGCGGCGCTCATCACCATATCGTGCTTTAATATCGGTGAGTTCAGTCTTGATCATGGCGCGGACTTTCTTTTCACTGCCAAGAATACCCTTCAATTCCTCAATAAGTGCCTGGACCTGAGCTAACTCATCGAGCACTTTCTTGCGTTCGAGGCCAGCCAAACGAACAAGTTTCATTTCGAGAATAGCTGCTGCTTGACGATCAGTGAACTTGAACTTCTTCATGAGGCCAGCGTGAGCTTCGGTACCGTCCTTGGATGCACGAATCAACGTAATAATGGCGTCAATGTGATCAAGGGCCTTCTTCAAACCGAGCAATATATGCTCGCGTTCTTCGGCTTTATCGAGGTCAAACTGGGTACGACGGCGGATAACTTCAATACGGTGAATAATAAATTCTTCGAGAATAGATTTGAGTGACAATGTTTGTGGTACACCACGAACAAGAGCCACCGTATTCATATGGAAACTTTCTTCGAGCTGAGTATGTTTGTAGAGCAAGTTAAGGACCTTCTCTGGATATGAACCTTGTTTCAAATCGAGCACAATGCGCATCTCTTTGTCTGATTCATCACGAAGACCTTTGACACCTTCGATGATCTTTTCACGGACAAGATCGGCCATGCGAATGATAAGTTCTGACTTATTCACGCGATATGGAATCGAACTAATGATGATCTGATACTGACCCTTCTTATCTTCAATAATCTCAGCTTCACCACGAACAACCATACCACCACGACCAGTTGCATAGGCATGTTGAATGTCTTTTTCACCATACAAAATAGCGCCAGTTGGGAAATCGGGGCCTTTGACGAACTGGAACAAATCTTCTGTTGTGGCATCTTTGTTATCGATCAAGTGCATCGTCGCATCGACAACCTCACCGAGGTTATGAGGAGCGATGTTGGTCGCCATACCGACAGCAATACCGAGTGTGCCATTCAAAAGTAGGTTTGGGACAGCAGTAGGAAGCACTGAAGGTTCTTTGCGTGTACCGTCGTAGTTCGGGTGAAAATCAACAGTGTTCTTATCGATATCACGGAGAAGTTCTGCGGCCACACGAGACATCTTTGCTTCGGTATAACGCATAGCAGCAGGTGAGTCACCATCGACAGTACCGAAGTTTCCTTGACCTTGAATGAGTGGGTAACGCATCGTAAAATCTTGCGCCATTTTGACCATGGAATCATACACCGCAACATCACCGTGTGGATGGAATCCTCCGAGCACATCTCCCACTACCACTGCAGACTTACGAAATTTTGCCTGGAATGTGAGACCCTTTTCTTGCATCGCAAATAGAATACGACGGTGCACCGGCTTCAAACCATCACGAACATCAGGAAGTGCACGATCAGTGATAACCGACATGGCATAGTCAAGAAATGACTCACGCATTTCGGTGCTGATATTTCGCGCGACGATCCCTGTACCTGTCCCCTCAGCTCGTTCCGTCAACTCTGTATTTTCTGGTGTATTATCTGATTTTTTGGCCATAATAAATAAGGTTTTTTATTGAAAAATTGTCTTATAATTATAGCAAAAAATGAGCGCGAATACACCTTGACGTTGTGAATTATTCAATCTATAAAAACAAAAACAGTGGCTAAGCCACTGTTTTAAAAGTAATGAATGAATTAATTCCCTGGGGATACTTCCACCTCTGCATATCTCACCTTTCTGGTACCAAATATCATATCTTTAATATCAACAAACAAACCTCCAACACCCGCAACGAGAGATTGACCTGGGGTGTTTATCTTTGTAAGTGACACAGAATCTGGAGATGAGACAATCGAAGTCGTGAATGAAGCAAGCCAGAAAGCAAATATAACTGCAGTAAAACCAAATGAGGACCAGAAAGCGATACGACGTCGAACATGTTCGGGCTTTGCACGAAGTTGTTGTATGTATGCTTGGATAGTCATAAGTATCTATAGTTTACAATGTCAGACAATTTGTTACAAGTCTCTTATGTCATACCGGCGAAGGCCGGTATCCAGAAGCATATACTTTGGTTGCATGACTAATATTCATCAACCTTACACGAGATAATTACTTTATATGACTCTGGATGCCGACCTTCGTCGGCATGACAAAAATCTACTCTTTTTCTAACACCATCACATCAGCATTCTTCCCTTCCAAATCCTTCTTTTTGAGTGTGAACTTTGTTTCTGGCTTTGGATTCTCACCAGCTTCCTTCAAGAAAGCTTTGAGGGCGTCCTTGCTACCAATATCTCCATAGTGAATAGGGATAATAATCTTTGGTCCAATTGAAACAGCAAGTTTATAGGCCTGTGACACATTCAAGACACCTTCACCTCCAACTGGAACAAAAAGGATATCCACACCATCAATACCTTCATCGGCATCTTTCGGGAGTTCAGTTTGATTCAAGGCGCCCAAAAAACAAATGTTCATACCTTCGAGCGTAACTGAATATATGGTATTGATACGTTTCTCAGAATCATAGCCGGACTCAGACGCAAATCCTTTGATGAATACACCTTTGACCTCGTACTCACCTGGTCCACTAATTGCAAATGGTTTCTTGTCACCAAATGTTACCTGATCAACACCATTGAAGTCAGGATGGTTGATACTTGAGAGAACAATATCTGCACCAAACTTGGAAGGTTTGAGACTTGAATCTTTCGAAATAGGATTGAAAGCAAGAATAGTATCGCCAAACTGAATCTTTACGAATTCTCCGCCAAGGTAATTGATTATCATGGAGATAGAATAGCAAATAATAGAGTTTGTTTCAACGTGATTCAGGAAGGTGGCAGGGGTGCCGTACTCATTTTCTGTAGAAGTTTGTAAACATTGGGGTACGCTGTGTAATGTACATGTCTCTAAACTTCTACAGAAAATGAGTACGGCACCCCTGCCACCTTCCCTTACCCTGAAACAAACTCTGTAGGATGGTAATAAAAAACATCCCACCAGACCGGAGTCTGGCGGGATTGCATTGAGTCGTAGTATCACGAACGATGCAGACGAAGTCGCCTGAAACGTTTCCATACCTTGCTCAGGTTTGTTTTTGGTGATGTTTCCCTGAATTGTTGCATCCAAGACTTGATGCTTGGAAGCGAACTATCAGCCGGCAGGTTTGGGTTATTTACGCACATAAGATTCAACTATTTGTTAGTAAGCCTACATCTTCCTCGACAAAATGACAATAATCGGGTACATTAACTACCTAACAGCCCGAATACTCATTAAACAAAGTACTCAGCTGTTCCAGGCTAGAAATTAGAAGTCGTGCGTTAACCTGCAACTAAGTCATGTCTAGTTCATTCGGAACAAAACTGACACATTAATAATTAAAAAGCAGGGCGCTCCGCCAGCCGGCGGAATACATAATGTTAAAGAAAATTAAGGATAGTTTAGTTGGTACAAAAGAAGCCGAGGTCAAGACCGACGCTGTCGCGAAGAAAGCTCCCAAGTCAGATGCAGCAACTGTTGCAAAGATGAAGGATGAAATGACCCTCACTGACGAACAGAAAGCCAGTGTTATGGGCAAATTGAGCGCTACTATGAAGAATCCTCCGATGATCGGAGATCTCGTAGAAGGCCCCGTTATCGCTATCGAAAAGTCATCAGTCTTCATTGACCTTGCACCATTCGGTACTGGTATTATCTATGGCCGTGAATTCATCACCGCACGCGATGTGATCAAGAAGATCAACGTGGGCGACGTTGTTGCTGCCAAGATCGTCGACAATGCTCATAAGGAAGGTTACTATGAATTGTCACTCAAGGAAGCTCGTCAGGCACTCATCTGGAGTGAAGCTGAATCAGCTATCAAAGAAAAGAAAACTCTTGAATTGCTCGTCAAAGAAGCAAACAAGGGTGGACTTCTCATTGAATGGCAAGGTATCGTCGGATTCTTGCCTGCTTCTCAGCTCAAGGCTGAGCACTACCCTCGCGTTGGCGATGGTGACAAGGACAAGATCCTCGATGAGCTCAAGAAGCTCGTAGGAACACGCCTCGCTGTATCTATCATCACTGCAGATCCAAAAGAAGGTAAGCTTATCTTCTCAGAAAAGGGTCAAGAAACAAAAGAAAAGGAGAAGATCGTTAGTAAGTATGAAATGGGTGATACCGTTGAAGGTACTGTTACTGGCGTCGTCGACTTCGGTGTCTTCGTCAAACTCGAAGAAGGACTCGAAGGTCTCGTACACATCTCAGAGATCGATTGGGGTCTCGTCGATGATCCTCGTAACTTCGTGAAGGTTGGCCAGAAGATCAAGGCCAAGATTATCGAAATCAAGGAAGGCAAGATTTCCCTCTCATTGAAGCAAATGAAGTCAAACCCATGGACTGAAGCTTCAAAGAAGTACAAGAAAGACCAAGCAGTTTCTGGTGTTATCATCAAATTCAACAAGCACGGTGCACTCGCTTCTATCGAAGAAGGTGTTGCTGGACTTGTTCACGTTTCAGAATTTGGCTCAGAAGAAAAGCTCCGCAAGGCGCTCGAACTTGGAAAGACCTACGATTTCAAGATCACTCTCTTCGATCCAAAGGAACAAAAAATGGCATTGGCATATGGTGGAGAAAAGAAATAATTTTCACTACATTCTAGCCACACAAAAACCCCTTCAAGGGGTTTTTGTTTTGATCAGCAGAGCTACTGTTGCTATGAAGGTTACAACTTTGACGCAATAGTTTGAGCGAGTGTACTCAACTGCTGGTAAGTAACTGCCTGAGCAGAAGTTTGTGTAATTTGAATAAGAACATTATTTTTCTTGAAAGTAATACCATTATTTGACGTTGGGGTTTTGTCAGTATAACAAGACGCGCCTTCAGAAATAAACTTATTCTTGCAAAGTGCAGTAAGCATTGCATTTGTATCTACAGTTGAACTAAGAACGAATAGAGCACTTCCCTTTGTAATCGATTTAACCAAAGGATTCACTGGGGGGACAATCCAGGAAATACGACAACTTGTGGCAACCTTAGTTTCAGTAGTGACTACAACACGACCCGTAAGTCCGAGAGTATTTGCTATAACAGTTGGCGTAACATATGCTCCACAATTCAAAATCTTGGTCTCTGTTGCGACCGACTTTGGTTGAACTGCAACCACTTTTTTATTTTGCACCGATAATACATATCCACCAATTACTACCATAATAATACCCGTAACGATAAGCCATACTTTGACAGAACCTTTTTGTGAATGTTTCATTATGGTTTATTAGGTATTAAATATTCAGAGTAGCTGTTGTAATCAATCCCTTTGGACTCTTACAAGTAACTTTGAAGCTAAACGTTGTACCAGGGGTGACAACAAATGGTCCCCATCTTCCCAAATCAGAAGGAGCGATTGGTGCGGTGCCTGTGTACGCAGCCCCCAAACTAGAACTTTGTTCGAAGGTTCCTGAGGCAGAATCAGCTGAACATTGATAGTACACTGTTTTGTTGGTCTGCAATCCCAATGCAGGAGAAGAAGATGAATAGAGGATCACCGCAGGAGCAGTTTGACCTTCACCTACCCATGGGTACCAAGCGAGATTCTGCCAAAGATCAGATGCATTATCGGCGCGTGGAGCTATGTAGATGGTTGAGTAACCTCTATCAACATTACCGGTACTATCTGTTAGGTGACATTCCAACTTGTATTGAGCACCCCCCCATCCAACCAGGTGTATTATTTTGTCCACCAGACCATATGTTTGGAATTGTTCCATCCGGCAACACTGCTTCCATATTCATTCCATTCAAGCCAACTGCTGTCCACGTAATACCATCTGTTGATCTTTTGAATGAATTAAACTTATTTTTATAAAGACTATTCAACTCATTTTCATTTCGGTTACAACCATAATATATTGATCCGTAGACTTTACCATTACCATAACTAACTATTGGGTTATTGTAGGTGTCACGAACAGGAATAAATGTAATTGCCCCTGTTGGTACACCAACCCTTGTCGGATACATAGACAAACTTACATTGTCTCCAAAGGTACCCATTGAATTTACACATGACAATGAGAACATTGTTGCTCCAAGTAAAGGAGTTCTTGGTCCGGTACCTGGCCATTTTACCGGTATTCCAAGTTGTGTTGTACTAACAACACTAGTTGTTGCTATCGAAGGATCATATGAAGCATTTGAACCCCATATACCGAAGAGATTGGTACCATCTCCATTTCCTGTACATGATTGTGCGTCAGTTGATGTCCAGAAAAGTTGAGTACCATCATACATCAATGTATTAGTCGTTGATGATTTTGACCCTGATGATTGATATCCGTATGCCGAGAACTTAATTGTTGGGGTACAAATTATAGGTCCAGTAGCTGCTGCGGTCGAGAATGTTGGGGAGTCGCCCGAAGCATAATATGCGAATACTTTGTAAGAATATTCTGTGGCATATGATGCACCAGTGAATGTGTATGAGAGATCTGGTGTTTCAGCTAATTTCGTATACGTACCGGTACCATAATCAGTGAAGACTTTATACCCAATTGCTCCTGTCACTGCACTCCATGACAATCTCACACTGTTAGTACTACATGCTCCCATTATAGCCGCAAAGTTTGCTGGAGGAAGACATAGTTCTGATGAAGTCGCGAATTGCTGAGTACTTGTCGAAGAATCACCTGAGGCATTCGAAGCTATTACGGTATAGGCATACTGAGTCGATCCTGACAGGCCAATATCTGTAAATACAAGTGAACTTACTGTTGAAACAATACTACCGTTTCTGTATATCTTATAACTCGTTGCTGTAGGAACAGCTGACCATGAAATAATAACTCTGCCTCCACAAATAGTATCAGTTGTAGCAACAATTACTGGAGCAACAGGGGCACATGAATGAGATGACGTAGCCGACGCAGCTGCACTCGCAACAGAATCTCCAGCTGCATTCGATGCTGCTACTGTATAGGTGTAATTTGTTGACACTGTCAATCCGGTATCAGTATATGAAATAGAAGTTGTTGTAGTAGCGAGTGTGCCATTTCTGTATATCTTGTAACTCGTAGCTATAG
>CAIMDG010000002.1 GCA_903839725.1 uncultured bacterium
TGGCAGAAGCAGATACAGTTGTTCGTACAGGACGTGGAGAATTACTGTGTAGAACAATGTATGTAATAACTCCTATGAGAATGATGATCACGAACACTATCATAATGATCCTCACTGAATGTTCCTGTATTTTTTTATGCATGGAGATAGTGAATTCTGATAAAATTCGAATAGTAATGTAAGTATATCAAAACAAATGCGTCTATGGTGTGGAAGTGCTGTGGACAATTATCAACAACTCCCGAGATGCAAGCTCACTATTGATTGCCTACCCTGCATTATAAACACTCATCGCCTTTTCTTTTCCTTCTTTGATCAATACAGCAATCGCCTCAATGATAGTCTTTGAAACTTTCTTGAGGGCCTTTATTTCATCATCCTTGAAGGGACCGAGAATAAATTTTTCTATTTTCTCTTCCCCATGAGGTACCTTTGCTAGTCCTTTTGCTGTTTCAGCGGCAGTACCTACGCGAATACGTAAAAAGGCTTCAGTTTTGACTGCTTTAATAATTGATTCAACACCATTGTGTCCACCTGAGCTTCTATTGAATGAAATTCTGATACGTCCGAGTGGTAAATTGAAATCATCATAGATAACAACAAGCTTCTCAGCTGCTTTGACACTCTTTACTAGTGTAGCGATAGATTTGCCTGAATTGTTCATAAATGTCTCAGGAGAAATCAGAGTTACCTTTTCTTTACCAATTTTTGCAACAGCAACAAGAGCATTTGATTTCTTGCTAAATGCAAATGTCTCTTTACTATATTCTTCCCGAAGTGCATCGAGGATGATGCGTCCCGTATTATGACGAGTATTCTCGTATTCTTGTCCAGGGTTTCCTAGACCTGCAATGATGTAAGGCATGGGAATAGTTTACAGTGAAGCGATGCAAATACGCAAATGTATGCGAATGACGCGAATGCATCGCACCGTATTCTAAATGCCCATGAGCTTATTCGCGTCATTCGCATACATTTGCGTATTTGCATCGAACTCAACGATCAAGTAAATCAATACTTATTCATATCACTGTTGACAAATACTGACTTTACCTTTGTAACTATATATGATAGTATCTCCCATTAGCTGTTCCTTCCAACTTATAGGATTCATTTCATGAATTCGGGAATTGCTGTTTCAAAAAAACAAACAAAGCAACCATAAAAAGCTGAATGAAAAAACCCAAATGGATCAGTGTCGGCGGTGGACCGAACTGTGGCAAAACTACGGCGCTCAGGCTCCTGCAAAAGGCATCAATCTACGTGCATGGATTTGTCTACGCGGACATATCTGATGACATCATCAAATTTCATCGCGATCCTCTGAACCAGTCACCTTTCAAAGAAGCCTTCGACAGCGTCGAGCATCTCCGGAAAATCGGCAAATTGCTGAGCAATGACCTTGTCTATGAGGCGCTGCTGTATTATCTGGACATTCGGAAATCGGCTATCGAAGCCGAGGACGGACATGTCCGTCAAATCACACTTTCTGGATTTGGTCGCACATTCCCCCAAAAGGGGAAGATTTTGGAACAAGACCCTGAAGCTCGCTTTTTCCACATCACCTGCACCCGTGCGATTGCCAACCAAAATCGCCTCGGGCGTATCAAGCGTGGTGAACCGCGTCCTGACGACCTCGACGAAAAGATCTTCAACGAACGTTGGGATAATTTCGACGAGAATGGTCTCAAAGTCCTTGAATCCTGCGAAGCAGAATACAAGGAGCTCGGCCGGTTCAATTCGGCACCGTTCATGAATTCACTCCGTAGCAAGGCCCTGGCTCTGATGCGGACAATGAATCTGACCACTGCAGAACGTATCTCAATTCGCGGTCAGCTTTGTAATCCCAATTCAGAAGCTGGAAAATACATCACCGAGATCGAAGGTGGCAGCAAACCCGCTCACCCGACTCGCCTGGCTCCAGCTGAAGGACACGACAAGGCGCGCACCGCGACCGTCAATATCCCAGCCGGCGCGGACGCAAAAGTCCCCGCTCGCATGGCGACCTGATCGCTTCTCGATCCTTAGAACAATAGCCCCACCGACCACCATATCGGCGGGGCTTTCTTTATTCCTAGTAAGATTACATTACTGAAAATGTAGGAAGCTCACAGCCACAGGGGTGGCACATACTCATTTTCCTCAGAAGTTTGTAAACATTGGGGTACGCGGTGTAATGTACATGTCTCTAAACTTCTGAGGAAAATGAGTATGTGCCACCCCTGTGGCTACAGACTTTGACAAAATGCCTCATGTAATGTAATCTTAACGTTCCTTATATACATTCATATATTCAGGTTTTATCAATTAAAAGCCCCAATTAAAGCTATTCTATGGATATTCGAAACATCGCCATCATCGCACACGTGGACCACGGCAAGACCACACTCACCGACGCTATCATGACCCAATGCGGGCATGGTGATGAAGGATCCATGGACTCAAACGCTCTCGAACAAGAACGTGGTATTACTATTTACGCAAAGAATACATCGATCAACTACAAAGGTACCAAGATCAACATTGTGGATACTCCGGGTCACGCGGACTTCGGCTCAGAAGTTGAACGCGTGCTTCGCTCAATCGATACCGTTCTTCTCGTCGTTGATGCACAAGAAGGTCCGATGCCTCAGACTCGTTTCGTGCTCAAGAAATCTCTCGAACTTGGTCTCAAACCAATCGTCATTTTGAATAAGATCGACAAGCCTGCTGCAAACCCGGCTCGTGCACATGATGAAGTCCTCGAACTCTTCATGGAACTTGGTGCGAATGATGAACAGCTCAACTTTCCTACTATTTATGCTATTGGTCGCCAAGGAGTTGCCATGAAAACACTCACTGAAACTCCGAAGGATCTCACTCCTCTTCTCGACATGATCATCGAGCACGTCACCCCTGCAAACAAAAGTGCAACAGCACCTCTTACTGCACAAGTATTCAACCTCGGCTATGACAACTTCCTTGGTCGTCTCGCTATTTGTCGTGTCTATGAAGGAACAATCAAAGATGGTCAGCAAGTGTTCGTAAAAGATATTCATGGCAAGACATTCACCGGAAAAATCACCAAACTCTTTACGTTCGAAGGTAAAAAGCGTGTTGAAATTCCACAAGCAGAGTCAGGAGATATTGTGACTGTTGCAGGAATCCCTGATATCTATATCGGAGAAACTATCGCTGACAATGAAGCAACAGTCGCTCTTCCTGCTATTACTGTTGATGAACCAACTATTTCCCTCCAATTCCTCGTTAACAATTCACCATTCGCAGGACGTGAAGGTACGTTCGTCACTGGTCGTCAGATCCGCGAACGTCTCGAGAAGGAACTTGAAACAAACGTTGGTCTCAAAGTCGATTTTTCATCAAATGAATATTTCACCGTCTTCGGACGTGGAGAACTTCACATCGCTATTCTTTTGGAAAATATGCGTCGTGAAGGATATGAAGTTCAGATTTCTCAACCAAAAGTTATCATTCGTGAAGAGAACGGTGTGAAGCATGAACCATTCGAGGAAGTTATTATCGATACCCCTCAGGAAACATCAGGTGTTATCATCGAAAAGCTCGGTAAGCGCAAAGGTATTATGAGTAATATGACCACCCACGGAAACCAAGTCCGTATGGTTTTCGAAATACCAACTCGTGGTCTTCTTGGATATAAAAATATATTTACTATCGATACCAAGGGTGAAGGTATCATGTCGAGTCGCGTAGTCGGATTCAAGCCATACGCCGGCGAAATCGAGAAACGTGAAAGTGGTTCTATGACCTCGATGGAATCTGGTAGAACATTTGGTTTCTCACTCTGGAATCTCCAAGACCGTGGTCGTCTCTATATTGGTCCAGCTATTGAAGTATATGAGGGTATGGTTATCGGTGACACATCAAAGGGTGACGATCTCGACGTGAATCCATGTAAAGCAAAGGCTATGAGTAATATGCGTTCTTCTGGTAAGGATGAAGCTCTCATGCTTGTCCCACCATTCGAACTTACTATCGAACGTGGTATCGAACTCATGCGTGATGACGAGTATCTCGAAATCACCCCTATCAATGTCCGTTTGCGTAGAAAATTCCTCACGGAATTGGACAGAGCAAAATCACGAAGAACAGATTTGAAATAATATAGATCAATCAAAAACCCGACACTTTGTCGGGTTTTTGATGTTTAAATCAAGACAAACCTTAGTGAATACATTTAATATAATATTACAAATCTAAAAGGATATTTTGGTTTTATAAAACTAAACAACCAACAGGAATTAATTTGGATAAATAATACTCCAAATAAACTATCAATGACTATCAAAATTATCAATTCCCCGTTGTGGTAATATGCAACTTCCAGCTCTCCAAATTACCTTCAGGACCACCACTGGCCCAGTCTCTAATCCATAAAAACCATATTCCGTTCGGTGATTTTCCATTAAATATTGATAGGTCATCTACAGGATGATATGTACCCGTAACAGGACTTATCAGTGGTGAATTTTGAATATTTACTTGGGCTGTATCCGCAAGTGTAACATCAAAACCTGCAATGTTATCGAGCATTTTCAAAACATCTCCATGATCTACACCAAACAATCGCTGTCTAAGTGATGCAGGATAAGACCATGCCCCGAATATCACCTGTTGGACCTGATCTGGACTAAATAAAATCGCTTCTAAATCTCCATTAATACCTCCGTTAATTTTAACATCAACAGTCATATTTGATACAACACCAGATAGTCCGCTGACATTTAATTGATAAACATTGTACCTCCCATTAGGAATGATTCCGCCACTAGAACTACTGAATACCATTGGTACCGGGTCTGCAACTGTCACCGTCACACCAAGTGTTTGTGTTTGTGCTGATCCGCCATTTCCAGTGACTGTCGCAGTAACATTATATGTACCCGCCGCACTGTATGTATGAGTGAATGTGACTGGAGTTGTAATAGTATTTTGTGTACCTGTTGTTGTATCTCCCCAATCGATAGAATACGTGAGCGAATCAGCATTTGGGTTTGAAACAGTTACTACCCATGTACCACCAGTAACAGTGGTAAGTGTACCTGGACCAGTGAAACTGCTTATTGTGGGTGCCGTAACAAACGTTTCTCCTGGATACCCATCACCAGAATATGATGAATAATTTGCATCACCGATCGGAATAGTTATAACTGTAGGATTGTCTAGCGGATTAAGTGACTTGAGTTCACTTACATAATCAAAAGAAGCAGTTGGGGTGATTGCTACAGTAGTATCATTAGCTCCCGGAGTTACACCTGTCGAAGGTGCAGTTACGTAGGTGTATTCAAGACCACTTGTATTGATCATGTCGACAGGGATATGAGAGATGTATCCACCATCTACGAGAGGTTTGAGGACACCTAGACCTAAATCAGGAACACCGTTTGCATTTGTAATACCTCTACATACAAATGAAGTTGTTCCGCTGATGATTTGAGGAGTACAACCTGCTACATTTTGCGCACCTGCTGGAACACCACCATGATCATTTGCGTATAAAGCCAACGCATTACGAACCTGAAGCGCATTTGAATTTCGCACAGAATCACGACCACTTGCTTGAGCAGCTCTAACTCCCACCAAAATCACTGAGGCAAGTGAGGCGATGATCGAGATGACGACCATGATTTCGATGAGGGTGAATCCTTTATTTTTGTAATCTATAGCATGAATCATATGGTTTTATATATAAACCCGTACAACAAATGTGTTTCTTAACGTACACATCGAGCATATCTCAAATTATATTTATCATATGTTTCTATTTGTGGTGAACAACTAGTGGTTGAGAGCATCGGTACTCCATTTGCCCCCATAGACCACGATTTAGAACATGCCCATGCAAAACCACTTCTTCCTGAAAATTCTTCACTCGTCCAATACGGTGCAGTTTGTGTTGCTGATAACATTTTTGGTTGTACCAATGAGCCATCTTGCAGACCAGTCTGAAGCTCAGCTCGTGTAGGTAAATGCCATCCCGTCGTACCTCCACTACTTACACCAAAATTTGGGTCCGAACAAGTGCTTAAAGCATAATTCCATGAAGCAGAATTATACTGACTAAAATCATATATAGACCACTTCGGTGCAAAGTACGCAACAACTGTTCGTGGAACACTCATGTCAACAACACACGTAGGATTGGTACCGGAAGAAGCACAGTCACCTGCCCATCCATCAAAGAGACTAGCGTATGATGTTGATGCTGTAAGAGTAACTGATCCTGAGATTGTCGCCGAACAAGGATACTTGGATCCAAAAGAACCACTATTTTGACAATTGATACCACCGACCGAACTCGTAATAGTTCCGCCACCACCAAGTGATGAATAAGCTCCAGGACCTGGGAAACTAGGTAAACCTGTCGTACTCACAGTAAGTAATTGTGTAACCGGCGCCGTCACAACTGTCTGCGTTGAAGCTGAAATCTGAGAATTAGACCCTGTCAAAGTCACGACAATAGTGTAAGTACCCGCAGCTGCATATGCATGATAGGCATCAAACTTTGTACTTGATGATATAAGAAGATCACTTGTTGAATCTCCCCAATCATACGAATATGTCAGTGTAATCCCTGCTGGATTACGAACACTTGCAGTCCATGTTCCAGAAACACCAGACAAGATGGTAGAAGGTCCAGTAAAACCAGTGATTCCTGGTTGGATAACAATATTCGCAATTGGATATCCTCCATTTGGATACAATGCGGTGTTTTCTTCACCAATATATGTTGGAACAATCACAGGATCAGTAACCGGATCAGCAGACTTGAACTCACTAACATAGTTGAATTCAGCTGTTGGTGTGATTGCTACAGTTGTACCGTTAGCTCCTGGGGTTACACCTGTTGTTGGTGCAGTTACGTAGGTATATTCAAGGCCATTGGTATTGATCATGTCGACAGGAATATGAGAGATGTATCCACCATCTACGAGAGGTTTGAGAACACCTGATTCCAAATCACCTTTACATACATATGAAGTTGTTCCACCGATAGTCTGAGCATTACAACCTGCTACACCAGCACCTGATGGTACACCGCCATGGTCTGTTGCATACAAAGCGAGTGCATTACGTACTTGCAAAGCACTTGATTGACGTGCAGAATCACGACCACTTGCTTGAGCAGCTCTGACTCCCACCAAAATCACTGAGGCAAGTGAGGCAATAATCGAGATAACAACCATAATTTCGATGAGGGTGAATCCGGTACGTAATGTGTGCTTCATATTATATTAATATTAAAAAAATAATGAATAATTATACATTCAAGAATGACCAAATTTCACGCATAAACATAATATTGTATATAGCAAGAATAAGACATCCGACAATTATGACAAAAAGAAGGAGTATCGCTTCCCATTCTTTCTTAACAAAACCTCTTTCGAGTAACCAGGTTATAATTCGAGGAGGTGTACTACTGGGAGTGAAGCGGCCATACAGTATGTGTTTGTGTTTCATAATATAAAAAGGAGCGATGTATTGTTAATGAATCAATTATACCGTTATTGAACGCCATAAAGAAAGTGGGATATCCACTACTAACTTTCAGCTCAAAATTATATTCCCGATGTAGGCAGATATACCTTCGTCCTCTTGATATTCAAAGCAAAAGCTCCAACTTTCAAGTCGGCACCAATTCTATGTACCAAAGAACGCATATAGGTACCGCTCGAACATTTCACTCGAATAGTTATTCGTGGCCAAGACTCTCCTTTTTCGACAAGGGTAGACCTTGAAAATACCTCTTCCCACCTTCTTTTAATTTCTTCCTGACGGAAATCACCATGTACCAAAGCAATATTACTGAAAATACGTTGCTTCAATTCTAGACTTAAAATGTTTGAAGCTTTTCCGACTTGTACAATAGAATATATTTCAACTTCCTTTGTTGGCATTTCATCTGGCAACTCATTATTGCGAGCACGTTCGTGAAGTTGAATCCCATCAACCGTCTTCGATGAATACGCCGGATATTCTTGTAAAAATCGTCCAACATACTTTGAAAAATCTACAGTATTCAAATCATGTACCAATCTCTCATCTCGAACATCCGTAACTAGTCCCAATGCATCATATGTATCTGTAGAAATGCCACATACTATTTCAACTTCATATTCTTTGTCTAAACCAAGATATTTCTCTTTTTGTTTACATTCCTCACCAATCAATATCAGTAATTCCCCTTCCGCCAAAGGATCGAGTCGACCAGCATATGTCATCGGAATACCTTCCAAATCAGGTCGTGTGGCACGAAAACGCTCCAATGCTTCAAGGGGTGTCTCACCGATGTTCTTGTAGATACTAACCATCTTTTCTTGTTTACCATTCATATATTGGCTACAATGTATCACATGAGCTTACACAAACCCAAGAAACTTTCTACTGACGCTTACAAAGGCGTGCGTGATTTTTTTCCTACAGAAATGGCTGTTGAAAAAAAGATATTTGATATCTGGCGTACTACTGTCGAAACCTATGGCTATGAAGAGTACGGTGCTTCTGTTCTCGAACCAGCTGAACTCTATCGTGCAAAGTCTGGTGAAGAGATAGTGAATGAACAAACATATACATTCACTGATCGTGGAGATCGTGAAGTCACACTTCGTCCCGAAATGACCCCAACTCTTGCGCGTATGGTAGCAGCCAAGAAACGCGAACTCGTTTTTCCTCTTCGTTGGTATTCGATTCCGAACTTATTCCGCTATGAACAACCTCAGCGTGGACGTGTCCGTGAACACTGGCAATTGAATGTCGACATATTCGGCGTCGAATCTATCAATGCTGAAATTGAAACCATCAATATTGCATGCGATATCACTCGAGCATATGGTCTCAAGGATACTGATTTTGAAGTACGTCTCAACAATCGCAAGGTCATGAATTATGTGACACGTGATGTGTATGGCTTGAATGAGGACGCAGCTCACAAACTTTCGAAACTGATAGACAAAAAAGACAAAATCAAACCTGAAGCATTCGAAATGGGTGCAACAGAACTTCTTGGTGATAAAGCACAGTCATTCTTGACTCTTCTCAACTCAAAGAACTTCGAAGATTTCACTTCAAATCTTCCTCAAACAAAGGAGGAGCATGTAGGACTTGCTGAGATTCGATCAGTTATTGATGGTCTCGAAAAACTTGGTATTACCAATGTGCGCTTTGATCAGACACTTATGCGTGGTTTTGACTACTACACAGGTGTTGTATTCGAAGTATTTGATCTCAACCCGATCAATCGTCGCGCAGTCTTCGGTGGTGGTCGTTATGATGACCTCCTTTCCCTTTTCGGTAATGGAAAAGTGTCTGCGGTTGGTTTTGGAACCGGTGACGTGATTGCTCGGGATCTCATGGAAACATACAATACGGTACCAAGCTCAACCCCATCAGCTGATATTGCCCTCATTATTATTGGTGAGCAAAACACTCCTTTTGCTCTCGACCTTGCACAAACTCTTCGATCAAAGAAGATTCGCACGGTAGTGGACCTCTCCAACAAAAAGATTAGTGACCAAATAAAAAATGCTGACAAGCGTTCTATTCTGCGCATTATCTGTATTGGCGATGAAGAAGTAAAAACTGGAAAACTCAGAGTCAAGAATATGAGTACGGGTGAAGAGATTGTATGTACTGAAGAAACAATATCACTCTAATTGAGTCATACCGGCCTCCGCCGGTATCCAGAATTACTAACATTATATTCTGTTTGTACTTCTGGACCCCGACCTTCGTCGGGGTGACACGCTTCATGCTATAATTCAAGCACTATACATTAATATATATCTATGGAACCAAAACCAACCAATCCACTCGTAAATCTTCCTGGTGCAATCATCATCGCTGCAGCCATCATTGCAATCGCCATCATCTGGGCAAAGCAACCTATTCCAAAACCAGTTGTTGCCGAACCTGCTGCCACAAATAAAAACATTGTCACTCTTTCACCGGTCAAAACTACTGAACATGTTCTCGGCAATCCAGCAGCAGCTATTGTATTTGTTGAATTCTCGGACCCATCATGCCCATACTGCAAAAACTTTAACCCAACAATGGAGGACGTTATAACAAAATATGGAGCAACGGGAGATGTTGCATGGGTCTATCGCCATTATCCACTTGATAAACCTGATGCAAATGGAAATGTTCTTCATGCCAACTCAGGACAACAAGCAGAAGCACTCGAGTGTTCTGCATCACTCGGTGGTAATGCAAAATTCTGGGAATTTGAAAAAGCATGGTATGCATCTATCCCTCTCGATGGTGCTGGAAGATCAAGTACAGTAGACAAACAAGAGATTCTCAAAGTTGCAAAAAATGTTGGTCTCGACACTGTTGCTTTCAACGACTGTATCGCAAACAATCGCTTCAAAGATGTTATTGATGCAAACTTCCTTGATGGTGTAAATGCAGGGGTTAATGGTACACCTTCAAGTTTCCTTGTTCTCAGTAAGCCAGCTGGTGCTTTTGTCGAAAAGTTCATCTCAAGTGCTACACTCCAATATCGTTTGAGTGCCGATCTACTCACACTGAGTGGTGACAAAAAAATTATCTCTATGAATGGAGCAATGCCTGCACCACTCGTTAAAAGTTTGATAGAAGCAATTCTTACAGAAAGAAAGGCTTCTGTTACTCAGTAAACAAATTACCTTCTTTGAATTTAACAAAAAAACGATTCTTCACTGAATTGTTTTTTTGTTAAGTCGATCCTATTCAAAACTAGATATTTCGCATACCACACCATTCACATTTTTCATCAGAACATCTTCCTTCAAGAATCTTTCCACTCCACACACTTTTGATAAGTAATTGTATTTCACTTTGCACGCGAGTAATATCAGCAGTTTCAATATCGATTGCCACTATTGGACAACGACCCTTATCATCCGGTGATACGAATACCAAGGCAGGCAGAACATTCCTGCCTCTCCAGCGAATATCACCACCAACCAGCATCTTATAGAAAATCAACTGACGAAAATAACTACCGTCATCTGATTTGGTGAGACCCTTGATCGCATTCACTGACATGGCTTGCTTTGTCTTGTAGTCAAACACACGAGCCTCCGTACCAGTATCTACGAGTGCATCAAGTTTGCCGTGAATAGGAATACGGACTGATTGACCTTCATGTGTTCCTAGAAATTCGTGCTCAACCCAGGATTCCGTGAACACTGTTCCTTGTGTAGCAAAATGTGATTCCAGCTCTTTTGCAACATCTGACACTGTTTCGAGTAATTCTTTTTGTGCAGATTTCTTTTCAGAAATAGGCAAGAATGATTTCGCAAAAAATTCAGTAATTGTTGCACTCAATATTGTTTCAATTTCCTTCACAGTTCGAGACTCTGATTTCCAAACACGCGATATACCTTCATGCATTGCCGTTCCCTTTTCCGCAGAAACTGAAGGAGCCTGTGGCAATTTCAATATACTGTTATATATAAAACGATTTGGACATTCCATAAAGTGACTGAGTGCAGTCACTGACAATCCTTTTTCTGTAAGTACGTGTTTGATAACATTGTGTAATGCTACATCCTCACTTTTTTTATACGAATCAGCAGAAGCAAGAGTATTATCGTGAATTTTATACACTTCTTCAATGCCAATTCGTGGAATAGTACTGCGAACAATATGCTCAACGGCCAATTCATCGATGAAGCGTAGTGGTGTGAGTATTTTTCCATCAGATTCTTCGAGAGCAGTGATGACAGTCACCTGTTTTCGCGCGCGAGTGAGGGCTACATAGAACAAACGTCTCACATCTCGAATATCACTGTCGGTTGTTTGTTTCTTTGGTAATACAAATGATGATCCTCGAGGTCTACCGACCCATGATTCTTCGGTAGCATATGGAATAAAGACATAATCAAACTCAAGACCTTTACTTCCATGTGCAGTCATTGCTTTGATTGGTACATCAGGTGCACCAACAGTAACTTTCACGATTCTTGATTCTGCAGACGTTCGATATGCGAGCATAGCTTTGATGAGTTCAAGCGGATCATGAATATCACTTTCACGCACGACTGATTCCGCAAGAGAAATGATGCCACGCCACACATATACATATGCAGGATCTTTTGAGATAAGAGAAATGAAACCAGATTCTTGTGCGGCATGAATAAGAAAACCAACCGCACTGTCATTCAAAATCTTTCTACGAATATGGAGAAGTTGTGGAAGCAATCGTTCAACAGTATCTTGACCACTTTTCAATGCTTTTACCAATTCGAGGCTTTTTTCAAATGGTAATCCCCACATACCAGAAACTACTGTCTTTGCCAATGCGTCAGCACGTGATGGATCAGCAATGTATTCGATCAAATCAAAAAATGTTCGACCGACGGGATGACTAAACATATCAATACTTCGTTCAGATGAGACAGGAATAGCGTGCGACTCAAGTAAGCGGATTACACGATCGAGATCACGATTTCTACGTACAATAACCGCCACACTTGCATGAGGTTCATTCTTGGAAAGTGTCTGTAATTCACGCACAAGTTGAAGTTCACTTGCTGAAACATTTTCACCGGTCACAATACTGACTGCCTTTGCTGATCCATTATTTTCTTTTGCTCGACCTCCTTTCAAGCGAATACGCAAATCCTGATGTTCACCTTCTTCATAGTTATGTTCTATCATCGCAAAACTTGCTTCGAGAATACCTGTATGTGAACGATAGTTAGTATCGAGTGATATGAGTTTCATCATCGGCCAATGCTTTTGTAGTTTCAAGAAATTCTCAACAGACGCTCCTTGGAATCGGTAAATAGCCTGTTTCTCATCTCCGACAATAAAAATGTTTGGCGTTTCAAAGAATTCAGCAATAAGTCCAATAATAAAATTCTGAGCATCGTTGGTATCTTGATGTTCATCAACGTGTATGTACAGATATTGTTCTTGAATGAGTCGGAGCAACAATTCATCATTACGTAATGCAAATAATAATTCGAAAATAAGATCATTGAAATCCATCTTATTTGCTTCACGTTTCTTGGTCTCATAGAGTTCATATACTTCTGCAAAAAGTTTTGTTCGTTCACATTTTTCAATAGCATCTTTGGCATCAGCTTTGAGTTGACCTTTGGTTGCACCACGACTTGAAATAGAACTTTCATCATTCTTGATACGAGTAATTTCGTTGATAGCATGTTCACGTACCATATCAGGTGTCAGTGCTTCGCGTTTTGCATCATCAATACTTCGCATGATGCCCATAATATAGGCATCAGGCTTTCCTGCAGGACGAACATCTGAGAAGTGTGGGTCAGAAATAATCGCACGGACCAATGATTCTTGCTCAATATCAGTCATCAGCTTCATATCACTCATCTGCACAAAATGATCGGGGTGTTGGTTGATGACCATCTGAGCAAAACCGTGAAATGTAAAAATACCCACATCGTGTGCACGCTCACCAATTACATTTTGTAATTTATGACGCATCGCTTTGACTCCTGCGTCAGTGTACGTAATAGCGAGAATACCGTTTGCAGGAGTGTCAGTACGTTTCAAAATATTTGCAATACGAAGTGTGAGTATTGTGGTTTTACCTGTGCCTGGACCAGCAATGACCATCACTGGACCTTCGATAGTATCCACTGCTTCCTTTTGTGCTTTATTTAGACGTGTATATTGCTCGGTGAATAGGTCGGTCATGAAAGTATTATAGCAGGTATTCTAGAGCCGTATTAAGCTCTTCCCGAGAGATTGACTTTATATAGAAAAGTGATATAATACTGTCATCGGTTAGTTGAACATTCCCAATTACATATTATGTGCACCAAAAAAAATGGCTTCCAAGCCCCGAAGTGGCTCTCCTTCACTGGTCAAGAGAGCATCGCGAGTGAACTCGATCGCCTCCAACTGTTCGTTGAAGAAAAGGTGATCGAAGTTCAGATCGTTCAAAGTGACGAGCGGATCATCGTCGGCGTGTTGCAAAGATCAACGCACCCTGGACGCGTTCGTATCCAGTCAAACTGCCATGGACTGGTCATGGTCCTCTACACGCAAATTGTGGACCTGATCCACGACCTCACCCCGGACCGCACCTCGAGCTTGTCTCGGGAAGGTTCGAATTCTTGATGGCTCACACCATCAAACAAACCGCCAGTCTCGCAAGAGGCCGGCGGTGTTTTATTTACCCAACTGTCCTACATGCGTAGGTAGGTTTCCCTTTTAATAATTCTTCAATCTATTTATATTGTCATGCTGACGAATCTTTTCGTGAGCCTTCGCTTCAATCTGACGAATACGTTCACGAGTAACACCGAACTCTTTACCTACTTCTTCAAGTGTATGAGTGATGCCATCATTCAAGCCATGGCGCATCTCGAGAATCTTACGTTCCTTTTCAGAAAGGTCATTCAAAATGAGATTGACTTGATCACGGAGAATACGACGTGATGATTCTTGTTCTGGTGAAAGTATCTTGTCATCAGCAATGAAATCACCGAGTGTAGACTTGCCATCATCATCGTCACCAACAGGATTTTCGAGTGAAAGAACGTCTTGTTCGATCTTTTCGATCTGATAGATCTTGTCGACATCCATACCCATCTCTGTTGCAATCTCGTCAGGAAGAGGTTCACGACCGAGGTCATTGGTCAAACGACGAACGACTTGTTTGTACTTTGCGATTGTTTCCACCATGTGCACAGGCACACGGATCGTACGTGATTGGTCAGCGAGGGCACGAGTGATGGCCTGACGAATCCACCAGGTAGCGTATGTTGAAAATTTAAATCCTTTTGTCCAATCGAACTTATCGACGGCGCGAAAGAGACCGAGGTTACCTTCTTGAATGAGGTCGAGCAAGGTAAGATCGGGACTGCGACCAACATATTTCTTGGCAATAGAAACAACGAGACGAAGGTTTGCTTTTGCAAGAAGATTTTTTGCTTCCATATCTCCTGCAAGAATACGCTTGGCAAGATCTTTTTCTTGACCAGCATTGATGAGTGGATATTGACCGATCTCTTTCAAGTACATCTGAATAGAGTCATACGCAGAATCAGATCCACGAGATGAGTGGCTCGGTTTCTTTGGAGTTAAATCTTCTACTTCGAGCAAGCCTCCACCTTCGAGCACGTCAACATTGGCAGTAGTAAGTTTGGTATACAATTCATCGAGGAAAATAATATCATTTTCAATTTGTGGAAATTCCTTCAGAATCTCGTCATAGGTAACGAAACCACGATCACGACCCTTGGTGATAAGCTTATTTGCTTTGGTTTCAAACTCACTCGCTTTATTAGCTTTCGACTGCTTTCCTGCCTTAATAGGCTTCTTTCCTGCTTTCACAGGTGCCTTTTTAACTGGCTTGGCCTTTTTCACAGGACGGCGGACTGCTTTACGAACCTTATTGGTCGCTTTTTTGTTTTTACTCATAAGGAGTGATTAGGGTTAAACGTAAGGGTTATTGTAAAGTATTTACGGAAAGGACGCAAGTTTTTATCTCTTCTTCCCTATTTCAGCCTTTTTAATAGATAATATCTGACATTTCTTGGCTAACTCAGAGACTCGAGCAGTATCACCAGCTTTTTCAGCTATTTTCAATTCTTGCATAGAATCAATAAGTTCTTGATTGACGAGATCTGTTTCAAAGTTGGTGATGAGTTCTGTCATGTGGATATTCCAACGATCTGTATCTGATCCAAACATGGCATCAGCCTCGAATAGTATGTCACTTGAAATACTATCTATACGAGCACATCTATCTGCATATGATCCGTCACATATTTTTTGTATACGAGCACGATAGTCGGCTGCAATTGGTATTTGCTCTTTCTCCATTAACATCAAAAGACCGAACATGCGTCTTTCAACGAGGTCGATTCGGGAAGGGACAGCGACACCGTCTCCTCTCGGCGACAGTGCATCTCTCTTCGTTCTCCCGTCGGTCGAAGTCGAGAGATCACTCTCGCCTGCGGAGACGGCTGACGTAGTACTTCCCGAATTTGAGACCCGCTCCTGTTTTATTTTTTCTTCGACAGCGCGAAGATCTTGCCAGATGGAGTCTTTGCCGATATTTGCTTTGTCGGCAATGAGTTGGACGAAATGATCTTTATCCATCTGACTATCTATTCTCGCCAAGAATGGAAAGACACGGTCGCGCAATGCCCGAGCGATTTTACGGTGATCTGGAGTGTCGTTGATAACATTACTCAATTCAAATTCAATAATAGGTTTTGCGGTACGAAGTGCAGTTTTCCAATCTTCAGGATTATTAAGGACGAGATCGGCAGGATCTTTGCCACCAACAAGGTCAGCAATCTTCACGTCCATACCCATAGAGAGGGCTATACCCGCTGCGCGTAATGCAGCCTTTCTTCCTGCAGTATCTGAATCAAAAGCGATAATAATATTTGGTGACAGACGACGAACGAGACCGAGATTACTGACGGCCCCTGTCTCACTGAATGCTTCATCAGTTAGAGCAGTTCCTGAAGATGCTACAGTATTCTTGATACCTGCTTGATGTGACATAACCAAGTCCATCTGCCCTTCTACGAATATAGAATATCCGAGTCGACGAATATCACTCTTTGCCTTATCGAGTCCATAGAGCACTTGAGATTTGTCGTACAAAGGAGTATCAGGACTATTCAAGTACTTTGCTGACTTACCATCATCTTTAAGAATACGGCCAGAAAATGCGACGACACGGCCACTGGAATCATTGATTGGGAATACAACACGTCCTCGGAAACGATCATAGAATTTTCCATCTTCAGTCTTTTTTCCTAGACCAGCTTTTTCAATTAACATATCTGAATATTTCTTGGCACGTAAATGATCAATCAAATGTTGCCATCCTTCAGGAGCCCAACCAATACGAAATTCTGCACGAGTCTCATCTTTGATACCGCGACGCTTCACATAGTCCGTTGCTTCTGTATTTTTGGAAAATTGCCCTTCAAAGTATTGAGTAGCGTCTTCCATGATTTGGAACAATCGCTCACGCTCCCCATCTGCCTTCTGATCAAAGACGAGTTTGACGCCAGCCTTCTCTGCGAGAATCTTGAGCGCACCACGAAAGTCGAGACCTTCGAATTGTTCGACGAATGAGAAAATATCACCCTTTGCTCCGCAGCCAAAACAATAGTATCCTCCACGATCTGGTGATACGAAAAATGATGGCGATTTCTCGTTATGAAATGGGCATCTCGCCTTGAATGACTTACCGGCCTTTTCAAGCTTCACATATGAGCCAATAAGCTCATCTATAGAAATGCGCTCTTTGATCTGTTCAACTGCGGTGCGGTTCATAGGTGCATTATAGAGGGAAATGCAGGATATCGCCAACTATATCTGTTGTGTACTATTTAACAGCGATCGTGTGAGTCGGGAGACCTTCGGCGTAAAGTTTTTGAACTTCAGAAGCAGTTAAGGTACTTCTGTATATCCTGAAAGTATCGAGATTGCCAACTATAGAACCATAGTAGTTGGGCCAAGAACAAGCTACAGCTATAGCTGTTATATTATTTACAGTACTCGAGATATCAATTATGGTTGGTCCAGATATTGCTACACCATCAACATATAAAGTATTAGCTTTTGTTGTGTTGTTATAGTCCCATGTAATGTTATGCCATGTATTGATATCAGAACATGCAGGAGTTGGAATATCAAAGATTGTATTACTACTGATTTTACCCAAGAACCTACCACCTAAACACGACAGATAACTAAAACTATTAACGCTGTTGAAGTTTACAGCAAACTCTTGAGGAGAGGGCCCAGAAACTGCTTGATTATTAATCCAGTAAGTAATTGTAAAACCATTTTGCGCCGTGCCCATAAGTGAGTCCTGTGGAAAAGATGCAAGAGTATAAGCATATGCTGTCGCAGTTGATTTTAAGGAAGAACCGTGACCATTGGGGGTATTTGTAGTATCAATTGAAATACTCGAGCCAGAAAAAGTCAAATTATAATTATTACCAGAGCTATCTAATCCGGGGTTCGAAGCACTATCAAACTGATAATCTACAAATTCATCTACACCTAATTTGTGGTGATTATGATCAGCAAAATTCAACCCTGCAGCAACTCGTGCTTTGGATTTTGCAGTACTTAATGCCGCCAAAACAACACTACTCAACAACCCAATAATAGAAATAACCACCAGAAGCTCAATGAGAGTAAATCCTTTTCTTTTTAAATGCAAAAGACCCATAGTTAAATTATATCACAATTGAAACTATGGACTTGTTACACAATAGTAATAAAAAGGAGGGCCAAAACTAAAAATACTATCAGAATTATACCTATCAGTGACTGATCCATCAGGTGCTATCTCAGTAACATGCGGTAGACTAAGAGTCGCTGAAGGGCTACCAACATATAACACATACAATTTTGAAAATGTTGATACCCCACCGCATCCATATGTATTATTGGCATTCCACCAGGTTCCAAGTCTGTTAAAGAGATCTGTCTCGTATTCAAAATAATACTTTGTATTATTTGGATAACCAGGATAATCAACTATTTGAGAAATGAATTTATTTGTTACCAAGGGATTAAGTCCATTCCGAAAAGCAGGGCCCTGTCCATTAAGTGCGGAAATAGACAAATCATTTATATCAACACCATCTGGGTTTGCTACAGTTTTTTGTAAAGGATACTGTCCAAATTGACTGTAATACAACTCCAACGCATTTTGTAATTGTTTGAAAGATGCAATAATCTGAGCATCTTGAGCTCGCTGTCGAGAAACAGAAAGAGAAGCAAAGACAATACTTGTAAGAAATCCAACAATAGCAATCACCACCAATAGTTCAATGAGGGTAAATCCCTTGACACCTTCTTTGGATTTATTTTTAAACCTAGAAAAATATTTCATATATGTAATTATTCTATTGGGAAGATGGTGGTACTTTTAGGAAAAAACCCTTTTGGCTATTTGATTGTTCATTTGGACTTGTAATAGTCATACGATATATAAAAATACTAGCAATGATCAAAACAACCACTATTCCCAGCAATATAAAATTTGCCATCTGTTCTGACTTTACCCCCCTTCTCATCAACCACAAAACCATTGCAGGTGGTTGGCTACTTCTTTTAAAACTGCCGTAGAAAACACTTCCTCCTCTGCGTGGAGCATCCTGATTATCGCCATCAAAGATAACTTCTGACATATAGACAATAATACCAAGACTGGTTTGTATTAGCTATCATTTCAACAAGGTCAATACCTCTTTCCATCCACGAACTACGGACACTTTTGGCAAGAAAACCTTGAATTCATCTACTTCTTTCTGATCTGGTTGGAATAAGAATAAATGTGGTGTTGATTCAATCATATAACTCAATACTTCGAGACGATCATCAATAAAATGAGTAATTCCCAATTTCTGACATACTGCATCTTTCTCATTTCGTTCACGAACAAAATAAACGTTCTTCGTATCTATACCAGTCTTCTCAAAAAAATGATTATCTTCAAACCATTTCATAATTTTTATTTCGGCCCATTCAGTACATTTTGATATGAGATACACTTCCCCTTTGAAAGAATGGTTAAGTTCATTCAAGGCTTCATAAACGCCTTCACTTGCAGGAATAGTTGAATATCGCTCTTCATGAAGCGTTGTATCATGCGGATCAGAAAGACGGTGATTGATAATAACATTGCCAATATCAACACCGAGTGCTTGTTTTTTCATAGGGATAATCTTAGCACATAAAAAAAGCCCCTGAGCGGGGCTTCTCTTACTATTTATACTACTGGTGGAGGTGTTACTGGTGCCGAAGATTCTGCATATATATACGTCGACTTTCCAAACGCTAACATTGGATAGAAGATAAATGGTAATACTATAAGCCCGACAGTGAATCCAACATCCTTACCAAATGCTTTTGCAAATTCATAGGTAACCATAATACTAGTAATCATGTTCACAAATGGAATAAAGATACCAAAAACCCACCACGTTGGTTTACGTGCAATTTCCAGCATTACAATAAGATTATAAATGGGAATGATTGCAGCCCAACCCGGCTTGCCTGCTTTCTTGAAAACTTTCCACATAGAAGCAACCATGATAACAGCAACTACAAGACCAAGTATCGAAAAAATAGCAAAAATACCCAAAAATGCTGGACCCAAATTATCTAACCACTCAGGACATTGGACTACTTGTCCATTTACCTTACAAGTTGCTGCAGCACTCGCCAATGGAGAAAAAGCTGAGTATGTATTTGCTACTAAGTATGAGGCTATATCGTTCATATAAAATATAATACTAATTACCAAACAACATTATTAACAGTATAATTATACAACAGACCTATCTTACTGTCTCAATAAATGCGCATCAATTCCCCCTCAGTATGACAAAAAAGCCCCTGTACGGGGCCTTTTTGTTTCTTATAAAATTATTATTCTTCTGCTGGACGATTTGCACTGAGTGCATCAACCATCGCTTTCTTTGGTGATCCTGGATAACCAGAACCAGCGGGAACGAGACGACCGATGATAACATTTTCCATAAGACCGGTGAGATCATCATCAGCACCACGAACGGCATTTGAGATGAGGACACGAGTGGTGTGCTGGAATGATGCGGCTGACAAGAAACTCTTACGTGAGAGAGATGTTTCTGTAATACCCATCACCAACTTCTCAACCTTTGCTGCAGAACCTCCAGCTGCCTTGGCGAGACTATTCTCTTCTGAAAGATGTGTCTCATCGACAATCATTCCTTCAGTGAGGTTTGTATCACCTGCATCCTTGACGCGACGGCGACTGAACATTTGCTTCACGATAAGCTCAATGTGCTTACGAGAAACTGTTTCACCCTGGAGTTCGTAAATCTTTCCAACTTCACCGATAACGTATTCCTTGGCACGCTCTTCACCGCCAAATTCAAATACTTCTTCAATATCAGCAGAACCGTCTGTGAGAAGATCTCCCTTCTTCACGCGATCACCAATCTTGACGAAGACTGTACGGCGATATGCGAATGTGTATTCAACTTCAGCTGCCTTTTTATTGCCCTTATCTTCGAGCTCAGGAAGAACCTTGATAAGTTTTTCCTTGCCCATTTCTTTGACGTCTGTAACAACACCGTCAACAGAAGCAACAACGGCTGGGTTCTTTGGACGACGCTTTTCGAAGATTTCTTCAACACGAGGGAGACCTTGAGTAATGTCTCCACCAGCTGAAGCGGCTCCTCCGGCGTGGAATGTACGCATTGTAAGCTGTGTTCCTGGTTCACCGATAGCTTGTGCAGCAACAGTACCGACAGCTTCACCGAGTGCAATCATGCCATTTTTACCGAGGTCGAGACCGTAACATGTTGAACATACACCGCGTACTGTTTTACATGAGAGTGGTGAACGAACTTGGACAGCAGTGATTCCCACTTCTTCTACCTTTGCAGCATCCAACTTTGAAAGTAGATGACCCTTCTCAAAGAGAACCTTGCCTGAAGCATCAGTGATATCTGCAGCGATCACGCGACCACGAATGTTCTTTGAAAGTGGAATTGCGAGACCTGACGCTGTTTGCTTCTTGATAGTAATAGAATCCTTTGTTCCGCAGTCTTCTTCAGAGACAACGACATCTTGAGCAACGACGAACAACTTACGAGTGAGGTATCCGGCCTTCGCTGTGTTGAGCGCTGTGTCTGTAAGACCCTTACGTGAACCGTGTGTCGTAATGAAGTATTCAATTGGAGTCAAACCTTCCTTAGCACATGAGAGAATTGGGAATTCAATAGTTTCTCCTGAAACCGAAGCAATGAGACCCTTCATACCTGCCATGATAGTGATCTGTGAGAGAGAACCGCGGGCTCCAGAGTTAACCATGTCATAGACTGATCCATTCTTATCGAGAGATGCAGGAATAGTCTTTTCAACTTCACTCTTGGCATGCTGCCAGATTTCAATATTCTTGCGGATACGTTCCTCTTCAGTGAGCAAACCGTCAGCAAACTGGTTTGTAACATTTTCTGCACGAACCTTAGCAGCCTTGATAATGGCATGCTTTGCTTCTGGAATCATGATGTCATCAATACCCCATGTTGTACCTGAAAATGTTGCATACTTGAATCCGAATGCCTTGATGCTGTCCAAAATTGGAGCAACATGTTCTGCGCCACGAAGTGTGATCATGTCATCGATAATTGAAGAGATGCCCTTGCGACCCACTTCAGCATTGATGAATGCGTAATCTTCTGGAAGAACATTGTTGAGGAGGATACGGCCAACTGTTGTTTCGAAGATTTTGCCCTTGAATGCAGCGTACTTCTTTGTATCTGGTGCGAGCACGCGAACCTTGGCACGAAGATCAATATGCTTGAAACTGTGTGCAAGAATCGCAGCATCAGGAGTTTCGAACGCTTTACCTTCACCGAGAGATCCAGCCACCATCTTTGTAACCCAGAAACATCCGAGCACAATGTCGAGAAGCTTTGCAGCAACTGTTGGATCATTGTTACCTGGCTTCAAGATATTTCTATCAGATGCCATGATCATCTTTGCTTCGAGCTGAGCTTCTTCTGACAATGGAACGTGAACGGCCATCTGGTCACCGTCGAAGTCAGCGTTGAAGGCTGTACAGACGAGTGGGTGAACGTGAATAGCATTACCTTCGATAAGGATAGGCTGAAAGGCCTGAATACCGAGACGGTGCAATGTAGGAGCACGGTTCAAAAGAACGTACTTACCCTTGATAACTTCTTCGAGAATTTCCCAGACTTCCTTGGCACCATCATCGATGAGACGATTTGCACCGCGGATATTGTATGCGAGTTCTCTCTTCAAAAGACCTGCAATAACGAATGGGCGGAATAGTTCGAGAGCCATGTGCTTTGGAAGACCACATTGATCAAGACGGAGTTCTGGACCAACCACGATCACTGAACGGCCTGAATAGTCCACACGCTTACCGAGCAAGTTTTGGCGGAAGAGACCACGCTTTGATTTCAAACTATCTGAGAGTGACTTGAGCGCACGCTTCTGAGCCGCAGCTGCAGCAGCACCTGCTGATGAACTGTGACGAATTGAGTTATCGATAAGAGCATCAACTGCTTCTTGGAGGATACGCTTTTCATTGCGGAGAATAACTTCTGGAGCATTGATTTCTTTCAATTTCAAAAGACGATTGTTGCGGTTGATCACACGACGATAGAGGTCATTCACGTCTGATGTCGCATAGCGACCACCTTCGAGGGCAACCATAGGACGGAGACCTGGTGGAATAACTGGAATACGAATGAGGAACATCCATTCTGGACGGACCTTTGCTTTGATCATCTGCTTCACGAGTGAGAGACGCTTTGAAAGCTTCTCACGATCTGCTGAACCAGCATTGTCATGAGCTTCAGTGAGTTCTTTCTGGAGCTTGTCGAGATCAACTTTCTTCAAGAGATCATAGACTGCTTCTGCACCGATAGTAGCTTCAAAAAGTGAACCATACTTCATGGCAAACTTGTGATATGTTGCCTCATCCATAACTGTACCTGGTACGAGACTCTCGATTTCCTTGCGAGCATTGACGACAAGTTCTTTCAAAGCTTCCTTTGTCTTGTCATCTTGAGCTGTCTTCACCTTACTCTTGTATTCACTATCGAGATCCTTGAGGAACTGTTCTTTTTCTCCTTCATGAACCTTGTTGATCATGTATCCTGCGAAGTAAACAACCTTTTCGAGATCAGATGTTGTCATGCCGAGCACGAGACCGATACGTGAAGGAACTGAACGGAGGAACCAGATGTGAGATACCGGTGATGCAAGTTCAATGTGACCCATGCGTTCACGACGAACGATAGAACGAGTTATTTCAACTCCACATTTTTCACAGACAATTCCCTTGTAGCGAATGCCGCGATACTTTCCGCAGTAACACTCATAGTCACGATCTGGACCGAAGATGCGTTCATCGAAGAGACCACTCTTTTCAGAGCGCTGAGTACGATAGTTAATAGTTTCTGGCTTGGTAACTTCACCATATGACCATTCGATGATCTTGTCAGGTGACGCCAATGTCAAACGAACGACATTGAAATTCTGAGGATCAAGTGCTTTTTTTGTGTTGATTTCCATGGTCGTGATGTTATTCCTCGTCAGAGGTCTTAGTCTTGTTAATAAGCTCAATGTTCAATGCCAATCCACGCAATGTCTTCAACAAAACGTTGAATGATGCAGGAAGGTTCGGCAATCTCATATGTTCACCCTTCACGATTGCATCGAAGGTCTGTGAACGACCGATAATATCGTCGGACTTAACAGTAAGGATTTCACGGAGTGTGTGTGCTGCACCGTGACCGAGCAATGCCCAGACTTCCATTTCTCCAAAACGCTGACCTCCTCCTTGAGCTTTACCTCCGAGTGGCTGTTGTGTAATGAGAGAGTATGGACCAACTGAACGCATGTGGATCTTGTCTTCCACCATGTGGTGCAATTTGAGGATATACATGTATCCGACAGCAATAGGCTTGTCGAAGTGTTCTCCTGTGCGACCGTCGCGGAGTAACATTTTTCCCGATGCATCGTAGCCTGCCTTCACCAATTCTTGCTTGATTTCAGCATCAGTTGCTCCAGTGAATGGAGGAACGATAGCTTGATATCCGAGAGCATTGGCAGCGAGACCGAGGTGCAATTCGAGAATCTGTCCGAGGTTCATACGTGATGGCACGCCGAGTGGTGTGAGGATCACATCAACTGGAGTTCCATCTTCCATGTATGGCATATCTTCTTCAGGAAGGATGCGTGAGATAACACCTTTGTTACCGTGACGTCCGGCCATCTTGTCACCAACTGAAATATTACGAACTTGAGCGATCTCAACATAAATCTTCTTGATGATACCTGATTCGAGCTTATCACCCTTCTCACGTGAGAATACTTTGACTGAAATAACGCGACCACGCTTGCCGTTTTCCATACGCTTTGATGTGTCCTTCACATCGCGTGCCTTTTCTCCGAAAATCGAACGGAGCAAACGCTCTTCAGGTGTGAGTTGTGTCTCACCCTTTGGAGAAATCTTACCGACGATAATATCGCCTGGACGAACTTCTGCACCGATGCGGATAATACCTTCTTCGGTGAGGTTCTTGAGTTTTGCTTCACCAACGTTTGGAATATCGCAGGTAGTAACTTCGGGACCAAGTTTGGTGTCGCGAACATTCACGACGAACTCTTCGATATGGATAGAACTCCACTTACTATTCTTGACGACACGTTCTGAAAGGATGATCGCATCTTCGTAGTTATTTCCAGACCATGACATGAATGCAACGAGTGCATTGTGACCGAGGGCAATCTGACCATTTTCTGATGTTGATGTATCAACGAGCACATCACCCTTCTTAACCTTATCGCCGAGATTGACGATTGGACGCTGGTGGAATGCGGTGAAACCGTTGGTACGCTGGAAGAGGACGAGATCAAAGACATGACTCTTTCCTGTTTTCTTTGACTTGAATGTCAATTTCTTTGCATCGATATGTGTGATTTCACCATCTTCTGGTGCAACGATCACGCGGCCAGTATCGATAACTGCCTTTGCTTCAATACCTGTAGCAACAAATGGTGCTTCAGGAACGAGACATGGAGTTGCCTGTTTCTGCATGTTAGATCCCATGAGTGCGCGGTTCGCATCGTCGTGGTTCAAGAATGGAATGAGTGATGTTGCAACTGAGAACGCTTGGTTCGCAGCGACGTCCATATAATCAACTTCATTCTTGTGGGCCATGACTGGCTTACCATTCAAACGAACTTCAACGTCTTCAACGGTGATAGTTCCATCTGCATCGTGAGGAGTTGCGGCGTGTGAGATGCGGAAGTTCTCTTCTTCAAGAGCATTCATGTACACAATTTCCTTGGTGACCTTACCATTCTTAACCTTGGCATACGGAGTCTCGATCATGCCGAAATCGTTGATACGAGCATACATAGCAAGACGAAGCACGAGACCGATGTTCGGACCTTCTGGTGTGTGGATAGGACAGAGGCGACCATAGTGAGATGGGTGCACGTCACGAACTTCGAAGCCTGCACGTTCACGTGAAAGACCTCCGGGTCCGAGAGCAGTGAGCTGACGAAGGTTTTCGATTTCAGCAAGCGCATTTTCTTGTCCCATGAATTGAGACAATTGGTTGGTGGTGAAAAATTCCTTGATACGTGCCTGGAGAGGACGTGGATAAATAAATGAAACAGGAAGAGTCACATCAGGTTCAACAGTAGACATCTTGTCCTGAATGTTACGCTTCATCTGTGTAAGACCGAGACGGATACGCTGTTCGAGGAGTTCACCAACATATCTCACGCGGCGTGAACCGAGGTGATCGATGTCGTCAGCCTGCATGTCAGGAGTGATCGAAAGAGTTACCACGTGAGCAATGGTTGTTGCAATATCGTCGAGAGACAATGTCTTGCGTTCGAGTTCCTTTTCTTCCATAGACTTACCAAAACGCTTGTTGAAACGGAAACGACCAACACGTGAGATATCATAACGATCTGGTGCGAGCAATGCTTGCATGAAGTTGCGTGCATTGTCTGCAGTTGCCAAATCACCATCACGAAGACGCTTGTGTATCTCTATATATGCTTCATCAACAGTCTTTGCATGATCCTTTGAAAGAGACTGTTCGATAGATTTGAGAGCATCAGGATTTCCCTTGAAGAGGTCAAGGATATCAGCATTTGTCTTTGCACCGAGGATGCGGAGCAATGATGTAACGGGAAACTTTCTCTTACGATCAATACGACAATAGATAGTACTATCACTATCGGTTTCAATTTCCATCCAGACACCGCGAGCTGGAATGATCTTGGCACCGAAGTAATTCTTGCCCTTGAGTTCAGTAGCAGTAAAGAAAATACCAAATGAACGAGCAAGTTGAGGAGTGATGACACGTTCAACACCATTGATGATGAATGTACCGTGATCAGTCATAAGAGGAAAATCAGCCAAGAACATCTCTTGTTCTTTGACGACATTCAAGGACTTGTTCTTCAAAATAACCTTGACCTTGATTTGACCCTCGTAGTTCAACTTATTGTCCTTGGCGTAATGTTCACCAAATTTTGGACGAACGAGTTCGAGACCTCCGATCGAGAGTTCGAACTTTTTGTTGGCATAATCTGAAATAGGAGAAAACTCCTTGAGCAGATTTGAAAAGCCGTGCTCCATGAGCCATGCGAACGAGGTGAGTTGTGACTCAACCAAGTGTGGCATCTCTGTGAGAGGTGCTTGGTAGCGTGAAAAGAATTTCTGCGGACGTGCGGTGTTGTGTATCGACATGTTGTTGATAAAAATTATTAAACGGACATCGTTGCCATTGAATAGTAGTTTCGCAGAACGTAAAAGGCGCTCTCAGGGACGAGAACGTTAGAGATGCACGTTACTGCAATTGAATATTCACTGGGTAGGATTAATGATAGACCTTTCTAATCCCTCGCTGTAAGGCAGAACACAATCTGCGAAGTTAGGAGAACCCTATCATATAGGCAGAGAAAGTCAAGTAAACAAGGCGGGAGGGGTGTGCATACTCATTTTCTGCACTAGTTTAGAGACATGTACATTACACCACGTACCTCGATGTTTACAAACTTGTGCAGAAAATGAGTATGCACACCCCTCCCGCCTTGTTTGAAATGACCTGCAATTAGGTCTGCTATTACCAATATATTGACATCATACAATTAATATGATTATATTTCATCAAACAACCGAACATTACCAACAAGAAAGGCTACTACTATGGTCTGGAATAGTGCAACAATTTCACAGGCAAGTAAGACGGACGCCCGATTGATGACACACGTAACACAAGCCAGGGCCTGCATTGAAGAGTGGAATGATGATCCGAAACAGTCCGATGCTTTCCTAGATTATCAGTGTCACTCTATCTGTATTGCTTTAGCATCAATTATTCCTGGCCTAACTGTAGTTCACGGATGCTATTGCGGCTTAAAACAAAAATGGCACAAGGGTAAATTTGTAGACCTTGCATGGACCGCCAAAGATCATTCTTGGTTAACGACCCCAAATGGCAACATCATTGATCCTCATCCCGTAGGCATCATTGCCACAGAACCGTTGCTGGTAATCGGCCGAGGTAAAAATGTAGCCTTCGGTGCTGGTCTATACTTCAAAGGTCATATCCAGAAAAGAAAATACTGTAACAAAAAAGTTGCGCAACAAGTAAAGGTTCTCATAACATTTTTGGAGAGTCGTCGCGCGAAATAATCCAAGCGAAAAACTTTCACGAGGCACCTCACGGTGGCCTCGTTTTTTATTACCAACCTTTCGACAAGGCCTACCCTTGTCGTTTCTTCTGATCCCCATCAGCCCGAACCGCTGTTCGCCACTCCTCTATATCCTTGTGATTCCCTCCCAAAAGCACCTTCGGCACACGATATTTCTTCTTTTTATACTCAATTACTTCAGGACGTGTATACACATCAGGACTAGCCACACGTTCTTCTTCGAGTGACTGAATATCACCCAATACTCCAGGAATACGGCGAGTGATCGTATCAATCATAATCATGGCGGGAAGTTCGCCGCCCGTAAGTACGTACGGACCAACTGATATATCGATCATAGGAAATGCTTTTTTCACACGAGCATCGATGCCTTCATAGCGGCCACAAACAAAAACAATATCTGTATACACCTTGAATGAGTCAGCAATCTCATTGGTAAACTGTTGACCTGATGGACTAAAGAAAATAATTTTGACTGACTTTTTCCCTTTGGCTGTTTTAATTTTATTCCCAACCGCTTTTTCGATTGCCTTAATAATGGGAAGTGCTTCAATCACCATTCCTGGACCTCCTCCATATGGGCGATTGTCGACACGTCGATCTGCATAACTTTGTTCTTTGTTCTTTTTTGATGAAACCGTAAAGTCACGAGGATTGTAGTATTTGATAGCGATTGCGCCTTTTTCTTGGGCACGCTTAACAATAGAGGCATTGAGATATGACTCGAACGATTCCGGGAATAGGGTTATAAGGTGAAAGGTAATCATGAATTAAAAAATCGTAGCACAGAGACTGTACCACGATTTCACGAACCTGTCAGCAAGCACGATATTATCAGAGAAATAATTATGGTAACGGAGGATGAATGACCATCGGGTTACGTTCCATAGCAAGACGATTTTGTTCGGTGAACCATTGCTCAACTTCGGGTGAAAAGCTTGTTCTAACCGCAACAACTTCCCTGCAATCAAGGCAGAATTTTGAATGTGGACCAGGAACAACAGCGTTTCCATGTGAACAAGTATCCTTCATCACTTGAATCTCCTGCGCAACCAATGTTGCTTCATGGAACAGTTTTTCGAAGCGTTCATTAAGCTCCCCGAGACGCGTTTGGAACTTGAGTGAATCCATCTCTAGAACTGATTTCTTAATTCGATTCTTTTCGTCTGGACGAAGTTCAACAGTGCTATTTATAATATTCATACTAAAATAAAGCGTACACTAAGATATTTATATAGTCAAAAAACAGAGCACGTTCATGCTCTGTTTTTTATTCAAGTAAATTTGACGTATTAATCTAATTTCAAATCCGCCATAGCCTCATCAACTGTCTTTGAGTTTGGAGTTGAAAGTGGAACTGCAGGTGCTGTCATACCCATGCGCTCTGGATCCTTGAGTCCACCTACTGGTTCGTTAATCTTCAAGTTGACGCGTGAATTGTGCTTCATACCCACAACGCGAAGAAGGGTTCTAACTGCCTTGGCAGTATTGCCCTGACGACCAATGATCTTACCCATATCTGCTGCACCACATTCGAGAGTGAGAAGAACTCCCATCTCATCTACTGTGCGAACTACCTTTACCTGATCTGGATTGTCGACTAATGCCTTAATAACGTATTCGAGAAACTGCTGATCTGTCTGCATAATCGTAATATTAAATTTCGTAATCGTACAGATGACTGCTGTACTGAAAGTATTGTAACAAAACCCCTATATTGAGCAAACTGAGACTGTTGACTACGCAGCTGGTGTAGGAACAACTTCTGGAGCTGGAGCGGCAGCTGGCTTTGCAGCTTCTGGTGCAACTTCCTTCTTGATAGGAGTGTGCAATGGGAGAGCATTCAACTTCTTGCCTGTGATAACTTTGTTATGAACGAGGTAATTGTGAAGTGTAAGAGAAAGCTTTGCACCCTTTGACATCCAATACTTGATTGCTTCTGTATCTATCTGCTCTGGCTTATTTTTAATACGAGTATCATACCAACCCAAATTCTTGAGATATTTTCCACTCTTTGGACCATTCTTGGAATCGGTTAATACAACACGGAATGTTGGTTCGTGTTTGCGGCCTGTTCTTTGTAAGCGGATCATTAACATATGTGGGTGAAAGCTTATCAGAATCGATAATAAAACGCAAGATGTAGAGGCACACAGGGTACATGCACTCATTTCTCGCACAAGTTTGTAAACATTGTGGTACGCGGTGTAATGTACATGTCTCTAAACTTGTGCGAGAAATGAGTGCATGTACCCTGTGTGCCCTGCTACTTTGCGTTTTATATAGTTCTGATATACTTTCACCATTATGAAAGTACTCATCGTAGAAGACGACGTTGCAACAGCAGAAATGGTACGCAATGGTTTGGCGTCGTATCTATATACGACTGACGTCTCATTCGACGGTGCTGATGGTTCATTCATGGCTCGTAGCTATGAATACGACGCTATTGTACTCGATCATTCCCTACCAAAGAAAAGTGGTCTCACTGTATGCAAAGATATTCGTGCGGCCGGCAAAACTACACCGATTATTTTCTTATCAGGACTTGATGCAGTAGAAACAAAGATAGAAGCACTCGAACATGGTGCTGATGATTATATGACAAAACCGTTTTCTCTCGACGAACTTGATGCACGTCTCAAGGCTCTTGCGCGTCGTCCTATTCAAATCCAAGAACGTATTCTGCAAGTACATGACCTTACACTCGATACACAGACACATGTAGTCACACGTGGAGGAAAAACGATTCATATGACCAAAAAAGAATTTGGTTTACTTGAATATATTATGAAGCACAAAGGCATCGTACTCTCACGAACATCAATTATTGAGCATGTATGGGCTGCCGAAAATGACCCATTCTCAAATACAGTTGAAGCTCATCTACGCAACCTTCGTAAGAAAATAAATTTTGGTAATAAGCCAGACCTCATACGCAATCTCCCTGGTAGAGGTTATATTATAGACACTCCTGAACATCTTGCGCGTCTATAATACCCAATAATCACATGATAAAGGATATTTCTTCATCAAAATTTTATCCTTTCTTCATTACATCTTCATTTCACATTGTTACGATGCATGTGGTTACTTGTCGAAGTAACTTTTATAAACACAAAGTGGTAGGCCTGATATGCGTAGTATTTCGTATTCTACAGACCCGAACTGTGCGGATACATCTTCCCACTTATAACTGCGTGAATAGCCGAGAGCGTATATCGTTGGCAGACGCATGTACGCACCCAATCCACCGACCTTCATTTTCATCACAGTGGTCGGTGAGGCTATTTGCTTTATATGACATTCAATTTTGAACTACTTACTTATACAGGTATTACCTCATGTGTTGGGTTTATTTTTCTATTGTTCAATAAGCGTATCCATTCATCGTCAAAATTCACGCAACAATCTGATGATATGCTTACACAAGAAATGAATCAACTTGAAAAACGTATATCTGAGCGTACTCAAGAATTACTTCATGTTGAAAAAGAGAGATACCAAGAATTGGAACGAGTTGCACAATTCGGTGCACTTTCACAAGGATTATTTCATGATCTTATGAGTCCACTTACGTCCATATCACTCTATTTGGAACGCATCAAAACAACTCATGATACAAATGAAGTTCAAGATATGTTACAAAAAACTGTACAGGCTTCACGTCGCATGAATTCATTCATGCACAACATACGGAAATCAATCGAGATACCGGAACATCACGCAACTACATCCGCTAACGTATATGACGAACTTTCTGTTGTTCGAGATATGTTGATATACAAAGCACGAACAACAGGAACAACTATTCGTATTCCTGACCAATCTACAGATCACCCAATTCATATTAGTATTCATCCTGTCAGAATTCAACAACTTTTTATAAACCTTATTTCAAATGCAATCGACGCATGTGAACAAATACAGATAGAACATACAAAAGAAAACGAGCAATCTGTTACTGTTTCCCTTCTGGAACATACTGAAGGTATTACTATCAAGATAATAGATACCGGCTGCGGAATATCTCCGGAGCATGTGGATCATATTTGGACACACTCTTTTACTACAAAACCAAAAGGAACAGGGATGGGACTTGCGACTGTGAAAACTATTGTGGAGCATGAGCTTCATGGTTCAATCACTGTTCAAAGTCGTAAAAAACAAGGAACAACCTTCACTATTCATATTCCAACGAGCCAGCTGGCATGAATAAAATACTGTGCTAGCATTGATACATACAAGCTAATATACACATATGTCAATCAATATATGGTCAATTCTCGTAGCGGCTGTTGTTAGTTTTATTATCGGAGCAGTTTGGTATTCACCAGCTCTCTTCGGAAAGCAGTGGATGACCCTCACCAATACAGGGATTATTACCCCTGAACAAAAGAAAGGAATGTGGAAACTATACGTAACACAGTTTCTACTTTCAGTTGTAACCATGTGCATTCTTGGTTTTGGTATTGCTGCAATGCAAATTTCTAGTGCAATTGATGGCGCAACACTTGGACTGCTCGCATGGATTGGTTTCTACGCCACAACTGGTGCCGGAAATCTTCTCTGGGAACGCAAGCCTCTCAAACTTGTCCTTATCGCTACAGGATCAATACTTCTCATCCTAATTGTCGGTGGAGCAATCATTGGTGGTTGGAGATAATTCTTCTACACATACAGTTAACAAAAAAGAGACCTCAGTGGGTCTCTTTTTTATTTGACACACTATCCTTGAATCGGAGGTGTATTTTTTCTGAACTTTCTAAATGCCTTTACAAAAACTTTGACAATAACCCATACAATTCCAACAAATATTGCTATCTTGATAAGAATTCCAGGTAATGCAAATACAAACCATACCAACCAATCAACTATTCCTGTAAGATCGCTTAATAGATTTTTGAATGATTGCTTCACAACAGTGAGAGGTCTCCATGTAATACCAAATACCTGAACTTCAGCTTCTGATGTAAGTGAAATACTGATAGTCGACATTGAAACTTGGCGAGTAAGATAATTCATCTGCGCCTGCAACCTCTCTATTTCTTCACGAACTGAATCAAGATACTGGTGAACCTGGATGATTTCGTCTACTTTGACAGCCATATTCAACAATACTACATATTGGGATTCGACTGATTTTTTATTCTTCAATCGAGCTTCGAGATCAACATATTGAGCTGAGACATCCTGACTTGAAACAACTTCTCTATTTACTTTGGTACCAAGTGCTTTTATTGCTTCAAATACAGTATCGAATTGTTCATTGGGGACGCGAATGGTGATTGAGCCAGCTTTTGTATCACTACTTACATTATAAATATTTGTACCTTCAACAATTCCGCTATATTTTAATGCTATAGCTTGGACATTATTTGCAGTATCTTCAACCTTTGTTACAAGCATATCGATTGAACCTGATCTTACGATCTTTCTATCAGCAGCAGGAATACTTGCACTAGAGCCACTCTTTGAACTTACAGGTGAATATGAATTATTCACCGCCATCATAGGAGCAGCAGTTGGAGCATATGACTCACTTGAATAATCGGCCATTGTATTTGAATAGCCTGATCGATATGAGCCTGAGGTATTACTCATCATGAACAAAACTGCCATGATGATAGCAACAATAACGAGGACAATGAGAATAATGAGAGGAAGAATAAACAACACTTTCTTTCCTGACATATCCGCGAGCAATTGACGTAGTCTATTAGGCATAATATTTGTATTTATAAATATGCATAATTATACTACGCATTCCTCCTCTACGAGGAATACTTATGCACAGATACATATACAAATACTACAAGGCGCTTTTTATATTATCTCGAACTTTCAATAATTCCTGTTCACTCGTAGGTTCACGATCTCCTGTCCGATACAACATACTTCGAGGATCGTAGCCGAGAAGTCCCGTATCACCTTCTTTACGAGGAATAATATGCAAATGAAAATGGGGTACTGATTGTCCTGCAAGTTTTTCCTGATTCCAAGCACAATTGAAACCTTCCACGCCATATATTTTTTTCAGAGCATTCATCACCTGATCTGCAAGATCAAGAACTGCCAACCTCTCCTCTGTTGTCAGATCTGAAAGCGTCTTTGCACAACGAATCGGAGAAATAAGTGTATGTCCTGGAGTAATAGGAATATTCGTCGGAAATGCCCATGCCAAATCATTGTGAGCAATTTCACGATTTTTTATTTCAGGGAGAGTGCAGTACGCACAGGGTTTTAGAGTTTGTGATGTCATTGTGGTATGTAGGATACGTGAACAAAGAATTATTTACAAATGTGAGAAGAGTGGATGTGCATCTTCATCGTCAATACGAATACTGCCCTCAAGATAACCTCTCATCTTTTCAATAATACCGCGTATAACTGATTCTTCTTTTTCTGATATATAGTCTGGTAACGGAGCGTCGAGAATTTGTTGAATAACATCTCGAGCTTCAGTAAACTCTGTACCATATTTCTTTTCAGCTGATGACATATGACGAAAAAGCCATACGACAACATTATATAAAGCAAATTTTTCACTTCTAATATACAAATCTGTATCGACTAAATATATCTTTGGTATTTCATCACCTTTTCTTTTTCCATATACATATTGAGTCGTATTATTTAGATCCGCTAAATATGGTTCATCTTTTTTTGAAAGCTTGCTTAAATAATACCGAGCGATCTTTGCGTACAATTTTTCTACTTGTTCAGTTATTTCTGGAGTTGGTTCAATCTTATTCAAATCTGCGCCCTCAATTTTATCTGTAATGCCATAAATAACATCTTTATTACGACCATGTTTTCCAATAACAAATTCAACTGGTACAACAACCCCGTAATCACGTTCAAATTCTGCATATAATTTTTGTCCCAATTCAGCCACAGCAATCGGATCAATTGCTCCTTTATACCTCTTCTCGAGATCTTTAAAACTTTCCATTCTGACAATTTTGTCAGGATTATTCCTAATCTCAAATAATTTATCTCTACCTTCATGCGCCGAAGATATGTTGCTCTCAACCAAATGATCACTGAATGATATTTCTCGAGGTTGTGATTCAAAATCTTTCATACTATTTATTTCCAAGAAATACTTGTTCCAACACTTTTTTTTCAATCAATTCTTTTGGATTACCCTCTGCATATATTTTTCCTTTATCCAATACATATGCTCTTGTAGTTATTTCGAGAAGTGACTTCAAATTGTGTTCGACGATGAATATGGCCGTCTTTCTGCGTTCATTAATTTCTCTGATTTTCTGGAAAACTTCCTTAACAATCTTTGGTGATAATCCAAGTGATGGTTCATCAAGCAGAAGTACCTTGGGATCCGTCATGAGTCCTCGGGCGATAGCGAGCATCTGTTGTTGTCCACCAGAGAGAGTACCTGACTTTGCTTTGAGTTTTCCTCGAAGTGCCGGGAACAATTCAAGTACATTTTCGATTCGCTCCTTACGTTCATTACTACTTTTAACATTAAATCCTCCGATCTCAAGATTTTCAAGGACAGTAAGGTGGTGAAAAACTCGGCGACCCTGCGGTACGAATGATACACCTCGTTCAACTACCTCATGCGATATAGGTTTGAACTGTTGACCTTCCCAAAAAATATGTCCAGAACCAATAGGAGCTAAACCAAATATAGCTTTGAGAATAGTAGATTTTCCAGCACCATTTGGACCCATAAGTGCAACAATTTCTCCTTCATCGATGAATACCGATGCTCCATCGAGTGCTTTAACGCCACCGTAATGGACGTGAATATTTTTGAGTTCGAGGAGATTTTTTTGTTTCATGGACTGAATTACGATACTACTTTATCTAGTAGGCATATTCTACCATGTATACCTGAAATGAGAATATTGTGAACTGAAACCTATTTTTCGAACATTTTGAGATATTGATCTGCCATTACTTCACCATTTTTGGTAAATGAATAACTAGACATACCACCAGTTACTCCGCCGAGAAAATATGTCTTGAGTCCAGAAGCAATATTGTTTGTCGAGTGACTTTTTGCATATACATCAATGAGTTTGAAAATATCATACGTTACGGAATCATAAAATGGCGACGCAGATTCTATTCCGTACTGTGTTTTGTATACCACCAAGAAATCTTTGTAAGCTTGAGTTTCTGTAGTAAATCCAGCATCAAAGCAAACTGACTTTAAACCAAATTCTTTTGGTGTAGGTGTATATTCACAGGCATTCACATCGCCTATCAGAAGTGGCCTATAATTCAGGACGTCCAATTCCTTGTAAACCAATCCTACTGCTTTGCCACTCGTTGGAACATAAAACAAATTATTGATGCCTTGCGACTTTAATTTCATGAGTTGTGTGCGGAATGTATTGTCAGTTGCTGAATATGTTTCCTGGCTAATAATTTTTGCACCTAGTTTGTCTTGCAATGTCATCGCCACGGACTTTGAATAATCTTGCGCTTCATACAAAAGACCAATTTTTGAATCCACTGGTAATTTCAAGGCATAATTTGCCATTGCTCCAGCGATCGAGAGTGCGTCTGGTATAAATCGGATAACTTCGTCGCCTGTCTTGCGTATTTCAGATGAACCCGCGTATGCGGTGAGAATAAGATTACCACCAGTTTTTGCAAGTGGTGCCAGGGCCAGAACACTTCCACTGCAACTTACATAGAATACATGAACGTCTTGTTGTGTGAGTTTCAAATATAATGATACAGCTTTCTTGGTATCACATTGATCATCTTCGAAAATGAGTTGGAATGAAGTCGAACTTGCGAGCTTGATAGAGTTCGCAACTTCCTCGCCAATAAGTCCTGCCGGACCACTGAGTGGACCAATTATGCCGATCTTTATTGGCTGATCAATAGAATGGTTTTGCTTTTTAGTAGTGATTACCCAAATAAGAGCCATTATAATAAGAATGGAAATTATAATTAGACTAGTGCGAGATGGTTTCATATATCAAAAATAATTATTCCCCCAAATAAGCTTCAATAACATCCTTCCTCGCCAACACCACACTTGGTGCACCTTCTGCCAAAAGTTCACCAGAATCTAGAACGTAAATATGATCCGACAATTCACGGATAAGTTCCATATTGTGTTCCACTAGAATGACAGCTTTACCTTGATCGCGAAGTTCCCTCATGACAGTTACAACCGTTTTGACCATTTCTGGAAAGAGTCCGGCAAATGGTTCATCGAAGAAAATAACATTAATATCTCCAACTCCCGAATGAATGATAGCAAGAATACGCGCAATCTCGAGAAGTTTACGTTGTCCATATGAAAGATTTTTAGCGAGTTCACCTCTCTTTTCCCAGAGACCAACTTTCTTCAACACTTCTTCGGCTTTTTCGAGGTGAAGTTTGCTGTGCTTTTCGAACAATGATTTCCAAATACTTCTTTCGGTGAGTACGACAAGAATATTGTCGAGGACGAGCATCTGCTCGAATAATCTCACATCTTGGAATGTTCTCGTAATACCAAAGAGTGGTACCTCGTGGGCATTCATTCTCTTGAGTGTTTCAACACCAGCAATGATTATTTCCCCACCATCCGCAGGAATCATACCTGTCAAAGTGTTGATGAGTGTAGACTTACCCGAACCATTTGGACCGATGATGCCCGTAATTTTTCCTGCCTCAAATGAAATCGAAAGTTTGTTAACAGCATGAACGCCGTCGAAGTTTTTGCTTAGTTTGTTGGTGGAGAGGATGGGCATGTTACACAAATTACCTATTTCAATTCCTGCCACATTTCTTGACCTTTACTGTCAAAATAATGAAGACCAATAGGAACAACAGGATTAACATTCGAGCCGAGCGTCAATGATCCTGCAGCCCCATTCCAATCCTTAATGGCAGCTAGGTAGTTTTTTATACATACTGTATCTGTTGAACTCTTACATGATTCCATTGCTTCTTTTACGAGATATACTGCATCATACGAAGTTGCCAAATACGCAATATTTGTTGGAGGTAATTGTTTGTATGCAGTTTTATATGCTTCTATGAATGCAGCTGTTTTTGAGTTGGCTGAACTTACGAAAGCGTCAGTCGTGAATATGCGAGGATTATTAAGCAATCCACCAGATTGATCATTGATAGCTGCGGACAATGATTGTGCACCAGCAATTATTGGATACGTACTGAGCAGACCGAGCTCTTTCATTTGCTTGTAGAATGTAACACTTGCACCCGCACCCTGAGATGCAAATAATATTGCATCTGGCTTTTGTTTATTGATCTTCAATATATATGATCGCAAATCATTTACATCAGAATTGAATGCATCATTCGAAATGACTTGTCCACCCAATTTCACGAATTCGGCCAAGAATGCTTTGTACACTCCAACTGGAAAATCTTTATTTTCATATAATGCAGCTACTTTTCTATATCCCTGTGAATATGCATACGCAGCTGACTTGGCAGTATAGAACTCACTCGAAGGAGAATTTCGGAAAATATAACTGCCTGAATTCGTGACTGCAGGTGAAGAAGTAATTGAGGCAATAATGACTACTTTGGCTTTTTCTACGATTGGGGCGATAGCGAGAGTCTCGGTACTACAATGTCCACCAAGAATAACATTAACCTTATCTATATTGATCAACTTATTTGCAACAGTTGCTGAAGTTGCCCCATCACACTTACCATCTTCAACTATGAGATTCAATTTCTTTCCGAGAATACCTCCGGCTTGATTAATTTCATTCTGAGCGATCAAAACTGACTGCATTGCTGGTTCTCCGTAACTTGCAGCAGAGCCAGTGAGTGGTGATATAAGACCGATACTAATTTGATTACCCTGATCTTTTTTGAAGACACCAGAAACCGCAATCACAATAATAATGATAACAATAATCCCCCAAGTTACTTTTTTATTCATGCTCATAAATTAGGTTGTAATACCTAAAATATACCAAGAATACGATCTTTGAGCTATAGCTACCTCCACACCCCTAACACCCCATCTTTCATCACCTGAACCTGTACGTTGATATCTTCAACTGAATGATTTGGTGCAAAACTGATCGTACCATTTGGAGTCGTGAACTTTGTTTTGGCGATATAACTAGCAACCTGTGAATTATCAGAACTATGTGCAATAGCTTGTGCCAAGACGTACGTAGCATCAAAGAATTTATCAACGGACTTTGTAGCCGTCATGTTATAAGCCTTCTGGTACATATCCGCGAATAATTTCGTGGTAACTTCCCAGTTCAAGATTACAACATTGTTGAGTGGACTCTTGTCAGTCTCATTGGCAAAAGCATCGAGCGCTCCGTTGTATGACATAACGATTGGGGTGAAACCAAGTTGCTTCGCTTGTTTGAGGAACGTGAGCGGATCATTTCCGACCATGTCGAGGAATACGCCATCCACACCTTTATTCTTTAATTTGATAATTGTAGTTTTCCAATCATTGTCACCAATCTGTGTATATGGGTTGTCGATAACATCTGCACGACCAAGATCCTTCATGACACCAGCGAGCGTCTTTTCGATTTCAACACCGAAGCTCGACTGATAATGAACAACAGCCAATTTCTTGATTGTGCTTGAGGCGATGAATGGTTTGATCTTCTGAATTGTCTTGTCGAAGTCTGTAAGCATCACGAAACTCTGATCATTCAAGTCAAAGCCACCCGCAATACGGAAGTTCGAAGGAGAAACAAAGGCAATCTTGTCATTCAAGGCAATTGGCAGAATAGGTTGGGCGGTGAAGTCAAAGACGCCACCAATAACACCGTTTACATGATCGATAGTTACCAGTTTGTTAAAAGCTGAAACTGCCAACTTACCGTCAGTGTGATCATCTTCGAAAATGACTTCAACTTTTCTACCGTTGATTCCACCTGCGTCATTGATATTCTTTACTGCCAAGTTAATACCATTCTTGCCATATTCACCCCAAGGTGCAGCGAAACCTGACAAAGATAATACAGCCCCAATCTTTATTGGATTATTACTTTGTGGCTTTTGACTAGGTCTTGAAACAGAAACACCGATAATCACAATGATAATAATAGCGACGACGGTCCATATAATTTTTTTATTCATATATTTTAGGTACATTAAAAGCCGCTTGTGGCGACTTGCACATAGTATATACTCGTGATATATTATGTCCATAATTCGGCGAAAAGCGAATACTATATGAATACAAGCTTTCTAGATATATTCAATTTAGGAGACACGTCCAAGGAGGTGCTTCTTGATATCATCGCCCATGGCGTTTCCTCTGTGGCTGTTATTGCCCGTCGCCTCGGTATGCCAAAGTCGACTGTATATGACGCCATTACCCCCCTTTTGGACCAGAGTTTGGTGAATGAATACAGCAATAACCACGGTAAAACCTTTGGTATCTCCGACAATGAACAGCTCAAGCGTGCCCACGAAGAAAAGATCAATGAGCTCAAAAAGGCCCAGTCTTCCCTGCTCTCATTCATCGGTACACATAACCAAAAAGAAAGTTCAGTTTCTCCGAAGGTAAAATTCTATGCGGGTAATCTGGGTATCAAGCAGGCGTTCCGCGATATGATGTGGGAAAAGAACATCACCGAAACGTATCTTTTTTGGCCAGCCAAAGAGATGCTCGATATCGACGAAGACTTCTTCAAATGGCACGGTACTCAGCGTTTCAAATATGGTGTTTACATATATGCGATCGAGACATACAAGGACCGTATCATTCAACGCAATGCGAAACAGAAATGGATGCACAATACCAAAGATAGTTTGTCTGAAGCTCGCTATCTACCAAAAGGTGTAAATTGCAAAATGAGTTTCTGGATTTATGGTGACAAATGTCTCTTTGCTTCTGGCGGTAAAGAAAAGATTGCGTTTGCAGTTCACAGCAAAGAATTCTCGTCCCTGATGAAACTCCTCTGGAAAAATATGTGGGAGAATGCGGAGAAATAAAAAACACCGAATGATCGGTGTTTTTTATTTTTAATTCGGCAACTTTCCTCCCTCAATCGTTCCAATCTTTAATTCTGGAATGCGCACACCATTTTCATCAAACACAATCTTTCCATCAGCCCCGACGAGGGTGACATGCTTCATATTGTTCACCCATGTAGCCTTATCTGAATTGTAACTTTGAGCTAGAAGCATAAAAGCATTGTAACCAGTCTCTGAACCGATCGCCGGTTCGACACCATACATTTTCTTGTAAGCCTCATTGAACGTACTGCGGTACACGTTTGGAACGGTATAGAGAATACTTCCATTTAACACATTCATATTTCCGAGCACTTTCGCATAGTCACCAAATCCTGTTTGGATATTTGCGTCGAATACATACCGATATTTTGTGTGTGAGATTGAACCGAGCTCCTTTGCAAGAAGTCCGCCAGAAGTTGGTTTGACGATAAACACGATTACGTCTGGCTTGAATGAGATCGCTTTCAAAGCACTTGATTTGATATCCCGACCATCAGCTGAAACTTGGATTTCGTTGTATGGCATAGCAAATCCTTTTTCAAAACCTTGAGCAAAACGTTCAAAAGCCGAAGATCCTTTGTCGACAAACACAACGGCATTCTTGAATCCTTTACCAGCAACGTATTTACCAAGCTCAACTTCAGCTGGCACACTTCCTGGCCACAACTGAACAATGTTGTCATTCGCCGCTTCAATTCCTTGTTCAAAACCGAGAGCAACTGGCATACCAGTCTGCACAACGTCTCCATAGATCGAATCAATTGTAACCGTTGTCATGTTAATGAGACCATCAACATGATCAATACTTACAAGTTTCTTGTAGGCCGAAAGTCCTTTCTTGGAATCAAAACTGTCATCTTCAGTTATAAGCGAAATCTGTTGATTTATATGTGAACTATTCCATTCAGCCTGAGCGAGCTTTGCACCTTTGGCAAAACTATCACCGACAGCGGCATAATCACCGGTCATTCCAGCAATCATGCCAAATGTGAGCTGTGTGGTTGGTTTCTTCGTATTAAACAAACCAATCATCACAATAACTAGAATTACCACAACTAGGCCTGAAATTTGATATTTTTTATTCATATAATGTGATTTATTTGTAACAATATTAGTATACATATATCAAATATAATCAAGAAATAAATCATAACTTTGAATATATACATGAATTATATCCATATGTATCAATCCATATCTAAATATTAGTATGTCAGGAATATTGACACTTTCATACATAATGCTAGAATCTACACATGAAAATCAAACAAAGTTCAATCATAGACCTCCTACAGCTCAGCAAAAAAGAGCAGGTCATTTTCAACCTACTCAACAATGAATCATCCACACCTGTATCACTAGCCAAGAAATGCTCTATCCCCCGCCCTACCATATATATCACTCTCGAAAAGCTCCACAACCGTGGCTTAATCATAAAAAAGAAAATCTCACACAAAACCTACTGGCAAAAGAATTCTGATGATGAAATCGAGAGTCTCGCCTACCGATTCAAGGAGTTGCTTTCAGCAAGTAGTGCTACAAAGCAAGAAAAGATTTCCATCACTGATTCTTCACAGGTCGTTGTTCATCGTGGACAAAAAGCTATCTTCAAACTATTCTCCAGTCTAGTTGACGAACACGCTGGTGAAAAGATGATCGCACTTCAGGGAAATCTTGCAGGATATGCGTGGAGTAAGTTATTTAACGTGCAAGAAATTAACATCATCAACCAGAAGATTAAGAAAAATAAAGTTATTACGGAACTTGTTACTTCTAGGGAGTGGTTCAAGAGTCAAACTGAACTCTTTGGTACAGGTTGGGCCAAAAACTTTGAAGGTAGAACGATTCGTATGCAGGATGTTGGGAACCAGTACTTGAATTACGCTAGTCAGATATTTATTTTCAGAGACAAAGTATATATTGACGCAATGTCGGATAAAGTCTTCATCGAAATAAAGAACCCAGAGATTGCGAAGCTGCTGGTTTCAATTACGCAGTTTGTTCAAGATCATTCGGAGGTGTTGGATGCGAATAAACTTCTCAGAGAACTGATCAGTAACAATTCAAAATAGTTATAACCTATACTCCCCAACCAAACCCTGTGGCCTATACAACATCAACAGTATCAATATAACACCATACACCACTTGACGCATTTGCGCTGCAATGTCATCTGGAAAACCGACGAAGCGCAGGACTTCCGGCAAAAGGATGAGACATATTGCCCCGATAACTGCACCCTTGTTATTCGCCATACCACCCAAGATAACCACAGCCAGAATGAAGATGGATTCCGTCAAAGTGAAACTCGATGGATCGATAAATGTAATGTACGAAGCAAAAAGTGAGCCTGCCACTGCCGCCATTCCTGCCGAGACAACGAAGATGGCGAGCTTGTACCAGAGAACGCGGTAACCAAAGACTTGAATAGCTTTTTCATCTTCACGGATAGCCTTGAGCACACGACCAAACGATGAATTCGTAATGTAGTGACAAACACCAAAAACAATCAGAGCACAGACAACCGCAAGAACAAGGAACCAACTATTTTCAGAGAAAGTAAAACCGAATATGCTTGGGCGAGGAATTCCAGGAATACCGAGCGGACCACGTGTGAGCGACTGCCAATTCAAGAAAATACTATAAATGATGACGTTGAAACCAAATGAACCCAGTGCATAATAATCATCTTTGAATTTTGAAAGCACAAAACCTATCGCTAGACTCAACACTGCGGTAATGATAATACTGAAAAGCATAGCGAGAAAGAAATTCATGCCAACTGAAGTAAGCAGGATTGCTGTCACATATGCACCAATACCATAGAATGCTGCTTGAGTAATACTGAGCAGACCTGTGAATCCTACAATCAAGTTCAAAGAAAGACCGAGAATGGCGTAGATCGAGATCAGGATGGCAATGTGTATGAGATATTCCATATTATTTCTTTAATATTCCCTGTGGTCTAAACAACAAAAAAATAATCAATACTCCGAAGGCAATCGCATCTTTCCATTCACCGGAAATCTGCCAGATACCAAAGTTCTCGATAAAGCCGAGGAGGAATGCACCGAGTACACCGCCATATACATTGCCGATACCACCGATGATACACGCAATCACACCTTTCAAGAGAAGTGACAATCCCATCGTTGGTTCTATACCAGTATCAAAGCCAACGAGAATACCAGCGAGACCGGCGATCGCTGAGCCTATAAAAAATGTCCATCCGATAACTCTAACAGTATTGATACCAACGATCTTCGAAACTTCCTCATCATCCCCCACTGCTTTGATAGCTTTACCGAACAATGTGTACCTGAACATGAGACCAATACCAACCATGATGAGAATTCCGAGAATGAGAATGATAAGTTGTGTCTGCGTGATCACTCCGCCAAAAACGGTATATACCATTTCACTACCCGCATTTTTCGAAAGTGTCTGGAATTGACTCGTAAATAAAATAGCAATAATAGCCTGTAATGCTGTCATCACTCCGAGAGCAGCAACCAGAAGAACCATGCTTGATGATTTGCGAGTACGTAGTGGTGCGTATACAAAATGATATATAAGTACCCCAATAGTTCCTGCAATGAGAATACCGAGAGCAACAGAAACGAATATATCTAAACCGAGTATTTTATAGAAGAAGAAAACAGTATATCCACCAACCGCCGCAAGAGCACCGTATCCCAAATCAAAGAATTTAGCTGTACCGTAAATCAGATTGAAACCGAGAGCGACCATGGCATATATCGCTCCAGCAATGATTGAGTTGACGATGAGTTGAGGGATGATGTCCATGAATGTATGTAATACAGCTAAGTATACCCATTAAATAGGTACTTGAAAATAGACCATTATTTGATATCCTAAAGACTGAAAGGACCTCTATGAAATACGATCGACCAACGTGCACCTCAGCAACAACAACTCGGCCACCCATTTCGGCGAATTTTTCACCGCCACCCGCGGAACCCCGCCCGAAACCGGCTGCCAAACCGAAAAAGTAGGGACCGAAGCTGCACAACAAAAGCCCACGAACTTGTTCGTGGGCTTTCATACTAATACAATTAACTAATCAACTTACTGAACATCTACAAACTTACCATCTTTGGCGATTTTTATCATTGCAGGTTTCTGAACATCTCCATTTGATTCAAATGTAATAACGCCACTTGCGCCTTGATAATTATTACCAATCTTTAATAAATTTTCTTTTATTGAATCACCAGAAGTTCCCCCAGCTTTGATAGCTCTAAGTAACAAGGTCATAGCATCATACCCTTCTGCGGTATACATTGTTGGAGCATTTCCAAAACGAGCCTTGTATCTTTCCGTAAAAGTTTTACTTGCTTCATTTGTTGGAACCACAGTGGCTGAAACTAAAACCCCATTTACATCCTTTCCTCCAACATCGAAGAATTCTTTTGTATCTACCGATTCGTCCAGAGCTGCAAATTGAACATGTAAACCTAGATTCTTTGCTTGCTTAAAGATTAAATTGAATTGCTTATAAAATGACGCGACGAAGATTACATCAACTCCAGCCCCCTTCGCCTTTAATAATTGAGTTCTAAAATCTGTGTCTTTTGCATTAAAGGTATCTTTTGTCACAACTTGACCACCTGCTTTAGCAAAAGTATCACTAGCATCACTAACTTCTTGGACCATCGTATCCTGACTATTGTCGTTTATGAAAGCTGCTTTTTTAAAGCCTTTTGAATACACGTACTCTGCCAAAGAATTTGCCCTGACTGAATCTGAAGCAATTGTTCTGAACATATATTTACCAGCATTAGTCAAAGTCTTTGAAGTTGCTGCTGGTGTAATTATCAATATTTTTTTAGGATCGGTAATTGGTAATACTGATAAAACTTCAGAAGAACATACTGGGCCATACAAAGCATCTACCTTATCAATATTTAATAACTTAGATACAGCAGTAACACCATCTGCTGAGGCACAATTGTGATCATCTTCAATAATGAAATTAACCTTATCTTTCATACCACTTTCTTCAATTGCCATAATAGCAGCATTGCGAGAACTTTCAGCATATGAAGCCAAATCTCCAGAAAGTGGCAATACGGCTCCAATCTTAACAGGACCAATCTCAGTATTTGAATTACGTGTTGCAGAAATAATGATTATCACAACCACAACAATTCCAATCACCCACCAAATACCTTTTTTCATAATAAAGAATAATTACAAATAATATGTCAATTATAGTTGATACTCCCATTTCTGCAACAACAAAAAACCACCCTCTCGAGTGGTTTTTTACTGTTCAAATTAACTTATGGCTGTATTGTTATTGGTTTACCATCTTTAATCATACGTATTACCGCTCCAGAAACAACAAGTCCATCAGAATCAATACTAAGATTCCCCAAGGCCCCTTGAACGTTTTTGATTGTATACAATTTTTCAGCAATCTGTTCTGACGTCGGCAATGTATTTGAGTCTACTTTTTCTGCAGCATCTGAAATTAAATGAATTATATCGTAAGCGTTTCCTGCCCCGAGTGAAGGTGGTTTATTATAGATTTTTGAATAAGAATCTATAAATGATAATGTTGTATCAGCACCATTTACGTACCAATCTCCTTCATATATTTCAGGATGATCACTTTGTTCAAACGATTCTATAGAAGTAACAGGCGTAGTGATTCCATTTTCTTTAAGTTGTTTTGCAATAAGATCCAATTCTGGACTAAAGGCAAACAATACGTATATATCCGGATGATTGGATTGTGCCTTAGCAATCATCGTTCTAAAATCTTTTGTGCCAAAATCAAACATTTCTTGATCTACTATCTGTATGTCTGTATTTTGTATATCTTTTTGCAAAGAATGTATCACGGCCGTTACACCTTGTATTTTAGCACCCAATATTGCCACCCTATGATATCCTCGCTTTTGTAATTCTGGCACAAAGATCTTCGTCTCCTCATAAGGTGGGGTCCAGTGAATAAAATTATAATGGCCATTTGCGACATTTGGATCAGAAGCAATACCAAACTGAATAACACGTGCTTTTTCAGCAACTGGATTGACCGCATTACCTGCTGCCGAAGCAAGTGTGACGATTGCCGCTACATGATCAATAGATATAAGTTTTTGGGCTGCACTTACTGCCTTTGACGCATCAAATGAATCATTTTCAAGTATTACCTTGTATTGCCATTTATTATTTGTAGTTGAAGCCAACTCAGCTTCAGCCATGCGAACCGCGTATTTAATCCCATCGCCCAAAAAGGCAACATTTCCAGTTAAAGGTGCGATGACACCAATTTTTATTATTTTATTATCATTTAATACTATGTGCTTAGAGTAATTAGCTCCAATCAAAATACCGGCCAAAATGACGATTATTACGACAAAAATCTTTGTTTTCATATATACATATTATTAGTAGTAATATGTATCCTTAATATCATTACCCCAAAACTTGTTTATATCTTTAGAAGAGTAGCTAAATATATATTCATATTTAAAGCCATATTTTGATATAAAATTTAATAGTGTGCGTCCATAGTGACAAAATCTGTATATGTGATAACATATATATCATTATGTCAATGGATACAAAAATATACAAAGAATTAAACAGGTTCGGCTTATCAGATAAATCAGCCAAAGTGTATGCTGTTCTACTTGATCTTGGTGGAGCCTACCCTTCACGTATAGCTGAATCAGCCCATCTAAACCGTACAACTGTTTATAAAATATTAATTGATCTTTCCATAAAAGGTCTAATAAATGAAATAAACAAAAATGGTAAAGTCTTCTATCAAGTAGAACGTCCATCTCAGCTTATTAAATATGCAAAAAATCGTAGGGATACAGCGGATGAACAATACGAGAGAATAAAGAATCTTATGCCAGAAATAGAAGGTCTGTACTCACTCACGCCCAATAAACCAAAGATACGATACTTTGAGGATAGCTCTAGTGTCGCCTCTATATTCGAAGATCAAGTCGATGTAAAGAAACCTTACGAAATGGTGGGTTTTGCAAATATTGAAAGGCTTGAAAAATTTCTAAAACCTTCATTTATAAAATGGTATATAAAAGAAAAGGAAAGAAAAGGAATTACTACCAGAGGAATTCTGCCTGACACCAAATTAAACAGAACATACAATGAACGTGTATACAAAGTTATAAACAAAAAATTCCAGTTAAATAACATTCGCTACATTCCGAAAGAAGAATTTCCTTTTAATGGTGAGATAACGATTTACGGAGAAAACAAGATGTCTATAATTAATTTTATTGACGAACAAGCTGTGGGGATTATTATCGAAGACAAAGCAATTCACGACATGATGGTTAGAATATTTGAGCTCTCTTGGAAAGGTTCCCAGTAACCCAACAAAAAACCACCCTCTCGAGTGGTTTTTTGTTCTACGACTTTTACCTTTTACTGTCCTAACGTAACCGGCACACCACCTTTGATCATTCTGACAACCGCCTTTGAGTTAACTAGATGGTCAGTTCCCATATTCAAGCCTGTTCCGAGAGCCCCATCAAAGTTTTTGATACTTGAAACCTTGGCATTGATTTGCTGACTGGTTGGGATGGTCTTTCCATCACCTGCTGCTTCGATAGATTGTACGAGCATGTTGAGTGAGTCGTATCCGTTGGCCGCACCGAACTTTGGTGCTTGACCGTATGTCTTTGTGTAGAGATCTACGAACCACTGTGTCGCGTCCGCATTATTCACGTACCACATACCTTCGAAGAGTGAGAGCTGATCTGAGAACTCGAATGTTTCCATTGTACTTACTGCGGTTTTAACACCTGCTGTGCGTAACTGTGTTGTAACCAATTCCAATTCTGGTGAAGAAAGTTCGAGGACATAGAGTTCAGCACCGAGATCTTTCACTTTACTGATCTGAGTACGGAAGTCGCGTGTTCCGGTAGTGATCATTTGAGTCGAAACTACTTGAATCCTTGATTTACCGATTTCACTCAAGAAAGCATTAATGATCGCTGCACTTCCTGGGTTATCCTGCTGACCGAAGAAGACAATCTTATTGATATTACGTCTCTGTAATTCAGCAACGAACAACTTGGCATCTTCGTACGCTGGAGTGTAGTCAACATAGTTATATTCACCTGTTGCTACATGTGGATCTGAAGCAAAGTCATTGATATGAGGTATTTTTGCAGCTTCTGTGATTGGACTCACTACATTACCAACTGGTGAACCAAATGAGATGAGTGCATTCGCCTTATCAACACTGATGAGCTTATTTACTACAGTTGCTGCATTTGATGGCTTGAATCCATCATCTTCAATCACAAGCTTGTAACTATACTTGAGATTCTTTGTGTCCAACTTACTGTATGCGAGCTCAATAGCATTTTTATTACTTTGACCAAGCATTGCTATGTTTCCGGTAAGTGGCAATGTAACTCCGATAGTAACAACTGGCTTTTGTGTGTTCGTACCTGGATTTCTTGTAGAAAAACCTATAATACAAGCCACGATTACTATTCCAATAATACCTAATATGATTTTTGTTGTTTTATTCATATATTTACTATTAATTATTAATGTGGTGAAATTATAACACGCAAATTGATTTTGTTATTTTTAAATATTAAATTGATGTATAAATACGGCTTATAATATAGGGTATTGTAGTTATCCACATATTTTGTTCGTTAAAAGTGACAAAATACATCATTCCTGCTATACTGTATACATATGAAAAATGAAACTATTATTCGTCATTTACAAAAGACTGGTCTGAGTGAAAAAACAGCTATAATTTACGCTACTCTCCTTGAATTGGGCGGTGCCTACCCTTCCCGCTTGGCTGAAGTGACCAAGCTCAATCGTAGTACCATATATAAAATTCTCCTTGAATTATCGATCAAAGGTCTCATTACCGAAATTGAACGTGGTAAAAAACTCTTCTACCAGATCGAAAATCCTGCGAAGCTCATTCGTTTTACAAAAACTCAGTCAGACATGGCACAAGAAGCATATGAAAAGACCCGTGACCTCATTCCTGAACTCGAAGGTATCTTTGCCATGAATCCAAACAAACCTATCATCAGATACTTCAATGATGCTGATGGTATTATTTCCATCTATGAAGAAATGGTCTCACAAAAAAAGAAATACGAGATGATTTCATTCTCGCATGGTCAGGCTTTCAAGAATTATCTACCAGCAAAATCACTGTATACATTCGTCAAAGCAAAAGAGCGCTTTGGTATTACAACTCGCGCTATCATCCCAGATACTGCCGAAAACAGAAAATATGACGAAGAAGTATTCAAGGGCCTAGACAAAAAAGCTTGGCCGGATATTCGTTACGTACCAAAGGAAGTATTCCCCTTTGAAGCGGAAATGACTTTGTACGACAATGACAAGCTTGCCATCACCAAACTTACTGGCGAAAAACTTATCGGTATTGTTATCGAAGACAAACTTGTTCACGACATGTTCAAAATGATTTTTGAACTCCTCTGGAAGTCAGATCAAGTTAAGAAATAAATCTATATCTACTTATTTCTGCACAGTCGCCTGAGGAGGAGTTTGGGGAGGATTCTGAGTATTTTGTGTTGCACCAGATTGATTGATGGCTCCGGTTATAGCTCCTCCTATAGTATTTCTTACGCTTGAAGTGATACTCCCTCCTGTTCTGCCGATAGCAGCATCTATAACTGCTCCAGTAATATTACCTCTGAGAATATCATTTCGAACATTATTATTCATAAGTGTGCTTTTTATAACTGGATCTTGCACCTTATTAATGGCTGTGTTGATGACGTTGTTGGTCATCTTGCGGAAGTACGAGCGTACCCAAGAAATGACGACTGCAATAATAATTAATACCACTATTCCGAGAATTTGATTCATGGGAACATTATAACATATTCAATTTTTCGCTTGCGGAGGGTAAGAGATTTGAACTCTTGATACCCTTTCGGGTATACCACCTTTCCAAGGTGGCGCACTAGACCACTATGCGAACCCTCCTTCGAAATACCATCGTATCATAAAAGATACACAACACTACCACTTCCCACTCGCTCCACCACCACCTGAAGATCCACCACCAAAACCTCCGAATCCACTACCCCCTGAACCACCGCGACCGCCACCAAAGAAGATAGGCCAGAATCCTCCGCCACTACCAGGACCTGGTGGATGCTTCGAGACAATGTAGTCAAATATCAAACCAATGATAGTCAGAATAACAATTGCACCAAAACCGATGAATACGAATCCGAAGATAAGACCAATAACGATTCCTACCCCAGCACCGAGCACACCACCGAGCCACCATGATTTGGTACTACCGAGAATACGAGCAAGAGCATTTGCGGCAATAATTATAAAGAAGAAAACAACACTCAGATTTACATGCGAACCAGAGGTATTCGACTGAGTTTGGGTTGAATAATACCGCTCGGCTTCAGGAGAACCTTGAATAAGTAAACTAACTCCCGCAACTGCACTTTTTATTCCCACACCATAATCCCCCGCCTTGAATGCGGGAATCATCGTCTTGTTTACTATATTTCCTGCTTGAATATCAGTAACAGCACCTTCAAGTCCATATCCTACTTCAATACGTGCAGCACGATCATTGGGAGCGACGAGAATGAGGAGACCATTATCTTTTCCTTTTTGGCCAATTCCCCATTCTTGGAATAACTTCGTCGCATAGGTTTCAATAGTTTCGTTACCAAGAGCTTGAATAGTCACAACGGCAACTTGAGCACTGCTTGAATTCTGAAGTGCCTGTAGCTGACTATTCATCGTCTGAATATCAACCGCTGACAAAATACGCGCAAAATCACTCACAAATCCTTGAGGTTTGCCTGGACTGGTATAGGCGAAAAGACTTACAGGAAATACGATGAACACGCCGATACATAGGAGGATTTTTTTCATACCACAAAACGAAGTTTAGAACTTCACCTGAGGAGCATTTTCAGCACCAGCAGCGGCGTTGAAATACTGTCGCTGAGAGAAACCGAAGATTGATGCGATGATCGAACTTGGAATACGCATTACTTTGAGATTGTATGCCTGAACACTTTCGTTAAAGCGCATACGTTCAACACTGATACGATTTTCAGTTCCTTCGAGAGATACCATGAGTGCTTGAACTGTTTCAGATGATTTGAGTTGAGGATAGTTTTCAGTGATAACCAAGAGTCTTCCAAGAGCACTTTCAACCTGACTAGCAGCCGCAGCTTTCTGGTCTGGAGTTGTGGCACCAGCATAATGAGTACGAGCATCAGCAATAGCAGTGAAAACTGCTTGTTCCTGCTTCATGACTCCTTTTGCAGACTCTACAAGGTTAGGAATCAAATCAAAACGAAGTTGATAGCGAGCCTCGACTTGTTTCCACTGCGTATCAGCACCAACGTTGAGTGTAACGAGACTGTTATATGTACCAAATCCATAGAGGACAACCAGTACGACAATGACACCAATGATAATGAGTGTTTTCTTCATATATGTTATTTCTTTACTGGAGCAACTGTTGACTCATCAACACCGACAGCACTCGCAACGAAGGTGAATGACTTGACCATGTCTGTGAATGCAGTATCTACAGTATTGATGATTGCCTTGTTGTTATTTTGAGCTTGAATAATATTTGAGCCAGTAAGATTCTTGGTCTCTGGAGCAAGAGTGACAGATGAGAATGTGAAGACGTAACAAACATTACCCTTTTGGAGGGAGTACATGCGATTGAAATATCCACGACCTTGAACTGTATTTGAGATTGAAATTGTATTGAAGGTATTATCTCCGACAACAACTGTGCCACGATCCTTCACAGTTATAACTGGTGGGAATGAACACTTTCCTGAACCAACACCAATGTCGATTTGAAGTTTATTGAGTGTTGAAACTTGCGTATTGTCGATAGGAACAATGAATGAGACTCCATCATTTGCCCCTTCCTTTTCCCATGCTGTTGGGTATTTAACTGAAAAACCAAGTTCAGCATTTTGATAACTTGAGAGTTTGTCTGAAACCTTTGTCACCGCTGTTGCGGGTACAGATGTAGCATTTCCGGAATTGTCCGTAGCTACTGATGTAGTATCGGTAGTTGTTGGAGATGATGCGGACTTAAACCATATAATTGCAATAACGATGACGACAATAATAACGATGATACTTATAGTTGTTTTTTTCATATAATTACGGTTAATGTTTAATACCCCTTCGTGTACAATGATTTCGCTATTATAACATATAGCTCCTTTTTGGGAATGAGGTTGAAATTACACACTATAACTGACCAACAATACGAAACTTCGTAACCACCTCATTAAATAGTTCGATAATTGTCTTCATATGTGTAGCATGAGCATCGTCGTATCGTTTGATAAACGCTTGATCATCAACATACAGACCTGCACCATTTGAGCCATGATCAAATAAGTAGATGCTATAGCATATGCCCTCCTGACTTGTTGTTGTATACATAACTTCTAGGTAGCGATTGCCTGCAGCAACATCCTGACTTATATGACGAGTGAATGTATACCCATTCAATTCAACAGAAGATGATGTTGCCATAGCGTCATTCAACAGACTTGAACATGTTGAACTCGCGGCGATAGTAATTTTTACATCATCGAGAAGTGGCCAAGAAAAATACGTTTCTTTTGGAAAGGCGAGTATGGTACTTGATTGATCACCATTCAAGATGAGATCAGGTGGATATGAAACCTGAAATCCCAACGTATCGTGTGTATATGTTTTCCATGAAGAAGTATCGAGCGTTGAAGATGCCATAGTGCCCACATCGGCTCCAAATAGTGAAATTGTACTCGTGGCTTGTTGGTCGCTAACTGTTATAGAAGAATCTATTGGTGTGAACAATGGCGTTCGCTTCTTATTCACATATTGATAGCCCAGCCAAACAACCAAAGCAATAATCAAGACGACAATAAGTACAGCTATAGATTTAAATAGAGATTTCATGCACACAATTGTAGCAATTCGTTCCCCAATATACTATTCCTTGTTACAATTCAAATATGAAATTACGTGCAAAGGAAATATATACTGTATGTATTCTCTTTATTGTACTGATCATTATTCTCGGAATAGCTGATATAAAAAAACAACGTGTAGCCTCTTTGGATACCACATCGATGAAAAGGCATGTTGTGGACATTATACTGTCACCGCACTATGACGATGCAGTACTTTCCCTCGGCGGAATGATAGATGCGCATACAAATAAAAAAGTAATCGCTACATTCTTCACGTCCGACTCACGCGGTGTATCACATACACAGTGGGATACGTGGTCAGGATTTTCGAATAGCCTTGAATTGGTGCGTGCGCGAGCACAAGAGAATGCCAATGCGCTTTCACATTTCAAAGATACAAATCTCGTCAATTACACATATTCTGATTTTCAATACGACAATAGAACAAGCTCGAGTTCAGAATCACTTAGAAAAAATATAGTAACTGATATCAATCACCTTCTCACCATGTATGGCGACACTGAAATACACATATATGGGCCATCATATTTCGGCACACGTATCACACACCCCGATCACGCCCTGTTACACAGTGCATTTATCGAACTATTCAAAAACACACACAATACTCATATAACATTTTATCTGTATGAGGATTTCCCCTATATAAACCGTTATTTGAAAGAAGTACCGAATGTACAGCTAGATACGTATATTGCAAACAGTGACGGGGTCGATCTACATCCGTATCCGGTATATCTGAATCAAGAAAATGTATTACACAAAAATGATGCTCTGCATGAATATGTGTCACAAATACGAGCACTTTCACGTGGGGTAAAATCTGACATAACGACCTTAGATACTATTTTCAACGAACAAAGATGTTCAAAGGACCCCATAAAGCCATATGCATGCGAGATTGTGTATGAACTATCTCATAAAATAGAGACTCGATAGTATTATAAATGCCAATAACTTAAGACGATTATTATTAACCACAAAGGTCAAATCTGTTGTGCTTCAAGTTGAATCTGTTCCTGATGTGAATATTTGACTTATACTATAATATATGTCATTATTGCACAGTAATAGTTTTTTGACATCCCTATTGGTGTTGGACGTATCTTCAAGCACATAATTATGTTCTGGAAGATACGGCTAACTGAGTTGCGAAACACAAACATCAACCAATACATATAGACGAAAGGATAAGAATACTTATGGATAGAAATCAAATCATTGCAATAATCATATTAGTTCTTGGTGCAGTTGGATTTATTATCTGGTGGTTATTCTACGGAATGCCCGAATCTCGCTATAAAATTCCTTCAAAGGAAGAATCTGAGCAAGAAGAACTACAGGGAAAACGTGGAAGCAAAAAAGAAGAGTTTATCTCAACTTTTGGATTCGAACCGGGTCTATTGTCCCAAGATAGATACAAGAAGGAGGTCTTGATAAAACTCGGACTACTCGCAGAAGCATTGCAAGTAGCTGGACAGGAAGCATTAAAAAACCCTGGTTACTCATATTATAGAGGGTTCTACGACGAGCGCTCCGCATCATACAGTGAAATGCTTCAGCTTATAGGTCTTTATGATGCTGAATTCCAAAGAAACATCCCTCACTGGACAGAACTGCCAGTGTTTGCTCATGGATGGCTCGATGGGAAAAAGACCCGGAATAAAAATAGTAAAGCAACAGTCGAATGTGACTAATGACAAACACGAAAGCCCCGCGCTACGTTCTAATCGTAGGCGGGTTTTCTTTTATATAAACAACGATATTAACGACATATTCCCCACCACAACAGAAAGATAAATCAAACTAATGAAAGTAAATAAGTGACCCTCTTTTTTGTTGTTTCTAAATCACCGAAAACTTTGAACTACTCAAAAGTATGAAAATTAGCCCTCCAAACGAGTAAACTTGCAAAAAAATAGTCAAAATGATACGATATTTCTCACATGAAGTCCCTTCTCCCCTATATTCAGATAATCATATCCGTTATTTTAGTTGCACTCATCCTTCTTCAGCGTACTGGAGCACAAGTAGGTGGCGCATTTGGCGGTAGTGACAATCTCAGTTCTGCATATCATACCCGTCGTGGATCGGAAAAAGGACTTTTCATTGCAACAATTGTACTTGCTATTATTTTTGCTGTTTCAGCTTTGATTAACTTATTGTAATTTTTAATTACTCAACTATATAGTATCGATGCGACTGCGATTATTCGCACATATGCGGATATATCGCATTATCCTACAATTCCAGGAAACTCAATCGCATTGATATAATAAACAATCAACGTGTCTACACAACCACACAAAGAATTACGCATTAAACGCGGTTCTCATATACTTGAATATATTCGCGCATTTTCAGCTACCGAAAAAGCAATCTTCGGTGTATGTGTATTGATTGCGCTGTATACATCCCTTATGTTGCTTTCTTCAGTCAATACATATTTTATGACTGATATTCCTGCACACGGTGGTGAATTACGCGAAGGTATGATCGGTCTTCCTCGAACCATCAACCCTATATTTGCACTTTCAGGAACTGATCGGGACATATCGACACGTGTATATTCTGGCCTCATGAAATACCAAGGTGACACGTTGGTAGGTGATATTGCAAAATCATACAATGTATCAAGTGATGGTCTCACCTATTCATTTGTTCTTCGTACGGACGTACAATTCCAAGATGGTACACGTCTCACTGCAGATGATGTGGCATTTACGATCCAGAAAATTCAAGATGCAGCTCTCAAGAGTCCTCACAGATCTGATTGGTTGAATGTTGGAGTCAAAGTAACTTCACCTTCAGAAATACAATTCATCCTCAAACAGCCATACAGTCCATTCTTGGCAAATACAACTATCGGTATTATTCCAAAACATATTTGGGGAGGTGTGAGTGATGATCAATTTATTTTCAGTCAATACAATATCGAACCAGTTGGTTCCGGACCTTACAAAGTGACAGGAATTGTTCGCGATGCCGGTGGTATCCCCACAACATACACCCTTTCAACATGGAACGGATACTACGGAACAATACCGTATATACAAACTATCACTCTCGTATTCATAGCTGACGAAACAAATGCCATGAGTGCAATCGATGCAGGAACTATAGATAGTCTTGCGTCGGTATCACCACTTGAAGCAAAGCGTCTTGCAGGCGAAAAAGCAGGCAGTTACAGCGTACTTTCAAGTCCACTCCCAAGAGTGTTTGGTGTCTTTTTCAATCAAAATCAAAACATTGTTCTTGCTGACAAGAATGTACGCCAAGCTCTCGATATGTCTGTCGATCGTACGGGCATTGTCCAAAAGATACTTGGTGGATACGGCGAACCTATTCAAGGACCTTTGCCTCACGGCATGGGCACGACAGTCGACACAAATGATCTTCCTGATATTGCCGGTGCACAAGCACTTCTCGAAAAAAATGGCTGGAAGAAAAATGCTGATGGTATTTACGCGAAGATAAGTAAAGATAAAAAGACTTCTCAACTACTTTCATTTGATATTGATACCGCAGATACTCCTGACCTGAAACAAACTGCAGAGCTCGTGAAAAATTCATGGACGGCTCTCGGTGCTCAGGTAGATATCAAAATATTTGAATCAAGTGACCTCTACCAAAACATTATTCGCCCACGAAAATATGATGCACTCTTATTTGGAGAGCTCATCGGAAAAGATCGTGATCTCTATGCATTTTGGCACTCTTCACAGAGAAATGCCCCAGGTTTGAATGTCTCAATGTATACAAATACAAAAGCAGACAAACTGCTTGATGACATTAGAACGACAAGTGACGAATCAGTACAAACACAAAAATACACACAGTTCGAAAAAATTATTCACGATGATATCCCCGCAGTCTTCCTCTACACTCCAGATTTCATCTACGTAGTTCCCAAATCAATCCACAATATTTTTATTAATAACATATCAACACCAGCAGATCGATGGAATTCCATGCAATCATGGTACCTAGAAACAGAAGCTGTATGGAATATATTCGCTAATAAGTAATTATGAACCCAATAACACCACAACCCAATAACGCTCCCGAAGCCAAGAAGACGACACCAGCAGGTGCACCTCGTCCTACCGGACAGACGCATAGTCGTAATGCATTCTTCCATAAGCATCGTCATTCGAATTCAACTCTTCATACCCGCACACTTCGTGCACCAGAATCCCCTGCACGCGCAAGTTCATCTACGTCACAGCACGGAGCTGCTGCGCCTCGTATGGTGCTCGGTAAAGGTGCTCACAAGCATCCAGAAGTAGTGAAACATATTGCAGGCGCTCGCATGCAAATCGTCCGCCCAGATGCTGCTCGACCAATGCGTCGCAGTACTCCAAAACCTCTCGTACGTCGTGAGGGAGACACAATTCCTGCTCCTGCAGCTGATACCGTTCGTATCATTCCTCTTGGTGGTGTTGAGGAAATCGGCAAGAATATGACCGCCATCGAATATGGTGGTGAAATTATCGTTATTGATATTGGGTTCGGATTCCGTGATGAAACTACACCAGGTATCGATTTCATATTGCCCAATACAAAATATCTCGAAGAAAGACAAGATAAAGTTCGTGCAGTTATTATTACACACGGACACTTGGACCATATCGGAGGTATTCCATTCGTCATGCCACGTATAGGCAATCCACCGATCTATACTCGTCTACTTACCTCTGTACTTATTTCAAAGCGCCAAGAGGAATTCCCTCATGTACCGAAGCTCAACATCAAGATTGTTGAGAAAAATGAAACTATTACTGTTGGTAAGCTCCGCATCAAATTCTTCGCAGTGACCCACACGATTCCTGATGCTATGGGAGTTATCATTGAGACTCCATATGGATCAATCGTTCACACAGGAGACTTGAAACTCGACCACGTCGCTGGTGTTCCTACGGAAGAGGAAGAGGCCGAATATGATCGCGTATTCAAGAATGAAAAAGTACTCATGCTCATGGCTGACTCAACCAACGTCGAAAACCCAGGCTTCTCTATTCCTGAAAAGACTGTTCACAAAAATATCGAGGAAATCATTCGTACAGTTCAGGGTCGTCTCATCATCAGTACATTCTCATCCCTTCTTGAACGCTTGCTCAAGATCGTTGAATTCGCGGAGAAATACAATAAAAAAGTTATTGTCGAAGGACGAAGTCTCAAACAAAATATTGAAATCTGTAAACATATTGGTCTTCTCAAAGCCAAAAAAGAAACCCTCATTTCAAGTGATGATATAGACAGTTACCCACCAGACCGTATCATCATTCTTGCTACAGGAGCTCAAGGCGATGAATTCGGAGCTATCATGCGCATGTCGAACAAAACACATACCAAGATTTCCATCAACCCTCGCGATACCATCATGCTCTCTTCATCAGTTGTCCCTGGCAATGAACGTGCAGTGCAGAAGCTCAAAGATAACCTTTCACGCCAAGGTGCAAAGATTATCCACTATCGTATGGCAGAAATTCACTCATCTGGTCACGCCAATCGTGATGAGACAGCCTGGATTCATCGCAAGATACATCCGAAGTTCTTCATGCCTGTGCACGGCTATCACTACATGCTCCGCGTTCATGCAGATATTGCAAAGGAGACCAATGGTCTCACCGAAGCTGATGTTGTCATTCCAGACAATGGAAGTGTTATCGAAATTCAAAATGCCGGAACCAAGCTCGCTCGTCTCAAAGAGAAGGCTGCTTCAGGACTCGTGCTTGTGGATGGATTCTCTGTCGGAGATGTGCAGGATGTTGTCATTCGTGACCGTCAGGCCCTCGCCAAGGATGGTATATTCATCATCTTCGGTATCATGAATGGTCAGACTGGTAAACTCAAAAAGTCTCCTGATATCATCTCTCGTGGTTTCGTCTATCTCCGTGAGTCACAAGATTTGCTCCATGAAGTACGTCTCCTCATCAAAGATACTGTTGAAAAGTCAGCTCGTGGACAAAATCCGATCAACATTGATTTCATTAAAGACAATGTCACTGACGCCGTCGCCAAATTCTTGATGCAAAAGACTGCAAAGAGACCGATGGTTATCCCCGTTATCCTTACTATATAATTCACAGAAACAATAAAAACCGCCACAGCGATGTGGCGGTTTTTAGTATAAAGGAATACTTTCACGAGTAGAGAACAGACGTAATATGCACGGTTTTTAAGACCCTTCGGAGCCACGAAGAGTGGCGAGAATGAGTGCGCGTTCAGCAGAACGCGACACGTGTCTTAAAAACCGTGCATATTACGTCTGTTCTAAACCAAAAACGTACTACAACTGGTTTATATTCTGCTGAATTATATTCGCCTGATTTATTGCATTGGTACCATACCCAGCAATCGCTCTTGATTTAGTACATGAACTACCTGAATAATATTTACATGCAGCATTTCTTTCGGCTGTATATCCACCATTTCCTGCACCAAGATCATCTAGATACAATGCTGAAGCCATGAATGCATGCGCAGGGTTCCATGGGTTTGGTTCGTCAGCTATACCAAGAGCTCCACGAAGACGATCGGTAAACAATGCCCACGTTGAAGGAATAAACTGCGCAGGACCCATCGCACCTCCCCAACCACCGACAGATGCCTGCTGACATGAAACAACTGTCTTCATCGGATCAAAACCAAGTGATTTCGTAATTTCCAAGAATGGTTGAATGTCACGAGTTGGTTTCATAACATTCGGACTGAAACTCCCTGTCTTAATATTGATGCCATCTCCAGTTGAAAGATTTGAAATATAACACTGACCAACGTTCGCCCCGAGAGCTGATTCATTCGTAAGGATGGCGAGCAAGAATGCAGGTCGTACACCAGTCTTCGCTGATGCAGCTTGTGCATAGGTGAGAGCCTGACCAAACGGAATCTTTACTCCACCAGCCAATGGGAATAATGCCGCACGAATCTTCGCAGCTTGTGATGCCTTTTGCGCAGCAAGAGATGAGTACGCCTTTTCATTATCCTTACTCAGTGCAAGAAGTTGTTTCTGGGTCTTCTTATCAGTCTCTATATTCTTTTGTTGCTGTTGAATAATATATCGCGCATCCATTTCAGTATTTTGTCGCACTTCAAGAGCGTCTTTTTCAGCGGTAGTACTTGCTTGATCTGTGCGAAGTTGTTCGAATACTGTTTTTAAACTTTCTTGCACAGACTGAAATGTATCAAGATCTTGGAAGAAACCAGCCACTGATGTTTGAGATAAAGCAACTTCAGGGAATGAGTATGCATCGACTTCATTTGTCTTGCGCATAATGGCGGCGAGAGTCGCTTTGCCTGAATCAATACGACTTTCTAAATCATCAATATGAGCTTGCTTCTGAGTAATGTTATTACTCAATGTTTGTATCAAGAGATTCTTTGCTTTTATTTGTAGTTCAGCCGCCTTGATCTTTGCATCAAGCACTGCAATATCATTCGTCAACGAAGAACTCTTGGCTTGAGCGGCAGTGAGTTGATCTTGAGCTGCCTGATATTCAGCATTACATGCATTGTATACAGCCGTCAGACGGTCTTTACGTTGCTGAGAACTCTCACCTGGCAATGAGTCAGGCGCCTCACTACATGTCACCGCTTGTGCATGTGCAAAAAAAGGTGTGGTGAACAATAAGAAAACCGCCAGAACGGTGAAGCGAACATGCATTTTCATATGTATATATTATAGCAACAAGGTCTACCCTTGTCGCTATAATTCTGTATCAAAAAATCAGCCCACCTGGGCTGATTTTTCGTAAAATTAAAACTTACTTTTTCTCTTCCTTTGCTGGAGCATCAGCACCAGCTTCACCTTCCTTCACTTCCTTGCCCTTTGCATCAGAAACTTCAATAGCTGACATATCGATAGCTGTAGGAGCCTCTTCCTTCTCTTCCTTAGGCTCAGAAACTGAGGCGACAACTTCTTCTGGACTGATCTTGAGATCAACACCTGCGGGAAGCTTCAAATCCTTTGCATGAATAACATCGGAAATTTCGACGAGCTTTGAAATATCAACTTCAATCTCGTGTGGGAGATCCTTTGGAGCTGCTTCAATTTCGATTTCACGCTGAACCTTCACGAGGATACCGCCCTTGTCCTTGATAGCTGGAGCAACACCAACGAACACAAGCTGAACTGCAACCTGAACTTTCTTGCCCTTTTCGAGAACATAAAAATCAGCATGGCGAGGTTCGCCTGAAAGTGGATGAACATCAACTTCATGAATGAGAGTCTCGTGTTCACTTGAACCTTCTTTGATGATAACAACTGATGATTCACCTGCCTTTTTCCAGACTTTCTTGAATTCTACCAATGATACTGAAACAGGAGTTGAAGACTCTTTGGGACCATAAAATACAGCGGGCATACGGCCAGCCTTACGAAGTACATCGAGATTTACCTTTACGTCACGCTTTTCTGCGGTTAGATTGAATGTTGCCATAGGTCTCTAAGAATAATATAAGTCAGCCAAAAAGGCAAGTTCCTTGGCTATAATTCATGAAAATATGAATCTTGCGAGAAATTGAGTAACTACTGTTAGAACACGAAGAAATAAATAACTGAAGCAGCAATAGCAAAATTGATGACAACAATTGCTATGAGAATTGGTTTTGCTCCTGCGTCGTCTTTCACAATACCACGACGAATGAGCCAACCTGCTATACCTGACTCACGAGACTGGCCAGGAAATTGTCGCGAGGTAAATTGACGTGCTTGTTGATCTGTATCAAATTCAATAGACATACGAGTAATAATTACTTTGTATATTTCTAGTATACCATGTTTGCAGGAATACCACTTTCGAGAGTTGTGATGATATTTTGAGCTGACAAAATAGCCATATCCAGCCGAGCTTGTTCAGTTGCTGAGGCAATATGAGGTGTAATAACAACATTTGACAACCCTACGAGACCGGGAGTAAGAGCGGGTTCATTTTCAAATACATCTAACCCTGCACCAGCGATCACCTTATTCTTGAGAGCATTCACCAATGCCGCCTCATCAACGATTGGTCCGCGTGCAGTATTGATCAAGAGTGCACTTGGCTTCATCAATTTCAAATGACTTTCATTGATAAGGTGATGGGTTGATTCATTCAAAGGCACATGAATCGAAACAACATCAGCCTGCTTCATAACATCTTCGATCATTGGCCAAAATGAAGCTCCGTGAATACTTTCTATTTTTTCATTACGAGTTATATCGTGATACACGACACGCATACCAAATCCTCGAGAAGCTATCCGAGCAACTTCTGTACCAATTCTTCCTGCGCCGATAAGTCCCATCGTCTTTCCTGCAATCTTGGTTCCGTGGAATATCATCGGATCCCAGCCCTTATATTTCCCTGCACGAAGAAATGTATCCCCTTCAACAATCCTACATGACAATGCAAGGATAAGTGCCCATGCATGTTCCGCAACACGATCTGCTCCACCTCCGGGAGTATTGGTCAAATATACACCACGCTTCTTACCTTCTTCTACATTAAAATTATTGAAACCTATAGCGTAGTTAGCAAATATTTTAACAGAGGGTGCCGCCGCAAATACTTCAGCATCAATAGTATCAGTCAACAAAGTAAGCACTGCATCATATGGTTTTGCTTTCAAGGCCACAATCACTTCTTGCTTGGTAAGTGGGCGATCAAGTGGACTTACATCTACCGCATACCCACGATTCGTGAGCATTGATATACCAATATCGGGAATTTTTCTTGTGATAAATACTGATTTCATAAAACTATAATCCGTTTACGATTCTCAACTTCTCTTCAACTACCTTTCGCATTGCCATCTTGGCTGGTCTCAAATATTTGTATGGAGCGACTTCATCAGGATTTTCAGAAAGAGCTTTCACAAGTCCTCCACGATACGCCACACGAAGTTCGGTATTCACATGAACAATAGCTACACCGCCCTTGATACAGCCGCGTATATCATCAGCTGTATTCCCTGAAGCACCATGAAGAACCAACGGCACCTTGGTTACTGTAGAGATTTCTTGAACACGCCCGATATTCAATGCAGGCTCACCTCCGCGAATCAAACCATGAATATTACCGACAGCAGGAGCAAGCATGTCGACACCAGTTTCTTGAATGAAAGACAGTGCTACTTCAGGTTTTGTCATATTCTCAGCACCAACGATAGCGCCGGCAGGAATAGCATCAAGTAATTTCGAAGAAGTTCCAATAAACCCAAGCTCACCTTCAACGAGCACGTCACGTCCAGAAGCGCGCGCATATGCAACACACTTTTTTGCGGCCGCCACATTGTCTTCAAAAGAAAGTTGTGCCCCGTCAAAAATAACTGAATCAAAACCAGCATCAATCGCTTCCTTAACTCGTTCGAATGAGTAGGTGTGATCTGCATTCAAGAAAATTGGCTGTTTTCTCTGTTCACGAATACTTTTGACTACAGCTGCGATTTCATTCACGCCAACATAATCACGTTCACCTTCTGAAACACCAATAATAACTGGGACCTTGAGTTCCTTTGCTGCATCAGCAACTGCCCAAACTCCATCGAGTGTTGAAATATTGAAATGTCCTATCGCTACCTTTTTACTAATGGCTTCTTGAATATGTTCACGTAATGTCATGTGATTATTATACCTTGCCACAGTTGTTTCGCGAAGCAGGAGGGTGTGTACTCATTTTTCTCTTATAGGTTAGAGGCCCTCACATCACTCCGCATACCACATTGTTTTTAACCTATGAGAGAAAAATGAGTACACACCCTCCTGCTTCGCCCCTATGATATAATCAACACATGTTCAAGAAGTCACTCGATGTTCTCGCTATAGGCGACCTCGCCACCGATGCTTTTATTCGTCTCGAAAAAGCAGATGTTCACTGCAAAGTGAATACCAGTGACTGTGAAATCTGTATGCCCTTTGGTGACAAGATACCTTTTGAGTATGTGAAAGTAGTGAAAGCTGTGGGAAACGCCGCAAACGCAGCTGTCGCATCAGCTCGTCTCGGTTTGAAAGCGGCTCTTGTTACACATATTGGCGATGATCAAAATGGTAAAGATTCTTTGGTAGAACTTCACAAAAACAATGTCAGTACTTCGTATGTAACAATACAAAAAGGAAAACCGACAAATTATCATTTTGTATTGTGGTATGACATCGATCGTACTATTCTTGTACATCATACCGACTATGAATATGCATTTCCAAAAATTGCAGAACCAAAGTGGATATATCTTACATCTTTGAGTAGTACTACATTCCCCTATCATATGGCGATTGCTGATTATCTTGATGCACACCCAGGCGTTCGTCTCGCATTCCAGCCAGGAACATTTCAGATCAAACTTGGTTTAGAAGAATTGAAACGTATATACCAACATACGGATGTGTTCATTGTGAACCTCGAAGAAGCACAACGTATTCTCGGAAGTAACTCGCGAGACGTCAAAGCACTTCTCAAAGGTCTTGCTAACCAGGGACCAAAATTAGTCCTTATTACTGATGCAGCAAAAGGCGCATACATGTTTGATGGTGACCATTATTATTTCATGCCTATATATCCTGATCCAAAACCTCCCTTCGAACGCACAGGATGTGGTGATGCATTCGCATCAACATTCATGGCGGCTCTCTGTATGGGAAAATCTCCACTTGAGGCTCTCGTATGGGCACCAGTCAACCCAATGTCAGTTGCTCAATTCATCGGTTCACAAGAAGGACTACTTACTGAACAACAAATAGAATGGTGGCTCAAAAGAGCACCAGCTGACTACAGACCCAAGGAAATCTAGTTAATATTTCTCCACCACTCTGAGACAGGAGCTTTCTCGATAACTTCGAGAACATATTCAACAGAATCTGTTATTTTGACCAATTCAAGATCATGAGGATCGATCGTATGATATTCAGCGAGCATTTTTTCTTGTAACATCTGCAAGAAACCATTCCAGAATTTTGAATCAAACAACACAATCGGTACGCGAGGAATTTTCCCTGTCTGTATCAACGTAAGTACACTGAACAATTCATCAAATGTTCCAAATCCTCCTGGAAAAAATACATATGTCTCCGCAGCGAATGTCAGCATTGTTTTTCGAGAAAAGAAATAACTAAATTTCATTGAATCAGTTGCTGCACCATTGATATGGTGTTCGTGAGGCAAACTGATATTCAATCCAACTGACTGTCCATGAGCTTCTGCAGCACCTTTGTTGGCTGCTTCCATAACTCCAGGTCCTCCGCCGGTAATAACTGCATATTTCAATTCCTTGGCAATACGTGTACCGAGCTCATGTGCACTCTTATATGTCTGACTATCCGGAGCAACCAATGACGAACCGAATATCGTAACTGACTTTGGATATTTTCGTACAAATGCAAAACCTTCTTTGAATTCTCTATTGATACGTTCGAGGTGTGTTTCAATTTCATCGCCGTGAATATCTCGTCGCGAAAAGAAGTGGGGATTTTTTTGATTGTTCATGGATTGATTATAACTGAGGAATGCATAATTTAAAACTAGTTCACAAGACGCGATGCAAATACGCAAATGCATGCGAATAACGCGAATACACCGCACCTAATTCTATGTGCTCGTGAGCCTATTCGCGTTATTCGCATGCATTTGCGTATTTGCATCACTCTTGCTTCTTTACTCACATTTCCCTATTCTTACACCATGATCTCATTCGACATACATGCACGCCTCCCCAATGGTCGCGGACGAGCTGGCACAATCACTACTCCTCACGGAAAGATAGAGACGCCCGCATTTATTCCCGTAGCCACAAAAGCTACAATCAAAGCTCTTACACCAGAGATGCTTCGCGACTATGTTGGAGCACACGCGACTCTCGCGAATACGTATCATCTCTATCTCCAACCAGGCACAGAAGTCTTGAAAAAAGCTGGCGGACTTCATCAGTTCATGAATTGGTCTGGACCAACGTATACCGACTCTGGAGGATTCCAAGCATTCTCACTTGGTGCGGCGTACGGAAAAAATGTAAGCAAGCTCGCGAATGTCAAAGAAGGTGTAACGATCGATACCGATGAAGATGCTTCTGTTCGTCTGGCGCACGTTGATGATGACGGCGTTACATTCAAGTCTATTATTGATGGGTCAACTCATCGCTTCACCCCTGAAACTTCAATTGATATCCAACACGCGATCGGAGCTGATATGATATTTGCTTTTGATGAGTGCATATCTCCACAAGAATCATACGAACGCCAAAAAGCTGCAGTTGAGCGAACACATGTGTGGGCAAAGCGCTGTCTTGAACACCACGAGAAAATTAAATCTCAAAAATCAAATCTCAAATCTGCAAACTCTCACCCTGAAGTTCCTGCGTTATTGGGTATTGTTCAAGGTGGACGCCATGAAGACCTACGCAAGTTAAGTGCCAAAGTCATTGGTGGAATGGATTTTGAAGGATTTGGTATCGGTGGTTCATTCGACAAAGATGATATCGGCACTGCTGTCGGTTGGGTATGTGATGAATTGCCTGAAGGTAAACCTCGTCACCTTCTCGGTATTGGTGATCCGATTGATCTCATTCTTGGTATTGAAAATGGTATAGATACTTTTGACTGTGTTGCTCCTACTCGTATTGCAAGAAATGGTGGTGCATACATTCGCACTGGCCTGTCTGCGCAGGCAGGTCGCATCAATCTTCTCAATGCGCAGTTTATTCAAGACTTCACTCCACTTGATCCAGAATGTGAATGTTATACCTGCAAGAATTATACTCGCGCATATATTGCTCATCTATTCCGAGCAAAAGAGATGTTAGCGGCAACTCTTACTTCTATTCATAATTTATATTTTGTTGTTAATCTCGTGAAGAAAGCACGACAAGCGATAATTGATGGTGATTATGAGGGGTTCAAGAAAAAGTATTTGGTGAAGTAGAGCTCGTGATTAAGTATTTGACATATAAAATAATTAATGGCAATATGATTTAAAACAATATTGCTCTTTGAATTTGAGCAAGGAAGGAAACATGCTAAGCAAAATTGCAGCTGATAATCTCAAAAAAGACGGAAAAGTTTTAGGTGAGAAATGGTTTCAGACTTACGGCGGTTGGTTCTCTGACCGTGAGAACATGCAAATATTTACCGATTCGATAATCCGTGGTTGTAGCCTCAGAGCTCAACATGATCTTGAAATATTATATGTAGGATCTGCTTCCGGCGAACTCGGCGAACAGTTTGTTCGTGCACTTGGTGGAGGCCATCTTACACTTGTTGATGTGGCCGAGGAACATCTTAAACTTAATACAAATCCAGCAACAACCAAATTGTGCATGGATGTCCTCGGAATGAATCTCAACAAAAAGTTTGACATTGTCATGATGCGGAGTTTCCTTGATTACTTTCCCACAATGAATGAACAAATCGCAGTTCTTAAGGTAGTCAAAGAACACCTACGACCGGGCGGATTGTTTATTAATCAACCAGCATCTATTCCCACAGCGCACGCGCGAAATGTAATCAGTCGAGCATATTGTAGTGTGCCCAATATTGGCAAACGTTTATTTCAAAGCTGGGACATTGGACACTTATATGCAAGTGCAGGACTCGGTGGTGCCCCGTTTATATACGGAGATGGCAAAATTATGCGCATCACCGAACAAGATCACATCGCACGTTATGCCATTACACCTACTGACATTGTTACCCTGCAGACAATATTAAAAGACGCCGAACGTTCAGTAGAGATAACAAAAAATGGTTACACCCTCTCGTTCGAATTCCCAATCCTTGCAAAGTTCGTCCAATAACATTCACTTGATTATCCATACCCGCCAGTTGCTTGGCGGGGTTTTTATTTAATTATATGAGCCTTTTTGACTTCCTTGTGCTAGCATGTCCCTATGAAAGAAACAGCTGAGACCCTATACGACGTGGCCGTGATCGGTGGTGGACCCGCTGGCATGATGGCAGCTGGACGAGCAGCAGAGCGTGGCTTGAATGTTATCCTACTTGAAAAGAATACTTCTCTCGGCAAAAAGCTCCTCATCAGTGGTGGTGGAAGATGCAATCTCACCAACGCAGAGCCTGATGTACGCGCATTTCTCTCAAAATTCAAAGATGATGGTAAATTTCTTTTCTCTACATTTTCACAGCACAGTGTAAAAGACACACTCGAATTTTTCAGTAATCGATTCATGGAAACAAAAGTCGAAGAAGGTAAACGTGTCTTCCCTGTCAGTGATTCTGCACAATCAGTATTCGACGTCCTCATTTCATACATGAAAGCAGGCAAAGTCACCGTACGCTCAAATGCTCCTGTTACCGGATTTATACAACACACAGACAAAACTATTACGGGTGTGCAACTCAAGAATGGTGAAGTTATCAAAGCCAAGAATTTTATTCTCGCAACTGGTGGTAAATCTCACCCTGAAACTGGTTCCACTGGCGAAGGATTCAACTGGCTCACTAAAATTGGCCATACTATTTCAGAACCAAAGGCAGCATTGGTACCTATAGAAGTTCGTGATCAATGGGTCAAAGAGATTTCTGGTGTCTCAATACCAAATGCGAAAATTACCCTCTACCAAAATGGAGCGAAACAAGCAACAAAAAAAGGTAAAATTTTGTTCACACACTTTGGTCTATCAGGACCAGCCATACTCAACATGTCTTCAGAAGTCGAAGATCTCATGAAGTATGGCGAAGTCGTTATCTCTCTCGACCTTCTTCCTGAACATGATTATGCAACCTTGAATGAAGCACTACAAAACCTATTCACAAAAGATAGTAATAAGAAATTCAAGAACAGTATTGGTTCACTCATACCTACAGCATTCATTGACGTTGTTGTGCAGCGTTCTCTCATCAATCCCGAAACCCCCAACCACAGTATCACTCGACAGGAACGTCTCGACTTGGTGAAACTTCTCAAGGACATGCATATTCACCCAACCAAGTTGCTCGGTGTCGACAAAGCAATCATTACCTCTGGTGGTGTTACATTGACTGAAGTTGATTTTAAAACGATGAAAAGTCTTGTCACACCTAACTTATATCTTATCGGTGATGTCTTGAATATAGATCGACCATCAGGTGGATATAGTCTACAAATTTGTTGGAGTACAGGATGGGTTGCCGGAAATGCTATTCCTATCTCAAAATAGGTCCATCTATCGCTCTCAAACGAGTGTATAAACCAGTTGACACAAGTGTTCTGCAGTAGTACTATTCTCAACTGAACGCCATCCATATGTTTGGATGTCTAGGTTTGCAGAGCACAAAACAATCGAACACTGAACGACAATGAAAAAAAATAAAGGGACGAGCATCCCTGCAGTAGGACCAGAAATTCTGGCCCATAAAACCGCAACAAGTCCGCTGCGCCGGAAGATTGAAGAGGAAATCCTCGAAATCCAACGGAGCAACGACACTCAAGTCCACCATTTGAAGCTCCGGTATCGTAACCGGAACATCATGGTCAAGATCACCCGTTCCATCCCACTGTTCATTGTGGATGCGAAACGCGAAATTTTTCTCATCATTATCCGCACGGCCCAGAAAATATCCAACGGCTGTGGGAAATTGGTGGAGGTTGTCCGCACCTTCAAGGCCCGCGAAATCGCGCGTCTGACCATGGTTGCGACGGCCGCCTGAAAATACCTTTTGAACAACACCCGCCAGCGCAAATGCACTGGCGGACTTCTTTTTATACTAATATGGATCCTCTTCCACCTCTTTCTTTGTATCTACTTTTTCAGCACTAGAAGTCTTTTTGATATATCCCAGCAATACGCGTGCCAAACGAATATCTCTAAATGAAACACTTGCTCCAACCTTATTTTTTACTGGAGAAAGTAATGGTGGTTTATCGTCTTGCTGAGCAAGTGAGACGGTCTCCAAAGCTTTTTCAATTTTACCAAAATGCTGTGGCGAAATTTCATATTTGAGATACGCGATGTCTGATTGCATGAGATGCTCTGTAGGATCTGATCCATCAGTAGCTATGAGATATTCGAGGTGATATATAATAGTTTCAATGACCATGTCACGCGCCTCAGCCATCTCTTTGAGATTTTTCTGTGAACGAACAAGATTGGCAGTACGAGCAAATGTTGAGATCTTAACTGGCTTTTCTTTTTTGATACGTTTGCGTGTGGTCTTACCTGTCTTCGGATCCACATACGAGTGCATCGGTGCAACTTTACCCAAAAATGATTCATGCGCACGGATAATTTCTTTTTCATCTGTATGAGTAATGATACTTTCTGCTTTTGCAGATAATTCACGAAGATGGTGATCGTATTCGAGCACTTCATGATTGACCTTGAGTGCATGTTGATTGAGTCCGAGAATTCGTAGGCCAGCTAACGTACGTACGCGAGACAATGCCACATACCCCATACCAGGCTCGAATGAACGAGACAGGTCGACTTCTATTGCATCCAAACTCATTCCCTGACTCTTGTGGACGGTGATAGCCCACGCAAGGCGTAGCGGATACTGATGTATTTCCGCCAAGACTTTACCATCATCTTCTATCTGCCACGTTGCTAATTCGATGGTTAACAATCTACCATCTGGAAAATCAGGTGTTGCCGCGGTTCGAATAACTGGATCAACTCCATATCCGCAGGAAATGATGACGCCGAGCGTTCCATTCACGTATCCTTTTTCAAAATTGTTTTTGACACACATCACGCGTGCACCTTTTTTCAAGCGTAACTTTTCAGGTGCTAAACAGGTTTTTTTAAGAGTTTCAACGAGCGGTTTTCGTCCTCGAGAAGTCATTTCGTAGACGCATTCGTATGCCTTGACTTTACCGAGTTCACGATCGTTCACGGTGTCGACATCGATATTGTGAGTGTAGAGGCGGGTGGGTTCGATGAGGGTTTCTTCAATATTGAGATCAATTATTTCTTCAGTGTCGTCAGAGGTAACAACACCGTCGCCTCTCGAGCCGTACAATATGTCTTCGTTCTGCAAAGTCGACATATTGTCCAGCTCTGCAGCGACGGCTGACGTTAACTGAGAAGACGCCAGCTTGGAAACTTCTTTTTTAAACCGGCCTCTCAATAGCTCCTGGGAACGCTCGGAAACTTCTCCTGAACGGATCTCATTTAAAATAGAGAGTGAGACATCGTCACCTTGTCGATAATTTTCTGAGAGGTAACACACAGCAAATTTACCTTGTTTCCACGAATCAGCATGATAGATGAATTGTGGTCGCTGTTCACCCATTCTCGACACTGGCGGTAATTGAAAGAAGTCGCCACATAATATCATTTGTATTCCACCAAATGGTTCGGATGATTTACGAACGCGTTTGAGCACTTGATCAACGAGGTCAAGTCGGAAATGGTGAAGCATTGAAACTTCGTCGATAATCAATACTTGAGCTTCTTCTATTTTCTTACGTACACTCGCCTTTTGACTGATAGCTTCAACGTCATCCTCTGAAAGATAGTCTTTGATACCAATTCCTGACCATGAATGAATAGTCACTCCACCCATATGAGTCGCAGCAATACCGGTAGATGCGGTGATACCTATAGGAACCTCGTGATCTTTCAAATATCTGATGTACTGATTGACTACGAATGTCTTACCAGATCCTGCGGGGCCTGTAATGAAGACATTTTGTCCAGCTTTAAGAATATTCAGTGCATCTTTCTGAGTCATGGAGAGATTTTACACTACTTCTCAATAATCACCGCAAAAAATACGTGTACAAGCTGTTGATTGTATTACTCCATACAAAATACATACCATCAACTGCACCAAACTATTCTTCTCAAACGTAGTTATAGTAGTCGAATGATTATAAGATATTAATGAATATAACCTACACAATTAACCTATGAAAACTTACAAACGCACACGTATTATCGCTAGTTTAGCTCTTTTGAGTTCACTTACCCTTACTGGAGTTACTTTTGCTGCCACTGACGTACATCCAACAAAAACAAATAGCTCAATATCACGAAGTATTGGAGCACGTAGTATGAAATCGCGCACAGCAACAAGTACACAAACGTTCAGGAAACGTGAAAATGCTTCGAGTACTCCCCAATTTAGCCACAGATCAGCAACAAGCACTCCTACAGTTGTTGGTACAGTTACTGCAGTCACTGGCAATAGCTTTACCGTAGTTCGTGCCGGTCGTCCTCAATTCACAATCAATTCAAGAGGTAAAAGTGCTTCAACAACACCTGCAAGGATAATTCCTGCAACAGCAACAACAACATTTACTGTCAACGTAACAAGTGGTACCACCTATATGAAAAATGGAAAACTTGATTCATTGACTGATGTTACTGTTGGATCATTTGTCGCTATTACAGGAACACTTGATACAAATACCAATACCATCACTGCTCTTGGTGTTCATCTCACAGACAAACCATCAAAAGCTCTCAAAAACGGTTCCACCAAAATCAAAGGAGCGAAAAAATAGCAAACCAAAAAACTTATAATGTTCCACGTCGTAGAGGAGGGGGTGCCATATTCATTTTTTGTACAAGTTTGTAAACACTGTGGTACGCGATGTAATGTAAGTGTTTCTAAACTTGTACAAAAAATGAATATGGCACCCCCTCCTCTACGCGTGTTTGACAATGAATCATTTTTGGTTTGCTATTTTAGCGCTTAAATGCTAGAGTATTTTCATGGAAAAATTCGCCCCACGATCAAATTCTAAGTTTGTCCCAAAATTTGTGCGCAACTCGCACAAGAAGAGTTTTGGCAAAAAAGTCTTTAGTACCAGCATTCCTGGCACATCAGCAACCTCATCACGACCAGCTCGTCCTGCAGGAAGTGCATTCAAACCTTTCAATAAAGCAGGTGGTTCATTCAAGCCATATAACAAAGACAAAGCACCATTCAAAGCTGAAAATAAGGAGGCGGGCTCATTCAAGCCGACCAATTTCAAAAGTGGCCCCAAGAAATTTGGCCGACAACCTAGACCTGCTCGTATCAAAACAAAAGCACCAGGTCCATCCCCTATTCCCACTGCTGATCCATATGCATTCCCTATGCGCATCAACAAATATCTTGCATTCAAAGGATTCGCAACACGTCGCGGTGCCGATGAATTGATCACCAAAAGACGTGTCACTATCAATGGTAGTTATGCAGTACTCGGTGATCGTGTTGAAGAGTCGGATGTCGTTGAAGTCAACAATCACAAAAAGATAGAGTCGTATGTTTATTACGCCTACAATAAACCAAGTGGCATTTCTACCGATGAAACACGCAAAGGTACGCCAAGTATTGCTCAGTCTATTTCTCTCCGTGGAGTATTTTCTGTAGGACACCTCGACACCAAAGCAAATGGCCTCATGATACTCACCAACGATCGCCGTGTTTCAAGTCGCCTTTTTAACAATGGACATGAACATGACGCTGAATATGTCATCCGTTCAATTACTCCATTCCGTAATAATTTCAAAGAAAAGATGGCTGAGGGAGTACATATCGGTGGACATGTCGTCGCTCGTGCTTCAGTCAAAATAGAAGATCCTCATCTTTGCTCGCTCATTACCACTGATGCAGGAAACCACATCCGCCAGATGTGTGCGACACTTTTCGCTGAAATCGAACAACTTACTCGTACTCGTATTTTGAATATTAAGCTTGATCGTTTGCAATCAAATGCATTTCGTAAAATTGAAGATGATGAATTGAAGGAATTCCTCGAAGCTCTCGGTTTGCAATAAAAAATACCCTACTCTGGGGTATTCCAAGAAAAAGGGCCTGTCGTGAGACGGGCCCTTTGCGATATGAACGCAAGGTTCAATTGTAAATGCGGAACTTGCCCGCGTCGCCTTCGACCCCGGTCTGCACAGCGAGCATTTCGACTGGGGTGAGGTCGTAGGTTGCAAGTAACCACACAATGCCGCGCTTGACGCCGACGACCAAAGGATCGGCCGGGGCAATCGAAACAATAGCATTACGTTGCCACCGTGGCGCATTGGCGATGATAAATACATCATCGAACAGCTTCTGCTTGGCGCGAATATGGTCGCGAACTGCTTGAGGCATGACGCCTTCATAGCGAGCCGTGATCCAGACGGAATCGAGACGTTGCTCTTCACATTCCAGCTGAAACGAACTGACAAGCAGATCGTCAACGAGATGCAATTTGAGCACATCTGGCAATTCTGGTTCAACCTGCATGCTACGTGCCACCGGATCCAAAATCGGAACCGTTCGGGCAGTGAAGATATTGCCGGCGAACTGAAGGCCACTCTTGAAGGTGATACGGCAGATCGGCGAATTGATGTTATAGACCGAGAATGCAGGATACGTTGAATGGGTCTTCCACGACAAGAATTGTGGATTGATTGTCGGGAAGCCGAGAGATGGAGTCAATTCGCGAATGTCCAATTCGTTGCAGATATTTTTGTGACGCTGCAACAACGAAGTTCTCAGAGATTCCTCGACAGGCAATGTGTCCTGAAGTTTGCCGAAGATCGCATCGCGCTGCATAACGAGACGCTCGATGCTTTCGGGACTTAGTTCACGTTCGGTCATGAACCGTGCTTGCGTTGCCGCAAGAGGGACAGCGAGTTCTGGTCTGAGTCCTTCGGGCCACATGCCCAAAACGAGACGCTCATGCAAAAGACGCGGAATGAGTAACGATGGTGTTTGATTTGTCATGGTGTTACTTCTCCCTTCTTTACAGAGTCTGACAACCGGAATGATTGTAAGGCCTGTATTTACTATAATTTTACTCCTCTCAATTTTGTAAAGCCACTCAAAAGGGTGATAACTTTTATCACTAGCTACCCATCCTCGGCGCACTTCGGAAAGTTGTGCTGCACGGGGGCAAATCTCTCCTTGCTACAATAACTAACCTAGTAGACGTATTTTCTCTTCTCGACTCATCCTCTTTAACTCACCTTCTCGGGCGCGAACTTTTGAATAAGTCTTATGCTTTTCTGAATATTTCAAAACAACTGGTCTTCTGATTTTTGTGTAGTGCGCACCAGACTTCAAATGATTGTGTGCGTGCAAACGTTTCTCAAGGTCGGTAGTAGAACCGACATATAGAGTGGTGTCGGCACATTCGAGAATATATACGTAATAGATTATTTTTTTCATATTATCCGAGCTTCATACGACGAGCCTGAACATTCAAAGCTTGTCCATTGGGAATTACGCGTTCAACTAATTTCCAGAATGATTCCCCATGATGAAGTTCTTTGAGGTGGCACAATTCATGCACAATAATATAATCACGCAATTCTGGAGATAATGTGAGAATGCGATAATTGAAATTAAGATTTTTCTTTGACGAACAACTTCCCCATCGTCCACGTTGATTGCGAATGCTGACACGATTGTATTTCATGCTCTGTCCCAAAATCGGATCAAGTTTGGTATATTCAGCAACAAAATGTGTGAGTCGTTCCATCACAAGTACCCGAGCTGATTCACGATGCAACAAATATTCTTTACGGCCAGACGGCTTGCGTCTGACACGTTGAGTTCGACGGATTCTTCGGAAGAAAATACGATACGGCATAGAGCGATTATAGCAAATTTTTCTTTAGCTACACCTCGAATATTTCCCAAAATACTCGTTTGACGCACACCTACCCTAAGTGGTACATTATCAGCCGACCTGTAGTTATTTTGTAACAAACCACAACGCAACGAACCAAAGGAATCATATGCCCAAAATTGTAACGGCAGTTGGAATGATGGACTCATCACTTGGCCTCAAATATATTCTCGAGCGCAATGGGGATACGAATTTGTTAACCAATATCCTTACTCAACTCTTGGAACATTCGCAGACCGAAGCCACGGAAGCGATCGCACACATCCTCGCCCACACCAGATTGTTTGGGAAACCTCTCGTTAAACTTGCGGAGAAACACCGCTTTGCACAATCTGCCGCTGGCGGCGCCACTGCCAAGGCAACGGTATGGCCTGAAGGGCTCGCGGAACATGACATCCAGCTTTTGGAATCCGTTCCGGAATTGTGTTACGACGAATCATTGTTTCGCGCCGTTTGCACAGAAATGGAACGTGCCGAACAAGCTGATCTGTGGCTTGACCACATCACCAGCCCAAATACACCGATGAGCGCGGTGTTGAAAGTTGTTCCCCATCCCTTCCGGCCGATGTTTGCCCAGAAATACGTTGAGCAATTCAAACGAGCGTTTGTCTAACCCGTTTTCACACAAAAAAACCCGTTTTCTGTGTGAAAACGGGTTTTTGTTTTATTCAAATATATTTTGAAACTATTCTAGAGTCGCACAATCACCAAATGTTTGTTCATCGTCTTCGGTAATAAAAGCGGTATTCCCTTTATTCCAGAATACAAATGATTCATTGATGTTGGCGTAACGAGCACCTGAAGCTGATATAGCTTGTGACAGTGAAAGCTGGCGATGATCTGATAATACCAAGTCGACTTTATTATCGCGGAATGTGCCGGAAATAAATTTGTTGTCTTTGCAAAAATACGTAGCGGTAGCGATGATTGGTGTTTCTTTTTGAGGAGTAAGGGGTTGGGTAGATGAAGGTGTGGTAAATAGGACTTTACCGAGGTAGATGCCGAGAATGAAAACGCAGATGACTAAGGAGAGAGTGAGGAATTTGAGAGGATGGGTGGGCATGGGGTAAGTATAACAGAAAAATAACTCTCAACTATTACCCCTCCTATGAAGAAAATTTCGTACCCCTATGACAAAATCGTTATACTCTATATTATTTTGAGTCACATTCAAGGCTTTTTCTGGGCACGCCCTATGAAGTTTTCTTCATACCCTATTTCCCCAAATCCAACACCTCATCAATCCTAATCTGCTTCACAAACTCCGGCACGTGACTTACCACAATCATCGCACCCTCATACTGATCAAGAGCCTTGGCAATGACCGGCAAATGTCTAAAGTTAATATGGTTCGTCGGCTCATCGAGAATAAGTAACCCTGGACGTTGCAATACCAAACGAGCAAAAGCTACAAGACCCTTCTGCCCTTCTGAGAGTGACGCAATCTTGGTATGGATGGTATCAGCGGTGATGAGGAAACTTGCAGCGACTGCACGAAGTTCAGTTTCGATGAGGCGTCCTTCGACTGAGCGAATCACTTTTTCGAGACTTTGGTAAACAGTGTCATTGAAATCCATCATTGAAAAATCTTGACGATAGTACCCAACACGAATGCCTGGAGCAATCGAGACTTCAGCATTGACCAGTGAATGGTGATTGCCATCAGTGATCACACCAGCGTGGCGAGCGATCGATTCAAGCAACGTACTTTTTCCAATACCATTCGGACCAGAGAGAAGCAGGTGCTGTTTCTTTCGTAGAGAAATCTTCGCCTTGTGAGTCGTCGGTTTATGCGTCTTAGGATTCATGATCGAATACGACGAAATACCCATGACTTCACCGATGAGGTCAGGCTGTGATGGTATCGTAAATGACTTGATCGTACGATCTTCCTTACGCACATCAACAATCTCCTCTTCCATCTCCTCAGCCTTCTCACGCATACGCTTTGCCACCAGACGCATCTGACCTCCTTTGTTGGCGAAGACATTGGCCTGATCTTTATTGGCTTGAATCTGTTTTGCCAACTGAGCATTCTTCATATTTTCTTTTTCGATACGCGCACTAATCTGATCCACCACATCAGCATAGTCACCAACATACTGTTCAACTTTCTTGGTATACACATCGAGATACAAGACACCGTGTGTGAAGGCATTCAAGAATTCAGCATCGTGAGAAATAACCAAACAGGTCTTCTTATAATTCACCAAGAAATCCGTGAGGTGTTCAATTCCAGCCTTGTCGAGATTGTTCGTAGGTTCATCGAGCAACAAAATATCAGGGTCTTGAATGAGTGCTGACGCCAAAAGTAATCGTGCTTGCTGACCACCAGAAAATGTTTTCACCAAACGATCTTTGATATCGATAGGATGTCCGTCTTTGCCACCAGTACCCTTTTTCCCAATATGTAAATTAACCACATCCAACACCTCATCGATACGAGGATCAAGATCGTATATTTTTTCCTTGAATGAGGTCGCGAAAAATTCACGTACAGTGAGATCGAGCTGATCACGTGGAATAACCTGACGACTGGTTGCAACAGTTGCACCATTGGTAACAAATATTTCACCTGATTCAGGCTTCCATGTCTCATATCCTGCTGCCCCGAGAATCAAACCGAAAATAGTAGTTTTACCCGCACCATTTTGACCCATGATGGTAACCTTGGTACCACGACGAACCGTGAATGAAACCTCGTCGAGAATAGGCTTATTATGTCCCCATTCAAAAGTAACTTCATCAAAACGGATGATAGTATCGCCAGAAAACGCTGTTTTAGGATTATGTGCCATTGAGGATATAGAGTAGCCTATTTATAGCTATTTTGCGAGGAATAAGGACGGAGCGCATTCACGTCCTGATGACAATGGGAGGTATTCTCGTTTATACTTACATTATATGACAACTACAAAAAAGATCGTGTATTACACACTACTCACCCTTATTAGCCTCGCCTTCATCGCAACGTCATATTCAAAACTTACTGGCGCTCCCGCGGCAGTGGCTGGCTTTGCGCAAGCACATCTCCCTGTATGGTTCATGTACTTCATCGGTCTCGCTGAACTTCTCGGTGGTATTGCGCTTTGGATTCCAAAAATATCAAAGTGGGCAACGTATGGTCTCTATATCATTCTTGCTGGAGCAACTATCGTTACTCTCTTCTTGAACACTACCATAATGATACTCATGCCTATCTCCTTTGCTATTGTTCTCGCAATCGTCCGCCATCTCGGCAAACAAAAATCCTCTGCTCAAGTTGTATAAAATCAGAACCTTTTTCTAGGTTATTCAATACGTACATAAAAAGACTGTAATATCTATTCCGGTCTTTTTGCATACACACATCACTATATAAAAAGCAAAACCCAGACAGAAGTCTGGGTGTAAGAACGTGAGAGGGACAAAAGAGCAAAGAATGAACAAAGTGATGAAAGAGCAAAAGGTAGTGAGAAAGAGAAATGAGAGAGGTGGAGGTGAATGATGTCGGGGCTAAAAGCGGCTGAGGGTACTTGGGATTGAAAAGTCAAAGGAAAGCCGACATATTCACATACCTATCTGATTTCTTTACTCACTTTCAACGTTCTTACACAAGTATTATATACCCAAAAAATACAAAAGTCAATACCCTTCCGATATGATATTCACAGTACACACACCCAAAGAATGGACACAATCACATAAGCGTGTTAGGATATATCCTCACAGTTCTTTGCTTGGTACGAGCTACCAAGCCACAACCCAATAAACAAAACATGAGCACAATGAGCAACGGAAGTAACGAAGACCTGAAAAAACTGATAGAAGAAACGTTTGGGAAATACCCATTCAACTTCAAAACACCCGAGAGCGACGTCAGCTTCAACCTCCAGCGTCCAGATCCGGATAAACCTGGCAACTGGCTGGTAACGCAGCATTTCGTCGGCGGGCCAGTCGTAAATCCTTGGGCGCGTCGTACAGAAAGAACGCCGCCGAAGTATATTTCAATGTCCGAGGACAAAATCCTCGATGCGAATGCGGCGCATAAAGCCCAGTGGACAATCAATAAGATGGACACTATTGGCGTATTACCTGGCGGCAGACAATCGCAAAGAAGCCGAACTACCCAGCGCATTATCCGCAAAAAAGGCAGTCTCGCTCGTTTGCGACTGCTCATGCATCTCGACGAAAATCCGGGCCAGCTCCCCGATATGGTATAGAGATTGCGTCCCCTTCACCGCCAGACCTCACCGTCTGGCATTTTTGTATCCAAAATTATCTCTGAATCGTCACCATCACCTCATGTTTCTCCATAAAAGGAATCGTAAATGGTGCAGTGTATCCCGCATATGATATTCCTCCTTGAGGTATCACTCCATCACGTATCAATGCAGCTTTCAATATATTTTTTTGTTTCTTGATGCGATCACCATGCACATGCCATGAGAACGATCGTGCGGCCACGGTATGAGCAGATATAGTATTGAATACAATACGAGAATCAGTCGGCTTGGGTAGAGTTGTGAGTGTATATTCGCGAGGCATTACAAAAGAAACAACATGTGATGTCTCTGAGTTATCTCGTGCCATCACCGGAGCAGTCATGGCGAGTTTTGTTGAAGTTGATTCAGTTTCAGCGACGGGAGCAGTCATCGCAAGTTTTGCATTGCTAACATTACTTCCAAAAATATATGCAGCGAGAATTCGGAAACCGGCATTCATCGCTTCACGACGCGGACCTTCGACAATAACTTCGGCTACTATGTATGGTTCATATGCTCGCACTTCATATTCTTTCTTTTTTGATATGACTTTATATGTTGGTGCGCCAACGTGATTTACCTTCCAACTCGCAATAATCCATACGAGTACTAGTACAACCAAGATAATGAGAAATGTATTCATAATCTAAGTATAGCATGACGAATCACAGCGGGTATGCAGTATGTGACAGTCGAAACATCCGTGACGAACTAATATGAATGTCTGAAGAACACAATAATGTAACGATATCCCGCTGGGAATTGTTTCGACTGTCACATACTGCATACCCGCTGTGATTTCGTAAGGTGCAGGTGAGAAGATTTTGAGGGACGTTTCGGAGCGAGTAAAGACGAGCGAGAACCAGCCGCGGAGCCAGCAGGCTCCGACGGCGTGTCCCGAGAAAATTCTCACCCGCACCTTACGGAACTCAAAAAATATTATTTCCTCCCCGCTCGAAGTGCATTCCCTATCGGTAAGAAATCAGTAAGAAAATTGTACGTCGCTGCACCAGCTGGACCGATAACACCGAACGCTACCAAACCCAAGCCAATAATATTCGTAATAGCCCAAATGCCAAAATTCTGACGCATAATAGTGATGACACGCTGTGACAAACGCATTACTTCAGGTAAACGAGATAACTGATCTTTCATGATAGTGATATCAGCGGCTTCAATGGCAGCATCAGCACCAACACCACCCATAGCGATAGAAACGTCCACAAGCGCCAAGGCGCCGGCATCATTCACGCCATCGCCAATATATCCAACAACCTGCTGATGAGCACGTCGTGAGTGTGCACGCTTCTTTTGTTCAAATTCTTTGATAAAGGCAACTTTCGTTTCTGGAGTCATGTTGGCATGAAAATCATTTATACCGAGTTCACGTACCACTGGAGCAGCAGCACGTTCATTATCCCCTGTCAGCATGTGCCATTCGAGAACGCCCAATTCTTTTGTTTCAGCGATAATCTCTTTGACGCGTGGACGAATCTCATCACGATATGACAGAAGTCCAGCTATCTCATTGTCGATTGCCAATACCACAATTCCTCTACCAGCATCCTTTTCTGCAGCAACATCTTTTTTGATGAGATCATTCACCGGACGTCCTTGTAGTTCCATGAATGAAAGGCGTCCCAAAAACATCTTCTGATCATCATGAGAAAAAACAATACCCTGTCCAGGAATCTCTGTAGATTCATGGGGTGCATGAATAGACAAATGATGTTCAGCCATATATTCGAGAATGGCACGAGACACCATGTGGTGTGATTCTGAAGCACTCATACCAAATCGTTCGATCACCTGTTCAGTAGACCATGGGCTATATGCTTTTATTTCTATAACTTTTGGTTTGCCACGAGTAAGTGTGCCTGTCTTGTCGGTCAAAATATATTTGAGACGAGACATCTGCTCAAATGCTTTTGAACCTTTGACGATCACTCCACGTTTCGCTGCACGACTAATAGCGGCAGTGAATGCGAGCGGTACAGCAACCGCAATATCATCAGCACAAACAACCAACAATACCGAGAGAATATTTCGTGGAGTAACCCCCAATAGATACATACTTCCTGCAGCAACAAGTGACAATCCTATGTACCATTGTGTGAATCTATCAGCTGCACGTTCAGCATCATTCTTCTGACGGCTCGCTTCATCAACGAGACTTATCATGCGTGCCAATGTTGTATCAGCTCCAAGTTTGTCGGCACGAACAACAATAGAACCAGATTCATTGATTGTCGCAGTGTACACCTGATCCCCACTTTTCTTGGGAACAAGTTCACTTTCACCAGTAAGAGAAGATTCATTTATTTCAGCAGTACCAGACACAACTGTTCCATCAACAGGCATACGATCTCCTGATTCAACAATCACATGATCACCTTTTTTAACTTCACTGATGTGAACTTCTCGTATAGTCTCACCTGTTTGAATGCGTACGTTCTCAACGTGATATTTCATCAAACTTTCAATGGTCTTATTGGCACGAGCTTCAGTAATACGCTCAAAGAGACGTGCGAATGCCAACATAAGTGTGATAAATCCGGCCGAGAACCATTCACGTGAAATGAGCGAGAATACCAGTGCAATAACTGCCAACAAATCAACTGACAATTTTCTACTGATCAATGCTCGGCCAGCTGACACTGCAACAGGAATAAGTCCGACTGCAGTCAAAATCATAAGAATCGTATTGGCTACTTGCTCATGAAGAAAAAATGAAATAGCGAGGGCGATGAGAGTTCCACCAATAAGTACAGCATCTAGTATTGAAAAAAAACGTTCTTCAATTTCGTGAAAGCTACGTTTTGAATGTTCAGAAGATATCTGAGGAGAATTATTCATGGGAATAGTATATCAAACATCTGTGTATATCGTGTGTACACCAGAACTTGCAGTCAGCCTCAAACGCGCTATGATGACGCGAGCTACTTGAACAAAAACCTTGAAAATGAGCCATACTATGAACAAATCATTGCTACTTGGCGGTTTACTTACGACGGTTGCGCATGCTGGTATTGGAGATACCGATGCTCTGAGAAATTTGTTTCCGGCTGACTATCCCTTTCAGTCACTCGAAAAACCTCCGGTATACAAAACGTTATTGGCCAAATTTGTAAAAGAATTTGGCAGGCCGGACACATTCATCAACAACATGGGAAGTCCTTCCCTATTCGACCGCGCGGTATCTTTCCAGCAAGCCAACTACAACGATGTCACCTGGATCAATGACAAAGGTCAGCGATCATTCGGCGACGCTGCTGGTTACGGTATCCGCGAAGCTGCTGTCAGTTATTTCCCCGTTAAAGAATTCGAATCAGATATCCAGGATATCGGTTCACGATTTACACACGTTGTGATCGGCGACACGGCTGAGGAACAGCGCCTTATGGTAAGTGCTATCCCAAATGCTTCCGAATATTCGTGGATGAAACAGGCTCGTGAAGACGGTGCGTATAATTACAATCTACGCCCATTCAATTCAAGCCCATATCTACATGGATATATGAAAGTCGGACACTTTGCCGGGCAATCACTTGCAACAGTATCTGGCCGGTGGTATTACGATCTACGCCACAGCAAAGATCACATGAGTTTTGAAACGATTTTCAATATGCAACACAACTACGGCTTTCAGGTTGGTGCATCATTTGATCCTTTCAACTTCAATGCAAGCGATACGACTTCGTGTTCAATGCGCTTACAGCACTTCGGACAGAATGGCATATTCAAATCATGGTCTATCGGTGTTGTGCAAAACAGCCAAACAACTCTGGTCGCTCAACTTGGTTGGTTTTGGTAACACTTCTCACACAAAAACGCGATTCCACATCCGGAATCGCGTTTTATAATATACGTTATATCCTATTCAAGCTTAGTAATATCTCGAGGGTAGAACACTTCGAGTGTCCATTCAAACATAATGCGGAATCGTTTTTTCCATGAAGCAAATTTGAACAAATACACGGTACGCCACATCCACCACGTAAGTTTTCCGAATAACTTGAATCGTCCAATAAATCCGATAGCAAACCACGAACCAACTGAAACCATACTTCCCTTCGAATGATATTCGAATGAACGTAATTTCTTTTCTTTAATAGAAGCAATGATATTTCGTGCGACCATATCAGCTTGCTGAACAGCGACTTGAGCGAGCATCGGTAGTGGTGCATGTTTTGGAGTTGTGTCGGCGTACGCTGCAACATCACCAAATGCAAAAATTCTCTCATTTCCTGTCATATTGAAATATTCGTTAACAGCTAGGCGACCAGCGACGAGTGTTGGATCACCTCCTTCAAAATGAGGAACATTGGCTTTGACGCCAGCAGCCCAAATCACCGTATGTGCTGGTATTGATATATTATCCGTAAGTGTAAGTCCGTCTTTAGTAACTGCAGTAACCGTACTTCCAAGTTGAAGAGAAACACAACGTTCTTTCAGGCGATCAGCTGCAGCTGTACGCAGTGCCTGGGGAAATGGCTGCAACACCTCAGGTCCGGTATGGACGAGGGTAATAGCCAATTCATCAGCATTACATGATCCTGGGGTACCAGCGTGAGCCTTGTTGTTATGATAATAACGATCCATAATTTCATGAACAAAATCAGATAATTCGGCGACCGTTTCTACACCAGTCGCACCGCCACCAACAACTGCAAATGAAAGTAGATGCAAACGTTCCTTGGGATCATTCACGAGAACTGCTTGCTCAAATGAATCAATGATACGAGCACGAATACGTGCAGCGTCTACAAGATTTTTGAGAGGTAATGCAAATTTTTCAGCTCCTGAAATACCGTAATAGTTCGTATCAGCACCCGTAGCAATAACGAGGTAATCAAACTCAGTCACTCCAACTGACGTTGTCACTGTCTTTGTTGCCGGATTCACGGAAACAACATCGGCTTGAATAACCTGTATACCAGTCCCTGCAAATACTTCACGAAGAGGTTCAGCTACGGATGAAGCACTCAGAGATCCGGTTGCAACTTCATGCAACAAAGGTGTAAACAAAAAATAATTAGTACGATTGATGATTGTCACATCAATCTTTCCTGCTTTCACTTGTGGTACTAGTTTCTTTGCGAGATACACTCCCCCGAAACCTGCACCAAGTATGACGATATGTGGACGGATCATGTAATTTTAAATTGATTATATAACTAGTACGATCGAAAACTTCTTTGTGGTGCTTACAAACCAGCGAGACGAATCGCACAATACAATACAACAACACCAAGTAGTGTCATACCGGTAGTCAATAATTTTGGATGACTATGCTGACTTTCAGGAATCAAATCACTCGCACCAATATACAAAAAGAAGCCAGAGAATAAGGCGAGAATAATACTGAGATATTGTTCTGATACGGTGAAGAACATCGTTGAGATAACACCGATCATAGGTGCGATCGCATCAACTGCAAGCCAGCGTAATGCAGTCTTTGATTTGCCCTGATTTTTGAGAATCATACTCACCGTATTCACGCCGTCAGAAAAATCGTGAACCAATACGGCAACGGCGACTATCACACCAACCGCTGATGAGACTTGGAAAGCAAGACCGATGGCTACACCATCAAAAAAACTATGCACAGAAAGACTTCCTGCACCGAGCACGCCACGACGAAGTTTTTTCGATTCTATAACAGCCGGCTCATATTCATGGTCATGTTCATGCCTTGAATCATCAGAAGCTTGTGCTGGTGAAGATTCACAATCTTCGTGGGCATGAGCGTGGAGAAATACAGCACGATCGAGAATCAAATATATTAAAAATCCTAAAGCTACAATACCCATAATTGTCTCCGTACTAAAATAACGAGAACCAAGATTGAGTGATTCGGGAATAAGGTCAAAAAAAGCCACAGCTACAACTGCACCTGCACTAAAACCAAGGATAAGATGAAGCTTGTCTCTGAGGCGTACAGCCACCAAACCGCCAATAAGCGTTGCTACAAGGGTTGCGATAGAAATAAGGAGTATCATACGTTGAATACAAAAAGTATAGCGTATAAATTAATATATCGCGAATACAACAAATAGTATGAGAAATAGTACTGAAGCAACTATTTTGACTCCAGCACCAGCGAGTGAACCGAGGAGGCTACCAGTAGCTGCGCGATGAGCTTGAGATACATTGCGTGTTCTATACCATTCAGACGCCAAGACCCCAAAAAACATTCCAACTAAACTTCCAATAATAGGTACAGGAATAAAAGCTGAGCCAAGAATAAGTCCAGCGAGACCAGATATAAGTGAAGACCAATGAGCACCTCCCCACTTGGCACCGATCATTCCAGACACAGTATCGATGATCATAGCAATTGCAGCAACTGCTCCTAATATTGCAAGATCAATGAGAGTCATCACGGTGAAATGATCATAGAAACCGTACAACAAGGCAATTACAATCATATACAACATACCCGGAATCGCGGGAATGATTGACATGATGATACCTGGAATAAGGAGAACTCCCGCAATGATGAGAATGATGGTGTGGGTCATGCCTATATAATAGCACTTCTAACTTTTTATAAATCCCTGAGATTGTAGTGACCACAATGTTGAATACAGACCTTTCTTTTTCAACAATTCATCATGACTACCCTGTTCGATGATTGAACCATGTTCAAGCACTACAATGCGATTCATTTTACTGATCGTTGAAAGTCTGTGAGCAATCACTACCACTGTTTTATTTTTCATAAGAACATCAAGAGCGTCCTGAATAAGCATTTCTGAATGTGAATCGAGACTTGACGTTGCTTCATCGAGAACAAGAATAGGTGCATTCTTGAGAATAGCTCTCGCAATAGCAACACGCTGACGTTCACCACCAGAAAGTTTGATACCGCGTTCACCAACATAGGTGTCATAGCCTTTTGGTAAAGTCTCTATGAATTCATGACAATGCGCGAGCTTGGCAGCACGTATTACCTCTTCATCGGTCGCATCAGTCTTGCCGTACTTTATATTTTCCTTGAGCGTACGGTGGAACAATATTGGATCCTGTGGTACGAAACTGATTGATTCACGCAAGCTTCCTTGAGATATCTGTGTGATATCTTGACCATCGATAGAGATAGAACCTTTCTGAATATCATACAAACGCAATAACAATCTAACCATAGTTGATTTGCCTGCACCTGAAGGACCGATGAGTGCAACACGTTCGCCGGGTTTAATATTCAAGGTAATATCATTCAAGACTCCTGAACCTTCATTGAAATGAAAACCTATATTGCTGAAATCAATTGCACCCGATGTAACAGTAAGTGACTTTGCATGAGGAGCGTCTTTGATACCATGAGAAAGTTTCATGATTTCAACAGCTTCTTTGGCATCAGCAAAAGCTTCGTAGAGATCACGTAAGATACGACTCCATGCCCAGAAATTACTCATGAGACCGATGATATATATCTGGATCAATACAAACGTTCCAACTGATATCATGCCCATTCCCCAAAACTTAATAGCAACATAAAAGATAAAGAATTCTGTAGCAACATTGAGAATTGCTTGTATTGCATCAATTACATTTGAGATATTCCACTTTGCACTCAGAGCCTTGGTATGAATTGTATTGGCAATACCAAAAAGCTTCGATTCGTGAGAAAAACGATTGAACATCTGTATTGTTGCATGATTCGAAAGACTATCAGCCATAGCTGCAGTTGCTCGAGATTCAACTTCGGCCGAACGAATATCATACGGTATTTTCCAGCGTGAAAATATAAATGAAAGTGCGAGAAACACAATCATCCAAATAATAATAGCGATAGTGAGTGCTGGTTGTATGTACCAGAGAACGATACAAACACCGATAACTCGAACCAAAATTGGTATGATTTCTTGGAAGAACCTGTCAGTCACACGTTCAAATGAACGCATAAAACGATTTATTTTTTGTACCAATGAACTACTGAATGTGTTACTGAAAAAGGCATACGAATGACCGATAATGTAGTCGTATGCATCTTGACGCAAATGATTCATAATCCCTGTCTGTATATGAACAATGGCAAATGCATACACACGAAAACTTATCCATGCAATACCATTCATCAATAATATGAAAAGAATAATATGTATAAGTTGAGGAGTCGCTACCTGAGGAGTTACCCCTTGTGTTAAGACATCAAAAAATTTCTTATAGTAAAGAGGTGCAACAATACTCGCAGATACAATCGGTACAATGGTAGTAATAGTCGCAATCGTAAGCGAAAGCCAGTACTTTTTGGCAACACGTCCGTACTCCTTGAAGACGTCAATGACAGTAACTTTTGGATAGTTTTGTTTATGAGACATACAATTTAGGATAGCATAAAACTATCTTGGTTTCGATTGTGAGATTTAGTGGTTATAACAGATTCTTAACTCCCTCGTAAACACTTCCCTTCAAATAACAAGATACTCCGTATTTACTTGCATCAAAGTGTGGTTCGGGAAGATTATGTGGATCACACCACTCCCAGCCCTCACATTTTTGTGGTTCCATATTTTTGAGTTCCCCTGAATATTTCTTAACCAGCAGCACAACAGAAATATAGTGCCTACCTTCTTCTTTATATGTTTCCAAATTATTTGTCACCGCAATAACCTGTGGATCAAGAATATCTAGATTGGTTTCTTCTTTAATTTCTCTTTTTATACCATCTTCAAAAGTTTCACCCATCTCGAGGCGTCCACCGGGAATGGAATATTTAGGAGCATGTACACCCTTTCTTTTACCAACCAAAATTTTTCCATCTGTATTTACAATGATGACCCCTAAGCCCACTTGAGGATATTTTTGGGATTCCATGGGTGTAGTATAACAAAATTTATATAGTATGCTTTTTCCCAAACAACACCATTTCTGTTATCTCTAACATTGCACCCGTAGAACCAGCATACTTTTTATCAAAGTGTTTATTTTTTGTTTCAGAAAAACCTAGTTTTTTATAAAAATTAATAGCTTTTGAATTCAAGGAGAATACATCGAGGAACGTATCATTATCTTGATTTAATAGGTTATAAGTATCATCAAATAATTTTTTACTCAATCCAAGACCTTGAAAATCGGGTAAAATATATACAGCTTCTATTTTGTTTATACTATCCTGCTTTTCCGCAAAACAACATCCAATAATTCTACCGCTGTCATCTTTGGCGACAAATAAGATATTCGTTTCTGTAAAAGTAGCGATCGCCGCTCTAATTTTGCCAGCTCCATCTTTAATCTTTTTAGGACTAAAATGATCATCAATTTCTTTTTCAGTCCATCCACACAATCTATACATTCCCTTTGATGCCTCACTAACTAATGCCTGGATACCTTCCGCATCCTCAGCGATTCCTTTCAGGATTTCAACTTTATTTGATTTGATTTCGTATGTTTTTTCATTTTCCATATAAGTAAATTATACCAGATTATGTATCTAGCATGCCTATGGAATTATTCTATTAACGCGACTTGAGCGCCCGAACTGCGCTCTTGTTGGCTGCCAGACTTGGACTCGAACCAAGATACACAGCTCCAGAGGCTGCGGTCCTACCATTAGACGATCTGGCAATGGTCTCACTAAAATACCTTAAAAATGCTTATTATTCAAGTTGTACCTATACCGAAGTAATAACCGCCAAAGTAATCGCTGTCGCAATTGCCCCGACCAAACCAATTTTTTGATGAATCTGTAACTTTTCTTTATTGATGAATAACCCAAGGATAACAGCAATGATGATATAACTCTCAGAAATAGCAGTGGCAACACCGATCGAAACCATACTCATAGAAAATACAAATGCAACCCATGCAATCTTGTCGGCAATAGCCATAGGGATCAATAAAGAAAAATGACGTCGTATATCCTTGAATGATTGGCCGAGTCTTCTCTTGTGTATGAGATAGAGAGCACACGCAACAGTGAGAAATGTATCCGTAAAAAAGTTAACCATGAGCGGATCAGTCACTCGACCACCCCAACCCATGAAGAAATTCGCACATCCCATGGTAATAGCAGAGACAAATGCCAAGATAATTCCTCTTTCAAAAAACAAAGATTTTGAGATGCGACCCTTGAATGCAAGGAGCATCAGTCCAATCATGAGTACTATAATAAGTCCTATCTGCAACAATGAAATGCGTTCATGCAGTATGAAAAATGCCAACAATGCTGCTGCCGGTATTTCAAAAGACCATACAGGTTCTACAATAGCTAACTTACCCACACGTAACGCTTCTAGATCAAGTAATGCTGCTACAAACAATATGACACTAGCGATAAGAAGTATATATATTCCACTATTGCCGGAAACAAACAGATTGATCATCGAATGCCACATAAACGGAGCAAGCAAGATCATACTGAACAATGACAAAATAAAAAGTGTTTCCCAATCACCAACTTTACGAGTAGACCGTTGAATGAAAAAATCGCCAAAGCCCCATGAAAGCATAGCGATGAATGCGAGCCCTATGCCAAACGCAACAGTTATAGTCATGGACACTATTATAATACACTTAGGTTTCTAGAAGAAACTATTTTCTCTTTCTTTCCTTTGCAGCTTTCATAAACTCAGTAAACAATGGGTGTGGTGTGAGAGGTCGAGCCAAGAATTCTGGATGAAATTGTGTACCGAGGAAAAACGGATGCACTTCACGTGGCAATTCAGCAATTTCCATAAGTGTGCCATCAGGAGACTTTCCAGAGAATACGAGACCTGCCTTCTCAAGCTTTTCAATATACTTTGGATTGACCTCGTAGCGATGACGATGACGCTCTTTGATTGTAGCTGTAGGCTTCGTCAACTTATTCAAACCAACATATGAATACGCATCTTGCGCAACTGATCCTTTCAACAATTTCGCTGGATATAAGCCCAGACGCATTGAAGCACCATACTGACCTTCAGCCAATTTCTTCTTCTGGTCAGGCATAATATCTATAACAAGGTGAGGTGCTTTTTCATCGATTTCAGCCGTATTCGCACCATTCAAGCCAACAACATTACGAGCGTACTCGATGGTCATGAGTTGCATACCATAGCATAGGCCAAAGTATGGAATCTTGTTTTCGCGACAGTAGCGAATCACATTAAGCTTCCCTTCAATACCTGATTCTCCAAATCCCCCCGGAACTATAATTCCGTCCATACTGTCGAGTAAGGCGAAAGCAGAGTTTTCGACGGGTCGAGGACTGTCCGAGCGTAACGCTAGTGGAGCGAGTTCCGCAGACCCCGAGAAAACTGCTGCTTTCGCCTTACTCATAACTTCAAAATCACGGGAATTAATAGTGTGTATGATGGGCTTAACTTTTACGATATGACCAGAGAATTTGATAGCTTCGAGTACAGACATGTAACTATCAGAAAGAATAAAATCACCAGTATTAAAATATTTTCCAACGATAGCAATATTGAGCGGACGATCATCATGATCTTTGATACCTCGAGCCATTTTTTTCCATTCTTGGAATGTATCAGAAGTCTTCACTGCAGGAAGTGACAATGTATCAAGTAGTATTTCTGCAAGTTTATCTTTCTCAAAATTAACGGGTACATCGTATATACTCTTAATATCTGGTGCGGATATCACACGTTCAATCGGAATATTACATGCAACGGCAATCTTCTCTTTACGACGATCATCGAGTGGTGTTGCTGCACGCGCAATAATGATATCGGTATTCACGCCATATGAAGCCAACTGATGAACTGCATTTTGCGTTGGACGTGATTTCATTTCACCGAGAGCTCCTGGAGTTGGAAGGTATGAAACCATGATGAATACCACATCATTTGGATGACGCATCTTGAGTACACGCGCAGCTTCGATGAACATGACGTTACCGTAGTCACCAACTGTGCCACCAATCTCAATAATTGAAATCTGCGACTTATTTATTTTTGCAGCGTGTTCAAAACGCTCAACAATATTATCGCGAATATGTGGAATAGCTTCGACACATTTACCTCCATATTTGAGTGCGCGCTCTTTTTCGATCACTTCACGGTAGACCATACCACTCGTAATATAATCATGTGGCGAAAGATCTCGTCCAAGGAATCGCTCATAATTCCCCATATCCTGATCAGTTTCCAATCCAGAATTCAAAACAAATGCTTCACCGTGTTCCGTTGGGTTCATGGTACCTGCATCAACATTTAAATACGGATCAACTTTAACCAAATTAACCGCAAATCCTTTTGCAACCAAAATAGTACCAATCGAAGAACTGGCAATGCCCTTTCCTACACCGGACATAACACCGCCGATGACAAAAATATATTTATGGTGGGGCTTAGAAATCGCTGGCGTTTTTTTCTTCGCTTTGAGGGGGACGACCTTGGCTCGTGTGGCCATTCGTTTCATAGACTCATTGTAGTTGAATCAGTATATGATTGTCTACTTGATTAGTTGAATGAAACTATGTTGCAACACATAAACAATACTCGTACTTGGTGATATTTCACCAACGAAAGTCCTGTCTCATAATAACTTGCAAAAACACGAAAATAATGTAATGTAAAGGGTCGTTAGTCAACTTCAACGAAACCCTTAGAACCTTTACATATGACTGCGCAATTAAAGAACCGACCCAAAGTCGGCATCCTGCTTGTAACCAACGGCAAAAATGGCGACTACGTGGCACACCTGCAAATGAGGGGTGTCCATGATTATCGCAAGGACTGCCCCCAAACATGGCCCGGGACTTACCAAGTCACCGTCGAAGGCAAGAAACATCAAGGCGAAAGCAATCTTGAAGCCTTACGCCGCGAACTGCGCGAAGAACTTCAACAGTCTGCAGGAGAATTTGTTCTCAAAATGTTGGTAGGTGATGGTCTCAAAAATGATTCAATCCTGCTACACGAAGAAGATATCATCATTTACCAATTATTGGTGCCGAGCGATCTCTTCAAGAACTACGGTATTTACCTCGAAAACATTACCGGCGGACTTCGCCCAATCACCCGCGAAGATGTCATCGGAATTCGCTTGGTTCGTCCGGAGTGGCGCACGATAATCCACCCCTACAGCCAGAACACCATTATCGTGAAGCCTCACGTCAAAAAGGCACTCGAAATACTCTTCAAAAGATACCCGAAGCCTGGCAAGAAAAAGAAGTAACCACTTCCCCACGCAAACGCCGCGAGCAATTCGCGGCGTTTTTTAATACATCATTTCAAAAATTTTACATACGTTAGATAAAAAAGCCCTCGCACTAAAAGTGGGAGGGTGGCCAAAAAGATAAAAATGATCAAACGACAAGTTTTTTATTTGCTGCACGATCACTCATCATGTTGTCAGCGATGTGGGTCGTGACTTCTTCCACATCAATTCGCTGAAGAGAAAAATTGTCCATCCGATTACTTTCCTGAGAGGTGATTTCCTCCAGGCGTTGTTTGGCTTTCGCATCGCACTCTTCGAGACTCGCACCTTCGAAGGTGGATTCTTCGTAAACAAGCGGTGATTCATCAGGACGGAATGATTTGATCCGATATTTTATTTTCATCATATATTTCAAGGGGTCGAATGTTGTTTGTTGCTCTAGAGATGCCAAAACAAACACTACCACCAGAAAATTGCAGTGTCAAACACAGTTCTCTATTCAACGTATCCCTACACCTTGAGATATCGGCGAGCTGCCACATAACTTGAGACTCCCCCGAGAATAATACCCGCCCCAATGATGAAGACGAAAATCTGTCCGAAATTCTGCATAAAATATTGTGAGAAAATATTGATGACCAAACCAAAATCAGCAGCGATTTGAATTCCTGCAAAACGGAATATGAGTGCAGTACTCCAATATGAGAATGCGGCCATAACAACAAGTGTGATTACACCAGAAACAAGGCCATACATAATTCCCGAAACAACCAACGGACCACGGACATAGGTATTACTTGCACCAACTAGCTTCATAACAGAAATTTCATCACGTTCAGTAAAGATAATAAGACGAATCGTATTCCATACGACAATAATCGCCACCAAAATCAATATAATAGCAACAACAGAACCAGCTTTTTCTGCTGCAGGAATAATCCTACTCAAACGATCAATCACTAATTTATTTTGTTCATAGTTTACCTTTTCAATCAATGGAACTCCTGAAGCATCCTGAGGATTCTTTGTCTGAAGGAAATGAGCAATACCAGCATATTGTCCTGGATCCTTCGCCTTGATGGTCAACATTGCAGGAAATGGATTGCTACCAATCTCATCGAGACCTTGCATGATGTATGCATTGTCTTGCCATTTATTCTTGAAATTCGCCAATACCTGATCACGAGAAATGTATGTCGTACTAGCAACTTCAGCTAACTTATTGATATCTTGCACCACTGAAAGAATATCTGATTCTTGAGCAGTCAATGTAAAGTAGACATTCACATCCACTTTATCTTTGACATCAGTGAGCAATGCTCGTCCAAATGCACTACCGAATATAAGACCACCAAATGCACACAATGAAAGTGTAATTACCACAATTGCTGCGAATGACAAAAAACCATTACGCCAGAAATTGACGAAGCCGGTGCGAATGATTCTTTTGAGTGGAGTAATAAACATAAGATTAAGATAATTACATTAATTTACAATACATATTTACCATTTTTATCATCTCGAACAATCTTCCCTTTTTCCATCGTAATGACACGACCTTTCACAGTATCAACGACTCCTTTATTATGAGTCGTAAGCAAAACTGTAGTACCCAACTCATTGATCTTCTGCAAGATGCGAATAATTTCGAAAGTGTTGGTTGGATCAAGGTTACCTGTTGGTTCATCCGCAATGATGATGTCAGGCTGAGTAACAATGGCGCGAGCAATCGCTACACGCTGACGCTCTCCTCCAGATAATTCTTTGGGGAAATTCCATATCTTATGACTCAAATTGACGAGCTCGAGTACATGAGGCACGTCTGCGGCAATTTCATTGTCACTTCGTCCAGTAGCTTCCATAGCAAAAGCAATATTTTCATATATCGTCTTGTTTGGTATCAGACGATAGTCCTGGAATACGGTGCCGATGCGACGGCGAAGCTTGGTGGTTTCCTTCTTGGAGAGATTGTGAACATTGGTTGATTCAAAAAAAACAGATCCCTCCGTCGGAGAATCCTCAGCAATCAACATTTTTATAAGTGTAGTCTTTCCTGCTCCAGAATGACCGACAATAGTAACGAATTCCTTGGGTTCTACACCGAAACTGATACCGTCGAGAGCGATGGAATTATCAGGGTATATTTTACTGACTTTATCGTAATAGATCATGAGGTAATTGTAACATAAAAATAGTATCCGGAAGACCTGACATATGTTAGGTCTTCCGGAATCAACTCAATTAACAAAAAAACCACCTACGCAACTGTGCGTAGGTGGTGGAACGAAAGAGATGTGCCAGAAAAATTAAACGCCGGGCACCCCGGGTGTAACCATGACCACCTTTTCTGATGGAGCAGGTTTGAACCAGTAACTGAAGAACGCGTAGGATAAAAGCCAGATCGCCAAGCCTTCGCCGAGAGCAATGGCCAATCGCATCAAGATGATCACCGAATCCTTCGCTCCCGTGACGAAATAATTAACGACGGGTGAATCGTATTCAGTGATGGGATGTTTCAGAAGGAGCGGCCCGCCGATGTAATAATCACCAGGGGCTGTATCAAAACCGAAGTTGAAGCAAAACATAATGACGGTCGTAATAAGTCCAAAGAACAGACTGAGCGACATGACGAGTGGCTTTTTCATAGGAGTAGTTCTGTGCAGGGTGCCTACTTGGATGAGTCCAAGGTGTTTCAGATAGGCGATCTGGAATCTCTCAATGAGCGATTCTGGGAATACTTAAGCACAAATAGGTGCATGCACACAAGTGTTTACAGTTCTTTTTCTGCTTCAATAAATTCATCCAAATCTCCTTCAAGGACTTTATCTACTTGTGATGTTTCAATATTTGTACGATGATCTTTCACCATTTTATACGGATGTTGGACATACGAACGGATCTGATTACCCCACTCAATGGCTGTCGTTGAACTGAGTTGCATACCGCGCTCTTTTGCTATACGTTCTTCCTCCATACGTTTCCAAAGTTTACCTCGCAAAATATCCATAGCCTTCTCTCTATTTTGTGCTTGTGAACGCTCAGATGTTACGTGAATAGAAATTCCAGTAGGTTTATGCACCAATCGCACTGCAGTCTCACGCTTATTCACGTTTTGACCACCGGGACCCCCTGACTTTGCAATCGATATTTCGAGATCACTATCAGCAATAACCAGATCACCTTCTGAGGTCTTTTCAAATTCTGGGACAACTTCAACCAATGAAAATGACGTCTGTCTTTTCTGAGAAGAATTGAATGGAGAAATACGCACAAGACGATGTACACCCGATTCATTTTTGAGAGTTCCATAGACATTCTTGCCAGGAATTTCGATAGTAATATTTCGGAATCCACCATGATCATTGTGATTGGCATGAATGATATTCCAGCCCCAACCCTTCCCTTCAGCATAGCGACGATACATGCGCACCAACATTGCAGAAAAATCTTCTGCATCATCACCTCCAGCTCCTGAAAGAATACTCAAGATGGCACTTCCTCTATCATATTTACCTACGCCTTCAAGAGCCTCTTTGAGTTGCTGTAATTCACGAACTGAAGCCTGTGCTTTAACTTTATCAGACCAAAAATCAGCATCGGTCATGCGACTTTCGAGGTCTGTTATCTTTTGTTGTATTTCTTCTTTCTTTTGATTATTCATATAATTCTAATCTTTTTCTACAGAGCCAAATGTGGGAATCGGACCCACGTTCCTGCTTTACGAAAGCAGTGTTCTGCCACTGAACTAATTTGGCTTAGTCCTTACAAATAAACGTCCTTCTGAAACTCTTTTACTTACTATTCTATTTGTACGTCCATTTCCCTTATTTGAACCGCCATATGTCGGTGTAAGTGAATCGCAATTTGGACAAAGTAACCTAAGATTACTTTCAATATTGTTGCGCCAGTTGCCATCGATATGATCAGCAACAAGAGGAACTATACCAGTTTTAGTATTGATTATCGACCACCCACACAATACGCATCTATTTCCATACTTCTTTCTCAAGTATTCTTTGACGTTAACAGAAACAGTACCAATACTACTCAAACCACTTATCTCTCCCAATTTCCATTTTTCTATATATGTTCTTCTCTGAAACTCTAACTGACATTTATTACTACAATACGTATACCTTGATCGCCCAGGTACAGTTGAACAGACAAGACATACATTTTTATTCTTTCTTGGCATTGGCATAATATCGAGTATATCCAATACTAAAAATACCGTCAAAATTTTATACAAGGAGCCGTTGTCCGGGATTGAACCGGAGACCTCGTCATTCGTTTACACCTCACCTTACGGGAGGACTAGACTGTATCTTTTTCCATAAAATATATGGAAACCCTTGTCAGTCGTTCGGGTGTTACCTATTGTAACGCCACGGTCTTATCCTTATACATTGATAGGACTTTAACCGTTATTCGGGATTCACGTATATGTTACCAAGTACGTGGGCAGGGTCTTACGACCTACCAATGACGTGCTCTACCAACTGAGCTACAACGGCGATTTTCCTTTCCCAAGGAAAATCGGATCGAAGATTTCTTTCGGCGTAAGCCGATAGAAATCTGAGACCAGAATTCCTCTACCAATTTCAATCAAGTGCTTTCTATCGCGCGAGCGACAAGATGTACGAGACCAGATTTTCAACTTACTACCACAACGACCTAAAACCATTATGGTTGCCTAAGAATAGTCTATTTATCAGATATTTTCAATCAAACAGATTCCGTATTGATATCCTATAAAAAAAGACTATAATCTACACCAGTAAACTTTGAACCCCTTGAAAGCATATGATAATAGTAACACTAGCCTACTTGGTAACACCGAGTGAAGTCTGGCTTGCTCCAAAAAATAAAAAAGTTGGTGTGGGTCTTCTCAATGGTTATGGTGGTCAAGTAAAAGAACACGAGACCATCATTCAAGCAGCTCTTCGAGAAACCAAAGAAGAATCACGTGTCGAAGTGAGTGCAAAGGATCTCATCCACATCACGACTATCAACATATTCCGAGGAGACGAGCACCGTTTTCAATGTCACATATTCCTGATCACCCGTTGGGGAGGAGAACCGCAGGAAACTGAAGAAATGGGAATTCCCGAAAAATTTCCACGCAACAAGTTGCCTCTTGCCAGAATGCTCCCCGGAGACTCACTTTGGCTTCCTGAAGTCATGATCGGGCGCCCTATCCCCCAAGGTGGCTTTGTTCGTTACAACAAAGACATGACCCGCGTTATCGAATCGCATTTACCTGCAGCACTTTGAACGGTCTGCTCTAAACAAAAATCCACGTGAAGCATCAAGCTTCCGTGGAATTTTTATTGTGCACGATAAGCAGAAAGCTTATCGTGTTTTTCCTTGCGCGGCCAAGCGGGCTCGAACCGCCAACCTCTCGCGTGACAGGCGAGTGCTCTAACCAGTTGAGCTATGGCCGCAAGTGAGGACTCATGACAAAGCGTGCGTTACGCTTGGACATGAAGTCCGAGCGCAGCGGCTATACGTATCTAGTATGGCCGCAAGTGAGGACTCATGACAAAGCGTGTAAACACTCTAAATACTAGAGTGGCATCAGTGTAGCAAAAAATGGCAGAAAAACAAGATTATTCACATATTACTATTCTCCCCCACTATTTACTGTGTCGGCGGAAGGGATCGAACCTTCGACCTTGGGCTTATGAGTCCCACGCTCTAACCAACTGAGCTACGCCGACAATAACAAGGAATATTCCTTGTGAACCCTAACAATAATAGAAAATTGCCTATTATGCAATTGTCTGTTGCACTTCAGCGAGGTTTATGGCAAAATGAATCAATCGTCACTGGTGAGTAATTCAGCCAACAGATGAATATCGCGGGGTAGGGTAACAGTAACCCGTCAGGCTCATAACCTGAAAATTGTCGGTGCGATTCCGGCCCCCGCAACAAGAATAGTAGCCAAAACTATATATAGTAGAACTCATCAAACACTTTTTTGTACAAGTGGTACGCTTCTTGCGCCTCGATCTTATTCAAGGTAAAACCAACTTCGTGCGCAATTCTATTACGAACCTTATGTGCTTCCCATGCATCTTGCAACGTCTTAAAATCACCTGGCTCAACACGCTTGAGTTTCTCCCCTACACTTTCACCACGGTATCCCATCTTACTCAGCAATTCATCGAGAATCATATCTGCTTCAAGGATAGCCTGCTTCCAGTCATTCTGATTTGGTGAATCAATATGTTTAACAACATTTTCCCAGCGATGTGCCATAACCACATCACCACTCTCGGGTAGACGTTCAAATGCTTCCTCGACGTTTGCCTCATGAATAAGTGCCTCTTTTTTTCGCAGCACTTTCAAACGTTCAACTGAATATATGATTGCAATAATAAAGAAAATAGAAACAACAATTGAAAGTCCTACGAGGATACCTGCCGCGTCTTTGATCCATACAACTATCGTTGGCCACCAAAGTGCAAATTGATGAGGAAGATTCCCCACATCGATTCCTGGAAGAATTATATTAGTACTATTAGCCATAAATAGATTATATAACAAAAAGAACACCCTCGCATGTGTATTGGTCCGCAACTCCGTGGTTATTTTAAAATATGTGTCTAAAGAAAAATGTAATGAAATAATATCCAGCTGGGAATATTACGGACCAATACACATGCGAGGGTGTTCTACACTCACCAAAACTACTCACCGAGAAAATCTTTTCCTATAGTAAACAAACCAGCTTCGTCACCATGTCGAGCAGTTAACTGAAGACCAATAGGTAAATCTTTGCCATCTTTTTTCGTCATACCACATGGAATAGAAAGTGCTGGCATACCTGTAATGTTTGCAGTTACCGTGAAAATATCTTCAAGATACATAGAAATAGGATCATTATTCTTTTCGCCAATTTTGAATGCTGGTGATGGAGCTGTCGGTGTTGCAATAAAATCAACTGATGCAAAAGCTTTCAAGAAGTCTGTAGTGATCATAGTGCGCACAGCATTGGCGCGATTGTAATACGCATCATAATATCCTGACGAAAGTACATACGTACCGAGCAAAATACGACGAATGACTTCACGTCCAAGTCCTGCACGACGTGTTTCAAAATAATCCTGAATACCTGTCTCACCGTCCTTGTGAAGACCATACTTAACACCATCGAAACGAGCCATGTTCGAAGAGACTTCTGCTGGCATAATGATGTAATACACCAACAATGAATATGAAATATTTGGCAGCTGTATATCTATTATTTCATAGCCTTTTTGCTTGAATGATTCGAGGGATGCATTGAACGCATCCATAACAGCTGGATCAATTCCCTCTTTCAAGAAATGTCGTGGCACTCCAATCACTGGTTTTGTTTTGGATGATACATTCTTTGGTGTGTATGTTTTTGTATCTATGGTTGTTCCATCATGAATATCTTTTCCTTTAATTGCGTTGAAAATAATCTCACTATCAGTGACAGTCTGTGAAATGGGACCAATCTGATCGAGTGATGAACCCATAGCAATAGCACCATAACGAGATACTGCTCCATAGGTAGGCTTGAGTCCTACAACACCACAGAAACTCGCTGGCTGACGAATAGAGCCTCCTGTATCGGTGCCGAGTGTGAATACCGCACCATCCATGGCAACCGTGGCTGCAGAACCTCCAGAAGAACCACCCGCAACTCTACTTGTATCATACGGATTCTTGGTAACACCAAATGCAGAATTCTCTGTAGAACCACCCATGGCAAATTCATCCATATTGAGACGGCCAAGAAATACCACACCTTCCTTTTTAAGTTTTTCAATAACTGTCGCATCATATGTCGCATGATACTTCTCAAGAATCTTCGAGGCTGCACTCGCAACATGTCCTTGAATGAGAATGTTATCTTTGATTCCACATGGAATGCCTACGAGTAACCCAAAATCTTGATTCTTATTTCGTGAATCAGCGATCTTCACATCTGCTTGTTTTGCCTGTTCGAGAGCATCGGCAAATACTTCCAAGTATGCGTTGATTTCCGGATTCTTACCTTTGATCTGTTCTAGATATGCCTGTGTCAGTTGCACTGAAGTATATTCACCCTTCTTAAGAGCTTCATGTGCTTTCTGTATTGTTAGTTTATGTAAATCTATTGCCATGGTTTTTGTGTTTTATTCGCGTCATTCGCATGCATTCGCGGATTTGCATCGTTACAGTATTTTTTTAACTGCAATAAAATCCCCTTCTCGATCTGGAGCTTCACTCAACAGACCCTCGCGATCTTCCTTGGAAATCTGACGTGCCTCATCTGGGCGCATGATATTTTTGACTGCACCAACACGACCCTCAGTATCAGTAGAAACCTCAACTTTTTTGAGCTGGTCAATATAACCAAGAATAGAATCAAACTCTTTGACGAGTGAGACCTTATCTTCTTCGGTGATTTTGATGCGCGCCAATGTCGCCAATTTCTCTATTTCTGCGGGAGTTATCATGTTGAAGATTGTAACAGCGAGAAGGAGGAAGGGCAAGAAGGGGGAGCGATGCAAATTACGAATGAACGCGAATGACGCGAATACATCGCGTCCGGATGCGACGTATTCGCGTCATTCGCATACATTTGCGGATTTGCATCGGCACCCCTTCTTGCCATTACTTAAATAACGCCAGAAACGCAACCTCATCCAAAATAGGTACACCCAATTCTTGGGCTTTTTCGAGCTTTGAACCAGCTTCAGCGCCAGCAACAACATATGACGTCTTCTTTGAAACTGAACTTGAAACATCTCCCCCATTCTTGCGAACCATATCTTGCGCTACTTCACGTTCAAGAGTAGGTAATGTACCTGTAAAAACAAAACTCTTACCTTCAAACTTTTTATTGGCACGAATTTCTTCTTGGACAAGAGTGATGTGCTTCAACAGATTTGCTACTAATTTTATATTGTCTGCATCTCTAAACCATGAATGAAGTGACTCTGCGACCACATCACCAACACCGTAGATCGATCGGAATTCTACAACTGATGCATGGGCAATCAAATCAAGTGTTGTCTGCTCAGATTTGAGATTTGACCCGCCTGCGCTGGCAGGAATTTGATTTTTGAGATTCTCAAAATGTCGCGCTACATCATATGCAGTCTCTTGACCAACTTGAGGAATAGAAAGTGAAGCAATCAAACGTGGTAATGTCACCTTTCGAGCTTTCTCTATTGCCTGAATGACATTATCAGCAGACTTTTCTGCAAATCGAGGTAATGCCAACAAATCACCTTTTTTCAGCGTAAATATGTCATCAAATGATGAAATAAGATTATTCTCGAGAAGTACATCAAGTATTTTGGGACCGAGACCATCCATATCAAAACAATGCTTTGATACAAAATAGTAAAACTTACGCTTTTGTTGATCGAACGAATCTGGACTCACACATTTCCATGCCGCTTCTCCAGGAATACGCACAATGCGTCCATCTCCACCACATGCAGGAATATGAGTTGGCCACACAAAAGGTTTCATCTTATTCGTGCGCAATTCACGTACAACCGACACAATGTCGGGAATAACATCACCAGCTTTCTGAATAATAACTGTATCACCAATACGAAGATCCAAACGAGTGATTTCATCTTCGTTGTGTAATGTGGCACGAGACACAGTCGAACCAGCAACTAGAACCGGCTTCAAAATCGCAACTGGGGTGACAACACCTGTACGTCCAACTTGAAATGTAATATCTTCTAGCACCGTCGTTACTTGTTCTGCGGGAAATTTATATGCCACTCCCCAACGTGGAGATTTGCCTGTATAGCCGAGAGCTTGTTGTATTTTCTGCGAATTAACTTTAATGACGATACCATCCAATTGATAATCAAGATCATGCCTCTTCTTGGTCCATTCTTCATAAAAAGCCTGTATATCAGCAACATTCCTACACACTTTTGCATACGGATTAGTTTTAAATCCAAGTTCTTTCAGTAATTGGAGCTCGCTAGACTGAGTTGCGACTGCACGAATTCCTTTTGACGTAGTCACTTCCTCAATATCGTAAATGAATGAATCCAAGTTTCGTGAAGCAGTCATTTTGGGATCTAGCTGACGAAGTGACCCAGCGGCAAGATTTCTTGTATTTGCATAGACAGGTTCACCTTGCTGTGTACGCTCCGCATTGATGCGATCGAGATCAGTTACACTCATCCATGCTTCACCGACAACGATACAATCAACTGCAGCTGAAAGTTTCAGAGGAATACTTCTGATCGTGCGTACATTGTGAGTTACATCTTCACCAACTTCCCCGTCACCACGAGTTGCAGCTTGAATAAAAACGCCACCTGTATAGGTCGAGATAATCTTGAGACCATCAATCTTGAGTTCACAACAATATTCGAGCGGCTCATCAGCAACTCCTGCCTTATCTATGAAATTACGAACTTTCTCATCCCATTTTTTCAATTCTGTCAGATCGAAGACATCATCAAATGACCACTGTTGATGAACATGCCTCACTTTCTTGAATTCAGCAATCGGCTCACCTCCAACACGCTGACTCGGAGAATCAACCGTTACCAATTCTGGATGTGCCGCTTCAATAGTTTCGAACTCTTTGAGCAATGAATCATATGCTTCGTCACTGATTTCTGGTGCATCGTTCGTATGGTACAAGCGACGATGCTTCTCAATCGTTTGTTTGAGTTTATTGAGGCGATCTATGGTCTGTGCTGAAGCTTTGGCATTCATGCACTAAGGATAGCAAAATTGAAGAAAAAGGGCGAAGAATTACCAGCGAGGATACGAAACATTCTGAGCACGTTCAACAGTATTGGCGTTACCGGTATCATAATTATATCGACCAGACGAAGAATCATACTTACAGACACTATACCCTCGAGCAGCAATACTCGTTATTCCTCCAGTACCAACGGCCTTTGGACTTGTTGTATAAGTAATAATTGCACATCCAATATCAGGGTCTTGTCCAAATGGAATTGCATAGTAACTCCATGTTGTAACATTGGTTGTTGAATCATATGAAAAAGAACTTTGAACCAAAGGAACACCGTTACACGTAGGAGTGTGTAGACTACTCAAAATGCCAGGATGTGCAGTAAAACCAGCAGGATCAGGAGGTACATTTGGTGTATAATATCCACTACTAGGATTGTCTGTATATGTCCATGCATGAGACTCTCCAATACCAAAATCAGTTCCTGGCTCAAGCTTCCCTGTGGATGATGCGATATTTAACCATGAAACAGACTCCGTACATTCTCGTGCAGATTTAGCATTATATGAAGCTTTCATAGATTCACGAGCAGCTGTCGCCAATTGAAATTGCTTTTTACTCACCGAAAGGATGAACATAGCAACACTAAGTACAAGCGATGAAATGATAACCGCAAATAGAAGTGTGTATCCAGATTGTGTGTATTTCAATTTCATTATCATTTATTTGTTAGTTTGCTGTGTCACATTCAGATACAGATCAATCTCATTCTCAATTGTTGTAGTATTCCATGAAACAGTAACGTGGATACGGCACTCTTGATCATCAGCATAACTACAAGAAGGAACAGACAAAGTAGGAGAACCAGGAGGCAAAACAGCAGTAGCTTTTTCTAAATAAAATCCACGTTTGAATACGGTTTTGTTTCCACTATCATTGGTCGAATATATATTCTTATCACTTACAAACAACGGGCACAATGCTCCGCTTGGACCACAATTTGTAAAATTGCCTGGTGTAATTGTATCGAAATCACAACGATGATATTGATCGCCACAACTCGTATTTAATTTTGATATAAATGTATCGAATTTACTTCCGAGGAGATCATTGTAATCTAAATTTGATTTCTGATTTTTAATCGTTTCCATTGCTTCTTGTGCCAAATATGAAGCAGTCATCTGATCTTTTGCATATAAAGCAGAGGTTAATCCTTTACTTGCAATCAATAATGGCCCCGCAATTGCAATCATAAGTAATGTCACTGCCACGAGTGTCTCGATGATGGTAAAACCTTTTTGAGTTATGCGATGTAGTGATCTCATATAAGTTGAGGTTTTGCGAGAGAAATAGCTGTTTGAACATCAAAGTACGTCTTCTCCAATTCACTTACCCCTGCAAATCCTGAAAGGTGTAAGAAAGTGAGCGGATACTTTTGAGGAGGAACAGCGGAGGAATCATAACTTACTTTTATTGAAAAATCGCTCAGAGTAACCTCAGGTGCAGTAACAGGTACGAACGGTGCATTACTACTTCCGAAGCTATCGGTACAACTTGTTTGTTCAGATTTTTCAAGAGTGAATGATGTTGCGCCTATAGAAGTAACATGGAAAAAATATGCATCAGAAAGTGTTTGACCTAGATCCACATCACAACCCGAACCAGAGTTTGGAGTTTGAAATACCAATACAAGACTTTTGCCAGCTGATAGATTACTTTCGCACGCAATACCAGAAGGAATAGCTGTCAATGTTGGAGAGCTAGTATTTGGTGCAATATTATTATCACAGTGCACTGCTGATGCCAAACTCAATTCACGAGACATAATATCAAGTGCGAAATTAACATTTGTGATTGACGACATGAGCGCCTGTGCTTTTTTATTCACACTCACGATTTTTATCATCGCTCCGAGAGCAATAACTGCAACAACAGAAAAAATCATAAGTGACACAACTATCTCCACCAATGAAAATCCTCGTCTTTGTTTTTGTCGTGAAATATTCATATTAGTTTTCTATGGTGATTTGACCATTTCTATATACAACTACTGTACGATAATTGTCCGGATTACTGTCGCTCACGATTTTCACCCGTACACTTGTTATACCCGCAGCAGCATCACACTGAGGATTAACTCCGTCAGCATCTACCATGCATATATGCGAACTTGAGTCTGGTCTTTTGAAATATACATCAACGGTTGGATAAGTTGAACCTATACTATGCGTTCTGGATTGATCAGTTATTCTATCTATATGTGCACCATTTCTAAGGGTGTATGTATATATATCTGCAGATGATCCTGTTGGTCCTGTCAATGCTGGATACGTATAATACGTCTTCAATGAAGTGATAGGCATTGCATACAAAGTAAATGTGGTATTTACACTAGAACTAAAATGAATACCGTACACGCATTGAAAGGGGTTTGCTCCGGCCTGATTACAGGGATTATTTATATCATCGGCAGCTTTCACACTCACACCGAATGTTTGTGCTGTTCTGAATGTCAGTGCCATGTCATATGCCAAGTTAGTCAGAAGAACATTTTGATTGAAATTTCCGTATTTTGAGATGACGAGTGTTGTCATAAATACGAATATACTTACTGTCACCATGAGTTCCACGAGAGTGAAAGCACGAACAGCGAGAAAAGATCTTTTACCAAGAGAAGATCTCGACGATGAACCATGCAACATAGAACGTAATAACTTCATTGCTATTATTATACATTAAATAGCCAATCACTCGCTACCATCCTCGGTGCACTCTAGAAAATCAGGCCAAACATGGGGTGCCTCAATAACTCTAGAAATATGAAGCTATAATTTGTTTCAAGAGACTAAAATCGAGCACTTGAACATGGAATAAAAGCACGAGATACATGCCGAGAATAAGATACGGACCAAATGGTATCTCTGTTTTTGCTTTGAATTTCTTGTACACAATGAAAAGCCATAGGACACTGAATACTGAACCAATCCAAAATGCCAAAATGAGAGCATTTATACCTGCCCCGATACCGAGTAACCACCCAATACCGAGAACGAGCTTGGCATCACCGAGACCCATCCATGATCCCTTTGATACAAGCCACATAAGAGCAAATGGGAGAGCTAATAGTGGACCTGCAAGTAATGCTGAAAGTGTAGGCACATGGAACCATGAGCTTCCTCCAACAAAAAGACTGATAATAGCGAGAATAGAAAAGGTATACGAAAACTGGTCAGGAATAATTTTATGTTTGATATCATACACCGTAACAACCAGAAGAAGACAGGTAATAATTGCGTACAAAATAGTGACAGATGCAGTAAGGGGTGTCGTTGGAGGAAATGCCAAGAAGATAAGAACGAAGATAGCACCAGCGATGAATTCAACGAGTGGATACTGCCACGAAATCTTACTCTTACACTTTTTGCATGCCCCCTTTTGAACGAGAAAACTGAACAATGGCACTAACTCTTTCCAGGTCAATGTTTCTCCACATGACATACACTTCGAACGACCATTGATGCCAACACCTGTGTTGAAACGAAGTGATACCACATTCAAGAAACTTCCGATGATTGTACCAAAAATAAATGAAAATATAATAGAAAAAATATCCATAAATTAGAGTTTTGAACTGAGACAATATAATTTTGATGTTTTGTATGCTGGATCACTGTCAAAACATACTAAATGATATGAATCTTGCGGAAGTATAGGATGAGTAACATCTCCAAACTGTCTAATTTCAAGCAGACCTTCTGCAGCATTATTAAAACTGTCTGATTGAATAGAACTATTTTGTTCAAGAGTGGTACGGAGTAAAAAAGCATTTTTGGCAGTATTTCTTACATATTCATAATATGTACTAGTCCCCGGATCCTTCGGAACTGTCCCTAAATAATCTCCCAAAGTGACTTGCTGTGGTGATATGTTAGGGCACGATGTACCCAAATTAAAATCAGCCTTTCCTGCTGTTTCTGATGCCGGATACTCTCTACATCTATCAAAATAATACGCCAATGCAACCTGAATATTTCCCAAATCAGACACCCTCTTTCCATCTCGAGACTTTGCTTTTGCACTACTGAAATTTGCCACAACGACAGTTGTTAATATGCCGATGATGGCAACAACTATCATGAGTTCTATAAGTGAGAAGGCGCGGTTTTGACAAGGTCTACCCTTGTTGGAGAATAATTTGAATTTCATGGATAGAATTATATCACAGTTGTTTTGACAAGGCCTACCCTTGTCGATTAAGTATATTACCCTGAACTCGAATTGTTCCTACATAATCCATGAAGCTTGAATATACATATCTTATTGAACATTCGAACGCTTCAACCGGATACTCTCTTCGTGCGTCTTTGGTCATATCTGGTTCATCAATACCGTATGGATTCAAGTGAATATATTGAATCAAGTATCTAAAATAATTATCATCACTAACATGTTTTGATTTGTATTGCCCTTGAAATATGGTCCCTGAATGATCATATTTGTGGTTAAAGTATGTCGAATAACTCGTACATATTTTATGTATAAATGTATATATACCATTCTCTACTTTCTCTTTTAATGCTAGATGGAAATGGTTTGGCATTAAACAGTATGCTTTTATGTCGACAAGGGTAGACCTTGTAAACAAAAACATATGATTTGGTTTCAATTTTTTAAAATCTAACTTATGAGTATCATTGGCAGCATATAATAAACACATAAAACGTTCATAATCACTCGTATCAAGAAATATAGGTGCTTTGTGAGCCCCTCGGTTATACACATGGTAGTATTCATTAATTATATGCATAAGTAATTCAACAGGGCGACAAAGTCTACCCTTGTTTAATTACAATATCACTAACGTATGAAGATTCTGTGAAAAAAGAATCAAAATTGAATGAAGAACAAGGGTAGGCCTTGTTATACAAAACCACCCCGCAGAAGCGGGGTGGTGAAGAAACCTGGAAAAGTCAGACTATATACAAGCACCGTTATTCTGAACAGTAGCATCGATAGCAGTCTTGCCAGATATATTCTTAGCATTACCACTACTATCAACACAGTAAGAACCTGAAGCATCTGGGAGAATTACTGATGCAGACCACTTTCCAGCAGCAGTAGCGACATCAGCTGAACAGGTTACCTTTTCTGCAGCTACACTAATATTTGAGTTGATACCAGTGACAATATTAGTTACTCCACTTGTACTAAATACTGATCCTGTATTACATGCAGCAGTTGTACCAAAGCCTGTTGCTACAAGAATACCATAATCTCCTCCATTTGCTGCCAATTCGACTGCACTGCGCAAACTACTCATTTGAGCCTTTGTAGCAGCCGCTTTACCCTTACTTCGTGCTGTTCCCAACGAAACCAACACAACTGAACTCAAAATACCAATGATGGCAATAACGACGAGCAATTCGATAAGAGTGAAACCTCCTTCTTTGTTATGTAAATTCTTTTTCATAGAATGAAATTATTTATAAATATTAATTGATCTAATAATTCAAAACTCACAATTAAGAGTCATTGAGACTATTATAGCACCCCTCGAAACATCAAGGACTTTCAAGGTGTGGATAACAGGTGGAATCTACTGACTTGAAGCAATGTTGTAGATAGGGATGAGCACAGAAGCCAATAATACAGCCACTCCCCCGCCAAGCATCACGATCATGAGTGGTTCGATAAGAGATACGATGGATTCGATGGCCGTAGAAACTTCACGTGCGTAAAAACGTGATACCGTCTTCAAGATAGTGCCCACTTCTCCAGTCTCTTCACCAACTTTCATCATCTGAGTCATGATGCCAGGAATCTGACGTGGATTGTTAGCAAGTGATTCTGACAATGTCTTACCGCCTTTCACTGCACCGACAGCTTCGGTCAAGATGCCTTCATATATTTTGTTATTGATAACATTCGAGGTCAACTCGAGAGCGCGAACGATAGGAATACCTGAGGCCAACATTGTTGACATGTTATCGGCGAGACGTGAAAGATAGAGCTTACGATACAGTGTGCTGATGTATGGAACAGATATCTTGAATTGATCAAATGCCATACGTCCTGCTGGTGTACGAATAAAACGAATGACCAAGAATACTACGACAACAAATACACCAATAAGAATAAATCCATAACTCACCAAGAAATTACTGATACCGAGCACAATCTGAGTATATATAGGAATCTCTTGACCAGACTGAGTCATGATTTCACTGATCTTTGGAATAACCATAGTGAACATCAATATCATAACCACAAAGAATGTAACAACGATGAATGCAGGATAGATAAGAGCACCTCTCACTTTTGATGATAGTTCGTACGTACGCTCGAGATAATCAGCCAGATACTGGAATGTTTCATCAAGCTTTCCGGACTCTTCACCGGCCTTGACCATGTTCACATAAAAATCAGAGAATATTTTTGGGTGCTTTGCGAGCGCTGCTGAAATCGAGTTACCACTTTGTAAATCATCAGCAATAATCTCCAATTTGTCTCCCAAAAGCCGATTTTCTGTTTCAGAACTCAACAAACGAAACACACGCAATGCTGAAACTTGCGCTTGGAACAATGTTGCCAACTGACGTGACAATATCACCACATCCTTCATCGGTACTCGGTCAAAAAAGGCAATATTCTTCGAAAGCATCGACTTACTACCCTGGGCTTCCTTGATCGATGCAAGCACCAAACCACGACGTTGCAACGAAGAAATTGCAACTTCAACATTCACCGCATCAATAGATCCGGATTTTTGTGCGCCTGCCTCATCGAGTGCTTCGTAATTGAATAACATATAAATTAAATAAGTCTTTCCAACGTCTTTGGATTCTGAGAATGCACATAGGCACTCTCAACAGTAATCTCACCTGCACGTACCAACTCCGCCAACGAACGATCCATATCGATCATACCCTCTTGTGAACTTGTCTCGATGATAGTATTTATTTCATGAATACGTTTCTCACGAATGAGGTTGGCGACAGCATTGTTATTGATGAGCAACTCATATGCAGGAATGAGACCGCCTGATATTCGTGGAATGAGACGTTGTGAGAAAATTCCATTCAACGATCCTGCAAGCTGTATACGAATCTGATCTTGTTGTCCTGGTGGGAATGAGTCGATGATGCGATTGATCGTCTGGGCCGCATTGTTGGTATGAAGTGTCGAGAAAACCAAGTGACCTGTTTCCGCCGCAGTTACCGCAGTGCCGATGGTATTGATGTCGCGCATTTCCCCCAACATAACTACGTCAATATCTTCACGGAACATAGCGGTCAATGCATTTGGAAAATCTGGAGTATCAACACGAACTTCTCGCTGATCGATAATAGACTTTTTTGACTCAAACAAATATTCGACTGGATCCTCAATAGTCAAAATGTGAGCAGGGCGTGATTGGTTGATCATTTCGATCATGGTGGCGAGTGTCGTTGTTTTTCCATTACCTATTGGACCAACCACAATGAAGAATCCTTGTGACTTGCGGGTAAATGATTCCAAAATTGGAGGCAGACCAAGTTCAGCAAGAGTACGGATAACTTTCGGGATCAAGCGGAGCGCAATCGACATGCTTCCTTGGTGAAAATATACATTTCCACGGAAACGAGCATTGTCCAAAGAATATGAAAAGTCAGCACTTCTCTCTTTGTTCAAAATATCTTTTGCAGGACCAGAAAGGAATACATCTGCATATCCTTTCATATCTTGTTCAGTGATCACTTGACGCTTCATGAGAGGAATAAGACTCCCTGAAATACGCACGAATGGTGTTCTTCCTACAGAAAGGTGTATGTCAGAAGCTCCCTGTTTGAGGATGAGATCAACTAAATCCTGAATTTCTTTTTTGTAATCCATATAGTTATACTTTCTTACTAGCTGTTATTTTTTCAACTTCCAACAATACTTCGGAAGGGATAGCTGTTGCTTTGACGATATACCCATCGACGTTAAGCTTCTTGGCGCGTGCAATATCATCAGAGGTTCCTTGGTTAGTCAGCATAATAATCACTGCAGTAGGTATCAAATTTTCTTTGCGAATCGCTTCCACAAATGACAGTCCGTCCATTCCTGGCATCACGATATCACACGTGATCACATCTGGTACAAATCCCTCTTCCTTTATCATCTTGAGAGCAGCGAGTGTAGAATCACATGTCTTGACCTGATAGCCAGCCTTGGTGAATTTGAGGGCATACATGTCAAGCAAGAATCTATCATCATCTATACATAAAATTTTCTTCTGGATAGGTTCTGGCATGAATATATTATACAGGAGAAATCGTGGTGACGTTATCCACATTACATAGTATCCAAAACCCACAGGAGGGGTGCATACTCATTTTTTACACAAGTTTAGAGACATGTACATTACTCAGTGTACCTCAATGTTTACAAACTTGTGTAAAAAATGAGTATGCACCCCTCCTGTGGGTTTTGTCACCAATATAACGTCACTACCATTTCTTAATTTCCTACTAGAGCTTTGTCACCTCTTCAAATGGAATAATCTTTTGGGATGCTTTGAGAATAGCGTCATTCTTGACGGTGAGCATTCCTTTGCGTCGAAGAATCTTCATGATTTCATTTTCTGTTGGCGTCTTGAGTATTATTTCTTCAATTTCTTTGTCCATTTTGAACATTTCGAACACTGCCATACGACCACGAGTACCCTTTGGACATTCGGGTGTAGGTTTTATCTTGTACATAGTATCTCCAATTGCAATTTTACTACGGAACTCCTGAGGAAGATCCTCGAATTCACGGTCAATCATCGCTTTGACACTTCCGTCGACTTGCATCAGTTCTCCACTGTTCGGACACAATACACTTACGAGACGCTGAGCTACAGACAAGATGAGTGTAGGTGCAATCAAGTACGGATCAACTCCCATGTCGATCAGACGAGGGATCACACCGGCTGAATTGTTGGTGTGGAGTGTTGAGAATACCAAGTGACCGGTAAGAGCTGCCTGCACAGCCAACTGAGCAGTTTCTTTATCGCGGATTTCTCCCACCATGATGACATCGGGGTCCTGACGAAGTGTCGTACGCAAACCAGCGGCAAATGTATATCCTATTTCTGGGCGCACTTGTGACTGACTCACTCCTTCGATCGAGTATTCAACTGGATCTTCGAGAGAAAGCACGTTGTACTTCTCGCGATCGATTTCATTCAAGACAGAATACAATGTTGTTGATTTTCCGGAACCTGTAGGACCTGTAATCAAGATCATGCCGTACGGCTTCGCTATCGCTTCACGTAATGTTGCGAGATTTTCTGGAGACATGCCGATCTGATCCAATGTACGAATACCTTTTGCTTGGTCGAGGATACGCATTTCAACCTTTTCCCCATAATATGACGGGAATGTAGAGACACGGAAGTCAATACGTCTTCCATCAATACGTGCCGTAAAACGGCCGTCTTGAGGCTTTCTTTTCTCATCGAGACGCATGTTCGAAAGCACTTTGATACGAGCAACTACTGCCGAGTGAACCTGTGCAGGCAAAACGAGACTTGTATTCAAATCTCCATCAACACGGAAACGAACACGGACTTTGTCACGCATATGTTCAATGTGCACGTCAGACGCATCCCCTTCAACGGCATAACGGACGATAGTAGCCACGATCTTTACTACTGGAGCATCTTCAATAATGATGGCATTTTCTTTTTCTTTGTTTGCTGCAGTAGGAACATTTTGTTGTGCAAGCTCTTCTTTTGAAAGAGTGTCACTTGTATCAACTGACAATTCTGTTTCCAATTCTGAAAGAGCTTTCGAAACTTCTCCGGTCATGCCCTTATAGGCATCAATCACTTTACCAAAATCATCGAGTGTAATCAGGAATACTTTGTAAGGAATATTCTTTTTTGCAGCAAGAAAGTTGAGCGCATCACGTGCCTCCATGTTGTTCGGGTCGACGATACCCACTTCGAGCACCCCTTCCTTGAGAGCCAGAGGTGCAAAATGATAGTGAACAGCTGATTCTTCTGGGATATAATCCAATACATCAAAAGGAATTGATGATTCTACAACTGAACGAACAGGAATATTCAAGAATTCACCACGAGCAATGATAATATCTTCTGGTTTCACACCACGTGCGACAAGAGCCTCGTCGATAGTTGCACCAGAAGACATCTGCTTGCGCACTTCGCCGAGATCATCTTTCGTGATTAATTTTTTTTGTAGAAGTATATCGAGTACTGACATAAAGGGCGAATGGTATTATTACTATACTCTATGCTCTACTAACGAGTCGCTCCTGCTGCTGGCTTTGACTTTGTAGCCTCTCCTGGTAGTGGTGCAAAAGGGTTTGATCTGCCGACTGCCTGATCAGGTATATCAACTGAATAATCATACAATTTTGTATATGCAGGATCCTGGAATAATTGACTATCAATATGCAACAATCGAATTTGATTGAGCAATGAAAGAACTTGTGTCTGATCAACAGAAGATGCGCCTGTGGCAGTAACTCCTATTCCTCCAGTGTTCGAAGAACTATCCTGGCCATAAAAGTAAAAGAATATTCCACCGCCAATAACGACGATTACAATAATCCAAATCCATGTTTTCATTGAAGATGATTGGGTATTCATGATAGTGCTATTGGCGGAGCCAATATGTTTTAAGTTCAACTCCAAAATCGTACGTTCCCGTATCACTTCCTGACAAGGTCAAATGTGTAATATCCATAATACGCAAACTCTTTTCAAGATCATTCAAGAAATTGATAAATTGGCCATATTGAGCGGTTGTATTGAAAGAAACGGTAACCGTATCGAGAGTAGGAACTGACAAACTATTATTGGAAGCGGACTTAATACCTGAATCTTTCTTTCCGTCAGATGATGCAGAGGCTCTAATATTCTTGAGAGAAAAACCATTTTTAACGGCAATACTATTCAAGTCAATAACCAAGCGAATATTATCGACAGTGTCAGGAATCATCTTTTTCATACGAGCCTGATCGTCACTCGAAACATTGTTCCAGTCCTTGCGAACCTCTTCACGAAGTCTAATGAGTTCTTTTGCGCTCGAAAGAGCTGAAACATAGCCGCTACTGACTAGGTTTGTCGTCTTGATCTCCTCCATCAATTTGTTTGTATACGTAAAATACAAACCAATTGAGAGTCCGATGAGAATGATTGCGATAAGATTACGGTTCATATGATTATTGATTGTTATCTGAACCCTGATTTGCTGTCGAACTTGCTACAAAATCCTTGTATAGAAAATTCTTGGCATCTACCGTAGCACTAAATCCAAAAGACACTGTTCCTGAAGAATCCAAAGATGGGTCAGACAATATAGGATTCTTAATAATCTTACTCAAACCATATTTTTCAAGTTGACTAAGCACGTCAGACTGGAATGCAACTGAAGGAAATGATGTTCCGTATCCACGCATACTGATTTTGATACTATCACCTGCCGCATTGAGTCCTGCTGGAGCAGACACATCAAGATTGAGGAAGCGAACATTTTCGATAGTAAATCGTCCAAGAATATCAAAGATACGTGATATTGATAAGTGATTGTTGATGAGCTTACGTGACAAATCAATTTTGTTTTGTTTTTGTTTCAAGAATTCAATATCGCTCACGCCAAACTCTTTTTGGCGAGCAGTAAGATCATTCTTATATTGTTGCTGGAGATTGGAGACGTGATCATTCCAAAAATACGCACCGCCCGCACCTGCAAGAGAAGCGATGAAAATGATACTAGCAATCAAAAGAAATAGACTCGAAATCCCATATGTCGAATTCGAAATATGCGACCCTGTCTGAGAGAGTTGTTTTTTGGGTATAAACGAAGTTTGGAATTTGGTCTCCATAATAGATTCTGTGTAAGTATATCAGGAATCCGTCTACAGAGCTTGTGTATAACGTATTCCCTATTCCAATTCTGAAAGAGCTCTGATAGCTGCGCCTATGGCTACCGCAAATTCTGGACCAGCCTGAGTGAATTCTTCGGCCAAAAATGCTGGTGTTTCAAGCTTTGAGAAAGGATCAGCATATACGACATCTGTTTGAAAACTGATTTTTGCAAGATCAATGAAACCCTTGAGGAGAACTCCTCCTCCGGTCAAAATAACCTTTGATACATTCTTGGCGTACTTTTTCTGATAGTTCAGCAGACTTGAATTGGCTTCATAGAATACATAATCGAGGTTAACCGTAATAATTTCGGTAAGCTCTTTGTATTCTGGACCACCTTTCAAACCATGAACACGTTTCATATTTTCAGCTTCACCTACGGAAATAGACAGGGCTTTTGAAAGGGTGAGTGTAATATCCTGACTACCTTTATTGATAATATGTGAAGCACGAAGTATGCCACGTTCAACAATGTATAGTTTTGTTGATCGAGCACCCATGTCGATCACCATGTTGGTACTCATACCTTGGTCGAGAGCTGCACGAATAGAGCTAAAAAGCTCAATCTCATAAAACTTGGGGTTCAGGTGAGTTCCTGCCATGACTGATTGATAGGTATTTATGTATTCGTTATGAATTGCAACTACCAACACATCTCTTCCCTGTTTTTCTGTTTTTGTGGAATCATCATCAGTCACAAAACTATCCTCTCGAGGAATAATAGAATAATCGAGAAGAACTTCATTGAGTGGTACGGGAATATATTTGCGAGCCTCAAGTGCAACAACATCAGCAACTTGTTTGTCCCCAACTGGAGGAATAGTGATGAATGCAGTAAGACTAGATGAAAGTGGTAAAGCGACACCAGCAGAAGTGGTGGTTGTTTTTGATTCTTTGAGAATATCACTTACCGCCTCGATCATTCTTTCTGGAGGTAATGCAACCGCACGACCAACTTCCATATTTGCATATGGACCAAGAGCCAATTCACCATATGTCTCAAGCACTGCGTGGCCACGCTTTTTTTTGATTTGAATCACCTTCACTGAGGATGAACCAATATCTATGCCGAGAACGCTCGATTCTTTTTTGAAAAAAGACGACAGGAATGATCCGAATGAAGCCATGGGTATATTATAAGGTATAATCGCATTTATGAATATCCTCATCACTATCTACCAAACTGTCCTTGAAGCACTCTTCCCCACTTCTTCTGCCGAAAAAGAGTTGTTCTCATACACACCGGAACAGGTATATACTCTCTTTCCTCACGTTTCTGATTATAGTGGTCTCGCTATACCGTTGCCAAACGTACACTCAATCTATACCTACAAGGATCCACGAGTCACTCAATTGGTATGGAATATAAAATACAAGAAATCAAAACGTGCAATTGAGATTGCCGGGTATGCGTTCGGTCGACAACTTGAATCTCAATTCGATATGTTCAACAAAGAGAATTCTGAAACCATTCCCAGACCAACCTTACTCATTGTGCCAATACCTATTTCTATACAACGACGCAAAGAACGTGGGTACAATCAGTGTGAATTGATAACCGACGAACTGAAACAACGAGATACACATAAGAGATTCCTCGTTATCCAAAATCTTCTCATTCGCACACATCACGCTTCACGACAAACATTGAAAGATCGTTCGGAGCGTCTACAAAGTGCGCAAGGAATTTTTGACGTGAATGAAAAAGTACTCAAACATATGTTGAATATAAATCCTGAAATACAACACATACCAATCGTCATCATTGATGATGTGATCACAACAGGAAGTACCATGAAAGAAGCTATCGATGCATTAGAAAAAGCAGGATTCACACAAGTGCATGGCCTTTCCCTAGCGCACTAAGTGAGATTATAAAATTCAAACACAACCTCAGCGGGAGGCAGTGTACTCATTTTTCGTACAAGTTTAGAGACATGTACATTACACCGCGTACCTCAATGTTTACAAACTTGTACGAAAAATGAGTACACTGCCTCCCGCTGAGGTTGGTCCCCCTATTTTATAATCTTCACGAATCTGCGCTTGCCTACTTTGAGTACAACTGTTTCTGTTGGTGTGAAATTTGGATCAGTTATTTTACTATCGTCGTTTTTGACTGCACCATCGAGTACGAGACGTCTCCATTCTGTCTTTGATTCAACAATACCTGATTTGATGAGAACTTCGGCGAGTGATTCATCTGCACCAAGCTGTATTTCCTGAATATCTTCAGGCACACCACCTTTTGCAAACGTCTTTTCGAAGGCTTCTTCGGCTGACTTTGCGGCAGGTTCGCCGTGAAAACGCTTCACAATATCAAATGCAAGATGAGCTTTTGCCTGACGTGGACCTTCTTTCATCAAGGAATCTTTTTCTGTTGTAGAAATACGAGTACAATTCAAGAATAAAGGTTCAAGCATAGGATCCGGTAGTGACATGACTGCACCAAATAAACTATTTGATGGTTGGTCTATGAATACTCCTGTACCATTGCTTTTGGACATAAGCTCGCCTGTTTTGGGATTGGCAATCAAATTCAAAGCAATAACAAACTTGTCTTTATTTTTCATACGCTTAAGCAATGTTCTTCCTGCAAGCGCATTAAATGTCTGATCTGTACCACAAATCTCAATATCAACATCCATGGCAACACTGTCATACCCTTGCATAAGTGGATACATAAATTCATGGAGATGAATCGGAGTGTTTTCCTTGAGACGTTTCGCAAACATGTCACGCTCTAACATCTGCTGAACAGTAAAGTTTGATGCGAGATTGACCACATCAGTAAATGAAAGTTTTGATAACCATTCTGAATTGTATTTTATAAGTGGAGGATTTTCTTTATCATCAAAATTAAGCAATGGCTTCACTTGAGCTACCCAGCCAGCAACATTTTTCTTTACATCTTCAACGGTCAATTGTTTTCGAGTCGCAGCCTTATCACTTGGATCCCCTATTTGTGCAGTAAAATCACCAAATAAAATGATCACTTCATGCCCAAGCTGACGAAGTTCTTCGGCAAACATAATATTTTTTGCATGTCCCAAATGAAGAGCTGTTGAGGTTGGGTCAAAACCGATATACATACGGAGACGCTCACCTGATGTAAGCCTCTTCAGTAACTCTGCCTTGGTAGGCAAAATATCCACCACGGTTCCACGTGCGAATATCTCTTCTATACGTTGTATATCTGTTATAACTTTCATGTCTCAATACTACCGTGATTTCAAGTAAAAGAAAATATCAATCTCAAGAAGTCCACATCATTGCTTTTTCTGTAGGTTTTTCAACCTGTTGTATATTCCATTTCGGATTTTTTGTAATCCACTCTGAAATATCTGTCCATCTCAAATTATGGAAACCGAATTGTTTTCCATATATATGATTATCACCTTCTATACTAAATTTTTCGGCAATCTCGGCTGGAGCAAATACGATGCCTGAATCCTCCATTAGCTTACGGTCCCATACGCACATCACAACATCCTCCGGTTGATATACTTTGAAACGTCCTTCATTGGCCAATCGACACGAAGTCTCCAACAATTTCTTACTGCGTAAAGAAAAACCACCATTTCCAACAACGATTGTGTTACATAAGTTTCTTGGAAAATGAAACTTAGTAAACCAGAATTCATCACGAACAAGCCATGGTGCACCTATATAATCATAGGCAAAAAACTCATCAGTCCAGGAATCGGGATTCAAAACAAAACCATCCCATTGAACCAACAACACAAAATCAGTACTAACATATTTCACCAATTCACGGATACAAAATTCAGAATATGCTTCGATGGTCCCGATATAAGGAATCTCAACTTTTCGGGGATCATTCGTTGGTAATGATGTGAGCAATTTTACTTCTGCAAATTGAATCTTATCTGAAGAAATATCGAGAGCTTTTTGAATTCTCTCAACATTCACACAGTCAATTCCTATCAATGTAACGTTAGATAATGTTTTCATGCAAAATATATTAACTCTCAAGTATCTTCAATGACCTTCTCATGGCCACGAATGCGTATGCCCAGAGAAATGGTAGCCACAGCGGCATAAGACCAAATAAACTATTTCTAACAAATACTTCAACACCAGTACTTATAAAAATAGATTCGGAAATAATCATTACACAAAAACCAAATATCAAAAAGACAACATCATTCTTTTCTTTTTTGATAAAAAGAGAAATAGTTATAATCAAGATATATAAAATAGTCAGGATGTAATCATTTTTTATTACAGGAATCAATGCAATCATAAGTAATACAGGAATTGATTCTTTGAAAATGTTAAGGATTTTGGTGAACATGTTTGAATAGAGAATGTGAAATACACTAAATTAATAACGACACAGAATATATTGTAGCATCTATCGTATCTTCCCCTTCCACAAATAATTCAGAACAGTCAAATAGTGTCCGAGGTACTTATTCTCGTGAACATGAGGATCCAAGCCATGCGCTATCATTTGTTCAACCAATCTCTTACCAAATCTATATGGAATATTCACATCATATTTTGAGAGATGTATTTCAATTTCTTTACCTTTAAGACCTTGAAAGTTATTTTCTGGCGCAAGATCACGCCAAGCTTCTTTCAAAAATTCCAAAGTAATCCCCTGCTTTTCAAAAAGACGACGAATATTTTGAGTCTTGAGTCCATACCACATCGACTGTGCAAGATCGCAACCAGGAGCAACGAGTACGAGCCTCGTCACATAATCATTGTTATTTGCAATCATCGCCGCTTCGACACACCCAATACTAATTCCGATCACTTGCACCTGTTTGTATCCATGTTGATGCACCATCTTATCAATATCCAATCTGACATGATCAATAACTTCCTTGAATGCATCATGGGTATATCTATAGTCAGGAGAAAGGAGTGCTGACGCTATTTTATATTCAAGGCATGAATACCCTGCTTCATATATACGCTTTCGTACTAATTTGAAAAAATCAGCCTCAACTTTCCATGGAGGTATGAGAACACACAACCCCTTTGAATGTGGTGCGGGATAAAAATCACTCGTCAAACCAACATCACCACCGAAATCAGTGACGATACCTCGAAAAGGGCCGATGATTCTATCTGGACTTAATAGAGACATATATTACAGGTGTAAATATTTATTTGAAAGTAAAAACGAAATAATTGTTCCATAGTGTCCAAGAGACTTATTCTGAATAATCTCAGCACTAGGAATATGTTGTTTGATCTCACGAGCGAGCTTCTTTCCAAATCGAAAAGGAATGATGAGGTCCTTTCTTCCGAGAATAATCTTGATCTTTTTATCTTTCACACCATCAACATAATGTTCAGGTGCCAATTCAAGCCAATATCTCTTCAGATACTTTAATGTAATACCACTTTTCTTCATGACACGTTTCACTCGTATTGTTCGAAGACTACTCCAGAAAGATTCCGCTAGAGAATTTCCTGGTGCCACAAGAATAATGTCAGAAATTAGTTTGTTATTATTGGAAATCATCATCGCAAAAACACAACTCAAACTAAGACCAACCATAACAAATCTCTCTATACCATTTTCCTTATTTAGTTTTTCTAGATCCTTTCGTACATTTTGACTTACTATTTCAAAATATGACCGTGTTGCATTAACATCTGGAGATAAAATATCAGGTATAAGATTGTATTGAACATAGGCTAACCCCAATTTTTGTATCTTTCTTTTCATCGGTGAAAAAATATATGAACCAGAATGCCATGGTCCCATCAATATATATGCCACCTTACTATTCTCGCCATAGAAAAGACTACCCGAAAATGGATTTTGCAACTCTACTTCTTTACTCAAATTTTCTTTGTCGATCAAACTCGACCACGCCATTATGTTGTCTAAATTCATGTGCGGAGAGAGTGGGATTCGAACCCACGGTTCCAATAAAGGAACGGCGGTTTAGTAAACCGCTGCCTTAAACCACTCAGCCATCTCTCCATATTCTTCTCAATCCAAAAATCACAACTATTTGAGAACCTACATACTATACGAAAAATAGTGCCGATTTACAACATTCAGACAAAAAGTTTATGATGGTATACAATTGATACATGAACATAAAAACAATATTTACACTAATCGGAGCCATAGTAATCTCAGAGCTTGCCGGCATCATTGGTTCCCTATTTACCTTTCAATCGATACCAACATGGTATACAACAATCATTAGACCAGACTTCTCACCACCGAATTGGATATTTGGACCTGTTTGGACAACTCTCTTTGTACTTATGGGTATTGCTCTTTTCCTGGTGTGGCAGAAAAAGTATGCTCAGAAAAAAATCGGACTTGCCGTGGGTTTATTCTTTGTACAACTACTACTCAATACGCTCTGGTCAATCATATTCTTTGGTAAACACAATATTGGTGGTGCATTTATAGAGATAATTTTCCTATGGTTAGCGATAGTAGCGACGACCATCGCTTTTTTCAAAATCTCAAAGCCAGCAGGATATTTACTACTACCATACATAGCGTGGGTTAGTTTTGCTGGATACTTAAATTACATCATTTGGACTTTGAATTAAGGAATATTTTATGACAGAATGGCACAACTGGAGACGTGGTGGAGTGGTCTAACATACCTCTTTGCTAAAGAGGCAGGCCTCTTATAGGGCCTCGAGGGTTCGAATCCCTCCGTCTCCGCAAAATACCGAGCGAAGCGAGTGTATTTTCGCGGGACGAAGCGAGGCGACTGCTCGCCTCGCGTGAGGGATTCGAAAAGGTTGAGTATATGGCGCGGAACGAAGTGAGCACCATACGAAACCTGTACCGAAGCTGTAAGCTTCGAATCCTGATTTAGGAAAATCACCTACTGGGCTCCTTCTTCGCCAATAGACCGAGACTATTCATGCATATCTATATAATGTATATTCTTATTCATGAAAGCAGTGACTACAAAACAGCTACAGAAATTTAAAGACACCATCTGGTCCTACTACACACAGAACAAGCGCCCTATGCCCTGGCGTGACAATACTTCTACATATTATGTAGTTGTATCAGAGATCATGCTCCAACAAACTCAAGTCAGTAGAGTGATGCAAAAATTTCCTCAATTCATAAACAGGTTTCCAGATTGGCTGACACTTGCACGAGCAGAAACAAGAGATGTATTGCAAGAATGGTCGGGACTCGGCTATAACCGTCGTGCTCTATTCTTGAAACGAATTGCTGAAGAAATCACTGAAAAAGGCACAACAAAAGGTGTACTACCAAAGACTGTTGAGGAATTAGAAAAACTTCCTGGAATCGGACCAAATACTGCCGGCTCTATTCTCGCCTTTGCCTACAATAGTCCACACCCATTCATTGAAACAAACATCCGATCAGTATTCATCCATTTCTTTTTTGCTAAAATTGAAAAGACTTTTGGAAAACGAGCATGTAAAAAAATTCATGACGATGAATTGATGCCACTCATAGAAAAAACAATGGATACAAAGAATCCTCGAGAATGGTATTACGCACTCATGGATTATGGATCACATTTGAAAAAACAATTAGCAAATCCCTCACGTCACAGTGCTCACCACGTAAAGCAAACACCTTTTAAAGGATCAAATCGTGAATTACGTGCAGGAATATTGAGAATAATCATTGAAAAGCCAATGACTGAAAAGATGATCATCCGCTCATTTCCTTCTTGTAAGCCAGACGATATTAAAAAAAAACATAGAAGCTCTTACTACTGAAGGATTTATATTTAAAAAAGGAAGACGCTATCTTGTATAAAAAATTCACGCCAAGATATGCTCGGCGTGAATGACGAAAAAACGAACGATCAAGATGTTGCCCGTTCAAAGAGCAACACACGTGAACCAGGAAGAAATATATCGGGGTTGGACAGTTCGTGATTCAACAAATTGAACTTCCGCCCCAACCTTTTTGACTGTTGAGACTTTTTTCGAGGAGCAACCTGAATCGTTGCAACACAAACGATCTTGCGTTCTTCGCAATTGACGGGCAACAAGTTAAGGTGATGCCCTTCGAGTTGGTCACAGAAACTACGATTCAACAGTCCTGAATCGCGGTTCCGAACATCATGTTCGAGAATGTGAAGACATTGCCAGAGATTCATAGTGAGCCCATTGGCAATCAATGTCTCATGTTGCGCCTGGGCAGCTGAGGAAATAGTAATGCCTGCAGCATGTGCAAAAATCTGGGGCAAATGTGTCATCTCTTCTGTCAGTTCATAGACGACGAGCCTGCCGGGTTTGCCGACAGGAACCATTTCGCCCAATGAACAGAAATGATCAGGGTAATCCAGTAAGCGGTTGGTGGCGATAAGTTGCTTGACGCTGATAGGTTCAGGGTTGCCAGGAACATCGATCGTAACAGGAATTTTTTTAATGCTCATGCTCAATATGTGGTTGATTGTTGTATTTTTGGAAAGGAACCAAAGAGAAACGGTCTTCTTTATATACCAGTAGACCATCAATGTCAATCATCGCCCTTTTGAACAATTTCTCGTAGAATAGAGTCATGAATATGTCTCCAGATATACGCGTTTCAGAATATTTCAGGCTCACGCCGATACAAAAAGACGCACTCAGAAAAATGCGTATCTCAACAGTTCATGACCTTCTCTACCATTTCCCTGTGCGTTATGGTGATACCGCCGAAACACAAAGTATCGACTCTCTCAAAAAAGGTGATACTGCCGTAATCTTCGGCAAAATTTCCGGCCTCAAAGCAAGTAAGGGATTCAAAACTAAAATGACCATGGCATCTGCCACTATCGAAGACGAAAGTGGTCGCATCCAAGCCGTCTGGTTCAATCAACCCTACATCGCCAAAATGACCCCCGAAGGAGCGTACGTCCGAATCGAGGGTAAGATAAGTCAGAGAAGAAGCAAACCTGTTAAACCTGCAGATGAGGTGAATCGTCCCCAAGAGATGATTGAAACCGACACTGCGCAGCGCGACGGCGCGAGCATAGCGCAAAGCCAGCAGGCTTTGACGCGCGTCGGTGGCAATCATTCTCTTGGGGACGATTCAAATAATCTCTACTTTTCTAACCCGAAGATCGAAGTCGTCGATAAATTACCCATCGGCGTCGGTGATTCCCTCTTCGGAGACCAATCAGAAGTTCATACCATGTACCCCGTGTATTCTGAGTCACGAGGTATCACTTCTATTTGGATCTATCACGCCATTCAAAAACTTTTTAAATCAGGAGTTCTCGACACTATTCCTGAATGTATACCCGAACACATTCTCGAAAAATATCATTTGCCTGGAATAAAAACGGCACTCATATGGATACACACTCCACTCAAAAATGATGATGCACTTTCTGCACGCAAACGTTTTTCATTTGATGAAATATTCACCATTCAACTCGGCAAGCAACAAGCGCGTAGAGCGTACGAGAAACATCCATCATTCAAGATCGACATTGAAATGAAACATGTCCATGAATTCGTGCGCCGTTTTCCATTCACGGCGACTGAAGCACAAACTCATGCAATCGAAGCGATCGTACACGATATGCAACGTGGTCAAGCAATGTCACGACTCCTCGAAGGTGATGTAGGTTCAGGTAAAACAGCGGTTGCTGCCGCAGCAGCGTATGCAGTCATGACTTCAAAAGGAATCTTGTCTGAAAACCAAAATCAAGTGACTCACCTACCACCTTCCACTCTGTTACAAATCGCATACATGTGCCCTACCGAAATTCTCGCAACGCAACACTTCGAATCATTTATCCAATATTTTTCATACATGCCTATCCAGATCGGTCTCATCACCGGTTCAGGGTGTCGAAAATTCCCGTCAAAAATAAATCCAAAAGGTTGGACGGATATATCTCGTACACAATTATTAAAATGGGTTGAAAATGGCGAGATCAATGTTCTTATCGGCACACACGCACTCATTCAATCATCAGTCGTATTCAAAAATATGGCGCTCGCCATCATCGATGAACAACATCGCTTTGGAACTGCACAACGTAGAAAACTCATTCGTAAAGATTCGATTGCGCCACATTTACTCTCGATGACCGCAACTCCTATTCCTCGCACACTTGCACTCACTATGTATGGTGACCTCGATCTCACCCTTCTCGACCAAAGTCCTGCAGGTCGAAAACCCATCATCACCGAGCTCGTCATTCCTGCAAAACGAGATGAAATGTACGCAAAAATACGCCATGAATTGGAAGCTGGTCGTCAACTCTACGTCATCTGTCCACGTATCAATGAGCCTGATCCTGATAAAGAAGCAGCTATCATTGCCAAGTCGGTCAAGGAAGAAGCCAAGCGTCTCAAAAGCCTCATCTTCCCTCAATATGAGATCGGCGTGCTTCATAGCAAAATGAAACCTGCTGAAAAAGATGCTGTTATGGCAGAGTTCAAGAATGGAACAATAGATATTCTTTGCGCAACATCAGTGGTTGAAGTTGGCGTGAATGTTCCTAATGCTACAGTCATTATTATTGAAGGAGCAGAACGATTTGGTCTTGCACAACTCCATCAGCTTCGTGGTCGTGTTCAGAGAAGTAGTCACCAAGCTTACTGCTATGCTTTCACTGAAACAACATCACAAAAATCTATTGATCGTTTGAAGTCATTACAAACTGCCAAGAATGGTTTCGAGCTCGCTGAGCTCGATCTGTCCGCACGTGGTGCAGGAGAATTGTCTGGCACGCGACAATGGGGAGTATCCGACATTGCTATGGAAGCATTACAAAATCTCAAAATGGTTGAAGCGGCTCGAACTGAAGCAACACAACTGATAGATGAAGATCCTACATTGAAAAAATACCCACTTTTGAAACAAGCGGTTGAAGCACATAAGGTAACGAGTCATTTTGAATAATTGTGCACGCGGAGGGACTCGAACCCCCGACCGATCGAGTATAAGTCGACTGCTCTACCAGCTGAGCTACGCGTGCATATAATTTCAAACAAAGTACTAACATAACAACTATGTATGCATATCACGAATCATACGCAAACTTGCCCGAATAAACAAATACAAATCTTTCTTAAAGTAACGAACATTACACGTACCATGACCAAAGCCATTCTTGTAAGTGAGATCGCTTAATTTTGAATCTTTAATATATGGCTTCTTAAAACAACTTTGTGGCACTTTCAAATACTTTGACCAAAACACTCTTTCAACATCATAATCCATATCTTTATATAAATGAAGTACCACAGACACCTGATTATTTTTTACACCAAATTCATTGAGCCATCTTAAGAAAAACTTGAGGACATCAGGGTCAGTATTTGCAACTGCCACAGTACAAGGGGCCGATTTTGTTCCTTCGCCCCAATACAAATATAATCCAGCCAGTATTCTTTCTCTTCTCGATAGAGAACCGTATTGTTTTTTAACTTCTTCAAAAACAACATTTTCTTCAGCTATCCTTTTTCTTTTCATTGTCTCTCTAAACTTTTCAATGCGCTTAGGATTCTTACCACGCAATAATTGTATCTGATCATGAGAAAGTGGCATGCCACTAAGCCAATTACTCAATGTAGATTTACTCACATTAACTAATCTACGGATTTGATTGTAACTAAAACCTTTTCTACGTAATCCCACAACTTTTTCTCTTTCTTTAATTTTAGACATGAACCAATAATATCATTATTCTTAAAACAATAACAATAGTTCTTTTTTGAACATGCCTTTCTTTTCGAAAATTTCTATTTCCCCAATATTTCCCCTTCTTTCTTTTTGAGCACTATTCCCTGTGCAACAATAATAGTTTCATACTCTTCACGTTCAATAGTCTCTTTTTCAACCAATCTGCGCGTAACCAATTCAAAAGCTTTTTCATGCTGTGAGAGAACTTTTTCAGCAACACCACGGGCTTCTGTCATGATGCGAGATACTTCAGCATCGATCTCTGCTGCAACTTTCTCTGAATATTCACGGTCACCAACACCCTGACCGAACAATGTCTTGCCTGCAGAACTTTCGAGAGCGATCGGACCAATCTTTTCTGACATGCCGTATTGAGTAACCATACTACGCGCAAGTGCTGTGGCAACCTGAAGGTCATTTGAAGCACCTGTTGTGAAATCGTCATACATCATGCGTTCAGCAACATACCCTCCAAGTGAAACGGCAATATCATCCAAGAATTCCTTACGTGACTGCAATTTACGATCTTCGAGTGGCAATTTGAGTGTGTAACCTGCAGCACGACCGCGTGAAATGATAGAAATCTTGTGCACAGGATCTGCATGAGGAAGTACCGAAGCAACAAGCGCATGACCTGCTTCATGATATGCAGTGATCTCTTTTTCTTTTGCAGAAAGGATGTGACTACGACGTTCTGGGCCGAGCATGACTTTTTCGATTGAACGAATCAGATCAAACTGACCAATCGTTTTACGATCTTCACGTGCCGCCAAAATTGCAGCTTCATTCATGAGTGATGCGAGGTCAGCACCAGAGAACCCTGGCGTGCGTTCAGCGACGACGAGGATATTCACATCTTCAGCCAATTGTTTCTTTGCGCAATGAATCTTGAGAATTTCTTCACGATCCCCGCGATCTGGAAGATCAATAACTACACGACGGTCAAAACGACCTGGACGAAGAAGTGCGGGGTCGAGCACGTCAGGACGATTTGTTGCAGCCATGACGATCACTTTTTCATTTGGTTCAAAGCCATCCATTTCAACGAGAATTTGATTCAAGGTTTGTTCACGTTCATCGTTACCACCTCCCATACCTGTACCGCGAGCACGTCCGACCGCGTCAATTTCATCAACAAACACGATAGCCGGAGCAACTTCCTTGGCCATCTTGAAAAGGTCGCGTACACGTGATGCACCAACACCTACGAACATTTCCACGAATTCAGAACCTGAAATCGAGAAGAATGCTACACCAGCTTCTCCTGCCACCGCACGCGCGAGTAATGTCTTACCAGTTCCAGGAGCACCCATGAGCAATACACCTTTTGGAATTTCAGCACCGATTTCAATAAATTTTTTAGGATTTTTCAAGAAATCAACAATCTCGGACAATTCTTGCTTTGCTTCTTTGGCACCAGCAACATCTTTGAACGTAACTTTTGATTTCTTATCATCAGGCATTGTAATGCGTGCTTTCGACTGACCAAATGAAAGTGCTTGAACGCCAGCACCTTTGACCTGACGAGAGAGCAGCCAGATAAAGAAACCAAGGAATACGAGTGGTGCCAAAAATGGAGCGAGTATGCCCATCCAATATCCAAATCCACTCGGTTCAGAAACCATGATAGTTGTCGATGCAAGACGTGCAGGTGAAACTCCGAGACGGACAAGTGTCTCAGTAAGTGATGAGTCAGTTTCTTTCTGAGCAGACTTCAAAGACTTATCAGCATATGTTGCGACAATCTGATCACCTTGAATAGAGAGACTCGTCACTGTACCCTTTTCTATATCAGTAGCAATCGCCGAAACTGAAGTCGTCTTTGCGGGAATGGATTGGCCGGCAAATTCAGAATATATACTCGTAATAACCAAAAATACCAATACTATCAATGCCAGCATGTTCACAAACTTCATGCGTGGTGGCAAGAATCGGCTTGGTTTCTTATTATTCTTATGTTGTTGAGGGTTATTTGTCTGGGTTGTCATATAGCTTGATTATACAGAAAATTGAGTCTTGGTCTACCCTTTCGAGAACATAAAGTGGAAGCAGACTCCTCTACATCATGGTAAAGTATATATATGAAAATCACGCGGACTCAGGTCAGGATCTCTCCTCGACGAACAAAAGGATTCACACTCATTGAACTTTTGGTAGTGATATCTATTGTTGGATTACTTTCGAGTGTGGTGATGGCGGCAACAGCAAGCGCTAGGAAGAATAGTAATGATGCAGTCGTAAAAGAAGAGCTGGTTCAACTTCGAAATCTGTACGAAATGATTTATACAGACAGTGGAGGTTATGGTGCACTTCAACCTGCGTTAGCCAATCAACCGTGGGCAAAATGTTCTGTGTATAGTACAACGAATTCAGGTTATTTCTGCCAAATGAAATCAATTCCATTGGCCCATTGCTCTTTAGTTTTTGCTCACGATACTCTTACTAATAGTCCGGAGGCAATCAGTCTATGTAATAACATTATAAAAAATAGTGGTTTTCTTGAAATTGCAGTATTGAGTGACACAGATATTACAAAACACTGGTCTATCATCGGTTACTTACCTGGCGCAAACCAATACATATGTTTTGGCGATAGTAAGCAAAATTCAAAATTTACTACGGGCGGAGCGTTTCCAAGTACAGATGGTGCAACTGTTGAAATGTCGCCCGGGTGCCCAGGCAACCCATAAATATATGTATTGAGTATCTATTAAAAAAATAAGGGGGTTTCCGTTTTCGGAAACCCCCTTTGAGAGTCAATTTATTTTTTTCGCCCATACGCCACGAGAATGATGAAGCCACCAAGTCCTGCTAAAGCCAAAGTGCTCGGCTCAGGAACCGGTGATGTTGCAAGACCCATGATATAGATCTGCCCATTACTTCCACCCAGTGGTTGCGACAGTGCAAATGCGGCGTTGAACTGAGTTGTCGAAGTTCCGAAGGTGCAAAGCATTCCAGCGAACGGAACATTCAACGTATCAGCAACTGATGGCTGATAATTTGATCCAGTCATGTAGAGCTCGGTGATAATTTGTCTGTCACCGAAAGCAAGATATGGATTGATTATTCCAAATACCAGTCCGCTTATTGAACTCAACGAACTAATATTGGTGCCTGCTTTTGCTCCCGTTGAACCGAACTGACCATTCAAGATCTCACTGCTGACAGTAATACTGCCGTTACTTTGAGACATGAACACATTCGCAGAGTAAGCACCATCCAAAGTTGTGCTGTAAGCATTCGTTGCGGTGCTTGTCATGAGATATGCTGCACCACCATGCTGAACATCGAGAAGCAATGTCCACGCTGCCTGGCTTTGATACACTGCCAGTTGTGATTGCGACGTCAAAGCAGTGTAGACAACTGTCCCCTGCCCATGAACCGTATGACCAAGTCCGACAAACGCCACCACAAAGGCAGCGATAACTGCAGTTAGTTTTGTTTTCATAAAGCGTGTCAAAGAAAGTGCGAAATGCCTTGATTACAAGCCAGATTCTCCCGAGGAGGCTGGCCCTATGTATAGGCATATATACACACGATCTGAAAGTACCATACTAGATAAATAAGCAAAAGTCAAGCACTATATTCTCCTCATATACTGTTCAGTATATGGTTCAAAATATAGGATCTATGCTGATATATTTGAGATATACACTCTTTCTTTGCAGTACAAAATCGACTATACTTATTCCAATCGTTCTAACCTATACACCTATGAATAAAAAACATATTCTCTATGGTCGTTTTGTCCGAAATACTACCCCGCCAAAAATAGTTGATTGGATGATTTCAACAAAAATTGCAAAAAAAGAATCTCAAGCACTTTTTATTCTCGTCATCATCATGTTCACGAGCCTATTTATCACCTATACCAATATCAAAACAATGATAACTGGTAGATTTACTGTTGCTCAAGCTTCAATCATACAAACGTTATTGCCAAAATAATGAAAAAAACTTCTCATCTCAATGATGGATTTACATTGATTGAAATCATGGTTGTCATTTCAATCATTGCCTCACTTGCATCAGTAGTGCTCGTTGGAATCAAAGCTGCTCAAGCAAGTGGTCGAGACTCCGCACGAAACTCGAATGCTCTCCAAGTTCGAAATGCACTCGCGCTATATGAAACTGATCATGGAGGTGTACCAGCAGGAAGTTTGGCGGCAGGATGTACTCTGAAAACTATAAACGGTACTCAATCATGGGATTGTAAAAAAACAACAGTCAACGGAATACCTGTTGACGCAGTAACAAATATACTTGAACCCGCTCTTGTTCCTGCGTACATCTCCCACATCCCTGTTGACATGATCAACACCAACGGACTTACCTATGAATATATTACCGCAGCCGCTGACCCTGCACTTACCTCAGCAAATAACAACATACCCACAGCCAACGCTGCTTCTTTTGGTTTTGTCAGTGAAATAAAGTCCCCAGACCCAGTCAATGATCCAAGTAGTAACGTAATCATTACAGTACCTGTTGGTCCATCAAATTTTTCTTCATACCCTGACACAGGATATCCAGTTGATATATATTCAAATAACAACATACAAAACTTGGTATTATCCGGACCATCGACACTTGTAAGTGAAACACAAGGAACATGGATAATAACTGCTGATAATAGCGATAATAAAACTATCAATTACACACTTTCATGGTTAGATGGGACTCCAGATTCTACTATTACTTCCACAAATTCATCTATTAGTTTCACTCACACATATACATCAGCAGGACCATATATCTTGACCGTAGTTGCACGCACTTCTGATCGATCCGCTTCTGCAACAACCAACCTTACTGTTACCGCACCAGCACCAGCATTTACCATCAGCGGTCCAGTGAGTTTGTTAGCTGGAACTCCCGGATCATGGACATTTAGCTACCCTGCTGGTACTGGTACTTCGTTGAACTATCGTATCAATTTGAATTGGGGCGATAGTACAAGCAAGTCTGCACTCGGAGGAACAACAACTGCAGGATACAAGACACTGAGTCATACATACAACACTCCGGGTACATATACTATGAGCAACACTGTGGCAGGAATAACTCAAACATATATAGTAACAGTCACTGCGCATGACCCATTCACCTGGGCATCATCTGAAGGACCTCTCAATCTATGTCTCGATGTCAATTCAGGCTGCTCAGTCTCAGACGGCTTAATAACCGGTGACGCAAACTCACTTCATCCAGGAATGACGATAGGTGCCACAGAATACTGCCAGAATATAAATACTGGAGATGGTCGAGTATGGAGATTGCCCGGTGGAGGTGAACTCATGACGGACCTATCGACCACGTTTGGATATACCTTGAATGGATATGATGCAACTGGTCTTCCTGGAGGATTCCAACAAGACAAATATTACTGGACTGATCATTCTATAAGCTTCAATCGAATCGCTATATACAAAGGAATTCCGAATACTGTATCGTACGCAGATATCACACCAAACAGACTTGAATTGTATGAAGGTAATGGAAATGTAAGTACAGGAGTAGTACACGAAATACACACACGATGTGTAACTGGAGAATACGGATATTAAAATCCCCACTTGTTAGTGGGGGTGTACGATCAAATTCAGCAAAGGTTAAAACCTTTTTGGCGCAACAAAATGCGCTGATGGCAAATTTCTCGGAAGATGCGGTTGAATTTTCCCCCGCTCTCGAGGCGCAGTTTTTCTGTCCATTCGCGTGATCAAATTTGGCTGGACTTGATCAATGAGCCCTGCCCTCTCGAACAGAGTCTCATCAGTAATGAACTGCTGAGGATCACGCATATGCCTCCAAACCAGCTTGGGAAGCGTATACCGTTTCAGAACAGCGTTGATCAACTTCACGTGCCCATCTGGACACTCATCGAATGTCACTGCCCGGAACAATTTGCTCCAGATTCCAACTCGTTCACACGAACGCGGAGGAACGATCATCTGATGACGGCGAATGGTAGGTTTGCCGCAAAGGCGACCATCACGCGTTCTGCACTTGCAGACTCTTTCTCGCGCGCGCTGTTTGAGATGATCCCGACGCAACTTGTTGGCGAGGTATGCCAACCCGCTCCCGATGCACAAGGCGATGATGTAGATCATACACAATCTCCTTGCGTGAATGCCAAAACTGGCTCTATTCCAATGTTGTTTTTGCTCATAATTTCAATGTTTCAATTTGGGGTCAGGCTATAAACTACCACTCTTTAGTAGTTTCGTCAAACGGTATGCCGGGCAACCTCAAACTATATACCCAATCCTTGTAACTGACTGGTATATGTACCCAAGAATGAAGGTAACACAAAGCCGAGAATGATAAGCGGTAAAATAAATGTCACGAGAGTTACAATCATCGTCCACAAAAAATACTTTCGAGTTTTCTCAACTGAAATATATATCTTCTCTATCATGACACGCTGGTCTTGAAGTTCTTTTTGAATAGTAGGTTCCATAGAGAATAGTATACCCTATTTCACACACATCTTTGTAGTTGCATTCAAAGTATATCCTGTAGCACATGAATATACGGCTACACCAGGAGTGATCGTGACAGCAGTTGAGTAACATCTCTGACCCTTGAGCACATATCCAGATGAGCATGAATATACGTACGAGAATAGTCCTGATGCTGATTTTGCATATGTAGAATTTGCAACAATACCTACAGTGTCAGTACTCTGACAACTCGTGCCACTCAATGTCGCACCAGAAGAACAGGTGTATGTGACAGTTGGAGCAACACTAACTTGAGTGGTGGATGCAATTGTAGGAATAACTGCTGCTGAAGTTTGAGTTCCACTAGCAGTTGTGGTTCCTTCACCAACAACATTCTTACTACATACAGAGCCGGATAATGTATACCCTGTTGGGCATGAATATACTGGAGTTGCTGATAGTACTTGCGGGTTACAGACACTCGAAAGACTTGTTGTACATACAACCCTGATCTGCGTACACATTGACCCTGAAAGGCTATAATTCGAAGAAGGACAGGTGTAGCGAACGAGTGTTGCAGGAATTACCGATGTTGATGTGGTTGAAGTTGATACTGGTAGCGGAGTTTTTGTGGTTGTTGATGCTGTTGTTGTAGAAACTGGAGGAGTTGTAACAACGGGTGTAGGTGCGTAGAAATGGAATACGCAAGTTGAACCAGAGACAAGACTAAAGTAACCAGTAGTTCCAATGGGAATCGTAGGACACACGTAAGTCAGAATTGCTGGCACAGTAACAGATCCTGTAGGAACTGTTCCTGAACTACCACCAACAACTACCGTAGTAAATCCACCGCCCGAATTTACCAATGTCATCAAACAAGTATTCGCTAAAGTGAGTGTGTATCTTGCGGTAGTTGTATTGTTTGGACACTTATATGTTGCAGTAGCAGGCACAGTTGCACCTTCTGTATATGTACCACTGCCGATACCTGGATTACCTGAGACATTTATTCCACTAGAGGTTATAGTTACTTTGAAATCTGTTGTTACCAAATCACTGTTATATGAACCAACCACAACACTATATATTCCATTTGGAATATTACTTGGGATGACAAATGTTATGGATGTACCAGTAGTATTGTCGCTCGGTATGCCAGCAATTGTGTATGCTTTACCCGGTGAAGTTGCAACCTGACCATGTGTATATGGTATGAGATTCTTGAAGAATGACCATACGCCTCCAAAGAAACCTGTGATCTTTTCTGTGAAAGAATGAGGTGTTGCCACAAGTGCAGATGAGTCTTGCGCTTCAGCAGTTGCCGATGAAATCAATCTTACAGAGTTACCTGTTGGGGTAAAGTTTGAACCAACCATCTTGAAAGTATTTGCTACGGAAGAATTGGTCACTTTACTCAAATTACTTGCAACAGGTTTTGCAGTAACTGCTGGTATCCCTTCTTTTATGGTATCCATGGACATACATGCGGGCCAATGAGTTTCAGCTGTATCCTGACTAATTTTCTCTCCAAGTATACCTGCAATAACATATCCGCATGAAATAACATTAAATCTCTGGTGTTCAGGATAGCCATCTGAATTCATAATACTAAAAGTACTTGGGCGATAAATCGGTGTTCCATCAGTGAATTTTATATAGTTACATCCTTGTATGTTTTCTGCACCATACAGATGATTATCCTTACTACTTCTATACTGCCCATATTTCAATACGTATTCACTCGCACAGTTTTCTGTACCCGGTGTACCAACATCTCCACGTTTATATTCATCGCCCAATAATCCAAAAACGTGTCCCATTTCATGGATAACAACTTCACCTAATAGATAGTTGTATGAGTCTTTTGTTAGAAATGAGACTCTATTTCCAAACGAGGTGAATCCCAACATGTACGCTTCTGTAAGGCGATTAACTTTTGACATCACAAGATACTCACGAGCATCACTACCACAACTCGAAGAATTGATCACTGTTGTTGCGGAACTTCTGTCATATAGACCTGTTGCAGGATCTATTGGCAATGAAGGAGCATCGAATTTATTTAAATCAATATAAAATGAAAACTTATCAATATATGCCTTGAATGGATCAATCGCCGCAAAACCCTTATAGATAATAGTATTAATCTGACTCAAATAATCACTGAGACTTGCTGATGGAACTGCATCTGAACTTCTCATAAACACAATCTTTATAGGGCCTCCTGGTTTTCCATTCACTCCACCCAACGACACGCAGTTTGTAGCTTTAACAAAAGTTGAAGCTGCTCTTTCTTCTTTATCTGCTGCTATAGCTTTGAAATTAAAAGTATAACCACCATTCTTTGCTATAGACTTAATTACACTATCTTCTTTGTATGTGGTTGATAGATTGGGAGTCGGATCGTTATAAGTTGTGTTAAATTCAAGATAACCATGGAATTTCTCCTTATCACCACTTCTTCCTACTTTACTTGCATCCATATCATTAACCGCAGGTAATGGTATATCACCATTTACCGTTGTCATACTCCTTAGGCCACCCCATGTCTTATTTGAATTAGGGTAGCAATTGGTTGATAAAGAAAAATCAACTATCTGCAAAATGGATGGAGGATTTTGGACTGGCAATAGATTGTTACCGATATAAGAAAAGGCGGACAGTGATTCTGGTTGATAACTATACGAACATGCCGCATGAGCAGACTTTATTCCAGGGAGAATAATACAAGCTAACAATAGAAAAACTGAAGTTACACTAACTTTGTATATAATTCTCATGTATGTATGTTATTTTATAGTGATTATATTATACGATAAAAAAATGAATTCAGACAACAAGATGCCCCACCGAAACGGAGCTTCGAGTGGGGCAAAAAGACAACAATCACCTAAGAAGTAGGTTCCGTCAGAATAATTATTATGCCTGAGGTATTACTGGAGGCACTGGTGGTATAGGCGGAATTGTCGTAACTGGTGAAGATGCTGGTGTTGGAACAATGGGAGGAACAGGTTGCTGAACACTTGGCATAACTGGATTTGTTGTGAGACTACCCTTCTTATTATGCTTAACGACGAGATAGATAATCAGAGCAACAATCACTATAAAGAATACTACCGCTCCGACAATAGTCCACAATATTGTATAGAAAATATTGCTTGCATTAGAGGTTATCGAATTGACAGTTTGAGAAATAGAATCAACTGATGGGTAGTTCTGACCAGGTTGCTGTGATGCCGTTCCTAAATTGTTTGTATCAACAGGAACAGTTCCATTCATTGGGTTTGTTGCTGTTGAAGTAACTACTGCTGAGGGACTACTGACTTTAATGGTAAAGATGTCACTCTTAGACATTACTTGTGACTTTGAATTATCATTACCAACTAAAAAGTATATAGTCCCTGCATTTGTATCATCTATGGTTAAACTGTCACTTCTTACTTGTGAAGCTTGACCCTCATATAACCAACCAATTTGCGCTCTAGTTGCCGAATGTATTTTCATGCCCGCATAACTTCCACTGTGATTATTACCATCCTCAAAAGAATTCGTTGCTTCAATGTATTTTGGCATTGATTCTGATGACTGAATTGAGTATTTGATGACATCCCCTTCTTTCACATCCATTTTGAAATAATCATATTGACTCCCTAACTGATAGTGACTCAAATGATACATCCCGGGAGTTATTGGTACTGCGGTACTATATCCATTTCCACCAGTGACTTCTTTCCCAAGCATTGAATCCGTATTTGTCTTATCTACAGGATGTTCGGCTTGTTGGATAGCGTTGAAACTAGCCGCGAGAGAGGTCGCATCTGTTGCATCGTAGTATGTTCCACCTCCTGCGGTAGCTATACCTGAGAGTTGAGCGCGCGTTGTAGTGTCTGCACCAAGACCGATAACATATGTTTTTACTTTTATCCCCGCTGCCTTGAGTGCAGCTGCAGCATCAGCTGGATTGCCACCACAGTTCTCTTGACCATCGGTCATGAGAATGAGCACATTGTCTGCACCTACCGTAAAATCACCTGCTGATTGCTGGAGTGTATATGCAAGTGGTGTATACGAACCTACTGCTTGCAGGGAATCTACCTGGGTTGTTATAGCATTACGATCTGTCGTGAATGATTGGAGTAAATCTGTTTTAACACAAGCACTCGCCTTCGCAGTAATCTTTTCCTGCGCAAATGCACGTAGTCCGACTGAGGTATTAGCGTCGAGCGAAGCGAGAAGATCGGTTATTGCTGATTTTGCAACATCAATACGTGGCGATCCCCCAAATGATTCTGTCATTGATCCAGAGGCATCAAAAACGATGAGAATATTCTCGTTCGTTGCTGCCACAGCACTATTAGAGAAGCTAATAATACCAGTAATAGATACGATCAACATTAGTAAAGCTATGTATTTTTTCATATAACAACAATTATACCCCATTAAAATCTCTCAATTAACAAAAACAAAACACCTTATGGGGATAAGGTGTTTTGTTCAAAATTTACAAAGACTAAAACTTGAAATTATTTGCAATAGATCCAATGAGTGGCAATTGCTTCTGTTGACCACTCGCAGCATTGATGATACCCATGATCAAACAAATCAAATTAAAGAGACTCAGGAGTGGTACCAATATCCATCCGAGGACAGGAACTACTCCTATGAACATACCAACTACCCAAGAAATGATGAGTACCAAACCTTGTTTGATGTGGAACTTAACGAAAGGATCATTCTTGGCATCAGTTATAAATGGAACAATGATAAGAATACCTAGGTAGGCCAAAATAGCCATGAGGGTATTATTTGTCTGACCCGCAGACTGTGGAGCAACTGGCGGAACAGGTGCTACAGGTGGAACCTGATTTTCTAGTGGAGGCATATGATTGATTACTATTACTTTATAATGACTTTATTATACCCTATTTCACACACATCTTCGTGGTCGCATTCAAGGTATATCCTGTAGCACATAAATATGTGGCGGTCGCAGGCGTTACTTTGACAGCAGTTGAGTAACATTTCTGACCCTTGAGCACATATCCAGATGAGCATGAATATACGTACGAGAATAGTCCTGTTACTGATTTTGTATATGTAGAATTTGCAACAATACCTACAGTGTCAGTACTTTCACAATTCGTACCATTCAACGTTGACCCTGAAGGACAGGTATATGACGTAGTCGCTGCGACACTAACCTGAGTAGTTTGTGTGGTTGCGGGCGTCGTAACTGTTCCTTCGCTGGTAGGATTCTCGATACACATAGAGCCGGACAGTGTGAACCCTGCTACTGTACATGCGTATATTGGAGTTGCCGGGAGAACTTGTGGAGTACATGTACTGCCGCCTCCCATAACAGGTGTAGGTGTACATGCAACACTGATCTGTGTACACGTTGTTCCTGAGAGTGAGTAGTTCGCAGATGGACAGGTGTAACGAATAAGTGTCGCAGGAATTGAATTGACTGGTGTTGTTGTAGTAGAGACCGGAAGAATTTTTATGGTTGGTGCGTAGAAATGGAATACACATTTTGAACCGGGGACCAAAGTGTAATAACCATTGATACCAGCAGGAACAGTAGGACATGTATAGGTCAGAGTTGCAGCTATCGCCAACGAAGTTGCTGTAATACATACATTTCCAACTGAGACTTTGCCTGCAGCACAAATGACTACTGTTCTCGTACCTGTTCCACCGGTACCCATTGTTCCAATCGGAACACACTTATTACCTACGAGGTTATAGACGAATCCACCTGGTTTTGGAGCTGGACATGTATACGCCACAGTCGCTGCTACAGTCGCACCTTCTGAGTAGGCACCACTGCCGATAGTAGGATTGCCTGAAACAGTAACCCCACTTGAATTTATCGTGACCTTAAAACTCGTTGCCGCCCATTCACTGTTAAATGAACCAACAGCGACACTGTATACCCCGTTTGGCATACTGCTTGGGATGACAAATGTTATGGATGTACCAGCTGCACTATCACTAGATATATTTCCTATAACATATGTTTTACCTATGGAATTTGTAACCTGGCCATGTGTATATGGTATGAGATTCTTGAAGAATGACCAGACGGCTCCAAAGAAACTAGAAATCTTTTCCATGAAAGAGTGCGGTGTTGCCACGAGCGTAGATGGGTCTTGCGCTTCAGCAAGTGCGGTGACGGTAAATTGGATCGAATTATTAGTTGGTGTAAAGTTTGAGCCCATCATTCTAAAGGTATTTGGTACCGATGAATTATTTACTTTACTCAAATTACTTGCAACAGGTTTTGCGGTAACTGCCGGTATCCCTTCTTTTGTAGTGTCCATGGACATACATTCCGGCCAATGAGTTTCGGCATGCGCCTTGTCTATAGGTTCACGCAATATTGCTGAAACAAGGTAACCACAAGAAACTACATTGAATCGAGCATCAACAATTCTCTTGAAAGTACCGTCAGAAAGTATTGTCGAACTTGCCATAGGCAATATATTCATCAAACTCTTTGAACTTGGTATGTACATCTCAAGGCCTGGATCTTGTGCCTTCTGATTACTTGACATGGTACCTTTGATAGTCGTTGAACCATATAGTAAATTATTTTTACTGCTTCTAAATTCATCAATTGGGTTCACGACACAATTTTCATCATATTTTCCAGCGTTCTGACCATCATATACACCATGATAAACGTGACTACAATTATACTCATCCGTCACCCATCCAATTGAATGACCTGATTCATGAACTGGAACAAGGTAATAATCTTCTTTCGATTCATAATGACCATTTACTATCTCACGTATAGAGAGGTTAGGTAGGTATGTATTCGAAGTATTTCTATTGTCAAAAGTAGATCCATTCAGATGACTTGTTTTTGAACCACTGTCTATTAACATAAATATACTTTCCTTATCATCCCCGTATGGTAAGAAAGTTGTACCTGCAACATTCCCTTCGCAACTGAAACCAGAAACAGTGGTCGATGTTAAAGGTGGTGCATCAAAAGGAACTTTAATTTGTTGCGTGGTATAAACAAGCGGGTGCAAATCAACATAGAACGAAAACTTTGATACGTATGACTTGTATGGATCAGTATTAATAAAGACACCTATAACCTTATCAACATAATCAAGGTAGTCTTTTATTGTAGGCAATGCCAAAGACAAACTAGGTCCACGCATAAATACAACCTTAATTGATCCCTTCCCTCCTAAATAAACACAATTAGATGCCTTTACGAAGGTTGATGATGTGTGCACTATCTTTGGTTGACTTGTTGACGTTGCAGTAAAATTAACTGTGTAACCTCCATTTTTTGCAACTGTTTCTATCAAAGCATCTTCACGCTGATTTTGTATTGAAGTAGATAATCTACTACCATTTACACTATTATCTATCGACTCTAATCCCGAATAATCTCTACTATCACCGGACCTGCCAATTTTAGAAGGATGATCTCCGCCGGTGTTATCATTAAAATTAAAACTTCCATTCAATGTTGTAATACTACCCACTGATCCATTACTTCCCCAAGTTACGGGTGGCGAAATCGTATTATCTGCGGGGAAACAATCTTTGGTATTTGTTGGATATGTAAAATGAATATTCTGAAGAATTGATGGAGGATTTTGAACAGGAAGTGTTCCTAGCCCACCACTCAAAGATGGTCCAAAAGGGATCATGTTAGAATCTACCCATTGGTCCTGCATATAACCACTAGATGTGAGTGATTTTATTTGATAACTATACGAACATGCTGCATGAGCAGATTTGATTCCAGGGAGAATAATAGAAGCTACAAGGAGGAGAACAAAAAACGCACTAGCTTTGTATATAATTCTCATGTATGTATGTTATTTGATAGTAATCAAATTATACAATACGGAACAATATAAATGAAGCACAATAAAAACTCCGAAGACAAGTCGACTCGGCGTATGTCCTACCGTTCTTTATTAAGCTCCTTCTCTGTACGATCAGCCAAATCCATGAGGATGGAAGTATCTTCAAGACTAAAAACTCTCGGCTTCGTATCCTTCACGCAAAAAACACCAATAGCTTTTCCTGTCTTGTGATCCAAAAGCGCAATACCGGCATAAAATCTGATAAATGGAAAACCAGTAACTAGAGGGTTGTCAGCAAAACGTTCATCCTTCAAGGTGTCGTTGACGATAAACATATCTTTTGCAAGTAGCGCGTGGCCGCAGAATGATACGGCTCTCTCCCCTTCCTTTTGATCCAAACCTATACAAGACTTGAACCACTCTCTTTCTGAATCAAGGATACTAACCATAGAAATAGGAACTTTCAATTTCTGGACAGCTTCTCTGGTCAACACATCAAAACGAGGTTCTGGCTTTGTGTCCAAAATGCCTATGCGATGGACGGCTTCTATTCGATCTTTTTCATCTTGTGGAATGGGGGCTAATTGCATGTTATGTTATTTAAATTTAATAATACTACTAAATGACACTTTCCACACCCACAAACATTTTTATTTCATTATCTGTGCCAAAAACGGGAGAAATACGAAGTTTTGCATTATACAAGGTCCCATCTTTTTTCTTATTTTTAACCTTGACCATCACAGACTTCTTTTCTACTTTTATCACCCGCCACAACTCTCTATAAAATTCCTTGGACATCTGACTACCCCATAGCGAGGGTTTCTTACCCAAAATTTCATGAAGTGAATATCCGGTAATAGATTCAACCATTGAATTGGCATAGAGGATAACTCCATCCTGGTCAGTAATAATGATTTGCTCAGTCACCCCTTTAAAGATCGAATTCAATGACCCACACCTCGTGCACTTTATACTCAATACTAAATCTGATTCATCTGCGATTGCGAGAAGTTTGCCACAATCACTACAACGAAATTCTTCTGAACTTATTTCATTTTTTAGGATGTTTTGATCCAATGTATTTGGGATCTCGAGGACCTCTGATGCAGAAATAATACCATAAGCTCTATTTCTGAGCCAATTGAACAGAATATCCAAACATTACAAGCAGTACCCCTACTATCCATGCAATTTACAGCTTTGAATTTACTTCTTTTGCCATCTGTTCAACTATCTGACTCGCACCAGCAACTGCAGTCGGTGTACTCAAATTTACCACAACATCATAATTTTTATTTGATGATGCAAAAATCACTTCAGCAATTGCTTTGTCAGGACCTACTGATAGTGACCCTGTACATGTTGATGATTTGATACCGATATCCCCTGCCGTACACTCTATTCCACTTATTCCCGATGAACTATTATTTCTCACACTCATTAACATGTTATAACCAGTGATTGAATCCTGATACACAGCAGGGTCGAGAGGATATACAGTTACGAGACCTTCATAGATAATTGCTACACCTTTTGACACAGTCATCGAATCATATGCACAAATAAGATGACGACTATTCGATGCCGCACTTTTTACTAGCTTAAATTTCAGTGTTGGAAAAGCTTGATCTATTTGACTCGTTGGGAATATTTGACCACATGTTAACGTCCCAAAATTATTTGACGAATTTGATGAGCCAGGATCAACAACAATCGGCCCTCCACAAGGAGTGCTCGTAGCGTCCGTACTTGTTGCCGTAGTAACACAAGTACTTGTTGCAGTAATAGAATCCGCAACTGACGAGGTCGCAAATGGTGAACTTGATTTATATATTACAAAAATACCACCTACGACAACTACTGCTGCAATTATTACCCACACGAGTACTGATCCTTTTTGATAGTTTTTCATATAAGTGAATTATACCAGATAATACTAACGTACGACTAATTGTACTCTGTAGACCTTGGTGAACAGCGTAAAACCATTTTTGGTCAAAGAAAAGACCCTCACCGTAGAAAGCATGAGGGTTGCTTTTCTACGAGAGGGTCGGTTTGAAATTCGATCACTTCTTGACCACAACTTCTGATTCAGGAATGGTCGTCATATTTACTGGATCGAGGTGATTTGCGAGGCTAACGATTTTCTCGAGCATGACCGTTTTCGCCGGAGAAGTAATGTCCTTGCGACCAAAATGATGCACAAGCATGAAACGAAGTGCTCGAGCAAACTCTTGTCTGCATTTAGGATGCTGCTCCTCAACAATGGTCGCCAACGTATGAAGCAGACCGAAGAATTTTTTATAAACAAATTCCTCGCGATTATTTGGTGTAAAATGAGCATCAAAATCAGTGAATAAGGTGGCTCGCAGTCCTTCACCAGGTTCCCCTGTTTCAAGATGCACACCACCATTCGACTGAAAATCGATAATCAATCCACGCCTACCAGCAATCTGCTGTTCAACGTTTCCAAACATCCACGCTGCTGCAAAGCATTTCGTGAACAATTCTTCAAGGCGTTGAATGAAGAAAAACCGTAGCGGATTAGTGGGACCGTCAACACATTGCCCCTGAAGAGGTGTGAGCTCCATGGCAATCGATAATGCCCACCAACCGGTCTTCAAACGAGCTTCAATAAACTTCACCGTTTGCGGATCATCTGGATTTTCTTTATTCATGCGATTCCAAAGCGCATTAAGATGATGTCTGGTGTGCAACATTTTTTTCCGCAAATCGATGAGATACTTGTCGAGCGGCTGCCCGTGGAATGTGCACCTTGCTGTGCCGGGACCCATACCATAAACAGCAAATCCGCATTGTTGAACGTGAAGAGTTATAAACTCCTTTTTTTCTATTTTTTCATTAATCATATGAAACTCCATTCAATGAACATTCACTTGGTGCTCTGTAGAGCGATTGAGGTGTAGTGACTCACCTATGATGTGAAACTAATGTAGTAATAACACTTACTACAATCATCTGTCAATATCAGTAAAATCACACTAAAATCTCAATTCAATAAAAGAAAAGACCCTCACCATAGAGAGCATGAGGATTGCTTTTCTACGAGAGGGTCGGCTTTAAGGTAATTTGTTGGTAACGATTGCCGTCAATTGGGAGTGAACATACCCATTTGTGGAACATCCGCTTTGCAACCATTGAACAGTGGCGGCCGGATGAGTTTCAAGGTAACTGTTAACTTGATTTTGCAATTTTGTTAACGCGTCATCACTGTCGATCAATTCCGAAAACAATTTAAACATATTTTTCAATTCTGGGTTTAGGTTGATACTGCCTAAAATCCTCAACAATTGAGGGCTTTAGGCAGTATCAAAATAACCATACTTACTGTCGCGAAATATAGCACAATAAAATATATATGTCAAGATGTAGTGGAGAATGGTGAGCCAAAGTTGGAACCAACTGTATCCTTGGGTATTTGAGAGCTCTGAGGCGATTGTGGGGGTTAGGGGGTATGAAAAGAGACTTAGTTTTGCTTGATAGAGTGCCCTGTTGGTATCACAAGATGGGAGTGGACTATCTATATGATGATACCATGGAAATTTCTATTTAAAGAGAGATGAAATTATATTATGCCCAGTAAGACTAAGAGAAACATTATTCAATAAAATTAATGCCGCTATGACATAAAAAGTCAAAATTCCAAAAAAGAAATATAGAGAGGCCTTAATTTTTGAATTAACAATCTGACCCAAAAAATACATATTAATTGAGGTAACCAGCACAAAATAAATCACCATAACAATAATATAATTTAATACATCGAAGATTGAATAAATAAATGAAGTGCCGTAAATAGCACTCCCAATTAGTCCAACGAGATAGTAGCTATAATATTTTCTCATGAAATATATTGTAACATTATTCTGTGGAGATGCTGGGAATCGAACCCAGGTGCAATTGATATTCATCGAACGACTCTACAGCGATATCAGACCTTGTTCCACGAAGTGGATTTAATGATTGTGATCCAGAAAGTCTGAAAAACACACAATCACGATCTCATTCCGCCCGAAGACGGATTCAAGAACTGAAGTGAGAAGCTTCAATCCCCTACATCCAGATTATTACGCCAACATCATAGTCAGGATCCCCATGAAGTAACGGCTGTCGTTAAACGAGAGCGAATGCGAAGTCCTTTTGACCAAAATATGGTGAAACGGTTGATTTTGCATTTAGAATTTCCATCAGATTTACGAGTTAATGGTGCTCGCGCTGCACGAACGAGAATGGTCAACTGTCGAAGCCGATCATCCCCGATTTTCCTTTCCCAGGGAAAATCGGATCGAAGATTTCTTTCGGCGTAAGCCGAGAGAAATCTGAGACCAGTCCTCCACATGTTATGTGTGAAGAAACATAATTCCCTGAGAAAAAAGTAAAAAACTCAATTATCAACGATCACTAAACTCCCTTCTCACCGTCCTATCAGTTTCGCGCTTTTTGATACTTTCGCGCTTGTCATGCTGCTTTTTACCACGCACAACAGCGACAGAGACCTTGAGAAGATTACCCTTATTATATATTGAAATTGGCACTATTGTCAACCCCTTACCTCCTTCAATATCAGCCAAACGCGCAATTTCCTTCTTGCCGAGAATGAGTCGGCGATTCCTGCGAGGTTCATAGTCTTTCGGAGTATTATTCTCCTGATACGGAGGTACAAATGTATTTACCACATAGGCCTCTCCCCCACGAACGATGACATATGAACCATCGAGTGAGCCCTGACCTTTCTTAATCGACTTTACTTCAAGACCAATCAGCTCAATACCAGCCTCGATTTTCTCGAGGATTTCGTAGTTGAAATGCGCCTTTTTGTAGTCGATCAATGTGGGCATGAGAATATCGTACCATATCGACTTTCATATGACGAAGCTATATGAGGTATAATAGCCCCATGAATAAAGAAACTTCTTGGCATCTCTACGCCACCAATGAAGAAGCATGGGAAGCGATGCTAAATGATTGCAGAAATGCAACAGAGAGTATTTATATCGAGCAATTCATTTTTGTTGCCGATGAACTCGGACAAAAATTCATAGATATTTGTGTTGAACGTGCAGCAGCCGGAGTCAAAGTAAAATTCTTATGGGATGCTGCTGGCAGTTTTTCATTCTGGGGATCAACTATCGCAGAAGATCTCAAGACAAAAGGTATTGAGCTTATATTCTGGAAGACTCTCGTCCCTTCATATACCAAACTCTCCAATTTTCGTTCATGGTACCTTCGTAACCACAGACGCACACTCGTTGTAGATGACAAGATCGCGTACACCGGTAGTATGTGCATATATAACCCCGTCAAACAGTGGCGTGACACCAACGTTCGCATCGAAGGTAATGCAGTCAGAGAAATGGCGAGTGCTTTTGATCGTATGTGGGCACGAGCCAAAGATGAAAAACTTCCCGACCGTATCCGTGCTCGAGATACCGAATTTCGCTATCTAACAAACAAGCCACGTCCCGGACAGCGACATATTTATAGTCACCTCATCGATACGATTCGAGGCGCTCGAAAATATATTTACATAACCACTCCCTATTTCGTACCAACACATCGTCTATCTCGTGTTATCAAACTTGCAGCTCATCGTGGAGTTGATGTGCGTCTCATTTTGCCAGAACGAAGTGATCATTACCCAACACTTGATCTTGCAGCACGATCATATTTCAAAACATTACTTGAATCAGGTGTTCGTATATTCCTATACCAAGGAAATATGATTCATAGTAAATCCATCATCGTTGATGGCGAATGGTCTACCGTAGGCTCACTTAACCTCGATTATGCCAGTCTGCTCTACAATTTTGAGGCCAATATTGTGACCACAAACGTCAAATTTGCCGAGGAATTATCGGCGCATTTCATTCACGACATGCATGAATCAAAGGAGGTCAGCCTCACGGAATGGAAAAACCGCTATTTTATCGAGAGAATACCTGAAATACTCATATGGCTCGTGAGGAAGTTCTTGTAAGTCCTGCCTCTTGCGTTCCTACCCCCTTATATGCTATAAATAGCCTCTGTAACCTTCAATTCATTGAGTATTCGAGTCAAAATAAACCATCAAATCAAAGCTCCCGAACTTCGGGTAATAACCGCTGAAGGTGAAAACCTAGGCGTCATTACTACGGCGGCAGCTATTGCAGAAGCGCAAAAGCGCGGGTTAGACCTCATTGAGATCTCCCCTACCGCTTTACCGCCTATCGGCAAGATTATGGATTATGGTAAGTACTTGTACGATGAGAAGAAAAAACAGAAAGTTGCCAAAGCAAAGACAGTCACCTCTGAACTCAAGATTGTCCAAGTCAAAATAGGCACCGGAGAGCACGATCTCGAACTCAAAGCCAAAAACGTATCCGGATGGATCGCTGAAGGTAACCGAGTCAAGATAGACCTCTACCTTATCGGACGTTCAAAATATATGGATATGAATTTCCTCAAAGAACGCCTCGATCGCATCATGAAGCTCATCACTGTTGAATACAAGATAGCTCAAGATGTTGTCAAAGGACCAAAGGGACTCAGTATCGTCATCGAAAAAAAATAACAAACATTTTATGATTAAAACAAATAAATCGTACGCAAAGCGCCTCAAAGTTACCCGTACAGGGAAGATTTTGTCACGCAAGCCAGGTCAGAACCATTTCAATGCAAAGGAGCGCACACGCGCTAGTTTGAGCAAGCGTCGCATGTCAGTTATCACTCACATGAAAAACAAGGCAAAGAGTCGCTTTTTAGTAAACCTTTAATAATATAGATCAACTACCATGACCCGTGTAAAGAAAGCAGTAAATGCCCTCAAGAATCGTCGTCGCGTTCTCAAAGCCGCAAAAGGTTATCGTTTTGCACGTTCACGCAAAGAAGCAGCTGCAAATGACGCTCTCGCTCACGCAGGAGCATACGCATTCGCACACCGCCGCGACAAGAAAGGTGATCACCGCCGTCTCTGGAATGTAAAGATCAATGCAGCCCTTCGCCCACTTGGTTTTTCATATAGTAAGTTCATCGGCGCAGCAAAGGCAAAGGGTGTTCTTGTTGATCGTAAGATCATGGCTCACCTCGCAGAATTCAAGCCTGAATCATTCGCTCGTTTTGTAGCGAAGATCAAATAATTCAAACTTTCACTAAAAAATCCCCTAATGGGGATTTTTTATTTATACCACTTATTCCAACTCATACCCTTTCAACCGTTCTGGCACTATTGCCTTCACACCCAACTCATTATTTAGACGCTGCGCGAGATGCATCGAAGCCCCAGGCTCACCCATCACAACGAATACCTGCTTTAGACGATCTGTACCAGTTGAAACAAATTCAACGAGGTGATCACCGTCTTTGTGTGCTGAATATCCATACAAGGTTTCAATCTTTGCTTTAACCTTAATTTCTTGACCATGAATAGTCACCTTCTTTGCACCATCAGCAAGCTTACGTCCGAGAGAACTAACTGACTGATATCCAACCAAAAGGATCGTACTATTCGCATCAGGAAGATACTGGGCTTCATGACTTACGATACGACCACCGACAGACATACCAGAACCTGCGAGAATAATCTTTGCGCCTTTAACACGATCAATAACCCCAGCTTCATTGCGTGACATGGTGTAATCAAGATTCTTGAATGAAAAGATATCATCCCCTTTCTTGATCTGTTGTTGTACCGCATCATTGAACAAGAATGTACTCTCGCGATATATCTGAGTAGCGTTGATAGCCATTGGTGAATCGACGAAGACTGGCACTGAAGGAATTTTCTTCTGCTCAACCATATTATTCAACTCATAGAGCAATACTTGTGTACGATCGATAGAAAAGGCAGGAATGACAAGCGTACCATTTCGAGCAATAGTATCTTTGATAACTTTCATGAATTGATTGGTTCGTTCTTCACGGTCTTCATGATTACGATCACCGTACACACTTTCCATAATCATATAATCAACATCACCAACAGCTTCGGTGTCGCGCAAAAGTGGTGCGGGTGAATTGCCCAAGTCTCCTGTAAAAAGAATTTTTGTCTTATTCGCAGTATTCGCATTCATTTGTTGATTCGTAGTGATGCTAACTTCTACCATCGCAGAACCAAGAATATGACCTGCGTCTTTCAAGAATACAGAAACATCATCAGTGACATTGAATGCGGTATGATATTCGATTGTCTTCCACAAAGGAAGTACATTCTCGACATCAGGGAGACCATACATAGGATCAATTCCCTCTTGCTGTGCCTCAGTGGCAATAATGTTAACCGCATCTTTCATAACAATTTCCGCAAGCTCTTTTGTCTGTGGTGTTGAATAGATAGGACCTGAATACCCTTCTTTGACGAGCTTGGCAATACGACCAACATGGTCAAGATGCGCATGAGTAATGATCAACGCTGATATCTTTGAAATGTCATATGAGAATGATTCGTAATTCAATTCTGAGGCAGTGCGTTCACCTTGAACCATTCCACAGTCAATCAGTATCTTACTTCCAGCATCTGTTTCCAAAAGAAAATTGGCACCAGTGACTGTTCCAACTCCTGTGCAGCATGTAAGTGTATTCATGTATAAAAACTATTTTCTAATAAACAAAAAGGCAACAATACTTCCACCAATAATATCGTCAATCAGATCTTTTGTAGTATCTATATAATAGGCTTTGGTACCAACTGGAGCTCCAGCAATACCAAAATATGCTTCAAATAATTCCCAACAAACACCGACAATCAAAACACCTAACACAACATTTCGTCTATGTAACATGTGGGGCATAAATGAAGAGATGAGGGCAGAAACAAATAGTCCGATCGTTATACCACCGAGGATATGCATATAGATATCATATTGGAATACCGTGTAGTAGAAACCATCAAGTCCGGCCATATGAGCAAGAAGCACTACTACTGCTGCAACCAAAGTATATAGATACATTTTCATTGCTACATTATACGTGAAGAGGTGCAATAAGACCAAAGACAATCACCCCAGACAACACGGCCCCCTGAAGACTCCGTTACGAACGAGTATAAATGCCTAAAGAATCACATAATGAAACGATATCCCGCTGGGAAGTCTTCAGGGGGCCGTGTTGTCTGGGGTGATTGAAAACCGAACAGACAGAAAGGCAGAGAGGAATATGGGCGTGGTGGGAGACTGCCCGGAGGGATATCGTCTTTTCATTTTGTACTTTAGGCACAACTCCTCGTACGTAACGACGTCTCCAACCACGCCCATATTCCTCTCCGCCTGAAAAATGTGGAAACAAAAAACACCTCAATGAGATGTGTTTTGTTGGTTGCAAGAGTAATGTACCTGGTAGTCCAGGTGGGTGATCTCACACAGAGCACCAAGGTGCCTGCGAATTTGATCTCCCTAAAAATGTGTTTTGTAGGATTTTACTCCTGCAGCCTGAATATATTATATGCCTCGAAAAAAAGGAGTACAAGAGCACAACATAGTTGCGACACTTTTCTTGATTTCGAGCAAAGTTGACAATGGAACGATATAGCGCTAGTTGCCGAGGATCTCACTTAGATCAGTACCGTAGGTAATATGATCCATGAATAAATTGTAATCAAACAATTCTTCTTTTTTGAACCAATGAGCAATTTCATCTTTAGCTTCTGTGACTGAACCAGATGCATGCACCAAATTACGAACCGCACGCTTGTCACCATCACTCAGTGAATATGAATCGAGCACGAAGTCCCCGCGAATCGTACCAACATCAGAGGTGAGAGGTTCAGTTCCCCCAGTAAGCTTACGAACAATCTGAACAGCGTGAGCACCTTCCCAGACCATGACAACGATAGGTCCCTTGGTCATATAACTAATCAAATTTTTTAATACTTTTGCAGTGATTTCGAGCGGATCAGTGATAGGTGGAACAAGACCTTTGTCCTGATACCCTTTGATGGTCTTGAGACCTGTCTTCATGCGCCATTCTGGATCAAGTGTGTAGTGTTTTTCAATCAATTCCTCGGTCGGTATCATCATCTTCACGCCAACCAATTTGAGACCGACACGTTCATAACGCCCAACGATTTCGCCAATAAGTGCGCGCTGGATACCGTCTGGTTTAACGATGATGAGTGTGCGTTCTTTCTTGGCTTGTTTATGCATGAAGGTGAATTAGTAGATTAGAGTAATGTACATATATTACTTCAAAGTGGTAGGAATTACTAATATATGTAAAAACCGCCACAACTGAATGTGGCGGTTGAATCTGAATGCCCATGTTACGCCGTAACAACTGACCCACCACGCTTTAACGCGGGAACATATGGAAGCTCATACACATCGTGTTCTTTGGCGAATACGACACGAGTTCCAAGGCCGGTGAGCGACTGCGTAATATCACCCTCAAACTTGAAAAGATCCTCATCAGGACGTTTGGGATCGTGATGGCCGATCAATGTCAAACGAGGTGCGTCATTCATGAGCTGATACGTCTGCTGAAGCATTGACGGAGTCGAGTGGCCCCAATTCTTGCGCGACAGAGTCGTGTTACCAGGACCAATGGACTGAACGCCTTGATATTCGACGTCACGATATTGAACATCGAGATATGCAATTGCCGATTCTTTGATGAAGTCAGCTGTCGTTTCGCGAATATCGCCATTCGACAATTCATTGTCGGTAGCGATGACAATATCACCGCCCGGAGTCGAGATACGATATCCGACAGAACCTCCGGCATGATTGAGGAGTATCGTTTTGACCCCGCCCATGATCGGAATCGTTTCGCCCGGATTGAATGAAATGAACGGGTGTTCAATTCTGAACATGCTCGGAGATACAGGCCAATACGGTGGTGCAAATAATTGTTTCATCACACCCGCGATTTCAAATTGACCGAGCTTCGGGCCGTATATTCCCTTCACCACACTTTTGCGTAAAAGAAAGGAGTTTGTGACGAGACCGGCAATGTGGTCGAGATGATAATGCGTTTGGAAGATGAAGACCTGATTTACATCCTGCGCCTTCAACCATTCGCTCACCTGGCCAACGCCCGTGCCATTATCCACGATGATACCCGTAGAACCGACAATAATACCAATTGATGTGGTATGTGACCCAAATATTTGACGCGAGAACGGACGATTTACCACACGAGGTGTGTCATATTCCCGTAAATAACGCTCGCTACAAACAACACTGGAACCTGTTACTCCGCCCAGATATAGGCGGACCATTTTTTGATCGGGATGTTTAGTTTTCATATGTCCAAATACTTGCTCATTTCTACCCTAAATTATGAGGAATGACAAGTACCTTTCTGATATAACAGAATGTGTTCAGCATTCATAATACAATAGATTTTATCGAAACTATGCCGTCAAAATCTCTGCTCCACTCTTGGTAATGAGCACGGTATGTTCAAAATGCGCACTTGGTTTACCGTCAGCAGTGCGATAGGTGTATCCGTCTTTATCGAGTTTTATTTTCTTAGTTCCAATATTGAACATAGGTTCAATAGCAATGACCATCCCAGGTTTCAATGTCTCCCCTATTCCCGGATCCCCATAATTTGGTACATATGGATCTTCATGAACTTCATACCCAACACCGTGACCAGCCAAATCTTCGACAATGCCATATTTGTTGGCAACACCAACACGTTCGATTGCACTACTGATGTCACCAACTCGACGACCACCTTTGGCCGCCTTTATTCCTGCTATGAGAGCTTCTTTGGTAATAACTAGTAACTTGGTGCATTCAGGAGAAATATTCCCAACAGGAACTGTAATAGCCGCATCAGTGATCATGCCTTTGTGAACCAAACCGAGATCAAGACTGACGATATCGCCCTCTTTCAATTCACGGTCATTTTCATTTGGAATACCATGAACAATCTCGTCATTAACCGAAACACAGAGAGCTGCAGGATACGGACGTTTTGCTCCATATGGCTGATAATTCAAGAATGCTGCTGTATCACCACCTTCGGCGATCAATTGCATGGCGCGGTCATTGAGTTCACCAGTACGAACTCCCGGACGAGTCATGAGGGCCAATTCTTTGAGAATAGCTGCATGGCGCTTACCTCCTTCACGGAGAATAGCGATATCTTCCTTTTTCTTAATTCGAATCATAGTAAAACACTACTCCAAACCGAGCTTTTTCACAATGTCGGCATGAATGTCTTCAATCGAACGTTCACCATCAATATCCAAGAAATTCACATTCGGGTTCGTACGATAATATTCTATACTTGGCACAATATCAGCTTCGTAGGCCTTGCGTCTAACCTCAACCTGATCTTTACCATCATCTGGACGACCACTTGAACGTGCTCGAATAGAAAGACGACTACTTGCCTCCTCATGCTCCACGTCGAGATATATGACCCAAGGTTTCTCGAGACCATAAAATGGAAAGAGTGATTCGAGCATCTGTGCCTCCATAAGTTTTCGTGGTGTTCCATCAAAAACGAGATATTCTGAACCAGTATATTTCTGAGCAATCAATCTGCCCCATAAATAGACACACATAAATTCTGGCATAAGACGACCACTATCGATAGTTTTCTTGGTTAACGCTGCGGTATATGATGATTCTTGTGTGTACGAACGGAATTCTTGACCGGTCTGAATATACAGAGATGTTCTCGTTGTATCAATCTTCTTCAAAGCCTCTATGAGCAATGTTGATTGTGTACCCTTGCCTGACCCGTAACGGCCCATGAATATAAATGATTGAGGTTTCATGGGACTAGTGTACCCTGTCAGCGTAAAAAAACCAAATAATTTCAAAATTCTATCTCAATAACCTTTTCAAGACATAATTTGAACAAAACAAAACCCCATCGCTCGCGAGCGATGGGGTGAATCAAACTGAAACTACGCGACAACAGGTGTCTTGGGGCGGCAAGCCAGAGGTTCATAGGAAAACCGATTCGCTTGGCACATATCAAACCTGAGGGCAATTTCATGCATCTCAACAAATGAGTTCTGATGTTTGGAGCCACCGGAACCATGAATTTGCCGAGCTTCTTCAAGCGCACATTCCACATACACCCACAAGACGCTGGTGTAAGGAAAGTTCGCAAGATCTTTGATCTTGAAGAGTGTCCGGAAACGATGCCAATCATGTTCGAAGCATAAAACTTCCGGCGAAGGTCTTTTCCTAAAATGGAAGGTGAACAATGTAATCACGAACCACACGAAGGATGCACAGTCCATAATTGCGACACCCCATAAAGAATAGAGCACCATCGGGCGATGATCAGAAAATATGTGACTGATGTGATACACAACCAAACTGACAAAAAATGCACAGAAAAGCATATTGACCGCTGCAAGCATTCGACTTCGGAGAAGTTCTTCTTGCTCCGCAATATGTGCACCGGAGACATAGTCTACGGTCACTTTATTGTGACTGGCCCATATTTTGAAAATATCTTCCAAACCCTTGATAGGTGTCATGTCTGAACGTTTCATAGGTTTTCAAGGTTCAATCATTATATTCAAGGGATATCATATCCCATTTCACCAAGCGAAAGCTCAGTAAAATCCATAGAACACAACGACTGAATCTACCCAGAAAACTACACCTTACCTACTCGCAAGTCAAAGGATAAAAATCCTCTTCCAGCAAACAAAAAGAGCGCCTTCGCGCCCTTCTTGTTTCACTATTCCTGCATACGCAGACATGAAATCTTAATATTCACGCATCGAAACCTGAGCATCAACCTTCTTCAAGAGATCAAGAACAACTGAGACAACGATGAGGAGTGCGGTACCACCGATAGCGAGAGACTTGTTCGAAGTGAATGCCTGCATCGCAAGTGGCAACACTGCAATAATACCGAGGAACAATGCACCAAAGAGTGTGATACGAGTAACAATGTTTCCGAGATAATCGCGTGTATGATCACCTGGACGAACACCGGGAATGAATGCGCCTGAACGTTGGAGGTTCTCAGAAATTTGTTTTGGATCAAACGTAACTGCTGTGTAGAAATAGGTGAACAATACAACGAGTATGAAGTATGATGCACCATACACTATTGGGTTATTGAAGAATACTGTAAATGATGTCGCGTAACTCGCAATGACAGCATTTGATACATGACTCAATGAATTTGAGATGATCTGAGGGAACAAAAGGATAGAAAGCGCAAAGATGATGGGAATAACTCCTGCTTGATTCAAACGCAATGGAAGATACGTAGAAGCACCTCCGTATACCTTGTTACCTCTCACCTGCTTGGCATATGTCACTGGAACTGAACGTTCAGCTTCAGTAATGAAGACGACGCCAGCGATAACAACGAGACCTACAACCACTGCGGCAATATACATAGGCATATTTGCCGCATCATATCCTGCAATAAATTGCATGAAATCATTTGGAAGACGAGAAACGATACCTGCGAAGATAATCAAAGAAACACCGTTTCCGATACCAAATTCTGAGATAAGTTCACCGATCCACATGAGCAAGATAGAACCTGCAGAAACAACGATAACGTTGACGGTAAGACTAAATGGATTGAGATGTGGTAACACATTTTGTGACTGCAAGAGAAGGATAAAACCGATTGCCTGAAGGACTGCGAGAGGAGCACCCAAAAGACGTGAGTAGTTTGAAAGCTTATTGCGTCCTGCCTCACCTTCATCTTGTAACAATGCCTTCCACTTTGGGAAGATCATAGTAAGAAGTTGAATAACGATAGAGCCTGTAATAAATGGACCGACTCCCAACATAACGATAGAGAGATTTGAGACACCTCCACCAGAGAATATATTCAAAAAACCAAAAAACTGACTTGAATCAAGAAGCTTTGCGAGACTGGCAACATCCACACCAGGAATAGGAATAGTCGCTAACAAACGGAACAATACCAAAGCGCCGATAGTAAAAGCGATACGCTTGCGCAATACTTTATCCCTGAAAGCTACATTGAGTTTTTCTAAAAATGTTTTCATATCAGTTGTTTGTATATAGTATCTTATGTCTCAGACAATATCTAATGGTAAGACAAAGACTGCGTAGAGCAGTCGTTGTTCTTTACTTAGCTTTTACTTCCTTCTTTGCAGGAGCAACTTTCTCTTTTTTCTCTACCTTTTCAACTTTTTCAGCTTTTGGAGCTGCAGGCTTTGCTCCTGCCTGCGCAGACAGGGCCTTAGGTTTCTTTTCTGCCTTAGCAGGAGCTTCTGCTGGCATAACTTTTGCTTGAGCAACACGTGCTGCAGTTACTTTGTTTGAGGCTGTTTGAGAAGCAGTAATCTCTACTGTTCCGCCAGCTTTCTTGATCTTTTCAAGAGCTGATTCTGAGATAGCAAGACCTGAAATTTTGAAAGCTTTTGTAACTTCACCTTCTCCGAGAATCTTCATCCAAGGAACACGTCCTGAAGATGTTGAGACAATACCCTTTTCAAGAAGGATTGCTGGAGTGATAGCGTCACCTGCTGAGAATACTGCTTCGAGGACATCGACATTCACAACAACTGGCTTCTCAGCGAATGCCTTGTTTTGATTGACGCCACGACCGCGCAACTTTGGAAGTTTCTTGATGATATCGCGCCATTCTGGACGACGCTTGTTTCCGGCACGAGCAGACTGACCCTTGCCTCCACGACCTGCAGTCTTACCGCGCTTACCACCACGAGCGACGATAACGCGCTTCATGTTAGGTGTCTTACGTTGTAGTTGATTGGTTTGCATGGAATTAAATTAGTTAAAAGTTTACAGTGAAAAATGAAAAGTTATTTTACACTTCTCTCTTTGTGAACATTGAGAGTGGCACGATTGACCTTACTCAATTTCTGGAGAGCGACGATAGCGGCACGAGCGTTATTCAAGCGATTCTTACTTCCCGAAAGAAACTTCGCACAGACATCCTTGATACCTGCAAGTTCGATAACAGCACGAGCTGATGATCCTGCAACAACTCCACGTCCACGAGCTGGAAAAATCATGATGCGAGCACTTGCATACTTTGCTTCAACAGCATGAGGAATAGTCATTTGAGCTGACAATGGAACCTTGATGAGGTTTTTCTTTGCAGCACGAGTAGCTTTGTCGACTGCAGAAGCAGTATCGATACTCTTGCCCAAACCAACACCAACGCGACCCTTGCGATCACCTGCAACAACTGCGACACTGAAGTTCATACGGCGACCACCAGTTGTCACACGAGTAACACGGCGGATATCGATAATCTTTGAATCAAATTCTGGCTTAACACGTTCACGATTGCCTCCCTCGCGACTTCCACCACGACTGCCGCCGCGAGCACCAGTAGGACCACTGTGACTACCACGACGAGCTGGATCACCACGCATCTTGCGACCTGGAGTAATCTTTGAGTCAGATGTAGGCATTCCTGCTGCAGCTGTAGGATCAATGATTGTTTCAGTAACAACTCCTGTTGCTGGAATAGTTGTCTCTGTATGTATTTTTGTATCTTTTGCTGTCATATATGTATTGAAAATTAGAATTCAAGTCCTCCTTCACGAGCAGAATCAGCGACCATCTTGATCTTGCCTGTATACAAGAAACCTCCGCGATCAAAGACAACCTTGGTAATCTTTGCTGCCTTGGCCTTCTTTGCAATCTCCATACCTACCAACTGTGCAGATTCAACAGGAGTCTTGCCTTTTGTTGAACGTGAATCAGTCGCAACAAGAGTGTGACCCTTTGTATCATCGATGATCTGAGCGTAGATATATTTGTGAGACTTGAAAACAGCCAAACGAGGACGTTCTGGTGTACCTTGAATCTTCGCGCGAATACGGATTCTGCGTCGTGCGAATACTGCTTGTTTTTTCTGGAGTGTGTTCATAGTAGTAGATTTGAATCAAGAATTATGCAGCTTTCTTACCTTGCTTGCGTCTGATGACCTCATCTGAATAACGAATACCCTTTCCAAGATATGGTTCAGGTTTCTTCAAAGCACGAACGACTGCGGCAAACTGACCAACCTTTTCGCAATCAATACCAGAAACAATAACCATGTTCTTTTCGGTAGTAACTTTGAGGTCTGTAGGAATAGGAACATTGACAGGGTGTGAAAAACCAAGAGCCAACGCAAGAGTAGTACCCTTTACATCGGCCTTGAATCCGATACCTTCAACGATAAGTCTCTTTTCGTATGGTTTGTGAACACCAGCGAGCATATTTTTGATATGAGACGCGTATGTTCCCCAGAGAGCCGTAGTCTGAAGTGATGAACCGTTTGGAGTGAGAGTGATCTCATTATTTGCAATCTCAACATTGATAGTTGGGCGAACAATTTTACTCAAAGAACCGAGAGGACCTTTTATAGTGATAACACCAGCAGCAAATGTTGCTTCTGTCTTTGCGGGTATAGCGATAGGTTTTTTAGCAATTCTTGACATATAGTTATTATTACCAAATTTTGAAGAGAATTTCACCGCCGACCTTGTTTTTCTTTGCTTCTCCGTCAGTCATGATGCCTTTTGGAGTAGAAAAGAATGTATTGCCGAATCCACTGCGGTACATACGAATATCAGCCGACTTCTGATACACGCGACGTGATGATTTTGAAATGCGCTCAACTCCGTGAATGCGAGCATTGCCTTCGAGATCGTACACAAGACCCAATGTAATAGTCTTTGTGAATGATCCAACTTTCTTTTTGTCTACAGAAATGAGATATCCTGCCTTCTTGAGAGCGTGAGCAATATTCTCGGTAAGCTTCGAGTAGGTAGCATCAACTGACGCTTTCTTGGCGTCACTTCCGTTTTTCAAGCGGATGATGAGATCTGAAATAGAATCGGTAACCATAATAGTGTATATAAAAATTAAACAGAAATTACCATGAAGACTTCTTGATACCTGGAATTGCGCCTTCATTGGCGAATTCACGGAAACAAATACGACAGAGATCAAAATCTCTCATATAAGAACGCTTGCGACCGCAACGGAAACAACGACGAACTACACGCGACTTAAACTTCGGTGTCTTTTGTGATCTTACTATTACTGATGTTTTCGCCATAATGATTATTTGTCCAAAGAAATGAGGATTGGTTAGCTATGCCCTTTCGGGTTGTGCTTCCAATCGCTTGTTCTAAGATAACCTTGTTTTATTAAGGTATTCAAGATACTAGCAGATACATTGAATAGAGTCAACTAATTTTTATTCAGGAACAAGAGAGGTGGTGTGTACTCACTTTCTGCAGAATTTTGGAAACGCTTGTGACGAACTAATATGCCACAGTGTCTCTAAAATTCTGCAGAAAGTGAGTACACACCACCTCTCTTGTTCCGATAACTATTATGCACGTATACAAAAAATCACCCTCTCGGGTGATTTTTCTTTGTATTATTTCTTAGCTTCTTCTCTCTTCAAAGGCATTCCAAGATATTCGAGGAAAGCGAGAGTATTCTTTTTATCATTTGAAGTTGTAACGATAGTGATAGCGAAACCAAACACATCCTTCAAATCTTCATCAGCTGTTTCAGGGAAAATAGTGTGTTCCTTGATGCCCATTGTGTAGTTACCCATAGCATCAACTGAAGTTCGTGAGAGACCACGGAAGTCCTTTGTGCGAGGAAGTGCAACATTGATGAGGCGATCCAAGAATTCACACATACGCTTGCCACGGAGAGTGATCTGGTATCCAACAGCATCACCTTGGCGTGTCTTGAATGTAGCGATGGCCTTCTTTGTTACACGTGTTGCAGGCTTCTGACCGGTGATCTTTGCGAGACGATCTGCAATGAGTTCAATCTTCTTTTTATCGCGAACTGAACCAAAGCCGTTTGAAACAACAACCTTGAGCAAACGAGGAGTCTGCATAGCATTCTTCAAGCCCAAAGGAGCCTTGAGAGTAGCGTAAGAATTCTTATTGAGTTCGTATACTGTTGTGTGTTTCATATGTTTGTTTTATTCGTTGCATTCGAATTATTCGTAGATTCGTAGCTATTCTGCCTTCTTTACTTTGGAAGCATACATAGGCATTGCAACTTCGACTGTCTGACCCTTCTGGCCTTCCTTACGAGGTTTCTGGTGCTTCTTGACGGTATTCATGCCTTCGATGATAACTTTGCCAGTTGCAGGAAAAGCACTGACAATTTTTCCTTTTTTGCCTTTCTCATCACCTGAGAGTATTACGACTGTGTCTCCTTTCTTTACATGCATGGTAGTAGTATTAATTAAAAATTATACAATCTCGGGAGCTCGTGAAGCAATCGTCTTGAATCCAGCTTCGCCGACTTCGCGTGGGATTGGGCCGAAAATACGTCCTGCAATAGGTTCCTTCTTGTCCTTTTCGATAATAACAACTGCGTTTTCATCAAAACGAATATATGAACCATCCTTGCGGCGTGAAGCTTTTGTCTGGCGAACTACGACTGCATGAAGAACGTCTTTCTTCTTGATAGTCTTACGAGGTTCAGCCTTTTGTACTGAAAGAACCACAACTTCACCAAGTTCTGCATAACGCTTCTTTGAAGAACCGAGAACTTTGAAGATACGTCCGATCTTTGCACCGGAATTATCTGCGATATTAACAATTGAACGTGGTTGAATCATGGTAGTGGGAAATTATGCAATGACTTTAAAAGCCTTGTTCTTTGAAATTGGGCGGCATGCCTCAATAGTTGCCTTGTCCCCTATCTTCTTTGTATTACCAACGTCGTGGGCCATAAGCTTGGTACGCTTGACCTGATACTTCTGATACTTCGCGTGCTTGACGAAACGCTCGATCACAACGACTGTTGTGTCTTTCATCTTGTCAGAAACAACAACACCACTGAATGTCTGGCGCTTTACTTCTTTTTTTGGTTGTGTCTTTGTTGTGGTCATGAGTTTCGAGTTTACTTGAAGTTGAGTACTTTGTCTAGGTTAGGCGTTTTTCTTTTGAGTAAGGACGGTCATTATCTGAGCGATCTCTTTTCTGATAGCACGACCTTCTTTGACGTTCTTGGTCTTTGCTCCAGCTGTTCCGAAACGGAATGTGCGAAGTGTTTCTCGCTTTGTTGCGATGAGCTGATTCAAATCAGCAACTGTTTTATTTGTAATATCTTTTGTCTTCATAAAATTATACGCGACTTACGATTTTGGTTTTAACAGGAAGCTTTGTACCAGCCTTGCGGAGAGCTTCTGCGGCAACTGCATTGTCGACACCGTCGATCTCGAACATGATACGACCTGGCTTGACCTCAGCAACGAAACCGATTGGTTCACCTTTACCCTTTCCCATTTTCACTTCGGCAGGCTTCTGTGTGAAAGGCATGTCTGGGAAAATACGGATCCAAACTTTACCAGATTTTGTAGCATAACGAGCCATAACCTTACGAGCTGCCTCGATTTGGTTTGACGTGATACGTCCGTACTTCATCGCCTTGAGGCCGTATGAGCCAAAAGCGAGAGTGACGCCACGAGTTTCGGTCTTAAGCGCCTCCTTGACTGGATGCTTACGCTTAACGAAATGCTTGCGATGCTTTACTTTCTTAGGGAATAACATGGTAGTAAGGTTAGTTTAAAGTTTACAGTGAAAAATGAAAAGTTATTTAGCGGCAACATCCTTCTTAAATATCTCGCCTTTATATATCCAGACCTTGATACCAATATCTCCGTAGGTCATATGAGCCTTCTCGCGAGCGAAGTCGATATCTGCACGCAATGTCTGAAGAGGAATACGTCCTTTCTTGAGCTCTTCACTGCGGGCGATCTCAGCTCCACCCAAACGACCACCCAAACGAATACGGATACCGAGAACTTCCTTGTTTGCCATAACCTTTTCGATGGTCTGCTTCATAACACGACGGAATGGGAGACGCTTTTCGAGAGCTTCAGCAATCATGAGGCCAGTGATAGCGGCGTTTGATTCTGGAGTGCGGATTTCTTCGATATCGAGCTTGAGTTCCTGACCCTTGAGTTCAACCTTATTATCACGGAGGAGTTTGAGGAGCTTTTCGCGGAGCTTAACAACACCGTCACCAGCCTTACCGATGAGCATACCTGGACGTGATGTCTTCACGATGACACGGAGAGCCTTTTGATTGCGTTCAATGTCGAGACCACCGAGATAGAATGAGCGGAGTTCTTTGTGGAGGAATTCACGGATGATGAGGTCCCCTTTCAAAGCACTACGATATGCTTTGTCAGTACCAAACCAACGACTCTTCCAGTCGCGAATGATTCCAAGTCTATGAGAATATGGGTGTACGGTGTGTGACATAGTATTACTTATTGTTTTTCTTAGCTTTTACCTTTGGAGCCTTTGCTTCTGCGGCAGCAAGAGTAATAGTAACGTGACTTGTGCGCTTCTTGATAGGAAATGCTGAACCACGTGCCATTGGCTGACTGCGCTTCAAAACAAAACCCTGATCAACACGAATCTCTTTTACAAAAAGACTGTCTGCGGTGATTTTGAAATTGTGTGATGCATTTGCAACAGCTGAATCGAGCAAATCTGCCAAAGGATGCTTTGCAGCTTTTGTTGCACCAACAAGAATAATCTTGGCTTGTGCGACATTTTTGCCACGAATCATATCAGCAACGAGACGAACCTTGCGTGGTGAAATTCTGTAATTTTTGAGAGATGCAGTAATCATGTCAGTGTATTATTTTTTTGGTGCAGTAGCTGAAGTAGCTGCTTCCTTTGCTGATTTTGCAGCATTCATTTCTGCTTCCTTGGCTTTCAATTCGAGTTCCTTTTGCATCTTACCTCCATGACGTACGAACTTGCGTGTAGGTGCAAATTCACCGAGGCGGTGTCCAACCATATCCTCGGTGACCAATACTTCTACGTGTACGCGACCATTATGAACTCCAAATGTGAATCCGACCATTTCTGGTGAAATCTGAGAACGGCGTGACCATGTCTTAATAACCCCAGCTGTTGCAGGTTTCTTGCCTGAGATTTTAGTCAGGAGTCTCTCTTCGATATAGGGTCCTTTTTTAAGCGATCGTGCCATAAAATATTATCGTAATGTTGAAAAGTAGAATAAAAGAAGCTCCGATGAGCTCGACAAGTATGCTAACAGAATGAGTATATGAAGTCAAGGATGTGGCTTGAATATAAGGCGAGAATGAAAAAGCCGCCCTCCATATTGCGAGGGCGGCGGTGATTTTACGGGACGTTAGCCGAGGTGAATGATGTGCTCATCTCCTTCGAGACCGAGATGGCGCGCATTCAAATCATCATACGTTTCCGCACGACAGATTCGGCGAACATTGCCGAGACCGTCGAGGAGTAATTCCTGCGGACGACAACGGCCGTTGTAATTGAAACCCATGGCCGAGCCGTGCGCACCAGTATCGTGGGTGATAAAGAGATCCCCTTCACGAGGATCCGGCAGCATGCCCTTTTTGAGCACCAGATCACAGCCTTCGCAGATGGGGCCGGCACCAGAGACTTCAATAATTGGACGACTACCTTCGCCGATCAGAAAACCATCTTGCTCCAACACGGTGCAGTGGTGATAGGCTTTGGAATACATACCAACACGCATGAGCGCGGGCATGGCAACTTGGAGACCGGCGAATTCGATATATTTGCGATATCGATTGATCACGCGGTTGACCAATACTCCATGGGGGCCAGTTACGAAACGGCCACTTTCCATGAAGAGAGACGGCACAAAACCGTTAAGTTCAAAAAATTGAACTGCTGATTCCTTGCACTCAGTGGCGAAGGCCTCGAGGTCGAATGGTGTATCACCGGGGCGATACGGAATACCCAAACCGCCACCAACATTGACGAATTCGAGTTCGATACCGAGCTCGTCAAGCAAACGCTTCGCAATATCGAGAAGCAACTTATAGGTCGCGACCAAATTCGTATAATCGAGGTTATTCGAACACACCATCGTGTGTAAACCGAAACGTGTTGCGCCGGCCTGATAGGCTTGGCGATACGCTTCGACGATCAGTTCGATCGGAACACCATACTTGGAATCAGGGTCAGCCATGCTGCGCATATCCTTCGAACCGTCAGCCGAGGAAACGCCCGGATGTAACCGAAAAGAAATGAGATTCGGAAATGGGCCGAGAGCTTGAACTTTTTTGATGTATTCAATTCCGTCGAGGTTGAGGATGCAGCCACCACAAGAACGCAGCGCTTCGATCAACTCCTCTTCCGAGGTGTCGTTCGAAGTGAACATGATATCCTCCGGTCGGGCTCCGGCGTAGCGAGCCAAACGGAGTTCAGGAATGGAGCTGCAGTCGAAGCCGCAGTCTTCAGATTTGATGATGTCCATGATTGCCGGCTTGGGAAGCGCCTTGACCGCGTAGAACTCCTTGAAGTCCATCTGGCGGAAGCTGAATGCATTCTTCAAGGTGCGGAGTGTATCCCGGATTCCTGGCTCATAGTAAATATGGTAGGGCGGAGCGAATTTTTTGTTGATCGCAGCGAGCTTTGGAAAAAGCGCCTGCATGAATTCTTGACTCATTGGCATAATTTTTTGTATTCAATTGTTGTAGCGATACTACTGTTTTTTGACACATATCGCCGATACTGTGTCTGAACGAAGACTACTGATAATACTGAATACTGTCAAGAAACGCCCGAAATCTGGACCCGTACTATTCTTGACACAAACTCACTCAAAAGGTAGAAATACCCCAGGACTGCCGTATTGTTACGGTAGTAGAAAACTCAAAACCACATACTGACACATGAATACCCCTAAAAATACATTGATACGCACAGCGACCCTCGAAGTCTTTGAAATGTTCGGCCCGTTATTCGAGGACCGTTTCATTACCCAAGTTGAAGGGCGTGTGGCGGCAGTCATCACCGTTCTCAACCCGCACCACACGCGTGAAAACAGCCACCAACCGATGGTGCTCGAAAGCATCATCCTCGGTAATAAAGATGTTTCCAAATGGCAACACCCCTACAATGAATACGCTGAAGCGAAGGCCAAGGCTGCCTGGCGGTCTGCGCGATCAAATCACCTCATATTCGCCGGCGCTCCGCATCTGATCGAATCTGACGATTTCAAATTCGCCGGTGGCGTCTATGATGACGGTATCGTGGTTGCCACGAGCGGCCTCAAATGCTGGGAAGATGATCTGTTTGTCTCCCAAGTCGTCGCCTCGGCCATCAAAGCACACGTAATCAAGACGGCAAATCCTGTGATCAATGAGCCGAAGAAGGCTGATTTGTTTTTCCGGTAATCGTCATGATTACCATTGCACCGTTCCCTCTCGTAGGGAACGGTTTTTTATTTCATCATTCTTGGACAAAAAATATATATGAGAAACGCCGCCCAGTTGAAGCCGGGCGGCGTGCGATAGTGAACTATTATTCGTAGGAAACTTTGGCGGCGGCGAAACCTGCCTCAATTTCCTCGATCTGGGCACCAACATCCGTGGCACAAATGGCATACCGAATCCACTTGTCGAACGGGATACCGCAGAGGCCGGTATTATCCGTCATGATGTTGTTAAACTCCTCACCATTGGCGATGTCCTGACCAAATGCCTTCGTTGGGGCATCGAACAGTAAGAAGAAGCCCGCTTCCGGTTTGACGGCGAGGCGCATGCCCCGACGTTTCAAAACTGACGCGACGAGATCGAGACGTTCGGCATACACCTGATGAACTTCCTCGATACGATCGCGGTGCTTTTCGAAGACATCGAGCACGCCTGCCGCCGCAAAAGCGACGAAGCCACTGTCGAGATTACCCTTGATCTGGGTAACGTCCGCGATGAATTCGGGTGAACCCGCCATTGCCCCGACGCGCCAGCCAGTAAAGTTACCAGCCTTCGAGGCAGAGAATGCTTCGATCCAATTCAGATCGCGGAATTCAAGAGCCACATCAGTCAACGTTACCGACTCGGGGCTGTTACTCAAGATGTGATATGCCCCGTCGTTAACAAGACGGACACCACGATCAGAACAGAAACGACACAGATTCGTGAGCCAATCACGCTTGGCAATGATGCCGGTCGGATTTTCCGGGAAGTTTAAGCAAATCATGTCGCCTTCGGTGATACCGATAAGGCTCTCCGGAGAAAACAGAAATCCCTTCTTGGGATCCAGCGGTAGCTCCACCTGTTGGATGCCCTTGATGGCACCGCAGACATATGCGGGCGTCGGATAACCAGGATTCGTCATGGTATAAACTCGCGACAATGAACCGGGACGTTCCCAGGTGCCGAGAGATTCCACCAACACCTGCAACATCGGTTTGATGCCCGGAATCGGTAGGTAGCTGATGACGTCCGCAGCATAATCCTTCAAATCACGCACGACATGACACTGCACAAAACGACGCGCGAAGTCGGGGACACCCGGCGACCCGTTGTCCTGGTATTCATGCATCGCTTCACTGTCAGACATGACTGCGGCGGCGGCGGCCATGCGGGCCTCCAAAATGGCAGGTCCAGCTGGCTGGCCGACGGTGAGGTTGATGATTTTCTTGCCGGCAGCCATAGCTTCGGCGCGCTTGGACTTCGAACGTTGAAACACGTTCGGGGGAGCACTGGATAGGAGTCTTTCTCTCATGTTATGTTGTCTTTCAATAGCCTAGTTATATGTGATGAACATCGAGACGGCTACCTCTCGAGATCTTGTGTAAGACTACTTGAAATCATGATTTTGTCAACTGGATACACAAAAATGCCCTCCATTGAGGGCATTATATTTCATATTAACTTATTTTGGCTGTCTTTTCTTCTTATAGAAATTCTTGGACTCTCTCGTAATGGCAAGGATAGAAATCACTGCAATATATGAACCACTTACTTCGATAGGCATACGATATGTTGGATGTGTGATCACATTCGCCACGATAATATACAAAATAAGCACAGTCCACACGATCAAATACAATTCACCTGGATGAATCGATGTATGCATGTGGTGCCAACGACGAAATTCTTTTTCTGCACTATAGATAGCTAGGGCTGCGCCGTAAATTCCTGCGATGGCCAATAAAATCTCATTATCAGCAAGAAAATTTTCATTATAAAAATCGTACACAATAGCTACGAAGAATATAAATGTCCAGAAATTGACCAGCATGCGCCATGCCCCGAATGTACCTATTCTGCGAATTAATTTGAATATATTAAACATGTGCATGAAGTGAATATGCTTCTCTTTATTCATGAGGTGCAATAAATAGCACTGCAATATATTCGATAACTCCTTTAACTTTTTCAACTAGTTTTTCAAACATATAATGGGATTAGTATAACAAAAAACAGGAAGTGGTGCTCCCTGTTTTTTGTGTAAAAGTAAATAAATTAATCTGACTTTTTCTTCTTGCCAACCTGACGTCGTGACACAACAAAGATATTTGAGTACTTCTTTGGAGTACGAGTCTTCTGGCCCTTTCCTGCTGGCTTACCCCAACGAGTCTTGAGGCGGCGAAGACCACGACCCTGACGCTGTTCACCTCCACCGTATGGGTGATCCACTGGGTTCTGGGCTGTACCACGAACTGTTGGGCGAATACCCATCCAACGTGTACGACCAGCTTTACCGATGTTAACGAGGCGATTTTCTTCGTTTGAAACTGCACCGATACTTGCCCATGCATCTTCGTGAACCTTGCGAACTTCACTTGAAGGCATCTTGATGTGTGTGTAACCTGCATCGTTAGCAACAACCTGAGCAAATGAACCTGCTGAACGAACGAGCTTGGCACCACTACCTGGCTTGATTTCGATATTGTAAATAAATGTACCGACAGGAATATTCTTGAGTGGGAGGCGGTTACCTGTTTCGATAGGAGCCTTTTCTGAAGTGATGAAAGAGTTTCCAACTTTCATTGTTTTTGGAGCAAGAACGTAACGCTTTGCACCATCCTTGTATGCAACAAGAGCGATGTATCCTGTACGGAATGGATCGTACTCAATAGTCTTTACTGTCGCAATGATATCCTTCTTGTCATACATGAAGTCGATGATGCGATAGAGCTTCTTGTGTCCTCCACCCTTGTGGCGAACAGTGATGCGACCAAAGGCGTTACGACCCATGTCACGCTTGAAACCGAGCGTCAAAGGCTTGTACGGCTCTGAGGCGGTAAGGTACTGCTTGAATGGCAATACGGTCATGTGGCGACGAGATTTTGTTGTTGGGCGGAATGATTTCATGTGAGTAAATATTATACAAAGTCTATCTTATCGCCCTTTTTGAGAGTAACGATGGCCTTGCGAATGCCGCCGACAACTCCACGACGACCACGAATAAAAACTTTCTTTGCTGGTGAATTGACGATAGCAACCTTGACTGGAGTAACTTTGTACAAAGCTACAACAGCTTTTGCTACGAGATTCTTGTTTGCATTTGGTGCAATTTCAAATGTATATACACCTGTCTGACTCAAGAGACCTGACTTCTCAGTGATACGTGGGCGGAGAATCATGTCACTTACTGAAGCAACTACTCCTGTCGAAGCGATAACAGCTGGTGTTGCTGCTTTTACAGCCTTAACCGTCTTCACAGCCTTGGTTGTCACCTTCTTCTCTGTCGTATTTTTTTTTGTTCCAAAGATAGCCATGATATTAAGAAATCTTAGCGGACAAATTCTTCACTGCTGCTTCAGGATTTGAAATAATCAAATATGTAGCATTGAGAATTGATACCGGATTGATATTGCGGAACTCTTCGACTGAGACGTTACCGAAGTTACTGAAACTCTTGGTGACTGCATCTGACTTTGTATCAAGTGCAATAACTGCTGCGTTGACTTTCTTGGTAGAAAGCTTTTCAAAGCCCTTGATGCCTGCGAGTGCAGTGATAACTGCCTGTGCATCCTTTGACTTTGGTGCTTTGAAATCAATTGAATCAACAAAAATGATTTGTCCATCCTTGAACTTACGTGACAAAACAGTAAACAAAGCCTTAATACGAACTTGCTTGTTGATCTTACGTGAAAAATTCTTGTCATTGCGTGGACCGTGTGCGACTCCTCCACCAACCCAGATAGGTGAGCGTGAAGAACCGTGACGAGCGCGACCAGTACCCTTCTGTTTCCATGGCTTCTTTCCTCCACCACTTACATCACCACGAGTCTTTGTGTGAGCAACGTTAGTACGTGAATTTGAATTCATGAGACGAACAACTTCGTGCACGAGGTCAGCATTCCATGGCACACCGAAAATACTTTCGGGAAGTTTGATCTTTCCTGCTCCGGTACCCTTTTGATTGTATATTGTAGCTTCCATTGTAGTATTCATTGCTTTTATTTCTCTGAGACGACCTCAACCAAGGTACCTCTTCGACCAGGTAATGCTCCCGAAACATACATGATGTTCTCTTCTGGGTCAATATGTGCAACGTGGAGGTTTCTCACGGTAATGCGATCACTACCCATGCGACCCGCCATGCGCATACCTACTGGAACGTGTGTACGCAAACCGCCTCCGATAGAACCAGGCTCACGCTCTGAGTGCTTCTGACCGTGAGAACGAGGTCCTCCGCCGAATCCGTGACGCTTCACAACACCTTGGAAGCCCTTACCTTTTGAGATGGCACTTACGGTAACATTTTCACCAACAGCGAACTGTGAGATTTCGATTTTGTCACCAACCTTTGCAGTTGGAGCATCGATGCGGAATTCGCGAACAGTCGCAAATGATCCCATATCTTTGAAATGACCCTTCTGAGGTTTGTTGATGCGATTTGGGTTGCGAGAACCTTCACCGATCTGAACAGCTTCATAGCCATCAACGTCTTTTGTACGAACTTGAGTAACTACATTTGCTCGCACAGAAACAGCGGTAACAGGAATAGCCGCACCGTTGGCGGTGAAGATCTGTGTCATATTCAGCTTTCGTCCAAGAATGAATTTCATGTCAGTGATTTAGAGGAATAGAGCGAAGACGCAATGAAGTGAAGATGTTCTTCACTTCATACGTATTCACTTTTCAATTTACATCATCTTTACGTCTATGTTTACGCCTGATGGCAAACTTAGATTGGTTAAAGCTTCGATAACCTTCGGATTTGGGTTGATAATGTCGATCAAGCGCTTGTGAACACGCATTTCGAACTGTTCACGAGAGTTCTTGTCGATAAATGAAGAACGGTTGACTGTGTACTTCTTGATCTCTGTAGGCAATGGAACTGGACCGTGGATAGTTGCATCATAACGAGCAGCTGTATCCATAATCTGTTTCAAAGAAGCATCAAGAATCTTGTGTTCGTACGCACGAACGCGGATGCGTAGGTGTGGAACTTCAGTTGCAGCTTTCGCTGCGCGAGCACGAACTGGCTTTGCTGTTGCCTTTTTTGTTGTTTCTTTAGTAGTAGTCATGTTCTTTCACTTACGTGCGCAATTACGCAATAACCTTTGTTATAACACCGGCACCAACTGTCTTGCCTCCTTCACGAACTGCGAAGCGCATCTTGTCTTCGAGAGCAACTGGAGCAACAAGTTTAACTTTGAAAGTAACAGTGTCTCCTGGCATAACCATTTCAACCTTTTCAGCGAGTGTAACTTCACCAGTAACGTCAGTAGTACGGATATAGAACTGAGGCTTGTATCCTGTGAAGAATGGAGTGTGGCGACCACCTTCTTCTTTCTTCAATACGTATACTTCAGCTTCAAATTCTGTGTGTGGCTTAACTGAGCCAGTCTTTGCAAGAACCTGACCACGAGAAACGTCATCTTTTGCAGTACCGCGGAGGAGAAGACCTGCGTTGTCGCCGGCAATACCCTCTTTGAGTTGCTTGTTGAACATTTCGATACCAGTGATAGTAGTCTTGACAGTATCACGGAAGCCGATGATTTCGACTTCTTCACCAACCTTGATCATACCGCGCTCGATACGGCCAGTAACTACTGTACCGCGACCTTCAATTGAGAAGATATCTTCGATAGGCATGAGGAATGGCTTGTCGACTTCACGAACTGGCATAGGGATATAACTATCCAATGCATCCATGAGTTCACCGATCTTTGCTGTCCATGCTGGATCACCTTCAAGAGCCTTGAGAGCTGAACCGCGAATAACAGGAGCAGTCTTACCATCAAATCCGTTCTTTGTGAGGAGTTCACGCACTTCTTCCTCAACAAGGTCGATAAGATCCTTTTCATCAACTGCATCACACTTGTTCAAGAATACGAGAACCTTTGGAACACCAACCTGCTTTGCAAGAAGAATGTGTTCACGAGTCTGTGGCATAACACCATCAAGAGCTGACACAACGAGAATAGCACCGTCCATTTGAGCGGCACCAGTGATCATGTTCTTGATATAGTCGGCGTGACCTGGAGCGTCGATGTGAGCATAGTGACGCATTGGAGACTCATATTCAACGTGCGCGAGAGAGATCGTAACGATCTTTGATGCATCACGAACTGTACCGCCTTTTGCGATATCTGAATATGCCTTTGCATTTGCAAGACCCTTACTTGCCTGAACTGCAAGGATAGAAGCTGTTAATGTTGTCTTACCGTGGTCAACGTGACCGATTGTGCCGACGTTTACGTGCGGCTTGGTACGATTAAATTCTGCTGCCATATGATTATTGATGTAGTGCTTTAGTTCGCATTATTTAGGCGTGAAGCCAAACAGCGAGAACCAAAGATACATTGTTAATAGTTTATAAACGACTTATAAAACGCCTAGGTAGGCGAATAGGAACCATACTATCACATAGTGAAAAGTTGTCAAATTTATGTGAGATTAGGCCTTTCATACACAAAAACCACCTACCCTATCAGGAGAGGCGGTTTTAGTTAAATTAATTATCTGCCCTGGAACAACAACTATTATGGAATCTGTACGAATGCGTTTGCTAGACCAGAAGTTATAGATACCGAGGCATCTTGAGTTGGGCCCGGACCATCAGCTGCACCTCCTGTACCAAAACTAATTCTTACAATACTAATTTTCTTGGCTGCTGACGTACCATTTGTGTTATCAACTGTGAAGTTGTAAGTAAATGTACGTGATGAGTTGACGAGGTAAGCGGCAACTGTGTCACCGGTAACTGAGCCGGAAGCTGTAACATATGAAACTGTTGTTGAAGCGTCTGGACCAGATGATGTCGTTGTTGCAAGAGCAACATTGGCATTCTTACTGATGTAGATAGGATTGTCTCCTGTATTCACAACTGTGAATGAAATAGCGGGATGTGCGACACTCCATACACTCGAATCAGAGGCGATGACTACATTTCCCTTAGCTGAGGTTACATTTGTGATGACTGCTGCAGATGCAACTGGATCCTGAGAAACGATAGTAAATATCGCATCACTACTATCAGTAGCTAGATTAGACTTATCATACAATATAGCCTTCACAGTAAACGAATTGTTATTACCAGCACTCATAGCTACAGGAACGGTCCATATATATGAACCTGTATTAGGAACAACATCTTCAGCAATCAACTCAACAAAATCATTTGTCTGAGCTCCGACTTTGTAATGAAGTTCCAATAACACTCCCGCTGTTGATGGTGCTCCAGTGGTATTCCAACGAATAGTCATGGGACCATTCTCTGTATATCTCTCTCCCCCATTTGGACTTAACAATGTGATAGTAGGCTTTGAAAAATCAACACTTACCTTAAGACTATCTACAGGATATAGAGGAGTTCCATAGGTGCTATTGATATCCGTTCGATATATAATCTCGGTTGCTTTCGCAATATTAACACCATTTGGATTCGCAGCATTTTCTCTACTCAAAGTAGTTAGTACGGTGAAGGTACGTGATGATCCTGCTGGTACAATAAAATACGAAGATCCGTCACCGGTAAGAGTGCTTGGATTTGCTGTTGTAGATGTAATGCGTGGTAACAATTCATTTGAGAATGAAATAGAAGAAACTTGGCCTGGACTAGTAATATTTATTGGTGATTTGAAATAAATCGGAACATTACCTGCGGTCAACGTAAATTTGAAACTTGCAGGATAACTACTGATTGAACCGTCTGTTGCAAGAGTAGGATTATTCCATCCTACCGTAACAGACATATCACTTAATCTAGGTTGAGTGGTAACTACATTACCAATAGTAAACGGAGCATCACTTATATCCTTGAATCCACCACTTTGAACGATCACACCATTTCGGTCGGCTTGATATAGTTCAATCAAATACTTTCCAGCGATAATATTTGCTGGTATTTTCCAAGTAAATGTACCCTTCGTAAAGTGAGCTATCCCAATCTTGGTAACAGGAGAACCAGTATTAGGACTACTTGGTCTCAGTTCAATATATACAGAAGAATTGAGTATTGGACCAATATCTGTCACCTGATTTATTGATCTTGTCCACTTAATCACCATATCTTGCCCAACGTTATACACTTCTCCTCCATTTGGAGTGGAAACTGTAATTGGAGATGGTGGGATTGGTTGTCCGGTGAAAGTCTTTGTAAATGTAAGATTCTCGAGACCTGCTGTAATAGTAGAGATTGTTCGCTGTTCTCCAGAATAATAATTTATTTTTGAAATTTTGAATACTTTGGTACCACGTGCAGTTATCGGTAAATTCATGAACACTGAATGAAATACAAATGTTCGTGAACTTCCTGCAGGAATAACTTTTTGATTAACAGCATCTCCCGCCAACGATGCAGGGGTTATTGTTGTAGGAGCACCTATTCCCAACATCACACCAAAATCAATAAGTGTATTCCCTGTAATAAATATATTTGTATTTGATTGATTGGATATAGTGATAGCTATATCAGCGTTGTATCCAACAATTATATTATTAGAGATAACAGGATCACCTACAGAAATAGAACTGGCCGAGACAGTTACTGCTGTAGTCAAACTTGGAACACAGGAATATCCTACTGGACACTTTGGAACTACTGGCAGTGTTGTACACGAATATCTTTCTGGACATGTAATAGAACCGGGACCAGATGTCACTTCAACCATCCCGCTTGAAACTGGCATTGCTGAGTTCTCAACTAATGTATTGTTTAAACTATTAGCAGATGCTGCAGTGAGATTCGCGTTACCAGAAATGGCAGCGATTGATATTCTCCCCTGTGTTGGTGATGAATACACTACGAACACAAGAGCAGTAAGAACGAGGACATTGGCTATGTGGTTTTTAAACATGTGAGTTAAATAATTTGTAAAGAATCAATATAAGTATACCTCTATATGGTCTAGTGGAACAAAGTTGCCTTGAGTGTATTGGGGATCGCCGCGTCTCTCAACATTATTGCGGAAAGATTCGCGGTTGATGTTCCATAATTAATTCCATACACCTGAGGATATGCTGTTGATGATGGATATGAACCAGTTGCCAAGTAATTAGCAGAGAGGAACTTTGTTTGACCTGGGGCAATGTAGAAATATGATGAGCTGTCACCTGCCGAATCAGTACTCGTCATTCCTGTAGGCATTATGGTCAAAGTTGTTGTACCAATTGTCATAGGAAAAGCGGTTGGACCATCCTTAGATATGTACATTGGATAATTTCCCGCAGTTATCGAGGCATTGAATACAAATTTTTGAGCCGCAACAGCGTCAGTCGATGAAATACTTAATGAACCATATTTTACTCCGAGATTGGAAATGATTGGTGAAGAAATGCATGCGAAATTCACCGTCTCACTTTGTCCATCAACTGTTGTGATAGGTATATCAGTATTACTACAACTGTTGTACCAATACAAACGTGTTCCTTTTGGAGCAGTTATATTAGCAACACATGATCCAACACCTGTACAAGTAAATGTAGCAACTGTTGTTGTAGAGGTTGTAGAAGTTGGTGATGCAACTTTTGTATAACACTTTTGTTCTGTAACAGCTCCATTAAATATACACTTCACTTGTTCCGAAGTTACCGCGGGCGCCGATGATTTAATAACAAAATAGTTATCACTGATGTCATTTAATGCAATAAATGGATTTCTATTGATTACACTCTGACATTCGGCCGCACTCACTGTTGGACACAATGAAACCATGACCTTATATTTACCAGGAGCAACAAAAGACGGAATAGACCAAGAATAATATGTATTCAATGTTATCAATGGATAATTATTCTCACCACCATTAATTGCATTTGTGACAATTTTTCCATTTGAATCAATCAAAGTAAGAGCAAATTTTGTAATGCCCTCTTCAATAACTGGAACATAGTTCCACTTAATCTTCACCGTACCACCAACATAATATGTCTCTCCACTATCTCCATTTGGTGAAACAACTGTAATAGGTACGACTGTACATGTATATCCACTTGGACATCCCTTTGGTTGAGGTGGGATAGGTGTACATACAAGATTTGTAGGACATACAACTCTTGATGAAGTAGAAACAGTTGAATTATTTAATGCAGTAGACGCTGCAGCAAGATTCGCATTACCAGAAATACCAGCAACTACTGACGAAGAGTATGATGTTGGCGAAGAATATATTGCAAAAGCAACGAGTGTTATAGCGAGAGTGTTTACAAAATGATTTTTTAACATATATGTTACGCGATTAATGAACTACTGATAATACTAATAAAGAGAAAAGACACACCTCGATTGAGGTAGTGCCTTGGGTAGTGAGATAAGTATAGCAATAAAATATCTTCATGCAAGAAAGGTTATCCACATAAAGACGGGTAATATAAAATCGGCACTCCACGATGTAGAGCGCCGATTACCATAACAAGACCAAAATCAACTTACTGACTAGGTCCCGGAGACTGGGTTAAGAGCCCGCCAATCAACCACCTCATCTATCCGATGTTCCGCTATATAAAATAACGACATGCCCCCTCTGAGCATGGCATCAGCAGATGGATTAAGAATTGGCGCCGATTCACACGACTGATCAGTTGTGTATCCAATAGCAATTGCTCGGTATTCCCCGTTGAAAATAGCGAGCACCTGACCAAACGGAATCGGCTGAACAAAGTCTGGAATGTTGATCCGGAAGTTCGTGCCCGGATGATTGATGCTCACAAGTTCCCGAATGAGCTGCGTCGAACCAGGATTGAGCGTTGCCTGAGCGATCAATGAAGACCTCAATGAAGTGACGCATTCAATGTGCGGATTGACCGCCTTGATGAAGCGCGCATATTCATGCTTCTCCAGATACACCACTATGTGGGCATCTTTGCGAGCCTTACTGTTAGCGACGATCGTTACCGCCACTGTTCGCTCATCAAGTTCGTGACCGCTAATAACAATGGTTTTCGCAGTAGACACGCAGGCCCGTTCGAGCACTTCATCCTCCGACGTATCTCCTTGAACAAACTCGACCATCCCCGGAAAAGGATTTTCCGTCACATGCCGAGTAACTAACACTATTGAATGATTCCCGATATGGTCAGACACTAATTGTCTAACGAGGTCACCAGTTTCCCGTGGCCGATATCCGAGTAAAACAATATGATCTTTCATCTTTAATCTCACCAGACCTTTCTTCTTTGTTTGGAATTTCTCGTGGACAACAGCGAGTGACTTGCACATGGTGGAGATAAAAAATAATCCCCCACCAAAGAAGCTCACCAATGCTGTTAAACGTCCACCAATTGTTGTGGGAGAATACCCACTATAACCACCTCGCATAACATCGTTCACGAAATACCACCAGTAAACTGATGGCGAAACAATGCTTGCGTGCGGCTCAAAATGTTCAACTGCAACCCACCCTCCAAAAAAGGAAGTGAGAAACAGAATCACGAGGTATCTCCATTTCAGGTTGATGACGAGGCTGTACACCACGTCAATAAATTTTCCTTGCACATTTTTCCTTTCATTTTTCAAGGTCCTACTACCCTTGCATTAAAAAACACAATAACATAGATATGTATTATTGTAAAGATATAGAAAAGGGCGGTCGCAAGCGACCGCCCTGTGATAGAGACGTGTGATCAATTCGACTTCCAAACCACACTCAGGTTGGAACGGACCGTTCCTTCCCAGCTCGTAACGTCGTGCGGGTTGACCCAGACAACGTTTTTGTAGAGCGCATCCGTCAGCGTCAGGTCCGGGGTGCTCCCCGCAATGAAACCCTTCTGGCCAGCGTGTTTTTTGTCCTTGTAGGTCACCACGGTGGTGAGCCAGAAAAAACGCCGTTTACCATCAATGTCCCTGACCCAGGGCCGGTTCTCGACAGGCCTCGACTGTTCCCAGTCATACTGCTTGCGAGACTCCATGACCTTCGGAGGGATGGCACTCACACCGGTGAGTGCCTCATTGATTTTGTAATGCTGGTAGACACGCATCGGACCGATGCCGTCAGCCGGGACGAACATGCTTGTATTCAAACCCTGCTTGGTGTCGTGATACGGCTCCAAGGCGAAGTAGTGATACAGCTTGTTCTCCGGCGAACCTTCCCGTTCAAAGCGAAAAAACGCCGTGAAGGGTTGATCGTTTTCATCACTCGGCAAATCCGGAATACGAATGTCTCCCTTGTGATACAAGGGCATCGGCGAGAAAAATCCCGCTTGGAACCGTAGCGACGCCGCAGCATACCGCGACACTTCATACGGCAGATTGTTCTGCCGCAGAAGGAACGGATGCTTGTGAATGTCAGCTGGAGAAATCCATTCCCCGTCGCCGACAAACCAGCTCTTGATCATTGCCCAAAGGGTGTCGTCTCCCTGACGAATAACTTGGACACCACCGAATTCGGGCCAGACAAAGATGAGTCCCTTCCAGTGGATGAGCGAAACTACCTCGATCCAGTTGCCATTGTCGTCCTGAATGAACTTGATGTCGCGTGGACTGCATGAGAAGAACCTGAGAAGTCCCAACGAACGGATCGTCGAAACATCAGTATTTTTTCCCATAAGCAGATCTTCGCCGACCCTGAATGAGACCGGCACACGGTTTTGCCCAGAAAAATTCGGGCTCGCCGCAAGACCAGAAACATCCATGATTTCTTTTATGTGTCCGAAGAAGGACGGAATCGAATACGCTGGCTCGATAGCCATAGACCAACGGAACTCTTCTTTCCCGTTGTTGACGATCCGGACAAAGTCCGGCGTCGACACGCGTTCGACTTCCTTCATTGCCTCACCGCCGAGGACCCGAATCGAATTGAGCGGTTGAATCCGCTCATGATCCGTAGTTGGCAATGTTGTGATGAAGGTTGGCTTCATCGAATGGTAACGCAGGTAGAGCGTGATATACCTGAGTGGCGGCAACTCCATTTCGAGATGCGACACAACTCCGATAGTGGCAATCGCGATGACCGCGAAGACCAGCTTCCATTTACGACGAACCCACGCTGCGCAGAATGCCCATCCAATGATCAGCACCGAAATACATTCAGGACTGTGGACGCGGGCAATGACGATGTAGGGTTGCCAGTAAGCCCGAAAAACAAACGTCAACCATATGACCGTAGCCATGAGGATGAACGCTGCCTTGCGATGCCGACCTGACCACCCCTGAAACCGTGTTATTGAATTACGCACCAGCCAATACAGCCAGCCGTGTTCCTTTTCGATTGGAACAGAATCTTTATTTTCTGGATCCATAATTCCTTTCAGTTGGCGCGTTAGCGCTTTTGAGTGAATTCCTTGATTCGATCTTCCGGGGATTTCCGCGGTTGCACCGGAATAACCGGAGCAGGTGCAGGAGCAGGAGTTGGTGGCGGTGTGCTTTTAGCATCCGACGATCCGTTACCATTATTCTGTGCCGCCGCTGTTCGTTTCTCGATCTCTTCATCAATTCTGTCACCAATTTTGTAAGCAATTTTACGCTTATCCCATAATGGCCAGACGAAGTAACCGATAGCGAAGCCGAAGACCATCGCCGGAATTTCCACGAACCAAAGCACGAGCTCGACGAAAGCGTTCGAATGAAATCCTGTGAAGTAAAACATTCCCAAGGTTTGCACTGTCGAAACTATTGTCGCAATCAGGAACTTGCGTCCCGTTGATTGTCCGTAGATGAGGCCGAATGCTTTTTCAGCTGGTTTCTTGTGCGTCAGGTCGTAGATTCCTTTCGCGATGTTCTGCAGATACTGACGATCCAAGATGTAAGTCAGGATCCCGAGTCCGAAGAAGAACAGCACCCAAGAGGTGCTATACAAGCGGGTATGTTCGATAATACTATTCATATAGGTGTGTGGTTTTGGGTTGTCGAGGTTCAACTAAATTGTTTGTTTCATGTTGAAACTCTGGCATACATATTACACATATTTGCAATATTGTCAATATTGATGCGTTGTGCTATTCTAGAGCCATGAAAACAACTTCCGCACTTATTATTGGAGAAGGACACTTGGCGAATCGCGTTACAAAATTACTCGAAACAAGAGGCTGTGCCACCACACATCTTCCTGAATATAACAACGAGGCAATTCATACATTTACAAGAATCTTCTTGCTCGATGACAAAGATGAATACAATTTGCAGACACTCATAACCCTTATATCGTTGAAAAAAGATATTCGTATCACCACTTCACTATTCAATGAGAATATTGCTCCTCATATACGAGCAGTACATCCACATATCGAAATATTAAATCCAGCCAAAATTGCCGCACCTTCATTTGTTGATGCTTTATATACCTCACTTGAACATAAGCTCACCTACCAAGCTACTCCACAAGAAAATATTTCACACAACACTTCTGACAATCTCATTACTATATTGATTGGATCATTTATTGCAGTTATTGTCGCAGCGACAATATATTTTCACATAGCAGATACTCTTCCCTGGGTTGATGCTCTCTATTTCGTTATAGCAACAGTCACTACAGTCGGCTATGGTGATATCAATCTTCTGAATTCAAGTACGTTCAGTAAAATTATCGATATTCTTCTTCTCTTGAGTTCAATGTTCTTCGTATGGACTATATTCTCTTTGACGATAAATCATCTCATAAAAAGTCGTGAGCGTTTGGCTCTTGGTAGAAAAACATATCCATACACAAATCACGTTATTCTGTGTGGGCTCGGCAGACTCGGATACTTCATTGCACTTGAACTTATTGCGCGAAATGAAAAGATTATTGTTATAGAAAAGAATGAGAGTTCTGCGTATGCTGAAGATATTCGTAATCGTGGAATCCCCGTATATGTAGGTGACGCACGAATGCCTCAAGTGTTGAAAGATGTTGCAGTGAGTCGATCGAAGGCATTTATGTCTGTGATCAACAATGACTATACCAATCTTGAAATCGGTCTCAATGCCCGCTCATTCAAACCCGGCCTTCGTCTTATTCTCAGAATATTTAATAAAGAAACAGTACAAAAAATAAAAGAAAGTTTGGATATACATCTCGCACTGAGTATGTCAGCTGTTGCTGATGAAGTATTTGCAGATACATTGAATAAATAGCAGTTTGAAGACTCATTCAAGGAAATAGAAAAGCCCCGTCGGAAAACCGGCGGGGCTTGAATGTTACAGACGATGTCGTCTGTCTCGATCACGAATGTGCTTTTTTGTAGCGCTTTTCAGCCTCTACATTGACGCTGATGCGACCGACGGTCGCAGCTACATCACGCTCAAACTGAACGTTGGCGATTTGTGCCAAGGTGTCCAAATACCGCAGCGTTTCCTCGAAACGAATCGAGGCGAAGTCCAACCCTTTCATGTTGGCACGGAGGGCTTCCTTCAACATTTCGACCTTGCGGTCGTAAGGCTGCGTGTAGAACAACTTGGTGTCATCCAACCATTCGCTCGGCAAGTCGAAGTCGAAGATTCGAGCATCGATCGCAGATTGAATATTGCGAACATCGCGAGATGAGAATCGCGGATACGATTCGCGCACATACGTGTAGAGGTGCCCGAAGAAGTCGTGTTCCGTTTTCTTCCAACCCTTGGTAGCCCGCTCAACCGCTTCGGCAATCTTCGGATCCTTGGCGACGTAAATACCACCATCTGTCTTTTGAAGCTCCGCCAAATTGTGCAGAGCCTTTTGTGCAGAGAGGTATTCATAACCCTTAGGATCCGCCATGCCGACGAATTTCGAATCGAGCTTCGCGAGCTTGCGATGCCACATGAAGTCTTGATCGATGAAGTCCTCACGACTTTCCGCACCGTCAATCGGAAATCGAGACTGGACGCGCGAAAGCACGGCAGGATCGATGACCTCGGGCAGATTTGTGAAGAGCTCAATCACCCAATTACCGCGCTGAATGGCAGAAGCACCTTCAGTGTTACGAAGGAATACAGAAATGACTTCCTTCACGCCCGCAGATACACCTTCGCGTGAGCGGTCCATGAAGTTATTTTCTGCATCATCAACCGGCGCATAGACGATTTTGTCGTCATCAGTCAACCGGCGCATCCAGTCTTCCATCCGTTCAGCAGAACCACCCTGGAAGGTGGAAACAACTGTTGCCGGCATAGGCCAGAATAGGAACGGGATACTCAATCTTTCACACAACTCCTGGATCAAGGTGGCCGTCGCAGCGATCTGCAAACTTTTGCCAGTGCCAGGAAAGCCGAACCCCATCCGCGTGCCCGGGAATGAACCGAGCTCAAGAAACGGATTACGCTTGTGAATGACGTCATAGCAGCAGATCATCATCGCGAGGCGTTGAGCATAATGCTTCGCACGCCGATTGCCGACGATGTCGCCGAAACCAACCTTGCGGAATTCGACGCTGACCGCTGCACCTTTTGACGTATTCTCGAAACCCTTGACGATGAAGTCGGAATTTTCGAGCTTGTAGCTGACCTCGGTGAAGGGTTCGCTGAATGTCAGCGAACTTTTCTTCCCATGAATTTCATTGGTAACAGATTCGAAATACAGCAAAGCAAGCTTCACTAATTCCAAACCGTTGTTCACAATGCCGGCATCTGCTGAGCAGTAGCGAGCAAAGTAATACACCACGCTGACAAGACCGTTTTGAGGAGTCTTATATGCAAGTTCCGGAACACCCGGAAAATCGAGTTTCATAGTCGCCACTTTATCAGCCTGATATCGTGACAATTCGTAAACGATGTAAGACGCCGCACCGAACATTGCGATTGCAGAAGCTGTTGCTCCCTTGGCGTTGAACTCGGCCAACTGGCCATTGCCCAAGCTTTTGGAAGCATTCTGCTGTCGCATAATATCCAGGCCGGCACGTTTTTCATATTGCTGGGCCAAATAAAGTCCCATACATATGCCGTTACGAACCGTAGAGATGACAGTGTTCACCTCGGGGGTGAGAATCGCACTACTGCCACTGATTTCGTTGGCCAAGGCAAAGATACTGACCGTATCCGTGACCTGTTCTGAAGGAGGGATCGGTTTGATCGACAGAGTTTCCCCTGAACGAATAACCGTTTTTGTAGCCCTCCACTGTGTCTGCATCATTGTTGCATCTGCCCACTTCATGAACGCCTCCATATCGGCGGATGTAATGGGGAGATATGAGTCTGCTGCATTTGTCATAAGTTAATCTTTCTTTTGGTTGAGAAAAGGGGCGGGAAGAAAACTTCCCGCCCCCAGTTTGCAACGGCAAAACAATGCCGTTACGGTTTTTCGTTACCACCGCCGGGGGGCGGATTGCCGTCACCTGATGGCGGAGGAGGAGCTGAGAACAGGGAGCTTCCCGTGTTAACGCCTTCGTAACCTTCCGACATCATGGTTAGCATCGTGTCAGCGCGATCGCGTGTGCGCTTGAAGTGCTTCCTGAGCGCCTCGCAGATGACTTCGTTTTCACGAAGCAGACCCGGTTGTTCTTCCAGATCCTCCATGAGTGCATTGTCAGCCGCGACGATCGCCGCCGCACTGCGTTCCGACATGTTCCGATCGGTTGTGATACCAATCTTCTTGATCAAACCATCGAACTTTTGGTCCGCAATGGTCTGCATGTTCACCAGTGACGCCGGATACATCTTGGCGCGCTCTTCGGTGTCAGACTTGAGACGCGCAATGCGCGCCTTGTGCCGACCTTGAAGTTTGATCGCGGTGATGTGCTCCAGCTCGAGCAACTTGAGGTTCCGTTCCTTCGACTGGAAGTAGGTCAGGGCGACCTCGCGATCACTGCGGATTTGCTCCACTTGTGCCACGAGGTTCGAAATGACTTTTTCTTGAGCCGAGTAGTCCGGAGTGCCGTTGGCAAAGGTGCTGAGCGTCGCCTGCTCTGTTTCCAGGGCAGCCTCGTTCTTTTCGAGGTCAGCAGTAAGTTTCTCCATCTGCTTTGCGGCAAGTTCCTTTTCACGCAACGCCACTGTCCGGCGCTCGTCGAGAATACCGATCTGCACTTGCAGTTCTTCGACACGAACCGTCATGATTTGCACGGTCTTGTTGCTCAAGCTGACGAAGGCATCGACGGACTTCTCCATCGTTGCATCCATCAAACGTTGACGAACACGAGAGGCCATGTCAACTTCGGCCGCCGCAATCCCCTGCTGGTCGAGTTCGAGCTGCCGTTCGAGTTCGGCGGCAGCGCGATCACGAATCCCAAAGGGATTGAACCAGCTGGCTTTTTTGGATTCCAAAGCCTGTTTGGTCTTTGCGTGTTTGTTCTTGGCGTTCTGGACCAAGGCCAACTCTTCAGCGCTGGGTTCGACCAGGGCCTTGAATTGTTGGTCCATGCCTTCGGTGACCTGTTGCAAGGCTTCCATTGAGCCCGCGAAATCACGTTCATCGCGTTCGGCCTGAACCTTTACGGATTCGAATGTCGATCCCGTAATACGAGCCTGCACCGTTGCACGATCTTGGGCACCATCCTTGATGCCTTCTTCGACGATTTCGTCGAGGCGAGCCGCCGTGCGACGACGAGTGCTTGCGACGTTTGCCCGGCTATCCGCCATGACTTGGTTGCCCAAGTTGAGGATACCGGCCAATCCGCCACCGTCACCGTCGCCAGGGCCGCTACCATTTGTTTGGGTTGATCCAGGAGGTTTACTCCCAGGAGTTCTACGAGTTGGTGTCATAATTCAATCCGTGGTTCTATGTTTGGGTTGAGAGGTTTGTGTTGCACATTCGCTTTTCAAAGGACTAAACGAACGCACTACTGGAAAAGACCATAGCAAACTTATACGCTCTTGTCAAGAGAGTCATTTACTACAGCTTTACGTCTCCCGTCGACCTCAAAAGAGGGCCTTGACAAAGCCGTATTTCTGTATAGTATGTTGATTGAGTCTCAAACCTCGAACATTACCAAAACCATATTATGAAAGCACTGCTCCTCACTCGGCGCACTCGTATTCCTGCATCGATTCGTCAATGCCTGAATGCCGGTGCAAGCACATTTGTCGTCACGGAAGTTACTGGCGGTAACCATTACCAAATCGCAGAATCCATTCGAAGACACATCCGGTATTCTGCTCCGACTATTATCGCCATCGATGGCGAATATGGAGCCACCGATGCGGCAGCGTGGACTCAATTGTCAAAGCTTGATCCCGAATCACTTCGCCTGCGCATCTTGTCAGATCAAGGTCTGCCCAAAAGTCTCGAACTTCTCAAGATCGCCCACGCCGTCAAGGGAAACTTAACCGGCGTCGTGATCTTCATTGAAAAGCCGAGCGACACACTTCGCACCGAGCTCCGTCGCATCGGCGCACTCTGGGTCTGGCCGACGTTGAACAAGCCGACCGGTCTCGAATCTTCATTCTACAAGATCATTACCGGTATCCACCGCTTCACCGCCGGCTTCAAAGATCTCATTGATGTCGCTGTCGGCGAAATCACCGGCAAGAAATAGCGTCACTCATTTCCCATCATCCCTCTGGAATTTTCCGGAGGGGTTTTTATTTCACCACTATAAGAACAACAAAATATATACAAACAAAAAACACCAACCCTTTATGAGCTGGTGTTTTTTGAATAATGTAAATACTATTTTCTCTTTTCAACGATAGCCTTCTCAACATTTCCTGGAACCACTTCATAGTGATCGAATTCCATCATGGCACTTCCCTGACCTGATGTCATAGAGCGAAGTTGTGTGGTATATCCGAACATTTCTGACAATGGAACCTTGGCATGAATAGCAATCGCTTGACCACGAGGTTCTGAACCTTCAACCTGTCCACGCTTTGAAGCAATAGAACCGTTGACGTCACCCATATACTTTTCTGGTGCGATAACTTCGAGCTTCATGATAGGTTCGAGGATAACTGGCTTCGCGCGCTTTGCAGCATCCTGGAATGCTTGTGATGCAGCGATCTTGTAGGCAATTTCTGATGAGTCAACATCGTGATACGAACCGAAAGTAAGTTCACAAGAAACATTCACCATTTTGAAACCAGCAACAATACCGCGATCGAGAGCTTCGCGAACACCCTTTTCAACTGCTGGAATGAATTCATTTGGAATAACACCTCCCTTGATAGAGTTGATGAATTCAAAGTCATCATAACGCTTAACGTTCTTTGGAATCTTTTCACCCTCAACGAGAGGTTCCATAGGTTTGAGGGTGAGACGGACGTGACCGTACTGACCTTTACCTCCTGTCTGCTTGATATATTTGTGTTCAGCTTCAGCAGTATTCATGATTGTCTCACGATATGCTACCTGAGGTTCACCAACATTTGCTTCAACACCGAATTCACGCTTCATACGATCAACCATGATTTCGAGGTGGAGTTCTCCCATTCCCGAAATAATAGTCTCGCCTGTTTCAGGGTTTGAAGTGATACGGAATGTTGGATCTTCGTTACCAAGTTTCTTCAAAGCCATACCCATTTTTTCTTGGTCAGCCTTTGTCTTTGGTTCAATGCGGAGAGAGACCACAGGTTCCATGAATTTGATAACTTCGAGAATGATAGGATTGGCTTCATCACAGAATGTGTGAGAAGTAAGAGCATCTTTCAAACCAACGGCTGCAGCAATTTCCCCCGCGAACACTTTCTTCACTTCTTCACGCTTGTCAGCCTGGAGACGAACGATACGGCCGAGACGTTCCTTCTTGCCTGTCGTAGCATTGTAAATATATGTTCCTGCTTCGATCGATCCTGAATACACACGGAAGAATGTGAGTGCTCCGACGAATGGATCGTTTTGAAGTTTGAATGCGAGAGCTGAGAAAGGTTCAGTATCAGATGCATGACGTTCGATCTCGCCTCCAGTATTTGGATCAATACCCTTGATAGCTGGCATATCGAGTGGAGATGGGAGGTAATCAACAACTGCGTCGAGAACCAACTGAACTCCAACGTTCTTCAAAGCTGAACCGGTAAAGACTGGGAAAATCTTGTTTGCAATAACTGCTTTACGAGCAACTACTTTGAAATCTGCGATAGAAATTTCTTTACCATCAAGGAAGTTCTGCATAGCAACATCATCTGTTTCAACAACCTTTTCAATCATTTCTGCACGATATTTCTTTGCATCTTCGAGCATATCTGCAGGAATCTCCTTTTCGATAATGTTAATACCCTTCTCACCGTCGAAGAAGTACGCCTTCATTTTCAAAAGATCAACAACACCTTCATGATTAGACTCATTTCCGATAGGAAGTTGGAAACGAACTGCATTCTTATTCAAGCGCTCAAGAATAGACTTGTATGAACGTTCGAATGATGCACCCATGCGGTCCATCTTGTTGATGAAACACAAACGAGGAACCTTGGCTTCATCGGCATAACGCCAGTTAGTCTCAGACTGAGGTTCAACGCCGGCCACGCCGTCGAAGACCACAACCGCACCGTCGAGCACGCGGAGAGAACGCTTCACTTCTACAGTAAAGTCGATGTGTCCTGGTGTATCGATGATGTTGAAACGAACTTTCTTTGAAACATCTTCCTTGGGCATATACGAAGGATTCCAAAAACAAGTGATCGCAGCCGCAGTAATAGTAATACCGCGTTCACGTTCCTGTTCCATCCAGTCAGTAGTTGTTTCACCTTCGTGAACTTCACCAATCTTGTGGATCATACCTGTGTAATACAGGATACGTTCTGAAGTTGTAGTTTTGCCGGCATCAATGTGAGCAATGATACCGAAGTTGCGTACCTTATCGAGTGAGTAATCGCGATTCATATAATCTTAAAAATTAAATATTAAATCTCAAATTTTAGTAATCTTACTATTTTTCTTCATTGTAATTATACTCGCTCCCAATATATTTGATATCTCAACAGTCTCCTTAAGAATCGTTTCTGCTATGTCTTTTTGAAGCTTTCCTGTATCACGAGCCAATCCTATCCATAATTTAGACTCATTTGCAGACTTTAAACTATACGTGTAGAAATTGATGTAATCTTTTCTAGAACTTGCACCTTTAGCTTCAACAACATTCGCAACAACCGATGTTCCACTTCTTATCAACTGTCTTGCAATCACCTGACCTGAAATATCTTTAGAGAACTTATCGACGCATCTCACAATCTCAATGGCATACTTGTATAATCTTGCATCAATTTCCTTCTTCGTCATTTTTGAGATTTGAGATTTAATCTTTCAGATTGAAACTTACCAAGCAAAGTGAGCAAAAGCCTTGTTTGCTTCCGCCATCTTGTGAACGTTTTCACGCTTCTTAACTGCTTCTCCTTCATTCTTTGATGCTGCGATGATTTCGTCAGCGAGTTTGAGGTGTATAGGCTTTCCCTTCTTTCCACGAGCCGCTTCAACGATCCACTTCATAGAAAGTGAATTCTTGCGTTCTGGGCGAACTTCACGAGGAACTTGGTAGTTTGCTCCACCGACACGGCGTGAACGAACTTCCATAGCTGGTGCAGTATTCTTGAGAGCCGCCTCGAAAACTTCGAGAGGATTCTCATTTTTTGTCTGTTCTTTAATCGCAATCATACAATCAGCAACAATCTGGCGAGCAATGTTCTTCTTGCCTGACTCCATAATATAGTTAGTAAGCTTGGCGAGTTTCAATGACTGATATGTCACATCTGGCTTGAGCTCACGCTTGAGGTTTAATTTTCTTCGCATAGTAGTAGGGGTTATTTAGCTGCTTTTGGCTTCTTGTTACCATATTGACTGCGACCTTTTCTGCGCTTATCTACGCCAGCTGCATCGAGCACACCGCGAACAACTGAGTAACGGAGACCAACGTCTTTGACGCGACCGCCACGAAGGAGGACCACTGAGTGTTCCTGGAGGTTGTGACCTTCACCTGGAATATATGCAGTAACTTCAAGACCATTTGTAAGACGAACACGAGCAATCTTGCGGATAGCTGAGTTAGGCTTCTTTGGAGTCTTTGTTGTAACTTTCACGCACACGCCGCGCTTGAATGGAGCCGGGAAGAAAACTGGTCGGTTCTTGACCGAGTTGAAGGTGCGGGTGAGCGCAATAGACTTCGACTTGCGGGTGAAGCGAGCACGATTCTTCTTGATTAACTGGTTGATTGTAGGCATGAATAAAATTAGTTTACAGTAAAAAATGAAAAGTGATTAGTTGGACGCACAGCAGCGCGCATACAACTTTGCACTTTACACTTCTAACTTTTAACTGTTATGTGGCAGTCCTGAATTATTCACCGCTTTGGGTTTGAGATATACCCTGACGATTACTCATTCTTGCCGTAATAATGTACTGGTCCAAAGTTTCCTTTAGATAGTGGAGATACCATATCATATAGATAGAGGATGTACAAGATATGAGAGTACGACAGGAGGAGGGGCATTACTCATTTTCCGCACAAGTTTAGAGACACTTACATTACACAGCGTACCGCAGTGTTTACAAACTTGTGCGGAAAATGAGTAATGTCCCTCCTCCTGTTGTGCGTATTGATTTAAATCAAGCCTCTAAAAACCAGTAAAAATCCTTAAAATAAATGGTATTACTGGGTATACAAATTGCCATACGATCAAAAGAGCGATCATGACAAAGAATGGAGAATACGCTTCGAGCGTCATGCGAACTCTTCCATATTGTTGTGGTAATACTGAAAAAAGAAGTTTTGAACCATCGAGAGGTGGTAAAGGAATCAAATTGAATACTGCAAGAGTAATATTGATAATCACAATATACATTGATATGTATATAAACGGTGTCATAGAACCATCAAAAGTAAAACGAATAATCGTGCCGAAAATAAAAGCGATAATGATATTTGAAGCAGGGCCGGCAAGAGCAATCAGGAATTCTCCCCAACGTTTATTCTTGAGATTGTACGGATTGTAGATGACGGGCTTTGCCCAACCAAAAGAAAAACTAGTGAGTAGATATGTCATGATTGGTACGACGATAGAACCAACTGGATCAATGTGTTTGAGCGGATTCAAGGTCAATCTCCCCTGTAAACGAGCGGTTGGATCACCAAGTACATCAGCCATATAGCCATGAGATACCTCATGGACAATAACTGAAAATATAAGAATGACTATAGAAAGTATCGTAATCAACATAATAGTGTGTACGTGTAGTCTATCAGAAACTTGCCAAATAGATAACTTGTGATAGTATAGTTCCTACACAACTTTTATGGCACGAATCTGCGCAATAACTAAAAAAGGATCAGTCGTCGGAGGACGATATTCGAACCGCACACGTGCGACTCAGTTCAATCCGTGCGGCAAAGTTCGCCGTCACCCAAATCTTCAGAAAAAGAAGATCTATGTTCCTGAACTCAAAAAGTCAGTGTCAGTTACTATTTCTGCACGTGGTCTTCGTACTCTCCAGAAGAATGGAGCGTATGTCACATTGAAGAAAGCTGGTTTGATTGCATAAATACACCCAACAATCTCTTACACGAATGAGCCATTGGCTCTTTTTTGTTATACGAGAATGAGTTACCACTTTTATTGAATAGAAATAGTTTTTCCATCAGAAATTATTTTAACAGTCCCCTTTTCTTGAATATTGAATCTATTTTCAATAAGTATAGTTGCCAGAGGATCTTCCAACTTTTTTGTTGTAGCAGTTACCGCAGTCTTGTGTGTCTGATTCCCTCTCTGTGGCAGAATTTTTTTGTTTGAACTGGAAGAATCTGATTTTGATACAGCTTTTGAAAAAACAAAGTACTGTGGTCGCACAGCATCAATACATTGAGCAGACATATTAGACGTGGAACCGTTATTCGAAACAACGAGTACATCTGAATGGTTCAATGCCCCCTTAGTGACAAGGTATTTTTGAATCTTTGTTGATACACCACCTACTAACGATATTGTCGTGGATCCAAAAGATATATTCATTACCAATTCTGGAGCACTTGCTTTGGAATATTGAAAATCAGTCGTTTGCGCAGGAAATATTACATTTCCACTCACGTGAGCATCAAAATCAATATGGTCGCCGGCACCAACTTCTTGAATATCAACTTTCAAGTCATTCAGAGTTTCGATAAAAGTTTCATAGATATGATCTGTTGAACTTGCAATACCCTCACCGTCTAGTGTAATTCGAGGAATATATGCGCGGCCAATGCGATACCGTTTGAGAACATCAATAAGACCTGAGACGTCTTTGCCTTCAGTATGAGTAGCAATCAGTGCATCTATGCGGCGTGAATAAAAAGGCAAAATCTTGGTCAACTCAGTAACAACTTCAGAATTTGCTCCACCATCAATCAGTATCCGTATATCTTCTGGTGTACGTATAAATAAAGATCGTCCACTTTTCAAAGCGAATATGTACACTTCAAGAATATGTGGGCGATGATTCTCTTTCCATGCATATGCACCTACACCAGAAAGAGCGAGTGTTGCCGCAGCTCCAATAATGAAAGGTTTCGCTAATATGTATTTGTTCATATACAGAAGCGTACATGAGTGAAATGAAGATTCTGTGAAAAAGGAATCAATTCCTGATGAAGATTTTATAAGTGAAGACCGGCACACAACACTAGTCCAATGAAACATCCGTTATGTTCTAATGTAAGTGCCTGAAGTACACTATTGAAAAAAGATATCCCGCTGGGAATTGTTTCATCGGACTAGTGTGATATGCCGGTCTTACAAATACTTACAACCCCAACAAAATTCAACGAAATATCATATAATGAACAGACCTTATAAACTAACAAACTACTATGAAATCATTCACTGCAAAAACATTCACCATTCCCGCACTCAAAGGTATTTCAGCAAAAACTATCGAAGAGCACCTCAAGCTATATAACGGCTATGTAAATAACGCGAACGCCATTGTTGAAAAGATGCATGAATATAAAAAAGATCGCGAAACACATGCATACGCGCTCAGTGAATTACGTCGCCGTCTCAGTTTTGAATACAATGGCATACGCAACCATGAAGTGTATTTTTCTGCACTTGAAGGTGGACCAAAAGCATTCAACTACGATGGCTCACTCAAAAAAGCTATTGAAGAAGATTGTGGACCAATCGAAGAATTCCTCATGGGGTTCAAAGCGATGGCAGCAAGCACACGTGGTATCGGCTGGGCTGCTCTCTGGTATGACCCACGAGACAATCGCCTTCTTGCATCATGGATCGATGAACAGCATATTGGTGAACTTAATGGATGCACGATGATTCTCGGAATCGATATGTGGGAACACTCATATGTTGCTGACTATCAACCTTCAGGCAAGAAACAATACGTTGAAGATTTCTTCGCAAACCTCAACTGGGAGGTTATAGAAAATAATTTCGCACAAGCTTCAAAATAACGTGTGCTTCTAGTACGAAATAATAAAAAAGAGTAGGTACCTACTCTTTTTTGTATCGCTTGATACACACGTATACAACTGTAAATAACACATAAAAACAAACAACCCACCATCCAGAAAATGCGGGTACGTGTGCAGATGCAAAAGGTACTCGAGCAAAATTTCTGACCATCAATAATTCATATGAAAGTAATAGGTGTGAAACCCATCCAAACAAATGTGCTAATGGCATCCAAATGAAACCACTCGCTCCGGTTAGAAAAACGAATAGCATTGTCACGGGAATAAAAGGAAGCACGAGAATATTCACGACCATTCCAATAATAGAAATTTGCCCCATCATATAAAGAATGTATGGTGAAACAAATATTTGTGTGGCAATGGTAGAGGCAACGATACCGCGCATACCAAACTTTTCTGGAATAAATCCAAGCTTACCTTCAATAGGAGATGCCAGAAGAATAAGCCCGAGTGTTGCTAAAAATGAAAGTTGGAATGAAGGGTCGTGCAATAAGATCATCGGGTTTTGTATGAGCATGAGAAGAGCTGCAAAGATGAGTGCACGCGAAACATTGTATTCACGACGAATCAAATCAGCGGATAATGCAACACTCGCCATGAAGCACGAACGAACAACGGTTGCTCCACCACCAACGAGTACACCAAATAAGGCAATGCCAATACCTCCTACACTGATACCCCACACCCGTGGCAAGAATGAAAGAATACGCCGAAGAGCATCGCCAACCACCGTAATATTATATCCAGATAAAACCACAATATGGATCAAACCAACTGTACGAAAATCATCAAGTAAATCTTTTCCCAGTGCCGCTTTTTCACCAACAACCAAACCTGATGCAAGTGCAGCATGCGGTTCCCCGAGAGCTTGTTCGAGATTTGATACAAACCCCTTTTTGAGGGTAAACAGCACCGATGAGACAGTATCAGAAATACCTTGAATAGAAAACACCGTGAAAGCTCTCTGTGAAGAGCTTTCACGGCTGTCTTTATATACAACTGTATCAATTTCTACCTCAGCACTCTTCATTTCATAAAACACACCATCCTTCGCAAGATACCCTTTATAATCAAATGAACGCCCTCCTCCACTCGAGAAATTAAATGGTTTGTTTATTTTTCCCACAAATGAAACGTGTTCTCCAAATGAAAATTGTGGATACAATTTTGTTTTTACACGAATCGATACATTACCTCCACATGCGACCATATTGTTTTGCTCAGCAAGCATAGAACTGCGCGCAGATGGTTTTGTTGATGAACTATTCACTATAAATATGCTCTCAGCATCAACCACAAATACCTGACCAGAATCTTTGCGCTCTGGTTCACCAGTAACAATTCCAAAACCTTGTACTTCATGCTTCAAACACGCGGAAATAGGAGGTGCGTTATATTGCAACGAAGTGAATACACGAAATAATGCAGCACCAATAAACAAAGACCAAAATATATAGACTCCTTTACTCATAGGAGCAGTTTAATACTGTGCGATGAAGATTCTATGAAATTTGAATCAAAATAGAATGAAGATTTTAGATGCGCCCCAAGCAGCCGCACACATAGTATCCTGCCAAAACATCCGTAACGTTCTAATATAAGGGCCTAAAGTACAATATTAAAAGACGATATCCCGCTGGGAATTGTTTCGTCAGGATACTATGTGTGCGGCTGCTTGGGTAACCAATTATAGAAGTTGTTCAAACTCTTCAATCACTTTTTGTTCATCTACGATATCGAGAGATTTCTTGTATCGAGCACCCTTTACACCTTTGACGCGCTTCTCACATTCAGCCCAACTATGATCAACGTGAATAGCACCACCAACAGAACTGATATATGAAAATGCTTTTGCGTTTGAACGAGATGAACTCGACTTTTTTGTTTTCATGGCAACACTATCGTGTGAAACATCGAGAATATTCGGAAGATCATAGCGAGACAATGGACCAGAATAAAGTTTCGTCGCACCATTATCGGCGAAATCCGTAGCAATGTGATCACAACGCTCATTTCCAATAATACCAACGTGTCCACCAACATATTCCCATTTCACAGAACGATCTTTGACTGCAGCATCTAGTTTCATCCAAAGATCTTTATTGACCACATCATCTTTTGTTTTTGTGATCCAACCATTATTTTTCCAACCTTTGATCCATAAAGTAATTCCATTGATCAGATACTTTGAGTCTGTAAACACAGTAATACCTGAATGTTTTGGTGTATGCAAAATTCCCTCAGTAGCCGCCATAAGTTCCATTCTATTGTTTGTTGTGTGCTTCTCTGCACTACCAAGTTCGGTCACCGTATCGCTCGTAACGACGACACTACCCCAACCACCTGGACCAGGATTTCCACGAGACGAACCATCAGTAAAAATTGTTATTGAATTCATAGGATGATTATACCACTTCAATTACTCTCAGCCTCAATTCTGGTCTTCCTCGAAACATAGACTTTTCAACTGAAGCAATTAAATTTATTTTTGTATTCGCTTTGAGATTCTTGGCCCATTCAGTAGGAGCGGCAAAAAATGCAATTGCAGGAATCTTTGCTCCACTTTTTTTCTTAAATATAATCTCCACGTGATTATTTGTTTTACCAAATATACGTACCGAATCAGCGACAATATTCTTGAACAAAAATACTGGTCGAGGATTGCCGACACCAAATGGGGCTAGTTTCGAAATATCATCAAACAAACTCCACATCACGTCCTCAATTGATAATTCTTTATCAATAATAATCTGACCGATTTCTTCAGCTTCTTTAACATTTTCTGCATTTGTTTGATTTAAGATTTGAGATTTTATATTTGAGATTTTCTTCGCACTTTCATTCAGGCGACTATCTAGAAAGTGAATAGCATCATTCCCAACAGCAAACCCTCCTGAATGATGATGTCCTCCAAATTGTAAGAATGTTCCTTCAAGAGCTCCTTTCATAATCTCAACAACATTCGAAGTACCTTCAGAACGACATGATCCTTTGATCACATCTCCACCATCTCGTCCCCAAAGGAATACCGGACGCTTAAATTCTTCAGCACATGAATTTGCAGCGAGACCAAGGAGGGATGGTCGCCATTCGGGATTACCGAGGACGATCGCGTGAGGGATGACGTCACCGTGACGTTCATGCACTTTCTTTTTCACATCTTTAACAAGAGCAGCAACCATACCTTTTCGCTCATTATTTATTTCATCGAGATGGTCAGCAAAAAACTTCGCATCTTCTTCTGTTTGTGCAGAGAGCAGCTTGAACGCATCCATAGGAACCCCCATACGAGATGCGGCATTGATGCGTGGAGAAATCATAAAACCAATATCATCTTCGGTAATATATTTCTGTGGAATCTTTAATTTTGCCAGTAATCGCACCAAACCAAGACGCTGACTTTTTCGTAATACATTCAAGCCGTATTGTGCGAGCACTCTATTCTCGCCAATGAGAGGTACCATATCTGAGAGTGTTGCCATGCCAACGAGATCAAGGAGCCATTTCTCCATCCCCTCTTTGAGACCGAAGCGTTCGATCTTCAGAATTGCTTGAATGAGTTTGAAAGCTACACCAGATCCGCAGAGAAATTTGTCTGGGTACATACAATCAACCTGTTTATGATCAACAATCGCATATGCAGGAGGTACGTGTGCAGGAGCTTCATGGTGATCAGTTATGATAACTTCAAGGCCTTTTGAGTTGGCGTGCGCGACGGGTACTACATCTGAAATACCACAATCAACCGTTACTATCAGTTTCACACCTTGTGAAACGAGTTCATTAACCGCTTCAACATTCAAACCAAAGCCTTCATCGTGGCGGTGTGGAATGTAAATAATAAAGTTCTTGAATGAAATGCGGACAAAAAAATCATTCCATATTACAGCACCAGGAATACCATCAGCGTCATAGTCTGCATATATAGCAATCTTCTCATCACTCTTGATTGCTTGAATGATACGGCGTGCGGCCTTCTCTGCATCTTTTAATAGAAATGGATCATGTATGTCTCGATCATAGCTCGGGGTCAAAAATGTGTCAGCGGAAACAGCATCAGTTATTCCGCGATGAAATAATAAATGTGAAACAAGGTCAGAACTGAGACCGAGTGCATTTTTTTCTTCAACAGATAATGGTTTTCGTACTGAATATGCAGGCATCGTTGAAGTATACCAGATGAAAAAGAAGTTCCCACAACAAGCCTGACGAAACAATTCCCAGCGGGATATCGTCTCATTACTTAATACTTCAGGCACTAATAAGAGGACGTCACAGATGTTTCGTCAGGCTTGTTGTGGGAACTTCTTGAAGATTACTAGATTTGACACAATCTATTTACAATGGTATTTTCAAATAAACACTTTTACAAAGGATTTATATGGATATACATAGACGACTTAGACTATTGGAGCACAAAGTTCGCTTTCTCGAATCATTGATGCTACCAAGAACAAACATCAAACGCACAATCACCCGCAACAGTCCCGAGCCTTTCGAAATCATACTCAATATCGTTTCAAGAATATGTGACGTCGAAAGGAAACGTATTCTGAAGAAAGGTCGCGGCAAACAAGATGCATCATGGGCACGACAGTTGATTATGTATTTTTGCATGGAATATAAACTTGGTTCGAGCAATTATATCGCCGAATGCCTCAATCGAGATGATCACACAACTGTTTTGCATGGCAATAAACAAGTTAAGGCTATTGCGTCGCTACCCGGCAAAGACAAAGATCAATTCGAAGCATGCAAACTGGAAATTGATACGGCCTTCAACCAAAGAGCTGGCATGCTGGTTGTCGCATCGTAATGGCAACACTCTCGGCCCGACACGCATGTGTCGGGCCTTTAACTTACACACAACAATATATTTGATATACTATTCTTATGAATACCTGCATCTTCTGTAAAATAGTTTCCAAAGAAATTCCCGCGCATGTTGTGTATGAAGATACTGACTTCTTGGCCTTTCTCGATATACACCCTCAGTCCCCTGGTCATGTTCAGGTTATACCCAAGAAACATTACCGCTGGGTATGGGATGTACCGCAAACCGGTGCATACTTTGAAGTGGTTACCAGAATAGCCCAGGCTCAACGAAAAGCATTCGACACTGATTGGATTCTCAGCAAGACTGTTGGTGATGAAGTAGAGCATGCTCACATATGGGTATTTCCAAATTCAAAAGTGAGCGGAGATCGCAATGACTTTGAAACAAATACAAAGAAAATAATTGATAATCTATAGAAAAAGAGGCTTAAAGCCTCTTTTTTATTCGATAATCAAGAACGTTAACAGGAGTAGTCCGACTTTCCAGACCAAAATAAAAAGAATTCCCGCGAACGGAAAAAGTATATACATCTGCTTGGGCATTTTCATACGGGCAGAGAATACTAATCTTGTTTAGCAGAAATTTCAAGTGCCTCTACACCCGGTAACGTTCCATTCGCGAGAAAATCAAGCATCGCACCTCCACCTGTTGAGATGAATGTAAATTGATCTTGAACTCCTTGTGCAGCAACTGCGGCGAGCGTATCTCCCCCACCAATGATAGTGGTTGCACCACGCTTTGTGGCTTCACTGATCAATGTTGCCAATTCTAGTGTTGCACCCTGATATCCATCTTCGTACAAACCGAGTGGACCATTCCAAAGAATGCACTTCGCCTGAGAAATAACTTTTTTCAATTCTTCGATAGTTGCCGATCCGGAATCCATAATTTTATCAGTCTTCAAAACTGCATCAGCTTTCTTGTTTACATGATTCTGATCAACAACATCAACAGGAATCATAAGCTTTGTATTCGCAAGGAAAGAAGTAAAATCGATGTTACCTTTTGAAATGAGAGAAATTCCAATCTCATACCCTTGTGCCTTGAAAAAATCATTCGCCAATGCCCCACCAACAAAGACCGTATCAGCAATATTCAAAAACTTTTGAAGCAAAGGAAGTTTTGTCTCAAACTTTGCTCCACCAAGAATAAATAAAAATGGATGTGCAGGATTGAACGCTGTTGAAAGATGTTTTATTTCATTTTGTAACTGAATGCCCGCATAACTAGGCAAGAATTGAGGAACACCGACGATAGAAGCGTGTTCTCGGTGTGAAACAGAAAATGCATCATTTACATATATGTCGGCAAGCGAAGCGAGCGCTTTGGTGAATTCACGATCATTGTTCTTCTCCCCCTCTGAAAGACGGAGATTATTCAACAAGACACATGTGCCATTTGCTTGTTTCTCAATAGCAGCTTGGGCATTTCTAATATTTTCAACAAAGGTAACTGTCTGACCCAATTTATTCAACGTATCAGCAACTGGCTTCAAAGAATTATTCGAACCATCACTTGATTCGAGATGTGCGATCAAGATAACTTTGGCACCTTTGCGTGTCAAAAATTCTATTGTTGGCAATGCTGCTTTGATGCGAAAATCATCAACGACAACACCATTCTGAATGGGAACATTGAAATCAACGCGAGTAAGTACTTTCACACCTTCAAGGTAGGTAATATCAGTAAGAGTTTTCATGATGGATATTATAGCAGAAGGACAGGTAACCTACATATCACAGCCTGACGAAACATCCGTAACGTTCTAATATAAGTGCCTAAAGTACAATATTAAAAGACGATATCCCGCTGGGAATTGTTTCGTCAGGCTGTGATATGTAGGTTACCTATTTGAGATTACAACACGACAACATCAACCGCTTTCAACAATTCTTTGAAACCAGGAATATTGACACTTTCACGACCGACGAGGAGACCATCAACCTTCCCTACTCGAATAATGTCACCGGCATTACGGAAATTGACTGAACCACCATAGAGTACTTTGACCTTCATGGCTGATTCTTGAGAAAAAATATCAGAAAATACTTTCTTAACAAACAAAGACGTCTCATACACCTGTTCAGGAATCATTGCCTCTTGCGCCCCGATTGCCCACACTGGCTCATATGCAATAACAACATTTTTTGCATACTTCGAAGGGACTCCAGCAAATGTATGTTTAATTTGATCTTTCAATATATCCAAATATGCACCTTGCTCGTCACGAACTTTCTCGCCAACACATACGACAGCGATCATCCCTGCCTCAAGAGTAGCAATGATGCGCTTTGAAATTATTTCATCAGTTTCACCAGCTGCACGTTGTTCGGAATGACCGAGAATAACATACTGAACTCCCATATCATTCAACATTCCTGCCGAGACTTCTCCTGTATGTGCACCTCCTCCATGAATAGAAACCGCCTGAGAACCGATGGATACAATGTGTGATTTTTTGGATATACAACTAGAAATATATGTGTAAGGAGGACATGCGACCACATCAGTATGTTCGAGAATTGCAGCTACCGTGCGAGTCGAGCGAATAATACGCTTAGCCTCAGCTAATGTTGGAGGATTCATCTTCCAATTTCCTATAATAAGTCTTTTACTCATAGCACCTAGTATACCAGAGGCTTGATAGTAAATGGTATCCCCTATATCTCTTGCCACGACAACGTAATGTATGTACTTGAAGTAGATGGGAATACTGGCGGTGGACCATACAAAAGGTTTGAATCATACCTAATATTTCGATTTATATAGCCGGTATTATTGGCATATGCAAAACCATATCGTTTATTCGTTGCAATGATACCAAAGAGGTTCAATGTGGTTGGATGATACCCTGTACCACAACTTGAAGAGTAGTAATATCTGCCAACACGACCATTCTGTGCAATGAGCGCAGCATCGATATTCAATGTATCACTACTTTTAAGTCCAACATTCACATTTCCTTGAGCAATAAGGCCAATAGAATCTGTACCATCAAAATTGGTATACAAAAGATCACTATTAACTGTAATATTTGGCCATGAAGTTGAACCAGGATCTGGTAATATCCCCGCACCAATAGTGAGACGAGTTCCATTCACGGTTCCATCAACCCATACATCACTTTCTGCATAGATAACTCCAGAAGTAGGAATTGATACTCCAGAATTGAGCAATGTTTCTGATTGAATACTCCATGTCCCCCATCGAGATTGTCCACTGGCATTACTACAACCATCTGGTTCAGCAACTAAAGCAGTAACTTTGTACACATCGAACGTATCATTTGTATGAAGAACAAAATGATATCCATATCCAGTCGTGGAAGCGAAATATGAGCTGCTTGAAATTGCGGCGGTTTTCAAATTTGCGAGAGCATTATTCAAAGCAGTGAAATCAACTGAAGGAACTGCCAACTTTCTTCCTGCATAAAACATCGTTGTTCCTGTACCTCCAAAACTATGTCGTGTCAGATCAATAGCGGTTGGTGGTACAGGGTCAGGCAAAGTTGTGGTACTTGTATAGATTGCATACTTCAGACTATTCACATCTGGATCAGTATACTGAGTAAGCGCACTCGTCATAGGACCATATGAAATACCTTCAAAGTGAATACCGTAATTGGAATGCACTGGTCCATAAATAATAGTTCCTGAACCAAAATTCATATTATCATTTGCAACAACAGCGTATTGGGCCCATGAAGCCATACCCATCGTAACTTTTATACTACGAGAAATTTGGGGATTCGAAACTACAGTTCCCTTTGAAACAATTGTCACCAATGTCGATCCGTTGAGAGGCGGAGTGATAGTAAGTTCATATGAACCAATTACATTTCCATCTTTATCAGTGAATTGATGAGTATATGGACCGTTGCTACATACAGTGGCACAGGTTCCATCCTTGTAATCAATTGGCGAATGAGCCAAATGCCAACGATAATAATCAATACCAGCTTCAGCAATCTGTAATGCCTGTTCTTTGTCTGCAACCAAACGAACACTTTTAAGTAGAGTTGCTCCCCAATTGACCAAGGCGACTGTTATTGTCACTGCTATAGCAGCAAAAATAATAACACTCACCAATATATCTCCTTTTTGTTGCAAGGTGCGTTTCATGGTCATAGATTATCTTTAAGATTTCTGAACATAACTTCTGTTGTATATGTTTTGAAGGAAGGCATTGTCGGAGTACCTGAGCTAAGGATTATACTTATCTTTACCAAACGTATTGTTGTAGGAATTACAGGTTGTGCAAGTGCTGACTGGCTACCATCATACGAACTATCAAAATACTGAAACATATCTGTTGAAGTTCCATTTGCCACAGAACGCAATAATGTTGTGGTTGATTCCGTCACGCCAGCATATGAAAGTGGTGAGCCTGCAGGAATAGCTACAGCTCGATACACTGTTGATGAGGCAAATGTATATCGTACTCTCTCTTTTTTGCCATCAGTATTGATATCATTAAAAAAAGTGATTGTACTGGTAGCGGCTTGCGCAATCGCAAATGAACCATCACTTGCTATTGAAGCTGAACGAAGTTCTTTCGCCATAGTCTTCAATATAATCTGTGCATTTTGAACAGCATCAAATGATCCTGATACAGAATCTTTATATCTAAAAATATTTACTTCAAAAGCACTGACCGCAACGATGACTACAACAGAAATACCAAGAGCAACAAGGACCTCAACCAAAGTCATTCCTTTTTGTGTTTGATACTGAGTGTTCATAGGATAATTATATAGTATTCACAATTCAACTAGTGACTTACGAATACCTGCTGCTCTTGCCAACCACTCCCAACCGTCACTGAAACCGGTGTAGGTGTCACATATCCAGCACTTGAAACATGAATACTGTACGATCCAGCCGACAAACCTTGGAATAGTACTTGGCCTTTTGGCAAACAAGCGGGTGCTGCTCCTCCGCCAGCTTCTTGGTCTGTAATCAAGGTCTTGTCATATCCACTTGGACCAATCAATTCGACGGTCGAATTCTGAACCAAAGCTTTTGTAAGAGAATCTTTTACGGTAATAAGAAGACTATTACCATTCTTGGGCATAAGGACAATTTGTGCATTCTGACTTGCTCCTGGAGCTATAGAAATGGGGTTTGCTATATCAATACCTGCGATGTCATATGATGAATCAGAACTTGTTGCAGTATACGAATCCCATTCAAGAGATGAAATAGAAAGAGCACCAGAACTCCCTGTTTGGAAAGTACTGAAATACTTTGGAAGTAATCCGGCAACATCAATTACCTTACTGCTTGTAAGTGAAAAATTAAAATTTGCTACAGGATCACAGCTTGTTGCAACACTTGTAACAGCAAGTGATGCGAGTGTATCTATTGAAAAACTAACACTTGTTACTTGTTCTGCGGCGACGGTACTGTTTGGTTTCAATGGATCCGGATTGCCCGAACCACCCACTGGATATGTTTGATCTGTTGAATATCCAGTCTTACTTGCAGTAATCGTATACGCATTCGTACCAGTGGCAACACCGTATAACTCTAGATACCCATCATTATCTGTCGTATCAGTAAGATTGATACTTGGTGATGCGGAATAATTCACGACATGAACAGATGCATTCGCAAGACCGTGACCTTGAGCATTGATGACTTGAATATTAAGAGCCCCTGTATTCGTCGTTGCGGACTCCCCACTTTTTGGCGCTATCTGACCAGTAACTACAACAGAGGAAAAATTCTGACATGTAGAACAAATAATTGTGAGTTGTACCAACTTATTATCAACAGGATTTGTATCCGTGCCGTGCAATGCAGTTCCATCGAATGAAAGATCGATATTACGAACCAGAGTATCCACCTCAAAAGTGATGCCACTTCTAACTACACTTGTTGTTGCATACAATGTGCCCGCAGGAACGCCGCCAATGGTTCCAATATTGGTATATGGCATATTACGAATAACTTCGAATTGTTCATTCGCTAACTGAGTAGCAACTGAACGAGCCTGACTTAGATTTGCAATCTTAAACAATCCTGTATACGCCCCATAGACAGATACAGCAACAACCATGAATACGGCCGAGCCGACAATAACTTCAGCAAGACTAAATCCTTTCTGTCTGGAATAAAGATTCATGATTCAAGATTCAAGAACTACTCACTATCTTGAATCCTGCGTCTCGAATCTTTTACTTAGATTGCATTGACCAAAGAATACATTGGCGAAATCATGGCGACTGCAAAGAAACCAACTCCAGCAGCAATACCGATCATAATAAATGGTTCGATGACCGTAGACATATCTTTGGTCTTTTGATCAACGTCGTCTTCATAATATCGAGCAACACCAAACAACATTTCTGATGTTTTTCCTGATTCTTCACCCACTGAGATCATTTCCACCAAGAATACTGGGTATAAATCAATATGTTCTGCAAATACTTTCGACATGAGTTCGCCTTTACCAACTGCCTCCGCTGCTTTGAGTAATACATTCTTGAAATGAACATTTTGCAAGACCCCTGCAGTAATATTCATCGACTCAACAACCTCAACTCCTGACTGAAGCAATGAAGAAAGCGTGCGGGATGTTCGAGCCGCATTCACTTCTCTTGACAATGGGCCGATAATAGGAATTTTTAAAATAAGACTATCGAGCGTGCTCTTTCCCGAAGGAGTGCGGATCCATTTGTACAAACCGAAACCGAGTGCAATCAATGCAAGAAATACCCAAATACCCTGATATTTTACGAGATTACTAATATCCAAAAGGATCTGCGTTGTCCATGGAAGTTGCACATTGAGTTCAGTAAATGTTTTGAGCAATGTTGGAATAACGAATATAAACATCAAGATAGCAATAACAATCATCAAACAAATAATTACCGCAGGATATATGAGTGCCCCTCTGATACGCTTGGTCAATAAATTGGCATTTTCCATTTGTAGAGCAACAATTTTCAATGTATCTGACAGAGATCCTCCCTGTTCTCCAGCATGCACCATTGAGATGAGGAGATTTGGAAAAATCTTTGGATGCTTCGATAATGCATCAGCAAATGTCATACCTTTACTAATACTAAGTGATAGATCGGCAAGTATTGTCTTCAACAATGGAGTACGAGCCTGACGTTCGAGCACAGAAAGTGCGCGAGATAGGGCGAGTCCGGCTGCGAGCATTGAACTCAAATTTCGAGCAAAATTTATTTTGTCTGCAGCATTTACGCGCTGGAAAAGATTGATTGAACCTAATGAAACATTTTTCTTTGCTGCATGCTCCTCAGCTGAAATAAGTTCATCACCATTGTTGCGTATGATCTGATACAACTCATAGCGATCAGCCGCATCAAGCTGATTCTCATACACTTCACCTGCTGCAGTTTTTGCTCTGAAAATAAAATGTGACATTAGTGTAAGTTTACAGTGAAAAATGAAAAGTTAAAAATGATCAGCCTCAAGATTCTCTACCGTATATATTATTCAGATACCACACGAAGCACTTCCTCGATAGTGGTTAACCCTTGAACACATTTGAATATACCGTCTTCGAGCATACTAAGCATACCCTCTTTCTTTGCTTGAATATCAATATCACTTGATGTGGCATTCTTCATGATCAATTCTTTAATTGTTGGACTCATGACCAATACTTCATGAATTCCTACACGACCCTTGAAACCATCATCTTCTGAACTTGCATTCTTTTTATAAAATGGAATTTTTGCCCAGGTATCACCATCTTTCAAGATTTTTTCAGCTTTGAGAGCATCAAATACTTTATTCAAATTGACCGTCTTCTCGAGTTGGGCAAGTTCCGCTTTACTCAAAAAATATTGTTGCTTGGCATCAGTCAAACGGCGAACAAGTCTTTGCCCTATAACCACGTTGACTGTTGATGCAAGCAAGAATGGTTCAACTTTCATATCGAGAAGACGTGGAATTGCTCCTGCAGCTGAGTTCGTGTGCAATGTTGAAAGAACGAGGTGACCAGTCAGTGCGGCATTCACTGCCAAAGCAGCTGTTTCATTGTCACGAATTTCCCCCACCATGATGATATTTGGGTCCTGACGAACGAGAGTACGTATTCCCTGTGCAAAACTAAAACCAATATCTGGACGAACCTGGGTCTGATTGATGCGCTTCATCTGATATTCAATAGGATCTTCAATAGTTGAAATGTTCACATCGGGAGTATTGAGCAAATCCAACATGGTATACAACGTTGTTGTTTTACCTGAACCGGTAGGACCTGTTGTCAAAATCATTCCGGTAGATTGTTTCAAAGATTTGTGAACATGCTCGAGAGCTTCTCCGTGAAAACAGAGATATTCAAGAGTAAATCCAGACACATTTTCTCTGAGCAAACGCATAACTAACTTTTCACCATAATATGTCGGCAAAATAGAGACGCGGAATGAAACTTTTTCATTGTCACCCGCTTGAACCTTGAAACGACCGTCTTGTGGCAAACGTTTTTCATCCAATTTGAGATCAGAGAGAACTTTGATACGCGCAGAGACTGAAGGACCTGCTTGTTTCGGAAGCACCATGGCATCATGCAACATTCCATCGATACGATAACGAACCAATACCTGATCTTCCATAGGTTCAATGTGAATATCTGAAGCATTTTGCAAAATGGCATGCTTGATAAGTGTATCAACGATACGAACAACTGGTAAATCTTCAGCAATCTTTTTGATATCAGCCGCAGAAACAGCTTCGCCATTTTCTTCAGCACTCAATTTCAAATTATCTGTTTCCTTTTGAATAAGATCACCGAATTCTGCTTTTAAACTCTTTTGGTATTGCACAAGAGTCTCTTTGATAGAGTCTGAATCTGTAAGACGTGGTTGAATCTTGAGATTTGCTTTCTTTTTTATGAAATCAATAGCAGACAAATCATTTACATCGAGCATTGCCACCTCGAGCGTGTCAGCATCTTTCTTGAAGGCAACAATATTGTGTGTTCGAGCAATCGGTTCTGGAATAATAGAGAGTATTTCAAATGGAATCTTATTTCCTTTGAGATTCACAAATGGAATACCGAGCACATATGCCTGCATACGTCGCAAATTATCAGCGGTAATCTTGCCACTGGTAACCAATATATCTCCGAGGTTTTTTTCGGTACCTGTTTTTGTAGATATTTCTTGAGCTTCTTTCTTCGCAATTTCAAGATCCTCTTTTGAAACAAGGCCTGAATCGAGGATGAATTTATAGAGCTGTGTATCTTCGATGAGCATGTAAATGGGTAAGGGGTTAAAGGACGAAATGTACCTATATTATAGCAGAAATATCATCTTAAATACCTCAATAAATGTGAACAAGAACATTTATAAAGCTGATGCCCATTATTGAACCTTGTATCTCGTCCAAATCATCTCGTGAATAGTCGACAAAGTTTGTGCAATTTGGACATTTTTGATTACTGCACCGAAAATAACATCTTCACCGGAAAGAATCACTGTACTATCTTCATTTATCGCTATAACAACTCTAAATGGAAAATTTTTTTCTGGAACCAAGATAGTTTCGCGCAATTCTTCATAATCTTTTGACAATCGTTCACGTAAAAAAGGATACATCATGTTAAGAGTCATGATAACTTTCGCTTTTATACCCTTATTTACACGTCGATTGATGAAATCCTCTAACTGATAAAATTCCAAAGCGGGTTGATTGACTACAGAATTCTCAAACGTCCTCCACATTTTTGATTTGGTTGCCTTAAGAAAAGTCTCTGCCGCAGTATTTAGACCATTTTTCCCTGGATAAAATAAAACTTCAAATTGCTCATTTGTTTCTGGAACATGCTTGGATAATTCTGTAATCAAAAAAGAAAGGTCTCTTTTTTTCCATTCAAAAACAGATTCAAGTTGATGTGGATCAAGTGCTTTATAGTGTTTACGTCCACCAGTTAACACAGAAGATATGAGGCCTTTTGCTAAAAGAGATTTAATAGCAGGATACACTGCTGTTCTCGCTATACTTGAAGCTCGTGCTACTTGTGATATGTTAGCCTTTTCAAAGCTAGATAATGCCATAAATACTCGAGCCTCATAGGGACTCAAATTAAATATACCGGCTAATTTTTCTGATAGCATTTTCATAAGTGACGTCAAGAACGTCATAATAATTGCATATTAAGTGATATTTTTCAAGGACATATAGTGTAATTTATGCATATGTTGTCCAAAAACGTCACTTTTACTATGGTTAGCTATGTAACGCATAAAAACAAAACTATGAAAAAAATTACCTCGTATGTATTGATACTCGTAGTAGTTGCAGGTGGACTGTACGTACTTACAAATCAAAACAAAGAAAAAACTAACGCCGTACAAGTTGGGGTGATTATTCCCCTTTCAGAGAATGTAGCGGAGCTTGGTGAAAATGTAAGACGTGGAATAGATATGGCCGCTAAAAACATTGGCGACACGCACATCACATTTATGTATGAAGATGGTGGTATCGAACCAAAAAAAGCATTGTCTGCGTACCAGAAACTGACAAGCGTTAATGATGTTCACATATTTATTGGACCTTTTGGTCCAGATCAGATCATGTCTATTGCTCCAATACTAAAACAAAATGAAATTATGCTCGGTATTACGCTCTGTGATGATAGATTCCAAAAATATCCACAAATATTTTGTACGTACCCAAGCATCCCTGACCAGACAATGAGTGGAGTTAAATCGATAATGAGTCTCAACATTAAAAAACTAGGATTTATCACACAAAGTGGTGAACTTGGGGATTTAATAGAAAAAAATCTTAAAGAAAATCAAAATCCTGGAGGATATTCGTTGATTGCAAGTGATCGAATGAAACAGGGTGATAGAGATTTCAGAACAATCATTACAAAAATGAAAGCGGCCGGAGTTGACGGTATATATACTGCCTCATTGCCAGACGAAGGTTACATTATATTGAAACAACTCCGAAGTTTGGGTTATAACGGACCAATCTTATCGGTTTTTGATGCCACAGAAGAAAAATTGAAGGAGCTTGGCACGGTTGCTGAAGGAATTTATCTCCCTGGACACATTTCACCAGAATTTCAATCTGATTTCACCAAAGTCTATAAAGAAAAATATAGCAAAGAGCCTGATATGTATGCTGCACTCGGTTATTCAATAGCAACTAATCTTATCAACGGATTACAATCAAACAACATGAAGATTGACGGACTAAAAGAAAAACTTATTGGGACAAAAACTAATACAGCTATTATTGATTTCAAATACAAACAAGATCAAACTGTTTCTATTCCCGTTGAATCCCTTATATTCAAAGATGGAAAGATACAAGAAATAAAATAATTTACTAATAACATTCAAATATAGAAACAATACGACCACGACAAATAATATGAACATCTATTGCATATACCCTTATTTATGCTATATTATTCTCGTTAGTCACTGTTCGCCCACCGGCGGACATTTTGCTTAAAAGCGCCTCAAACAAAGCCTTTTAGCAAGAAAATTTAATAACAACAGAATAACAATAAAATATATGTTTGACCTCAAAGTAATCAACTCAGTCGTCGATCAGCTCGAAGAAGAGCGCGGTATCCCCCGCGAAAAGACTCTCGAGGCTATCGCTATGTCACTTGCGACTGCATACAAGAAAGAATATGGCAAAAAAGGCCAGATCGTTCGCGCCTCATTCGACCAGAACAGTGGTGGAGTCGAATTTTGGCAAGTAAAAATCGTGGTTGATCGCAATCAAGTCATCATGGAAGGAGATGAAGAGCCTGAGGAAAACCTCAAGGATACTCATGTTGATGATATTAAGATTCGTTTCAACAACGAACAACATATGCTCCTCGAAGACGCCAAGAAGATAAAGCGTGATGCTCAGATTGGTGATGAACTCGTATTCCCACTCGAACCAAAGGCTGATTTCGGTCGTATTGCAGCACAAACAGCAAAGCAAATCATCATTCAGAAGATCCGTGAAGCTGAAAAAGTTTCAGTCATGGGTGAATATGGTGCCAAAGAAGGAGAAATTGTCGCAGGAACTGTCGAACGCGTTGAACGCGGTGTTGTATACATAGACATGGGTCGTGCAGTTGGTGTTATCCCTTATGAAGAACAGATTCCGAGCGAACGTTGGAAGACTGGTGACCGTATTCGCGCATATCTCTTTGCAGTTGAAGAGTCACCAAAGGGTATTGTCTTGAAACTTTCACGCTCACATCCAAAATTCCTCGCAAAATTGTTCGAGACAGAAGCTCCGGAGATCGCTTCAGGCACTGTTGAGATCAAGGCCATTGCTCGTGAAGCTGGTTCACGTTCAAAGATCGCTGTTGTATCTCACGATGCACACATTGATCCGATTGGTTCTCTCGTTGGTCAGCGTGGTGTACGTGTTTCGACAGTTACCAGTGAACTTTCTGGTGAAAAGATCGACATCATCGAATGGAATGAAGATCCTGCACTCTTTATTGAAGAGTCACTCTCTCCTGCAGAAGTTATCAGTCTTGAATTATCAGAGAAAGATCATCGCGCAGTTGTTACTGTTACTGAAGATGAACAATCACTCGCTATCGGTAAAGGTGGTCAGAATGTTCGTCTTGCAGCAAAACTTACTGGTTGGAAAATAGATATCAAGTCAGCCGGAGAAAGTGAAGATGAATCAGATGAAGATGAGGAAGAGAAAGTTGAAGAAGCAAAATAAAGGCTATTTATCTTGCTAATTTACCTTTTTTCTACTATATTAGTGCCACTGTATTAACAATATTATCAATCAATAATAAAAGTATATTATATGAATTCGTACGTTATATTCGCCCTTATTTCATCAGTTATCGCTATTGCCTACGGTGCATTCTTGATCTCATGGATCATGAAGAAACCTACCGGTAATGACAAAATGCGTGAGATTGCTGCAGCTATCCAAGCTGGTGCCAAAGCTTATTTGAATCGCCAATACAGAACTATCGGCATGATTGCTGTTGTTCTTTTTGTCATCCTTGGTTTTGCCTTGAATTGGACAACTGCTATCGGTTTCCTTATCGGTGCACTCCTTTCAGCTCTTGCAGGATACATCGGCATGAACGTTTCTGTTCGCAGTAACATTCGTACAGCAGAAGCAGCTCGCACAGGTCTTGCCGCAGCACTTGCTGTTGCATTCAATGGTGGTGCAGTTACTGGACTCCTCGTCGTCGGTCTTGCACTTCTCGGTGTTACTGGTTTCTTCGCTATCACACACGATGTTACCTCACTCATTGGTCTTGCCTTCGGTGCAAGTTTGATTTCAGTATTCGCTCGTCTTGGTGGAGGTATCTTTACCAAAGCAGCTGACGTAGGTACTGACCTCGTTGGAAAAGTTGAAGCTGGTATTCCTGAAGATGATCCACGTAACCCAGGTGTTATCGCTGACAACGTTGGAGATAACGTTGGTGACTGTGCAGGTATGGCCGCTGACCTCTTCGAAACATATGCAGTGACAACTATTGCTGCCATGATGCTCGGAGCTACTATATTCAAGGGATTCGAAGGTGCTTTGATCTACCCTCTCGCTCTTGGAGGTGTTGCTGTCATCGCTTCTATCATCGGTACATGGTTCGTTCGCATGGGTAAGTCACAGAACATCATGGGTTCTATGTACAAGGGTCTCGTAGTTGCAGGAATCATTGCTGCAATCGTATTCGAACCGATCACAAAATTACTTATGAAAGACAACGGTACAACATATGACTATTTGTCAATATTCTACTGTACATTAGTAGGATTGGTTGTAACCGCTCTCCTTGTGTGGATCACTGAATACTTCACATCTACAGATTACAAGCCAGTACGTTCTATCGCACAGGCTTCAGTTTCTGGACATGGAACAAATATCATTCAAGGTCTCGCAATCTCAATGAAATCAACAGCGGGCCCATTGCTCACTATCGTTGTTGGTATCTTGGTTGCATATCATTTTGCAGGACTCTACGGTATCGCTATTGCAGCAATGAGTATGCTCTCTATGGCAGGTATCGTTGTTGCTATCGACGCATATGGCCCTATCACAGACAATGCTGGTGGTATCGCTGAAATGTCACACCTTCCAAAGGAAGTTCGTGATGTTACTGATCCATTGGATGCTGTTGGAAACACTACAAAGGCTGTTACCAAGGGTTACGCTATCGGTTCAGCAGGTCTCGCAGCACTCGTACTCTTTGCTTCATATACCGAAGCTACCGGTGGTCTTTCATTCAATTTGAGTGATCCAAAGGTTATCGTTGGTCTCTTCATCGGAGGTCTTCTCCCTTACTACTTTGCAGCTCTCTCTATGGAAGCTGTTGGTAAGGCTGCAGGAAAAGTTGTTGAAGAAGTTCGCCGCCAATTCAAGGAAATTCCAGGAATTATGGCAGGAACAGCAAAGCCTGATTACGCTCGCGCAGTCGACATTGTGACAAGTGCAGCAATCAAAGAAATGATTATCCCTGCTCTTATCCCTGTTCTTGCTCCTATTGTCGTTGGTCTCATACTCGGACCGATCGCTCTTGGTGGACTCCTCGTTGGTTCTATCATCACTGGTCTCTTCGTTGCAGTTTCTATGACTTCAGGTGGAGGTGCATGGGACAATGCAAAGAAATATATTGAGCTTGGTAATTTCGGTGGCAAAGGTTCTGATGCTCACAAGGCAGCAGTTACTGGTGACACTGTTGGTGATCCTTACAAGGACACAGCTGGTCCTGCTATCAACCCAATGATTAAGATTTTGAACATTGTCGCATTGCTCATCGTCGGATTCGTCATGACACACCACCTCTGGTAATCGACAAGGCCTACCCTTGAACGAACCAAGTGAACAAAAAATGGCTCAACGTGAGCCATTTTTTGTTTGGACTCATTCTGACAAGGTCTACCCTTGTCTTTTTCTACACAAAGAGTAGTATCGTGAATGGCACTGCACCATCAAAATGCAGAAACAAAAGGGGTCTAACCCCACAGAAAGGTATGGAAGCATATGGCGAAAATCACAATAGATAGAGGGAGTGGCAAAGGCAAATTGAGTAACGAGGTCGTCCGGTCAATTGACGACGGGATCACCGCGGTGCTTGAAAAGCTCGGCGACGATGAACAAATAGTCAAAGTCATTACTATTCAACAGTGGGCATACAAGGGAAGTAAGGAGTATCTCAAAATCAAAATCGTCCTTACGGATCCAGCTCTTGGCCTCGGAAAACCAGTTGAATTCGAGGATGAGTTCTTTCTTGAAAAAGACACCACCACTTACGTCTTTGAGCAGATCATGCTCAAAATCACCCACATGGGAGGATTGCGCGAAGGTCAGTATCGTCGCCAGGCAGAATACTGGAATCGCGTTATGCAGGAATTCAAAAAATAACAGTGTCTATAATCTTCACAAACCCGCTCAACCGAGCGGGTTTTACTCTACATTATTGAGCATGTATTCATGGTATACTGCTTGTCTGACACGATACGTGTCATCACTTACGAAACTAATACATTACAATGAAAAAACACTATATATACATAGCCTTAGCGCTCATTCTTGTACTTCCAGGTGCAATACATGCGCAAGAAAATGAGGCTTCATCGACTCAAACTGAACCTTCAACAGTGGGACAACCTCCAGTGGCACCAGTGGGTCAAGTATTACCACGAATGCTCCGTGAGAAACTTGGAGGAAATATTGGACAAAATGAAAATGTGAGAAATCAGCGATTGGAAAATCGTGGAGGAATAGGTTCGAGCACTCGACCATTTCCTGATATGAAAGATGCCTCAAATACTCCAGATGGCCGTGAATTTCGTGGACCAGGTGATGATAAAACTTTTAGAGATGAACGTGCTTCAAGTACCCGAAGTGATCGTCGTGAACAAATTCAAGATATTCGCCAACAAGGTCGTGAAGACATGAGAAATGCGTCTTCATCACAAGATCGCAAGGATATCAGAAAAGAAATTCGCAAGGATGAATTTGCTGTACGTAAGGAAGCTCTTTCAAAACAGCTCGACATTGCAATACAAAATCTCAAACAAATCCGTGAACGTGTAAACTCTCGTATTACAAAATCAGAACAGGATGGACGTGATATGAATCAGGCAAAGAGCCTTCTTGTGGTTGCTGATACAAAGATAGCAACAGCCGAACAAGCTCTCGCTACATTCAAGGCCTACACACCAACAGCTTCATCGACAGCGACTACAACTGTAGAAATGGTTCGACCTCGTGAAATAGCTGACGCTGCAATCAAAGCAAATAAAGCCGCTCATGATGCCCTCGTAGATGTTGTTCGTGCGATCGCTCATGCAATGGGACTTGATTTCGGTGACAAAGAAACAGCAACGAGCACTTCGAGTACTTCTCCACAAGGAGCACAAAATCAATAATACTGTATAATATAAACACACATGGATACAACACAAACACAATCAGAGAATGGTCATAAGAAAGTAGGTCCCATCATTGCGACCCTTGTTATCGTACTCATCCTGATCATTGGTGCTTTGTATATATTTGCTTCACGTATGAATCAGCAAGTACTTCCAAGTGACACAACCACAGAAACAACAACTACAGTAAAGACCGTTACCAATACAGCTGATGATGTAAATTCATTGCAAAATGACCTCAACTCATCTTCAAATGGGTTGAATAGTCAGAGTTTCTAATAAATACTACGCAAAAATAAAAAACACCGGAACACTCCGGTGTTTTTTATTTTTCGCAGAAGTTCCACAACATCTCAAATAAATTTTTCTGCAGACTTATTACTGATCGACTCTCTATTACTATCGTAACAGCCACATTATCAAGTTGATGCATAATAATTTTATTTTTCGTAATAATTACATTTGAATCAATAATGTAATTCTTCGGTAAGATCCTTACTTTTTCTTTAAAATTATCTTGAAACCTCAAGTAATCCTCCGCTGTCTGTGAGTTGCTCAATAATAGTCTTACTTCAAGATCAATTTTTAAGCGCTTCTTGATAAAGCCTTTGAAATAATCCTTTGCATGCAAATCCCATCTTTCCGGATCACCTATGACTAAATATTCATCATGATTTCTCAGTTCAGTAAGCAATTCATCATAAACTGATTTCATTGCATCGACTCCTTCATAGGTCTTTATGAGAATATCCTTACCTTCAAGACTATACATCGACTTCAATGCCGGCAATATACTCAATAAATCTTCTTGTTTTCTATTTATAATAGTAGCAAGTCGAGTTGGATTTTCGGCAACGTACACTTTTTTAAATCCTTTATTTTTTATTGTTACCAAGCCCAGATTTCGAAGATTTTCTATTATCGGATATATTGTTGATCTTTTAACTCCTGATGCATGAGATATTTTCATAACCGTCGTTTCACCCAATGAAAGCATAGCTAAATATACACTAGTCTCTATCTTACTGAGACCTATTTCCATTAGCTTATTAGTTAGTTCTATATTTTGAGCCATATAATTGTGTCTATTTTTTAGACAAGACTAATACATATATATTAAGACTTATTTTACAAAAAATCAATATATGTCTAACAAATGTGACAGATATTGATATTCGAGTCATTATTTGAAGCGAACCATTAGCAACTTAACAAACAAATAAAAAATACTTATGGCGAAAATACCTCGTTGGACAAACGTATTACATGTAAGAGTTCGAACAGCAGAGAGTCTTGAGATCGAAAAAAGGCGTAAACTCATTGTCAAAGCAAGACAAAAGCGGGCAATTAAGAAATTGTGCGAAGAGTTTGAGATTGAACCAGTGAGTCTAAAGGGAATTAAAGATGACATTGCCTTCAAACGGGAACGCTACTACGCCTCAAACGCAGGAAGAGTAGAGGGTAGGGCTTATGAACTTGGTATATTTAAGTGACTCTATCAGAATTCACGGAAATATGTCCTGAAAAGTAAACTGATATAGTAGAACCCCGAGCTAGTAACCTAAAAACCAATATATTTGCAAATAAGGAAAAAATATGCGTACAAAATCGAGAAAAACTACCAAAACTGTAACTGTCCTTGGTATAAAATTAGTAAGTGCAGAAGAATTAAAGAGGAGGGTCAAAAGGAATAAGCTTAAGCAAAAATTAAGGCAAGCAGAAGCAAAGAGACGTCAAGAAAACGAAGAGGAATGGAAAAGGGAGAGGGATGCCTGGCATGAACGACAACTAGATGCCTACCATAGATATGGACACCTTCGCCCTGAAGATCGTCCATCGTGGTTTCGGGAATATGACGTCACTCGAATGTATTAACACAAGGGCTTACGTTTCAAAATACGTAAGCCCTTTTTTTCTTGCTCCATTTCCCCTCTTCATGTACACTCTCTTTCATGACAAAAACAACACAAACCTCAAAGTCGTATTCGACTGCAGATATTAAAAAGCTTGAAAAAGCTCAGGTAGAAATCAATGGCTCTATTTCAAGTGAGATATTAGAAACATTCCGTACCCAAGCCCTCAAAAATATCAACAATATGGTTAGTGTTGATGGTTTCCGCAAAGGTAATATTCCTGAGAATATTCTCGTCTCTAAGGTTGGTGATATGGCAATACTCGAAGAAATGGCTGAACTTGCACTTTCAAAGGCATATCTCGATATTATTATCGACAACAAGCTCGACGCCATCGGCAAACCAACTATTGGTGTAACCAAACTCGCCAAAGGTAATCCTTTGGAATTCAAAATAACTACTGCTGTCATTCCTGAATTGAAATTACCTGACTACAAGAAGATTGCACAAGCTGAAATCAAGAAGAACGATCCTTCTGAACTCAAGGTAACCGAGAAGGACATTGAAGATTCAATTCTTCGTATTCGTAAGTCTCATGCTTCACATGAAGGTCATGATCATGAAAAAATGACACCTGAGGAGCACGAGAAAGCTGTTGAAGCCGCTATGCCAGAATTTACTGATGCATTCGTAAAGACACTTGGTGATTTTAGTGACATTCCTGATTTCAAGAATAAGCTTTCTGATATGATTGCCGAAAACAAGCGTGATCAAGCAAACGAAAAAACACGTATTCGTATCGCTGATGCAATTGCAGAAAAAACAGAGGTTGAATTGCCTGAAATCATGATTGAAAGTGAACTCAACAGAACTCAAGCACAATTTGATGCAGATGTTCAGCGCATGGGAGTCAAAATGGATGATTATCTCAAGCACGCCAAGAAATCACTCGAAGACCTCCGTAAAGAGTGGAGACCTCACTCAGAAAAGAAAGCGAAGCTCCAGCTTGTCTTGAATGAAATCGCACGCGTAGAGAAAATTGCCCCTACAACTGAAGAGATCGAAGAGGAAGTAAATCATATTGTTGAACACTATAAGGACGCTGACCGTGAACAGGCTGGTACCTATGCAGAAACGGTACTTACGAATGAGAAAGTATTTCAGTTTTTGGAGTCTTCAGAAAAATAATACGCATTCAAGTAATAAAAAACCGACAAGGTCTACCCTTGTCGGTTTTTTGATTGAATTTTCCAAGCTACTATTCACAAATATGATGTTGTATAATAAAAATAGGTTTATAAAACTAACACTATACAATGAAAGAATTTAGCTTACATGAGCGAGGTACTAGTCAGCAACACGAAAAGCCTGAAGACATCCTTGAGACAGACGCCAATCTTGAAGTAATCAGACGCGAACGAACATTCGAGGCCGAACACGGCTTTAGAGATATGCTTAGACTTAAAATAACCATCAAAGATATCTTGGATGATGAAAAAGGTATAGTTTCAACAAACCGTGCAGGGATGCTCGACGAAATCATCAAAAATCCACACACATATGATGCATGGCTTGGTGTCGACTCTTTTCAAGGAGTCGTAACTGATGAGGTACGCGAGAAATATCTTGCAGATTACATTGAAAAATCAAAAAAATCTTGTACCGAACAAATCGATCACACATTACAATTTATCAGAGACTACAAAGTACGTTTTGATTCAGATGAATTTGTCTTTATTGCTTCTATGCTCGAAGATCTAAAAAGCTTAATCCCAACTGAAAAATGGACAGAGTATGGCAAAAAACAAGCTGCATGCATGGGATATCTCCGAGGAATGCGGGAAATTGCTGAATTAGCTTGTGGTAACGGAGCAGAGGGTGATACTGCTAGAAAACTGGTTGGTCTAGAAGTTATCAAGTAACACATTTTATCTATACAAAAACAGCGAGATCAATTCTCGCTGTTTTTGTATGAAACACATATTTAAGGTTTTACTCCAAACAAGGTGAAACTCTATTAATTACCCAATATCACAACCGAGAGAGCAGCGACCGCAGCAGTTTCAGCCCTCAAAACCTGATTGCCGAGGGATTTGGTAGGAATTTCATGACTGTGAAACATGGTGATCTCATCTGCTGACCAGCCACCTTCTGGACCTATGAAAAGTCCCAGTGAAACATCTGACGTAATATCTGACTTAGAAAAAGCTGGTGCATCAGTGTGAAATGCAACGCATTGTAAATCGTCATTCCGGCGCAGGCCGGAATCCAGAGTCACCGACTCAGAATTATGTTCTTTCTCCTGGACCCCGTCCTTCGACGGGGTGACACAAAGAGCCTCCTTCAATGTAACAATTGGATAGATGATAGGCACACTACCTCTTCCAGACTGTTCACTTGCTTCAATGGCAATTTTTTTGAGTCGTTCCTCATTCAAGGACTTCTTTTCACTACGTTCAGCCATTACAGGAATAATGTGTGTGACACCGAGTTCTGTAGCTTTCTCGACTATCCATTCAAATGTATCTTTTTTCACGACCGCTGCGTACAAATACACATCACGAGTTGGCATATAATGACTTCTTCGTGCGGAAACGACATTCAAGGAAATAGTATCTTTACCGAAATCGACGATACTACATTCATAATCAGATCCTGAACCATCAAATACAATTACAAAATCCCCAGACTTCAAACGAAAAACTCGACGGACCTGATTCACCAAGTCAGCCGAGCTAATCGTAAACTCTGTTTTATTTCCTATTACTTCAGTTGTGTAGAAACGGTGTATGCGCATAATATCGATGCAAATTACGAATGGACGCGAATTACGCAAATAAAACCCTCGTATGCTTGTGACGTATTCGCGTCATTCGCATGCATTTGCGTATTGGCATCGCCTTATTTCTTTCCCCCTGCAACCTGGTCAATGATGCCGTACTTCTTTGCTTCTTCAGCATCCATGAAGAAATCACGATCAACGTCCTTTTCAATCTTTGCAAGAGTCTGTCCAGTATTTTTAGCGAGAATCTTATTCAAGTTCATGCGAGTCTTTAAAATATGTTTTGCACTGATCTCAATATCAGATGCCTGACCTTCTGCACCTCCAAGCGGTTGATGAATCATGACTTCAGCATTTGGTAAAACCATACGCTTGCCTTTTGTTCCTGCCGAGAGAATGAGAGCTGCACCCGATGCGGCGATTCCTACACAAACTGTCGAAACGTCATTCTTGATATGATTCATGGTATCAATAATGGCAAGAGTAGACGTGACAGAACCTCCTGGTGAATTGATATAAAGAGAAATTTCTTTCTTTGGGTCTTCAGATTGCAAGAATAAAAGCTGGGCGATAATAAGATTTGCAGTATGATCATCGATTGGTCCGCCCAAAAATATAATACTGTCTTTCAAAAGACGTGAATAAATATCATACGCGCGCTCACCAAAACTAGATTTTTCAATAACGGTTGGAATTAACATAATATTTAATTGAATTGATGAATATATAGAAACTATACCACACTGACTACTAATGAATTGTTGACATAATATACATTGAATGGTACGTTATTGCAAGTCAATTTGAAATAAGGAAACGATATGGTTATTACAAAAGAACTCCCCTGCGGTAAGCAGGTGCGTATCATTGTCGGAATAAAAACGGAACAAAAGTTCAAAGGAACATGCTTTCGTGGAAAAAATCGTCGGTTTGCTGGCAATTTCAAGATATGGGACCGTGTCGAAAAACTTCTCGGTGATACATTCGTCTTGAAGACATTCATCACGTGCATTCAGCAGGCAATCGATGAAGAAGATTTCAGCAATCAGAGTTGCACGATTCGCTACTCTTACGAGGTTGGTTGGTCTCTCACTAATGATTTGAGCAAATACTTTGGTCGGGACTTGATAAGATTTAGACCAACCCCCAGAAGTCTTGCATATAAGGTGAAACCCGAGAGAAGGAATATGCCCGCGCCCCTCACCAACCAAATTACCCTCGTTTTTGATCTCAAGAATGAAAACGACCTCATGGTGGTTATCGTTCATGATATATATCCCGGCAAGGATGTTGGTGATCTCACTGGTGATATCTCTGCTCGCGAAAAATGTGCATTTTTTGACCGAAATCATCCCGGAGCTGCACCACACCAGCGCCAGTAACATCACAATTCGTAGCACGGCGGCCATATTGGTCGCCATTTTTATTACAAAATTACCAACACACACATATACATGCCCAATTTTACGGAAAAACTGAAACTTGCGTAGTCATTAAATTAGTTATACTATACGAGTGTTACCAAATTTTAATTTTGATTCCGCTTTTTTAAGAATTTCGTGATATTCCAACTTATGACACATACCATCATTCAGTTACAGACAAAGACTCATACGTTACTTTCACCTTAGCCTCAAAAGAGCGGGTCCACACCGCATATGTCACTCAAAGAAGTTGCACTGTACCTCTCCATCGCGGGAGTTGTAGGCATTGCTCTTGGTTACTATCTGCGTTTGATCATTTCTTTAGGAAAAAAGGGTTCTATGGAACTTGAAATCAAGGAGATGCTCCTTGCCGCCAAGGAAGAATCCAAAAAGATCACCGCTGACGCTGAGACAAAAGCTCACAAAATACTCGATGAAGCGAGGATAGAAGTAAAAGAAAAAGAAGACAAAATCCACCATACAGAGGATCGCCTCATAAAAAAAGAGGATTTGCTTGATAAACGTCAAACTGATATCGACAAAGAAGTCGAACTTATCAAAACACGTGTCTCAGAAATCAAGACTATTCGTGAAAAAGCCGAGAAACTCGAATCGGATCGTTTACAGGCTCTCGAGAAAATATCTCAACTTTCAAAGGATGACGCGAAGAAAGAACTTATGACTATCGTCGAAAAGCAAAGTGAGGAAGATTTGCTCGTTCGCATGAATAAACTCGAGGCCCAAGGTGAAGAAACTCTCGAAGGAAAAGCGAGGGATATTCTTGCTGTTTCTATTCAGCGCCTCGCTTCATCAGTTGCTTCTGATGTTATGTCATCAATTGTTGAAATCCCTAGTGATGACGTTAAAGGCAAAATCATTGGTAAGGAAGGTCGTAACATCAAGGCTTTCGAACGTATTACTGGCGTTGAAGTCATGGTTGACGATACTCCTGGAGCAATCACTATCTCATCATTCGATCCAGTTCGTCGCCACACCGCTCGTATTGCCCTCCTCGAACTTATCAAGGATGGTCGTATTCAGCCTGCAAAAATAGAACAAGTTGTTGAAAAAGCAAAACAAGATATCAATAAAACAATCAAGGAAAAAGGTGAAGCTGCTGCATACGAATGTGGTGTCATCGGCCTCGATCCACGTATACTCCTCATTCTCGGACGTCTCTACTTCCGTACCAGTTATGGCCAGAATGTTTTGCAACACTCAGTAGAAATGGCACACATTGCAGGAATGATTGCTGAAGAAATTGGTGCGAATGTTCAAGTCGCAAAGGCTGGCGCCCTTCTTCATGACCTTGGAAAAGCACTCGACCATGAAGTTGCCGGTACTCACGTTGAGATCGGTCGTCGTATCTTGCAAAAGTTTGGTGCCCCTGAAGAAATCATCAAAGCGATGCAGGCTCATCATGAAGAATATCCGTATGAAACAGTCGAATCACGTATCGTTCAGACTGCTGACGCTATCTCTGGTGCTCGTCCAGGAGCTCGTCGCGACAATGTCGAGAATTACCTCAAGCGTCTCGCTGATCTCGAAGCAACTGCCAATTCATTCCCTGGTATCGAAAAGTCATATGCCCTCCAAGCCGGCCGTGAAATCCGCATATTCGTGAAGCCAGAAGCAATGGGCGATCTCGAAGCAAAGACATTGGCGCGTGATATAGCACTCAAAATCGAAAAGGATCTCAAGTATCCTGGTGAAATCAAGGTTACTGTCATTCGTGAAACAAGAACGGTAGAGTTTGCGAGATAGGTGTGAAACTAATTAGACACAAAAAATCACCAAATAGCTGGTGATTTTTTGTTTACATTGACATACCCATCAGATAAGTATATGATAATATCATATTAAATCATCATACATATGACAACACTATCTATACCAATCTCATCCGAACTTGCAGCCTTCATAGAAAGCCTCGTAAAGAGTGGTAGGGCTTCAAACAAAGCCGACGCGGTACGTCGCGCCCTCACCTACTTCGCTGAGGAACAAGCCGTCAATGCGGTACTTGAGGCTCAACGTGAACCAAATCTCAAAGGCAATCTCCGTGATCTCATGAAGAAGATTTAGTTTGAATCAGCTCAACATTCATGCTAAATATCTACTACAAGCCACAATTTATTCGTCAAATCAAAAAACTGAGCCCTGCGGCCCAAGATGAAGTTATTGAAAAAATCGAACTCCTCAAACACGAAAAAAATCATGCTGCCTTAAAAATCCATAAACTCCACGGAAAACTCAAGGGTACACTCAGTTTTTCAGTTAACTACAAAGACCGAATTGTATTTGAATATGTCTCAAAAGACGAGATTTCTCTTCTTGTTATTGGGAATCACGATGTGTACAACTAATCTGCACGCAATCAAGGTTACTGTCATTCGTGAAACAAGAACGGTAGAGTTTGCGAGATAGGTGTGAAACTAATTCAAAACAAAAAACCGCAGAACAGCGATTTTTTTGTTTTGAACTTATTTAAGAAAGTAATAAAAAACGCGCCCCGGTTGGAGCGCGCTTGGCTGAAAAGAAGAATCACTCGCCAATATCGAAGGCGACGTAATCGAGATAGCAACCAATACCAGTCAATTGCGTGCCTATAGATTCCTTGACCATTGCTTTGAATCTGGCCTGCTGAGCATCATCAAGAGGATTATAGAGAGTTGCAAGATCTTTACTCTTCTTCTCATTGAACTCAAAGAGAAGAAAACGGATCTTGTTGGTTATTTTTGCTTTTTCATCACTGTTTGTAGTGGGATCTATGCCCATTGCATAGGTATATTTACCAACAACCGACTCTAGTGCGATAAGAGCCTCTGGGCTTTCGTAGCTTTTAACACTGATACTGTATTTTAGAGACCTGACTTTCGGATTATCCGTGATGGGGTGTGCGCTCATCGCGACCCTAACATAGCGTTCCCGATAGTCCGTCAGCCGGCCTTGGCTAATAAGCTTATCCCATCTATTCTGCCAAATGATGGTATTCTTTGGAAAAGCTTGAACGACCGAACCATTTTCACTGATGATGATTCTGTGGTCTTTGACGAATTCGACAAACCATAATGGGAGAATCAGGAATAATACCGAAACTGTAAAGACAAGAGCGCGTTTAACACTTAATCCAGGTTGAGGAGACTTATGGAGGAAGCACACGAGGGCCGTGATCAATCCGATCAGACCGATGCAGGCAAGTATCCAACCAACGACAGTTCCAGCACCGAGCAAAAGTGCGATGCTTTTAAAGGCTACTTCATTCAACTCTTTCATAATTTTTCTTTTTTGAGGGTTATTTATCCTTGTATGTCAATGTCCAGGTTACATAGCGAGACTTCAATGCAAAAAGTAACATAATTACTATACTACGTCAATAAATTATCCTTTTGCCTAAAAAGGATCTCAAATATCCCGGTGAAATCAAGGTTACTGTCATCCGTGAAACACGAACGGTAGAATTCGCACGTTAGGTGTGAAACTAATTCAAAACAAAAAACCGCAGAACAGCGGTTTTTTGTTTTGAATTAATTATAGGTAATAGAATTATATTTTTTCAAATGAGCCATTCTTAACAACATATGCATTTAGTGGCACAGAACCAAGGCCATTTTTATCAAACGTTATTAAACCAGTCTTTCCTTTATAGGTCTTTAGATTCGCTACATAATTTCTAATTTGATCGCCTGTTTTATTGCCATTACTTATAGCAGCGATTAAAATCATCATTGCATCATAGTGTGAAGCTATGTAGTAGTTATTGTCTGTACTTCCATATTTTTTAAAAATCTTATCCTTGAATTCCTGCACGATTGTATTATTGGAATCATTTACATCGAACGATGGAGCTGAAAATGTGAGTCCTTCTGCAGCGGGACCAGCAATTTCTAACACTTTAGGAGAATATGCAGTGGTATACGCATACACTTGAACATGCACACTGAGCTCATTCGATTGTTTCAAATACGTTGCAACTTCAGGACCATACGAAGCAACAAAAACTCCATCTATACCTTTTATGTGCCCGATTTTAGTTGCATATGCTCTAAAATCAGTGGCGTACGGTACGTGTGAGTCTTCATAAACTATATGACCCCCAAGTTCGGTGAATCTTTTCTTGAAAACAGCATCAAAAGATACTCCTGAAGAATCATTTCTATACAAGATACCCATTGTGCGTTTACCTTGCTTATATGCAAGCTCAGCCAAGAAAGCGCCTTCGGTGTCAGCGTTCGGCAATATACTAAACATATAATCATCAGCATCTTCAATACTTGTACTTATTGCAGAACCATTGATCATGGCAATGTGTTTTTCGTTACCTATTGGCTTGACTGCAAGTGTGACTCCACTTAGAGCAGGAATAACCGCTACAACATTATTTATGTTGACCATTTTCTGAAATGCAGCCACACCTTTAGCTGGGTCGCCCGCACTATCTTCCATTACCAAAGAAACATCACCATTTTTTATTAAACCTGCACCTATCGCATCATCCAGTGCCAACTCGGAACCTTGTTTCAAGTAAACACCGTACGACGCAGTCTGACCAGAAAGAGGAAATATACCTCCAATTACGACAGGAGTACCGCTAGAGTGCTTTGAAAACACTAAAAAACCTATACAAATGATACTTATAAGCAAAACTGAATATATAATTTTGTTTGTTTTTAACATAATGCAAGTATATATTCCCAATTGATAAATGTAAATATATCTGTTACAATTTGATGTATTAGATGTTACAAAAATATGATATTTATAAATATAAGTCATATTTATAACGATAAAATGTAAATATATGTTTACAAAAGAACTCGAACAAAAGATAGACGCAGCACTTTCAACACTTGGAGTGTCAGTTCATGGGAAACGCATTGCACGTACACTATTAGAAAACGGGCCCCTTCGCGCAAAAACAATCTCTGTATTATCAGGAGTGAGACGCGAGCTTACGTATCGTGCACTTGAGGAATTGGAGATAAAAACTCTTATAAAAAAGAATGATCCTCCAAATGGGGTATCGTATTTTGAGATGGTACATCCGGAGCTAATCATACGTAAACTTAAAGAGTCTGCTGCAGCTATCACTGACATCCAAGATTCACTTTCAACAAATATGACAACGTTGATAAGCACCTACAACAAAGGTGCCGGACTTCCCTATGTAGAATTCAAAGAGGGTGCCGAGGGTATCAAATATCTTTACAAGGATGTAAATGATACTAGAGAAAATATAAGACTCATTCGTTCCCCTCTCGATATTAAACACCCTGAAATCAAAAAAATAGTATCAAATCAAATTGATCAGCAAGTTAAAATGGGTATACAAGTAAAACTCCTTACTTCATTTACTCATCCGTCTCTCGAAAAATCAATAGAACGTGATATTAAAAACTTGGTTGAAAGAAGGACTATACCTAAAAATCTCTTGGATATTCCAGCTCAAATAATTATATATGGAGAAAAAGTTGCCATAACTTCATTTGATGGGCCGATTATTACTACGATCATAGAAAACAAGGCAATCATGGAAACTTTTAGTATACTTTTCTCAATTCTCTGGAATCAAGCAAAAACTACACAAGAAATGCTAAGACTTTCTTAAGCTACCTACATACATATTGACAATCTACCAAATAAGTGATATAGATAGGTCTGAAAGGACCTTACATGAACCAAAAACGTCTCAACAGAGAGCGTAAACGGCTTGATCGCCAATACGCTAAACAAGACCGTCAACTGCGCAGACTTGTTATCACCGTTCTCATTATCGTCATACCAGTGCTTGTATCCATAGCGCTTTCCCAAGTGATCAAGCATCACTTGCTTGTGGCCAAAGCGGAACAGGACCTCAAAGCCCTAGAAACACGCATCTTGTCACAGATGACGACGACTAATGTTTCACCGAGTGAATACCCTGCAGCCATTTACCAGCACAATACGAAATCTGGTAAAAATTACTTCTGTGGCATGGGGACTGCACAATTCGATGAGAACAAACATCGTTGGCAACTCATCACTGCGGAACACATCTTCCGAAATGACATCAATCGCAAGGTCATCCTTGCGGTAAAGATCTTTCGTGCGTCAAAGAATCCCCCCATCCTGTATGTGGACGGATTCATTAAGACGAGCAAAGAACTCAACAACAATGACATCGTCATCCTGAGTCTCGGAAATACCCCTATTGTTATCGGTTCGTTCTCAAATTTCACGGACGAACTTACTGTTACTAACTTCTGGGCAGAAGTCGTAATTAGGGACAAAAAAATCCCAACACTACGATCTGAACTGTCAGGAAAAACGGTTAAGACAGTGGGTTACTCACAACAAAAACTCAGCGATGGTAATTACGCTAATTTCATCATGGTGGATACCGAAGCTGTCCAAGGCGAAAGTGGCACAGGCTACATCGATGCTCAAAATGGTCTCTGGGTGCTGCACGGCGGCCCAGATGAAGGGTCTGCAAATGAAGAAATGGTTCGAGATTGCAAAAAATACACCGGCCAAGATATTAGTCACTTGCAGATGCTTAGTGGCCCAATTGGTGGGAACTATGATTAGAATGGACTTAAAAACGCGAAGTGCCAACCCCAGGTTGGCACTTTTTTTGTATTAAACAAGCAATTTTTATATGAAAATGTCAACTTTACAGACGTATTGCTTAAAATACGGCTTACTATATAATTATAGCCACGGTTCGACACTTGATTCGCCACAGCGATTCAGTTGAGGCGAATCGAGATTAACAATTATTAATACTAATTAATTCATACATATGAACAAAGCATCAATCGTAGAGGCAGTTCACGGCGTTCTCGGGGGTACAAAGGTACAAGCAGAACAAGCAGTTGAGACAGTCATCAACAGTATTATCGATTCACTCAAGAAGGGTGATGAAGTATCTATCGCAGGCCTCGGTATCTTTTCAGTAAAGCAGCGTGCAGCTCGTGAAGCTCGTAATCCTCGCACAGGTGAGGCTATCAAGGTTCCAGCTATGAAGGTTCCAAAGTTCCGCGCAGCAAAGGCACTTAAGGATGCCGTAAAATAATACTTTCAAAAGCATTTCAAAAAACCGCCACTCGGCGGTTTTTTGTTGTATGTTACTTATCTCTTGTAGCTCGTATGATGACAAGCATATTTTGTTTTTCGATTTTTTTCCAATCTTGAAGCTTTTTGCCCTTTTCATGCATCCTTAATTCAACCCATGTAATATTGTTAAGGCTATATTTCCTAAACAATGACTCGTATGTCTTCTTACTCCAATGGTAATCAGTGATATTGCAGATTTGTTTTGAATCCTGTGACCACAAGAGTATTTCCAATGCAGAACCATCTTTGTATTCTTCACCCAACCATCTCGAACTATGACTCACATTTTTAGCAGGCAGAACTATTGGGTGATCTGGACTCATATTTATAGACACAAATTCACCACTCACCTTAAGATTGAGAGAAATATTCTTGATGAAGCCCTCAAGTAGACTCGGAGTATCTGCGTAGTGTAATAGAAAAGCAGCAACAACTAAATCAAATGGTTTATCACCATATTTCACCGGGATGGAAGCGTCAGCAATCATGTAATTGATGCCTTGAGGATTTTTCTTCTCCTCCTCTAATGCTCGGTCTATCATTGATTCAGACATATCAACACCGGTAACAATTGCTCCGCGTTCAGCCAACATTCTGGAACTTATTCCACTGCCACAAGCCAAATCGAGCACTCTTTTGCCTTTAATATCGCCAATCTCCTCTAACCAAGTCGAATAAGCCATGAATTGATGTGGGTGTTCAATTCGCTCTTTGGCATTATATTTTTCAGTAAACTCTTTTGTATATTGATTTGTGCTCATGTGTAATAACTATAATACCTCAAATCTACCATCTCTGACTATTTTCAACATAATTTCTTTGTATGTACCAACACCTCTTTCATCAACAGATAAGCTACCGTTTGCACCCTTGTAATCTTTCAGATTGGATAGGTGCTGCTGTACACATTCAACATTATTGTAGCCGCAATTACCTATCGTAGTCTCAAGAATCTTGAAACTATCATATACGTTAGCTGAATATGGATTTGGACTAGAATTGAATTCTTCCTTGAATGATTTTGCGAAAGTAGAAGCAGAATCAATTTCTTCCCTATCTCCAGGATATGGATATATCAAGCCATCAGCAAGTCCTTTGTCCTGTAGGATCACCGATGTTTCAGCAGCGTGAATACCATACTTAGGTAGTGTCAACATATTCTGAACTCGAATTTGCTTCAAAATAGTATTCAATTCACCAGTAACAGCAATGAGCATAAAAGCGTCTGGTTTTGCTTGCTTGGCTTTCAAGATTGCATCCCTGAAATCAGTCGCACCTTTAACTTCAGCTTCATCAGCAACTATTTCACCTCCGAGCGCTCTAAAGTTTGAAACAAAATGTTTATAATTTTCATCCTCGAACGCTGATACCATATGAATAACTGCAACTTTCTTTACGCCATTTGAAATCATTTTCTTTGACACAGCTTTCATTAAGAATTCTATTTCTGGAGAAAAAGAAAAATGATATTTACCCATATTCGCTATTGCATTTGAAGGTAAACCAACCGTGAGAGAAATAACTTTACTGTCTTCAAACAATTTTTCTGTTGCAAGTGATGACTCATTACACAATGGGCCGATAATATACTTCACGTGATCAACCTGTATCAATTTTTGAACTACACTAACTGCGTTTTTTCCTGAACAACTATCATCTTCTTTGATAATCTCTACATGTAACTTTTGCTCTGGAGATAATTCATTCGTCGCCAAATCGAGACCTTTCTGCATAAATTCGCCGAATGCAGCTGAATTACCAGTAAATGGCCCTACCAAGCCAATCCTTATCTTTTGATTATCCTTATTACCGAAAACCAATAAAGCAATAACTATTAATACTCCCGCACTGACTGATATGTATTTTTTCATATGACAATATAATCGCACATATTGTCAATATAGTCTTAATTATTTACATACCTTATACAACATATCTATAATATGTTACTATTAAGCCACATTAGAACATCTTAATGTAGTCCAAATTATTGACACTATATGAATATACTTACAATTTTGAAGAATTATGGCTTCTCGGAGAATGAATCCGAAGTGTATCTATTCCTGCTCAAACAAGTCGATGTATCCGCATTTCAAATAGCAAAAAAGACGGGAATTGCGCGTACTTCGGTATATCACATATTAAATTCCCTAGAACACCAAGGCATCGTCTCTTCTTGGAAGAAAAACAACGTGGCATACTTCACGGCAGAAAGTCCAAAAAGACTCATAAAAATACTTGATGATAAAAAAGAGATGATCTCATCTATTCTTCCTGAAATGATGTCTTTGCGAGGTGTTGCCGACATCAATCCAACCGCAAGATTGTACATGGGTACCGAAGGCATGAAATTGGTATGGGATGATATTCTGGATACCCTTAGTCGAGAATCGATCCGGGAAATACACGCCATATCACACCCAAAGATGTTTGAATTCTTACCACGATTCTTCCCTGCTTGGGTCAAAAGACGTGAAAAACTAAATATACGGTCATATATTATGATGGAGGACTCTGAAGAAACTAGAAAGAGTAATATGAAAAGTGATGCGTACCGAGAAACACGATTACTTCCATCAGATTCTCCAATTCGAGGTACTATAGATATCTATGCCAATAAAATTGCCTTTTTCTCGGTAAAAGAAGAAAAACTCTATGCGATTATTATAGAATCCCCAGAAATATCTGGGGTACTGAGACAATTCTTTCTTTCAACATGGAAATTACTTGGTGAGAATAAAAAGTTCTAACAAAAAACCACCTCTCAGCATACTCAGGGTGGTTTTTTGTTGTACCTATTTAATTATTTGAGCCTGCCCATTCACGATCTTGAACAATGAATACTCCGCAGCATTTCTATTTCCATCAGTACCGAAGCTTATCATTCCACTTACTCCATCAAATGTTGTTGAAGCTAGATAACTCTTAACACCGCTAGCAGAATTACCATTTGTTTTGATTGCTTGAGCAAATAAATTGATAGCGTCGTATTCAGTTGCACAGATGTTTATTTGTGGGCAATCTTGGCCGTATTTAGCTTTATATTTTGCGAGCACAGCATTCAAGCGATCATTGCTTGCGATGGCATAATCACCACCGATAGCACCTTCGAGTGAAGGATGATTCTTAATCAACTGACTAGACTTGAGAATGTTGTCGTTAATGAGTAATGATACTGGTCTGAATTTGAGCTGATCCATTTGAGTCAAAACAATTTCTCCACTTGTGACAGTTTGTACACTTACGAACAATGCATCCGGCTTCAAAGCCTGAAGTTTTGTTAGTTGTGTCTTTACATCAGTAGCGCCAGAAGTAAAGGATTCCGATAAAATCTTTACATTTGTATCTTTCAAGTTTTCTTCCATCGATAATTTCAAGCCTTTGGCATAATCTGTATCTTCGTATATTACCGCGATGTTCTTGAATCCACTTTTGCGTACATAATCTGAAAGAAGTTTTGCTTCTTGTGCATCAGAAGCCCAGTTTCTAAAAAAGTTTGATGAAATTCCAGTCAATTTGTTTCCACTGGTGACAGTTCCGAGTAAAACAGCGTCTTTTGTTTGCAATTCTGGGACAATACTGACCACTGTTCCTGTACATGCAACCGAAGTGAAGACGTGAATACCATCGACACCATTAAGTTTTTGAAAATTTGAAACAGCAACTTTCGGATCACATTGGTGATCACTCACAACCAATTCAAGCTTCTTGCCATTGATACCACCAGAAGCATTGATATCATCAATTGCTATCTGTGCCACCTTCTGTGCTGGTTCACCGTATGAAGCGAGTCCACCAGTCAAAGGATACAATGCGCCAATCTTGATAGTGTCTGACGAAGATTGTTGACCTATCAAATATCCGCCCACTATCACGAGAATAACAATCGCGAACAATGTGTATAATTTTTTATTCATAATTTTGTATTATTTAGCTAATCCAGCCCTAACAATATGATTAGGGTGCTACCAGTATATACTATTACAGTCTATTTGTCAAGATAATTTGACAGTGATATACCACAATTGACTTTATTGTAGTGGTAATATAGACTATTTACACAGTTGTCGTAAAATAATAACAACATGATAAATACAGACATATCAAGTGTTCTCAAGGAATTTGGGCTATCACCCCAAGAAACAATGGTGTATACAAAGCTTCTTGAAATGGGCGGTGCTGATGCAACTTCTTTGGCTCAAAACGTGGGCCTCAAACGAACGACCGTATACCCAATACTCGAACGTTTGATCTCTCATGGTGTTGTTTCGTCATATGATCAAGGTAAGAAGAAATTGTTTACCCCAATACGTCCGAATAGACTTCCTGCACTATATGAAAATAAGCTTCAATCTCTAATCAATATCATTCCCCTACTAGAAAAGTCCCAGGGTACACAAGGTAGTGAGTATGGCGTACGCCTTATCAAGTCCGAAAGAGAGTTGGAAAATCTTTACGCAGACATTTTAGAAGAATATAAGGGTCGAGAGTATTATATTATCGGAAGTGTCCCAAGTTTTCTAAATGTAGACCGAGAATTCTTCCTAAATTTTCGCAAGAAGAGAGCAGCTGCTGGTACCAAAGTAAAACTTCTCCTATCTAATGATTCTAGAACTGAAGAAAGTCAAAAAGATACTAGTTTACTCCGTGAATTCAAATATCTTCCAGAAAAATATGTTTTTAAAAGTACAATTGATATTTATGACAATAAAATAGTTATTGTTGGTTCCGAAGTGAAGGCTCTAGCAGTGGTAATTGCTATTCCACCGATGGTAGACGTGTTCAGATCTGTATTTGAAATACTTTGGGAAACTTTACCAAAGAGTAATTAACAAAAACCGCCACTCGGCGGTTTTTTGTTGTAACAAATCAAAACACTAATTCACCTCCACCAACTTTCCTCCTTCAATCTTCACATACTTCGTCACACCTATTGAAGGTTGTGCCGACATTGGATCAGTATCTTTTCTGACTGCATAGTTCACAGCCACCTTTCCATTCATAGCATCAATAGTTTGTGGAGCAATTCGATCACCAAGTAATAGTGCGTTTAGACCAATATACTTTCCTGACTCATTCACTGCGGCCACGACATAGAAAAATGTGCCGCTGCCACCAAGTTCTTCATACAGAAAGAGGACAGCATCCTCAGCACCATCACCATTCAAGTCAGTATATGTAGGCTGACCAAAAACACTCACCGTAATTTTCATATTAGAAGTAGCACTCAGTGGTATATTTTTTTCAATTTTTCCATTCGTAAGTTTAATCTCCTTCCCTTCTATGAGATACGTAGCGTCGAGAGGACTTGAAGAAGTCGCAGCCACTTGCTGATCAGGATTTTGAGGAATAGCTGAATTCTTTGAAACATCTTTTTTAAAAATAAAAAATACTATGGTGATGAGAAGCACACCACTTGCTACGAGTTTTATATATCGAGTCATCTTATTTGAATATGTAGTCATTAATTACTTGAATGAATTCAACTCCTGAGTAACTACATCGAGACTAGTTACACCATCCTCTTCTGAGAAATGACCTTTTCCCTGTTCAATAATAATTTTTGGATTCAGTGCTTTTTCAAAAGCACTCTTATTTATTTCGAGAGGAACAAATTTGTCATTGTCCGAGAATATTGTTGTGAACTTCCCTCCCATGGCGCGAATACTAGCGAAGTCTATTGGTCTATCAACCCACGGACGAGCAATGTCTTGTTCTTCTTGAGTGCCGAGACCTGTTACCTGCAACCATGGAGCGACAAAAATAGCGCCGCCGAGTTGTGAGCCTTTATTCATTTCTACATATCGAAGAATTGCCTGACAGCCAATACTGTGACCAATGAAATATGTGTCTTGATCTACATAGTACACATTATCTTCGAGATGCTTTGTCCACGCATCAATTGTGGGAACATTCGTATTTGGCATATCCAAAACAACAGTTTCAAATCCTGCTTCTACACCAACTTTTCCTAGCCATGCAATCAATGGTTCTTGTGATGAACCTCCCCAACCGTGAACAATAAATAGTCTTTTCATAGATAAGAATTATATTATATTAGTAAGACATTTAATAGGAGAATGTAGGGAGAATCGAAGCTTACAGCTTCGGTATAGGCTTCGTATGGTGCTCGCTTCACTCCGCGCCATATACTCAGCCTTTTCGATTCTCCATCGCAGGCCAAGCAGTTGGCCTGCTTAGTGGTTACTTATTGTTTGGTGCGGGACGGGAGAATCGAACTCCCGACCACAGTTTGGAAAACTGTTATTATACCATTTAACTAGTCCCGCATTTATCCTTCGAGGCTTTAGCATAGAAGGATTGCCCTATCCTAGCAGATTATTTCTATTTTGAAAAACGAAATACTATTTCTTTACTTCCCCACAATCTGTATGATGATGTGAAATGTGTTCATGCTCAACAATTTCTTTTATTTCATCAACCTCTTTCTTCATTTCCTTTATTGTTGAACGAATTTGTCCGAGTTCAATTTCTTCCTCGGCAACATCTTTCTCAGTTTTATCAGCCTGCTTCTTTTGTCCTTTCAAGCCACTCATAAGGATAGTATCTCCGATAAAATATGAGACGAACAATCCTGTCATGAGCAATACAATGATAGTAAATATCAAATTAACTGGTTCATAGAAAAACCAACCAAGAACACCTCCCTGACTTTGGAGAATATCCGCAGTATGCCATACGCCACGCCAGAAAAGCACGATTGCAACACCTCCAATGATTGTATAGAGAATTGGGTAACGACTCAAATGAGCGCGTACATTATCTTCGAGTTTATCAAAAAATGTAATTATTTTTCTGATCATATGTATATGTGGATCACATCCGCATAAAGCTTCAGTGGATCTAGTCGGAGCGCCGGGATTCGAACCCGGAGTCTTCTGTTCCCAAAACAGAAATGTTAGCCGTTACACCACGCTCCGTGATTGAACTATCCTAGCACACTATAGGATTTACACAAAAAATTAGATTATTATATCTTCCAACCACTGTACCCTTCCCTTTCTGTTTACCGAATCGATGAAAACACAGAGTACATGAAATTTGAATACAGTATCTAATCCTCCACATTTCTCCTCAAGATATGTTTCAATAATCCTCCGTAAATGTTTGGCTTTGAGACCATGTACATTATCTTCTGGTTTATGGTCATTGAAGTTTGTCATAGAATCAAGAAAAACACTCTTAACCTCGAAAAAATGTACGATACCGTCTTTACGGGCAACGATGTCTAGTTCGCCCCACTTACGTAGATAATTACGATCAGTAACGAGAAATCCCTTATTCGCAAGGAATCTCGTCGCAATACCCTCCCCAATGTCGCCCTTCGCTCTTTTATGCACCACATTACACGTGAAATGTTTCTTGTGAAACAAAATGCTGTTTTTAAACATATTTATGATGACTTTTAAATGACTTATTCTATTAAATGGCTCAAAATAAGGTTTTACACATAAAATAACCATTAAAGACCCTCCGAATGACGAAAGTTAGCCGTATAAGTCGTCTTTGATGAACACAATGCACAGAGTTATCCACAGTTATTAACACCCATCCACGATTTTAAGCCGTTTATTAAGGAAATTATACAATAATGGAAAAGACATGTGTATATGTCTCTTTTTGAAGCTTTATGATCATACAAGCCCAAGAATATGGACTTATCAAAAAATATGACGTATTAACCCTTCGTCAATTTGTCTTTAATTGTTTTCTGCAAACCTGTGCGGGTAGGGAGAATCGAACTCCCGACTCGTCCTTGGCAAGGACGCGTTTTACCACTAAACTACACCCGCATTAATTAAAAATGATGTACGGAGAAGAGTATAGCGTATTATTTTAATTTTTACAAAACTTTTTTCTTTTTTCTCTCTGCTTTCAACTGTAGTGTGCACCCGGAGGGATTCGAACCCCCAATATTAGTTCCGAAGACTAGTGTGATATCCATTTCACTACGGGTGCGTGTTGCTTATACTAGCGCAGTTAGTAAAAAAGCCCAAATTATACTACAATGGCTCACATATGGCCTCAAACGTAGTCAAACACAAAGCTATACCGCTAGAAGTACGCGAAATTGTAACAACCATAGAAAAGGCAGGTTTTCAGGCCTATTTGGTGGGTGGTTGCGTTCGTGATTTTTTCCTTGGACGAATTCCAAAAGACTGGGACATAACAAGTAATGCAAAACCAGAAGATATCCAGGGGCTATTCATCAAAACCGTCTACGAGAACGTATACGGCACAGTGGCTATCATAAACGAAGTTACTGAAGATCCTACACTTAAGAATGTGGAGGTGACACCATATCGACTCGAATCTGCCTATTCAGATCGCCGTCACCCGGATAAAGTTACATTCAGCAATGATATCAAAGATGATTTACAGCGTCGTGATTTCACGATCAATGCAATTGCCATCAATCTCTCAGGTGAAGCTATAAAAGACATAATCGACTTATACGGCGGAATAGGGGACATAAAGGACAAAATCCTTAAAACTGTTGGGAAACCTGATGATCGCTTCACTGAGGATGCATTGCGTATGATGCGAGCCATCAGATTGTCAGTTGAACTTGGTTTCACGATAGAAAAGGAGACTTTAGCTTCAATACAGAAGCAAAGTGGACTTATCAAGGATATTTCAATGGAAAGAATACGTGATGAATTCACCAAAATACTGATGTCGCCACAGCCAAAGAGGGGAATTGAGCTTCTTCATGAAACAGGCTTACTGAAACATATAGTCCCTGAACTGGAAGTTGGTATAGGTGTTACACAGAATCAAGCCCATGCTTTTGATGTTTGGGAACACCTTTTGAGAAGTCTTCAGACTGCCGCGGACAAGAATTGGGGCCTAGATATAAGGCTTATAGCCCTATTCCATGATATAGCAAAGCCTAAAACAAAGGGCTTTTCACATGAAACAAAGGTAATCACATTCTACGGTCACGAAGTGGTTGGTTCACGTGAAACACGTAAAATACTCGAAAGAATGAAGTTTTCACGTATAATCATTGAAAAGGTGGTTAAACTCGTACGTTGGCATATGTTCTTCTCTGACACTGAGCAAATAAGCCTCTCGGCGGTTCGTAGAATGATTGTTAATGTAGGCAAGGAAAACATATGGGATCTCATGAATGTACGCATATGCGACCGTATAGGAACCGGTAGACCCAAAGAAGATCCATATCGTCTACGAAAATATCACGCAATGATTGAGGAAGCAATCCGAGACCCAATATCCGTAGGAATGCTCAAGATTGATGGTAAAGATCTTATGGAAATGATTCACGTGAAACCTGGACCACGAATAGGTAACATTCTTCACGCGCTATTCAATGAGGTCCTGGACAAACCAGAATTGAACACTACCGACTATCTACAAAAAAGGGCAATCGAGTTGAATGAGTTGGGTGATAATGAACTTCAAATACTCGGAGAAGCGGGCAAAGAAAAGAAAGAAGATGTTGAAGAAGAGAAGGTGAAAGAAATCAGAAAGAAACACAAAGTAGTTTAGTTACAATTAAGAAGCGTATGTAAAGAGGGAATATATCCTTTATCTACATACGTTTTTTAGTTTCTATGTAAATTATTAAAATGAATATTCGTAAAGGACATACTTATCCACAGTATGTCCTTTACGCAGAGATGTATAAGACATATAATTATCTCAGATTCAATTTGTTGTCCGAGGAGATCTTCAGAAATGTGTAACTACAAAATAGTGGTTATAGATTTCTGAAGATCGAACAAATAATGTTCTTTCAAAAAATCTGGGTAGGCTTTCTAAGTCAGTCGTTCGTGAAATCAATAAGGAACATATTTTATGCAACCTTCGATTGCTTTCAATTGTTTAGCATCTTTCTTCAAAATACAATTATACGTCTCCCTACGGAGAACGAAACATTCATTAAGGAAAGTGCTGCGAAAACTCTGAGAGGAATCGTCTGGATAGCAATCGAGTACGCCATTTGTACTCGCACACAGGTCTGTGGACCTTAGTTCTTTCGTTCCGAATCGATTTCAAAATCGCGTTATGCTGTTCCTTCTGGAATCGCCAATGATGCGATTTTTCTTTCCCTAGAAAAATCGGATCGAGCGTCCCAGTCTGACGTAAGTCAGACTGGGACCGAGACCAGATTTCATAGTGTATTGAATCGATGATCCGGAGTGATACACTTAAGATAAACCCCATTACACCACACAAAAAATACCCTCATTTTAAGGATATAAATGCACATATTTTTATATAATAGATTTAAATAGAGCCGTATAATTATCCAATAACTACATCGATAGGACAATGGTCTGAGCCCATTATTTCATCAAGTATTCGTGTCTTTGTCACGAGGTCGAGAGCCCCTTTTGAAGCAAAAAAGTAGTCTATTCTCCACCCCACATTACGCTCTCTGGCGAATGTTTTCATATCCCAATAGGTATACTTTCCGACCTCATTTTGGTGAAAAAATCTGAACACATCGGTATACCCAGCGTCAATAACTGTATCTATCCAGGCACGCTCAATAGGGAGGAACCCGGTATTCTCAGAATTCTCCTTAGGACGTGCCAAATCGATCTCTGTATGTGCGGTATTTATATCTCCTGTGAAGATAACCTCATACCCCTTCTTTCTTTGAGTATTGATGTATTTCAAGAACTGGTCATAAAAGCGCAATTTGAAGTCCAGACGTTCCGGACCACCAGCTCCATTGGGGATATAGGTGTTAATAACAACAAATTTTGTTTTTGGTTCCTTCTTGCTAATTCCCTTATCGAAGAAAAGAGCGATGAAACGACCTTCCTGGTCCAATTCAGGGACACCAAAACCAAAATCAGCCTTTTCTGGTTTAATTTTTGAATAGATAGCCACACCGCTGTAGCCCTTTCTGCCTTTTGAGTGATCAAAGTATGAAAAATAACCCTGAGGATTGCGGACACCTTCTTCGAGTTGTTCCGCTTCAGCTTTTACCTCTTGAATACAGTAAATATCTGGGGATTCATTCAAGAACCAATCAAAAGCACCTTTTTTAACATTGGCGCGAAGTCCGTTCACATTCCATGAGATGATTCGCATGAGAAAAGTATAGCAGAATGAGAGAATAAAGGTATAAAAGTATGAGGGTATGATGGTATAGAAACAAAATAATTATATACAATGAATTTATCTCAGAGTATAATTGCCTGCACACACAACGTGTACAAACCACGCTGTGTGGATTATCAACTAATCCCGCATATGAAACACACACTCGTTCATTCACTAGTCGGCGTTCCAAAATATATCGCCGGTTTTCTATTCACGCTGGTATTTCGTCTCCTCTCGCCATTTCTTGGCTTGTGGAACGTATCGCCTCTCATGGCAACCGAATTGGCTGGTTCAAAAGCCTATGGACCTTGGGTTGGTGGTTTATACGGTGCACTCAGCATTGTATTGCTCGACATCATTGTCGGCAGAACCGGCTCGTGGACATTCATCACAGCCATCACCTATGGCGTGGTAGGCGTTTGGGGATCGTATTTCCTCAAGAATCGCTCCGCATCAGCAATGAACTTTGTCGTGGCAAGTATAGTCGGGACATTGTTCTTTGATCTGGTAACCGGAGTATTGATGGGTCCACTTCTCTACCACCAACCGTGGATTGAGGCGATCGTCGGTCAAATTCCATTTACCTTGAGACACCTTGCGGGGAATACATTCTTCGCACTGGTTCTCGCCCCATGGTTCTACACAAAAATCATGGAAAATCCGAAGTGGGAACTTTCCCGCTTTTTCAAGACTGCATAGGCAGCTAAAATATCGAAGCGCCCGGTCTCGTACTGGGCGCTTTTTTATTTTCTCTTATTATGAAATTGTTTATGAATCCTTTTTAATTCACTATCCGTCACGTGAGTATAAATTTGAGTCGTAGAAATGTTAGCGTGACCAAGAAGCATCTGTACTGAACGCAGATCAGCACCATTACCGAGAAGATCCGTAGCGAAACAGTGACGAATCACGTGTGGAGTTACTTTTTTTGAAATACCAGCTTTGATCGCATAGTATTTGACGATGCGCTCGATAGAGCGGCTGGTAAGTGCGGTCTCTTTGGTTTTATTTGATTCATTTTTTCCAACTTTCACGAACATTGCATCATCAACATCAACTCTTTTATCCAAATATCTCTTAACAATCTTTTTTGCTTCATCAGATAAGAAAACGACACGAACTTTGTCTCCTTTACCACGAATAGAAAACTCATCCGATGAAAGATCAAGATCTCGAGGCAGGGAACAGAGCTCTGAGACACGTAAACCCGTAGAAAAGAGGAGTTCGAGAATAGCCTTATCACGTAATGACTTAACATCGTCACCGTCAGGAGCTTTGAGCAGGCGACCGAGTTCATCGGCAGAAATGACATCAATGTGTCGCTCACCAACTTTGGCAAGCTCAATATATTCAGGGGAGAGTGTCTTCACGCCGCGCTTCGCGAGATATTTCAGGAATGCACGCAATGCAATCAGGTAGTAGTTTTGGGTCTTCTTCTTCAAAGTAGCTCCTGTTGCCTTATTATTGCCGGTTGATTGGCGATTGAGCCATAAGCGGTATTCGCGCATGGTTGATTCGCTGAGATCTTTCGGATCTTTTATCTTGGCAAATTCAATAAATCGAGTGAGATAATGATTGTAATTCTCAACAGTTTTAACCGAACGACCCTTTTCGATCTCTATATATTCAAGAAACTGTTGTTTGAGGTCATGAATATTGTGCGACATGTATATATTCTAGCATATGGGTCTAAAAGCGAGGTATTTGTAGGTAAACTTGCAGGCTCGACTCATTCATGCTACTATGTTTCGACTATGTTAACGACACGTCAAAAGACAAAGATCATCAAGGAAACAGGGATTCACGACAAGGACACTGGTTCACCAGAAATCCAGGTCGCTCTTTTGAGTAAGAAAATCACTGAATTGACTGATCACCTCAAGAAACACAAGAAAGACAACCACTCACGCCGTGGTCTCCTCGGTATGGTTGCTGATCGTCAGACACATCTCGGATATCTCAAGAAGAAATACCCAAAGCGTTACGCAACGATCATCAAGAAGCTGGATCTCAAGAAATAATCGAAAAAATGATCAATTATCAATAACACAATGCTCGATTGAACATTGTGTTATTGATAATTGAGTCATTATATTCTGTGCTATCATAGTAATAGTCTCTTTCACAATTTAAAAACTTTTTTAATACATTTAGCTAACTCATTTTTATGTCAATAATCAAACACAAAGAACAACGCGTCGGTATCTATATCGATGCACAAAATCTCTATCATAGTGCGAAAAATCTCTATCACTCTAAAGTCAATTTCGGGGCCATTGTCAAAGATGTTCTCGATGGACGCAAACTCATTCGTGCCGTGGCATATGTCATCGCCACAGAAGCAGGGGATGAAAATGCTTTCTTCGATGCCCTCACCAAAATGGGTATCGAAACCAAGGTCAAAGATCTCCAAATCTTCAGCTCTGGTGCAAAGAAAGCAGACTGGGATGTCGGTCTCGCTATCGATGCAGTCGTCATGGCTCCCAAGCTCGACGTCGTCATCATAGTTGCCGGTGACGGTGACTTCATCCCACTCGTGCAATATCTCCAAATGAGTCAGGGTTGCCAAGTCGAGGTTGTCTCCTTCGGCAAATCTACTTCTGGAAAACTTATCGAAGTCGCTGATCACTTTACTGATCTGGATGAAAATCCAAATAAGTATTTATTGAGATCAGGGAAGAGATAGGGGATCTGTTGATTCAAAAATTCAAGGTTACAAATTGTAACCTTGAATTTTTTGATATAATACATGTGCGTCTGCCTATTATAAAATAGAAAAACCTCCGTGTCGGACGGAGGGTATTTAGAATTATATGATACAAGAAATTATTACTATCCCGAATGAAACACTTATAAGCAAAATATTTTTGATAAGAGGTAAGAAGGTCATGTTTGATCGTGACTTAGTAGAACTATATGAAGTAGAAACTAAAGTACTTAATCAAGCAGTGAGAAGAAATCTCGAACGATTTCCTGAAGACTTCATGTTCAAACTGAATGCTGAAGAAACTGAGATGTGGCAACATAATCCTCTAAGGTCACAAATTGTGACCTTAAAGAGGGGTCAGCATATCAAATATTTTCCAACCGTATTTACCGAACAAGGTGTAGCGATGCTCTCAAGTGTTCTCAAAAGTCCTCGAGCTATTCAAGTAAATATACAGATTATCAGAACTTTCACCAAACTTCGTGAAATACTAACCGAAAATAAAAAGCTAGCGGAGAAAGTCGAAAAGATGGAAAGGAAATATGGCAAACATATTTATGAAATATTTAAAGTAATCAATCATCTAACTACCAAAAAGGAAGTGCCAAAAGAAAAGATAGGATTTAGAAAAACTGATACCAAATAAGTAAAACCGCACAGACCTATTCAGGTGTGTGCGGTTTTTTCGAGCTTACGCTCCGGATTTTCACCGAGTGGACGAACCACTATTTGTCGGCGGAAACAAGTGCTTCCATATTCCAACGTTTAACGATCTTAATTTTCTTGAAACCAGCAGCTTTGAGTGAATCAAAGACTTCTGATTCCTTGTATTTAAGATCCGGTTGATTGTCTCGAGCATAATGTTCGACCCATTCGATACCATATGCCCGATCTGCAGGCGAGGAATACACATTCACAATCGTCGTGAGTTGTTTCAGGAGACTGCGCTGATGAACTTTTTCATCATTCTGCGCAATCTTGTCACCATTCACGAACCTGCCGTTCGGACGAAGCACGCGAGCAATTTCTTTGACGATTTCGCTGCGCACTTGCTGGGGGAGGTTGTGCAATACGTATCCAGACACCACCACATCAAAACTATTTGCTTCGCATCCTTTCAAGAATTGAAGCGCATCATTCTGAGTAACGGTTATCGAGATGTTCGCATCACGAAGAGTAGACTTCTGACCTTCGATAACACGAGCTTCATATTGTTTGAGCATGGTCGGTTCAATGTCGACACCCACGATGTGCACATTCTTCATCTCTGCACAGAGTGCCATCGTCGTCATTCCATTTCCGCACCCAAGATCAAGGACCTTCGCCTGACCAGTAAACTTCTTTGGAAGTCCTTTCCGAGCAGATGTTGCAATCCCGTGTTCAAAGGCAGGAATGTGGGGAATGGCGCGAAGGAGACGATCATAATCTTCTCCGACAATGCCCGCAAAACGACCGTCAGATGTAACGTTTGTTTTTTTCATATATGTTGTTGTAAAGAACTAGGTTGATGTTTTTCTGTTTCGTCCTTTCGGACTCATCAGTCGGAATAACACATTCCGAGACAGAGACGGATTGGCATTCTCCGTCGGTTCTGCAAACCATGCTCACGCTTTTAGAAAGGTGACAACAATGAGTGCTTTTGAATCAAAGGTGGCACTATCCTTTGGGTGATTACCCGAAAATCGCCTTCATAGCAGCCTCAATTACTTCATTAGGTTTAGGACAATTAGATTCCCAAAAAAATTCACCCTTAATATCTGTTTCTCTGAGAAGAGGGGTGTCTTCGCCATCTCTCTTAATCATAATCTTGGAAGGATCGACTCCGTGCCGAAGAAGATGACAGGCGAATATTGTGGCGGTCATACACCTCCCAATCGCCCTCTGTTCCAGTGAAGTCTCCATATCACCTACTAAAGGTGAACATTCGACACATCCACATGTTCCAGCGTAAGTAAACATCTTTTGAAGTTGTTCGAGTTCTGCTTGAATCTGCTCATTTTTCATAACTATTTCCTTTTCTGGTGTTCAATGGCACACCTACTTAAAGCCTTGTTTTAAATGTTCTGTTATTGACTTTCTGGTATAAGTATATCATAATTTTCATTCTTGGTCAAACAAAGTAAAATAAATATGTTGTAATTTGGCTTTATATAGCCATAAAATACTGTTGACAATCAATTGACAAAATGTAATCAATTTGTTAGGATATGTATCAATGAAGGAAAAACTCCAACAAATAGGCCTTAATTCAACAGAGATAGACATCTATCTAGCTCTTTTGGAGCATGGCAAAATAACACCTGCCAATATCAGTCGTATTACAGGTATCAATAGAAGCACGACCTATGCAGCTGCAGATGAATTGAAGAAAAAGGGAATTATCGAAGAAGATCTATCTGGAAAGACCAAGTATCTCATCGCTTTACCACCAGAAAGGCTGACTGATTATCTTGAAAAGAAGATTACTGAACTCAAACGTCAGGAGCATCTCGTCAAAAGCATCATCCCCGAACTAGAACTACTTCCGAAGTCAGGGAACTACTCAATTCCAAAGGTGCAATTTATAAATGGCGCGGACATCGAGGAATTCTTGTACAAAAAAACTCCTATTTGGGAACAAAGCATGCGCGACATGAATGAAAAAACCTGGTGGGGATTCCAGGATCATACATTCGTAGAGAATCCTGCTTACTTGAAATGGATTCTCTGGTACTGGAAACAAGCAAAGGAAGAAATAGACTTAAAATTATTCACCAATCAATCTGAAATAGAAGAGGGGATGAAAGCTGAGAATCTTTCGCGTAGACAGCTCAAATTGTGGACCGGCGACAGCTTTACATCAACACAATGGATACTAGGGGAATACATTGTTTCGATAGTGACACGCGAAAAATTACATTATTTGGTTCAGATCAGAGACAAAGTGCTTGCGGATAGTATGCGAAATTTTGCAAAAAAATTGTGGAGTAAAGATTAATAAAAAACGACGAGTTCATCCAAGTGAACTCGTCGCGAAGAGACTGAAAGAGCGCCATCACATCAGAAAACTCAAACACTGATCAGGCTCGATAATATAATCGAGATACAGCCAATAGATGATAGGCATTTGGCCTCGAATATTTTGGACCTGTGGCACAAATAGATTGTTATCACTGTCACGCACGACTGATTGCCAGAGATGAGGCTTCTTGCCCTTGAAAATTGAGTGGCAGTGTTCATACGTGGCAATCGACACCCCGTCTTCCAAATTTAAACAATCACCCAAAAGTGCTCTTGTTTTGATGGTATCGAAGGCGTCATATGCCGGAAGAGTGGAACTATTCCCGAGCTGAAATGACAGAGGGAAAATCCTCCCAATATCAAGCTTGGGACGGTCAGTTGAAACATACTCTGGAAATACCCATGCAGAAGCCCACTCAGGAAGCGATAACGACGGCCTATATGCTACCGAACGACTGCGGCTCAATATCACCGTAGGAATGATTATTTGTGGATTTTTCATTGTAAAAGAAAGTTGATATATCTTATTTATACATGTAAAAAATAGATAGTCAATTCATGCGCATTTTTATAAATCATGCTACATTGACTGATATTAGACATTACAAACTAACCGCCTCCAGATAGGCAGGTTTGAAGATACAACAAATAATCTTGTCGCTATCAATTCAAGTCTGAAATCTGAAGGCGAAACTACAATGACGAAAAAACAATACTCGATCGAAATCGGTGGCAAGATATTATCAGCCGAATTCAACGACCTCGCTGAGAATGCTGACGGGTCAGTCATCGTGCGTTACGGAAATACTGCAGTGCTCGCTACTGCTGTTATGGGCGACTTGAAAGATGGAGATTTCTTTCCTCTCACTGTTGATTTTGAGGAGCGTTTCTACGCTGCAGGAAGAATTCTTGGATCACGTTTCGTACGACGTGAAGGAAAACCTTCTACAGAGGCTATTTTGTCAGGACGTATCATCGACCGTACCATCCGCCCACTTTTCAATCAGAAAATGCGTAATGAAGTCCAGGTTATTGTCACCACTCTTGCAATAGATGAGTACGATCCAGATGTTATCTCAGTTATCGCTGCATCACTCGCTCTTGGTACATCACGTATTCCATGGAATGGACCTGCTTCTGCTATTCGTATTGCTAAGGATCATAACTGGTTCATCAATCCTGATTATGCAACACGCGATGAGGCGAAGATAGACCTTGAATTGGTTGCATGCGGAAAAGATGGCATGATCAATATGATCGAAGTGGCTAGTAGGGAAGTTGGCGAAGACCTCATGAACGAATCACTTGCCCGAGCGAGTGAAGAAATAGAGAAAATCCAAACATGGCAAAAACAAATCATTGCTGAAATAGGCAAACCAAAAGCAACGATCGTATTACCTGAACCAACTCCTGGAACAACTGAGTTATTCAAGGCTGAAATCACACCAAAACTCAAAGAGTACATCATGAGTAGCACACCAGGTCATGCTCGTATCAATGAAATCAATGGTATCTGGTCAAATACATTTGCTGAAAAGTTTCCTGAAGGAAATAAAGCAATGGCGCAAGAAGTATTCGAAGAAGCGGTCAATGAATTGCTCCATGAAGAAGCTATCAAGAATGGTAAACGTGCTGACGGTAGAACTCTCGACGAAGTTCGCCCGTTGTTTGCGCAAGCTGGTGGAGTTTCACCGATCCTTCACGGTTCCGGAATCTTCTATCGCGGAGGTACACACATCCTTTCGGCGCTTACATTGGGAAGTCCGGGAGATGCTCAGGTTCTCGATGGTTTGATGGAACAACCAGACAAGCGTTTCATGCACCATTACAATTTTCCTCCATTTTCAACAGGTGAAACAGGTCGTGTCGGTGGCACGAATCGCCGCATGATCGGTCACGGAGCATTGGCTGAAAAGGCATTGGTTCCGGTCATTCCTGCAAAAGATGTATTCCCCTATACGATACGCATCGTCTCTGAAGCAATGTCTTCGAACGGTTCAACGTCGATGGGATCAGTCTGTGGATCAACACTCGCACTCATGGATGCCGGCGTTCCAATCAAAGCTCCAGTGGCAGGAATCGCTTCAGGTCTCATGATGAAGAGTCCCACTGAATACAAGGTGCTCACTGACATTCAAGGCCCTGAAGATCATCACGGCGACATGGACTTCAAGGTTGCAGGTACCCGCACAGGCATCACTGCAGTACAAATGGACGTTAAAGTTGGTGGAATCCCACTCAAGATTCTTGCTGAAGCTTTTGAAAAGGCAAAGACGGCTCGCTTTACCATTCTCGACGTGATCGAAAAAGAAATCGCTACACCACGAGCAAAAATATCACCACATGCACCAGAAATCATCGTCATGAAGATCAAACCTGATCAGATCGGACTCGTTATCGGTTCAGGAGGTAAAACAATAAATGAAATTCGCGACAATACGAAGGTTGAAGATATCACCATCGAAGATGATGGAACAATATTTATCACCGGCAAGAATGAAACTGCACAAAAAGCGAAGGATATTATTTATGGTATGACTCGCGAATACAAGCCCGGCGAAAGATTCGATGGGGAAGTGACTCGTCTCATGGACTTTGGTGCATTCGTAAAGATTGGACCAAATTCAGAAGGACTTGTTCATGTCTCTGAATTGGCCTCATTCCGTGTCGAACATGTCGAGACCTATGTCAAAGAAGGGGACAAAGTTCCTGTAGTTGTGAAGGAAGTCGATGAAAAGGGCAGAATAAACCTCTCAATCAAAGCTGCAAACCCAAATTTCTTCACCAAAAAAGACGAACTCCCTCGCCCACCGCGCCCCGATTTCAAAAAGAGATACTAGAGAAAAAATAACAATAATCAAATCTCAATTTCCAAATGATCACATTTGATGTGTAACGACCCGCACACTACATAAGTACGGGTGGAACAATTCCCAGCGGGATGTCGTCTCATCGTGTAATTCTTGATGATAAAATGAGGTTGAATTAGAACCCCTGACATATATGAATAAAATGGACACTGCGAGCCTGACTGAGGCGAGCACTAGGAATTTTTCAGCAGACGAATGAGCACATTCGCCACTGGGCAAATATCCGCGTCCATTTTATTCATATATGCGGCTGGTTCTTCTCGCTGAGATTCTTATTTTATCTAGACACATACCAAGTATTTCTGTTTTATCCCACACGCGCTATAATAGTCCCAATGGACGACACTCAAGATCCACAAAACGACATAGTCAGCTCTGAAAATACGGAAACAACTGAGAATGATGAATCAGAAATAAAATCTGGTCAGGTATTCGATATATCTGATGACAACATATCTCCTGCTTCAAATACTGAAGACGAGATGCCTCGCCCTATTTCACGTACAACAATCCCTACGATAAAACCGAAGCCCCGCGTTATACCGATTCAAAATATTCCACCAGTAACAATACAATCAAAAGTCATACCTGATATTTCAGAAAAGACTCAGGAACAAACACCTATAAGACCATTCACTGGCTCCTTATCAAATTTGGAAATGGAAGTTGGTTCTCTGATCCCTCGAAACATGCAACAAAAAGAAAATCCTTTTGTTCATACAGCACCACCAGAAGAAAAAACAGAAACAGCTCATGAATACGACCAAAAAAATCTCAGAACATATGAAGGTGATGTTGCCAACATGCTCGCACATACCAAAACTTCAACCACGTCAATAGCTATTGCGGAAAGTCGTAAAACACACGGAACTGACATGATGGGAAGTGATGTCCAGACTCATTCTACTGGAAAATTACTGCTTGTATTGGCAAGCATAGTACTTGTTGTTGGTGGGGTATTTGGTGCATATTATTTTTACAGTAAAAGCCCCTTGGCTCAAAAAGCTGTACCTGTAGTCCCCGAACAAAAAGTCACAAGTCTTATTCCCGCTGATGTACATACGAGTATAGCTATAAATAACCTCGGGCAAGCTGAAATTATTTCACGCATCAAACAAGAAATTGCAAAACCATTACCAGGGGACACCATCAAAGATATTGTTCTTGTACGTGAAAATAATGCTGCTATTTCAACGGTCCTGTCGACTGACATATTAAAGACGATGAATATAGAGCCACCAAATATCCTTACTCGCACCCTCACACCACAATGGATGCTCGGTGTATATTCGAATGAAAATAACGAGAAGAGTGTCTTTACTGTTTTCACAACAAATTATTTCCAAAATGCATTTTCAGGAATGCTCCAGTGGGAAAAAATAATGCCTGATGATATAAAACAATACTTATTTGCTACACCACCACAAGGAATATCAAACAATCCTGGACAAGCAGTAAGACCAACCGTCGGTCCTGGAAGTCCTTTCGCTAACATCAATGCTCTTTTACCAAACTCAGATGTTCCAACCTCAACAAATCAAACAGGAACAACAACCAAACTTGCCAAGAAGTTGGCGCCAGCATCAACAACAGTCTCCTCGACTACAGAAATAGTAGTTCCTGAACCACCACTACAAGCATATGTGACGATCAATGGTCAATTTGAAGATCGTATTGTTAAAAACAAAGATATTCGCGCATTCAAGACAACAGATGGTACTGTTCTTTTCCTCTACTCATTTATAGATAGCAATAAACTCATCATTACCGATAAAGAAGAGACTCTGGCCGACATATTGATACGCCTTGAAAAACAAACATTCATGAGGTAGAATATGGGCATGAATAAAAAGGAGACCGAACAATTCAAAAAGAAACTCGTCGCAGAAAAGGCTGAACTCGAAGCTGAATTAGCTTTGGTTGGTCAACGTAATCCCAATAATCCCAATACTTGGGAAGCAAATACTGGTGGTATGGAAGTTGACGCTGCTGATGAAAATGAAGTAGCAGACAAACTCGAAGAATACGAAGGTAATGCGGGTATTGTTACACAACTTGAAAACCAACTTATCGAAGTAAATGCCGCACTTGATCGTATCGAAAAAGGAACCTATGGTCTCTGCGAGAAATGTGGCAAACCTATAGATAAGGGCCGTCTCGAAGCAAACCCATCATCACGATTTAGTATCGATCACGCAACTAAATAATATAAAAAGCCTCGAAAGAGGCTTTTTTGTTTCCGCTTATCACCGAGAGTCCAAAAGGAACATGTTGGACTTTCTGCACTATGTAGAACATTTTAAATCTTCATCAAGATTTGATTCTTTTTTCATCAATTCTTCATTCAACTGCAGTATGATCCAATCATGGCAATTGCAAAAACATATACAGCTCAACTCAATGGACTTGAAACTGAAATCATAACTGTTGAAGTAGACATAACAAATGGTCTCCATGCATTTTCAGTCGTTGGTATGGGTGACAGATCAGTAACAGAAGCCAAAGATCGCATATCAGCAGCAATAAAAAATAGTGAGTACACATCTCCGAAACAGAAAAATCAAAAAGTTGTCATATCACTTGCGCCCGCGGATCTGAAGAAGGAAGGAACCAATTTTGATCTTGCGATGGCAATAGCATATCTTTCAGCTGCGCATGAAATAGATTTTGACCCTGAACACACACTAATTCTTGGAGAATTATCACTGGAAGGTCATGTAACTAAAATCCATGGTATTTTACCTATTCTCTGTAAGGCTCCAGAATACGGCTTTACGTCTGTATTTATACCAGAAAAAAATAGTACTGAGGCTTCCTTGGCACGAGATATAACAATATATCCAGTCAATTCATTACAGGAAATTATACATCATATTTCTGGAACACAAATTATTAAAGCGCTCGAACATTCTCAATATAGTGATCATGCGACAGATAGTGCACATATCGACATGAAAACAATTCGAGGTAATGAGGTTGCGAAAAGGGGATTAGAAATTGCTGCAGCCGGTGGACACAATGTCATCATGTATGGACCGCCAGGTACAGGAAAGACTATGCTGGCACAAAGTTTTGCATCAATACTTCCTGCATTGTCATATGAACATGCTGTTGAAGTTACAGGGATACATTCAGCCGCTCGTACACTACAAAATAATCTCATCTACAATCCACCATTTCGAGCGCCCCACCACACAGCCTCGTACCCATCGATTGTTGGTGGTGGAATCATTCCCAAACCAGGAGAGATAACATTAGCTCACCGAGGCGTGCTATTTGCCGATGAATTTCCGGAATTTGATCGAAAAGTTATAGAGGCATTACGGCAACCTCTTGAAAATGGAACAATAACAATCTCTCGAGCACGTGGCGTGATAACATTTCCTGCACAATGCATCTTGATAGCTTCGATGAATCCTTGTCCTTGCGGAAAAAGTGGCACAAAAGAATGTTCGTGTTCACAACACACCATCGAAAACTACCGACGCAAAATTTCTGGACCGATTGCTGATCGTATTGATATATGGCTCAACGTTGAGAAGGTGGATTATGAAAAACTAGCAGCAAAAGTACATATATCTGAATCTTCAGAATCGATACGGAAAAGAGTTACTGTATGTCGTTCTCGGCAGTTCGAAAGATTTAGAAAATACAAGATAAAGAAAACATACAATAGCGAACTTTCCGCAGCTGATATAGAAACATGTGTACACATTGAAGATGGGGCCCGCTCTATATTAGCAGTATCTGCAGAAAAGCTTGAACTATCCGGCAGAGCATTCCACAGAATTATCAAAGTAGCACAAACTATAGCTGATCTAGAACAAAAAGAAATAATCTCCAAGGAACATATACTTGAAGCCCTACAATATAGACGCAAAATATCAAACTAGAATGGATTCTTGGCACCTCTAATCTCAAAGTGAACGTGTGAGCCAGTTGAGTTTCCGGTAGAGCCCATGAGAGCGATATTCTGACCCTGCTTCACATAGTCACCTGCATGAACAATGTTCTTTGAAAGGTGAGCATACACAGTCTGAGTACCATTTGGATGAGCAATAATAATAAAATTACCATATCCTCCATGCCAACCAGAATTAAATGCACTTACTATGACAGTTCCTTCTGCTGCAGCATATATAGGAGTACCTATTGGTGCAGCAAGATCAATACCATTATATCCGTGCAGACCTTGAGTCTTTCTACCACCGACGATCGGACGAATATAATATCCTGAATATGATGGGCCATTTGTACCATGAGCAATATTACCTGAAGAAACGGTTTTTGAAGAAGGTGGCTGGACCTGAAGTTCAGCATCAGGAATAATAACTGTTTGACCAATAGCGAGAGGGGATGTGAGAGTCAAATCATTATACTGAAGGACTTCAGTAAGATCCGCTTTGTAGATAGAGACAATACCTTTAATAGTATCTCCCTTCTTTACCGTATAACTAATTCCTGACACAGGCAAAATAATAAGTGTCTGACCTGTCTTGAGTGGAGAAGATCGTGAAATACCTAAATCTGAGTTTGACCACACAATAGTATTTACTGAAACATCAAACATCTTCGCAATAGTCGATAAAGTATCGCCATCACGAACTACATATATACTAACCTGAGTATTTACTGAATCATTTGCGATAATTGGATCCGTGATTGAAATATCAGCAACAAGAATTTGACTATCACTGACTGGAATACTATCTGATGACTTTTCAACAATTTGATCATGATTAACTGTTGCCTGGAGAAGGGCAATAGTCTGTGAATTGGGATATTGTATCAAAGGCTGTACTTTTGCAGATGCTTCCTGACCTTCAAATATCGATGAAATGAAAGAAAAAAGACCGGCGTGTGCGGTCATTGGGTATAAAAAGGGGACAAGTACAGGAATAATAAAAAGAACTGTTCCTGTCATAGAACGCTTGAATAGACGGCTATATTTGGTTGCGAGAATGGTCTTGAATTTCATAACAAAACTAGAGTTTTTGCAAATCGTACATACTTCCTTTTTCGATACTCTAGGTAGGGCTCCCAATAAATTAAATGGCTCTGTAAAGCCATTATAATGGGTGCATCCCGAGGGGTGCTCTACTAGCCTATCAAGCTCACAAACATTGTCAATCGGGGCTATACACAGCCACAAATAATGACTTACTGTCAATTTTTGTTGTAGCAAATTGAATGTTGCCCGTGAGTTAGAGTGAGGAGGTTGTTTGTGTGTTCCTGATTGAGATGACAACGGTTAATGGGTTGACTGTTGGAGCGAGGTGGCACATATACCCACATGAAACAATTCCCAGCGGGATATCGTCCCATTACACTATTCTTTAGGCACTGACTTACTATCGTAACAGATGTTTCATGTGGGTATATGTGACACCTCGCTCCATATTAAGAATTAAAAACAACTTTTATTACTCTACACCGCAGGCACATGGTATGATGCTCTTCATGTCCACACTCAATAATGAACAACAACGAGCCATTGAAACAACCGATGGACCAGTCCTTATCATTGCCGGAGCAGGATCAGGCAAAACACGCGTCATCACTCATCGAATACAGAACCTCATCAGAAAAGGTGTCGCTCCGCACGCTATTCTTGCTATAACATTCACCAATAAAGCCGCGAAAGAGATGCGCGAGCGAGTTCATGCCCTACTTTCAGAAGATTCGGGCTTGAATAGACCAGTATCAATGAGTGACCGACCATTTGTGAGTACATTTCACGCACTTGGTGTTCACATTATCCGTGAAAATGCCGCACTTCTTGGGCTCACACGACATTTCACTATATATGACCGATCTGATTCACGTCGTGCCATCAAAGATGCTATGGAAAAGTGTTCAGTTGATCCAAAACAGTTCGAACCGGGTACTGTATTGAATCTCATATCACGCGCAAAAGGAGATGGTAGAACATTTCTCGAATACAAAGATTTTGCAAAAGGGTATACCGAGGAAATAGTTGCTCAAGTGTGGGAAAAGTATGATGCCATCTTGGCAAAAGAGAAATCTTTAGACTTCGACGACTTGCTCTTGAAGGCCGCACGACTTCTCGCTGAGAATAAAACAGTGCGTGCACACTATCATAACGTATGGAAATACATTCACATCGATGAATATCAAGATACGAACCGCGTGCAGTATCAAATTGCTAAATTTCTTGTTAGCGAAAGTCAGAATATTTGCGTCGTAGGAGATGCTGATCAAAATATTTATAGTTGGCGTGGTGCTACAATCGAAAATATTCTCAATTTTGAAAAGGATTATCCTAACACAACAGTTATTACACTCGAAAAAAATTATCGTTCAACAAAAACAATTCTTGCAGCGGCAAATAATGTTATTGAATTAAATACATTACGCAAAAAGAAGACACTGTACACGGACAATGCCGATGGCGACAAAATAACTATGATCGCTTCATATACAGAACTCGATGAAGCCCGTTCGATCGCTGATACAGCACGGGAGATTATGGAGAAGGGTACATCTGCACGACAGATTGCTGTATTGTATCGAGCAAATTTCCAATCACGCGCAATTGAAGAGGCCTTCATCAAGAAAAATATTCCGTATCAACTCGTCGGTGTTCGATTCTTCGAGAGAAAAGAAATTAAAGACATACTTTCATATATTCGTGCTGCCTTGAACCCTGAAAGTACCACTGATCTAGCTCGCATCATCAATGTTCCTGCGCGAGGAATAGGGAAGGTTACCATCGCAAAAATAGTAGCTGGACAAGAATCAACATTACCAAGTGCTACCCGTGAAAAAATAGCCCAGTTTAGGCGTATTCTGGCTGATATTCATGCGGAGTTGCTCAGCAAAAAACCATCTGAATCCGTGCGTTTTGTGATTCAGGAAACTGGAATAGAAAAACTACTTCGCAATGGTGACAGTGAGGATGAAGAGCGTTTACTTAACATACAAGAATTGGTTTCTGTAGCTGCACAATATGACCACCTCACTCCAGAAGAGGGTATCGAATCACTTCTTTCGAATGCTGCGCTCGCAAGTGATCAAGATGATCTCCAGAAAGATGAAGACGCAGTGAAACTCATGACGGTACACGCTTCGAAAGGTCTCGAATTCGAATACGTATTCATCGCAGGACTTGAACAGGATCTTTTTCCATTCAAGCACATGGATGAAGCAGAGGTGAGTCGCGCCGAAGAGGAAGAAGAGCGCAGATTGTTCTATGTGGCACTCACTCGTGCAAAGAAAAAAGTATATTTAAGCCATACGATTATACGTACAGTGTATGGAGCACAACGTGTGAACAATCCGTCTGAATTTATCGGCAATATAAACAAAGATTTAATTGACGAACCTTCATCGCCACAAAAACCAAGTGGGGCTAAGGCGTTATTTATTGATTTTTAGTTTAGTGGGTAAGCAAGCCCCACAACATGACTGCGGAGAGACACGGATATTTTTTTGCTGAAAAATTCCTAGTGCTCGCGCCAGTCGCGCTCGCAATGTCCCTATGTGGTAATGTTGTAGGGCTTGCTTTCGTTTCACTAATACGTAATTATCAATGGTATCGATGGAATTATTTGCAAAAAAATCTTTGGGGCAGCATTTTTTGAATTCAACACATGTATTGGATCAGATTATTGAGGCTGCACACATACAAAAAGGGGAGACTGTTCTTGAAATCGGACCGGGGACAGGCGTCCTTACAAAAAGATTGCTTGAAACTGGAGCAAAGGTCGTCACTATTGAAAAAGATGTGCGAGCTGAAGAGGTTCTCCGATCAAAATTTGAGGAAGAATTGAAAAGTGGGCAACTTACGCCCATTCAAGGAGATGTTTTAAGCGAAAACGTATTAGATTCCTATTTAAATAAAGAAAAATTAGCAGCATACGCGCTTGTTGCTAATATTCCGTACTACATCACTGGTGCGATACTAGAAAAATTCCTCGAGCATGAACCCCGACCTGATCGTATGGTACTTTTGGTACAAAAAGAAGTCGCTGAAAGAATCGTGGCTCGGGATGCCAAAGAAAGTATCCTTTCTATTTCGGTCAAAGCATTTGGTATGCCGAAACTTGTCGCAAAAGTACCTCGCGGAGCTTTTACACCACCACCAACAGTTGATTCGGCAATTCTATCAATTGAAAATATCAATGATACACTCTTTACACAAAAAAACGTTGTGATATCAAGGTTTTTTGAGATAGTTCGAGCTGGGTTTGCCCATAAGAGAAAGTATGTTATCCGAAATTTGGAGGCTACTGCGACACAAGAATCGCTCAAAAAGGCTTGGGAATACACACAATTTGATCCAAAAAAGCGAGCTGAAGATATCACGCCCGCTCAATGGATAGAAATAGCTAGTCAACTCGGAAAATAAGAAGATATCTTATGACGAACCGAGGAATGGAGTAATCCAACCTTCATTTGGATAAGGGATGCATGAATATCCTACGGTCATATAACACATTTGAGTACCTATTTGGTATTTGCCCAACAACTGAGTAGCTCCCAATGCGGAATATGTCATATACATCTGAGTACCCATTGTGTAAGAAAGTAACACAGGGAATGTTGGGGGAAGTGGACTCATATAAATCAACCATACATCGCCACTACAGGTACAATACACTGTTGAAGAAATGAGAGGGGTTCCAAAATCTGTACCAGTTTGAGCTACAGCTGTATTTGGAGAAAAGAATGTTACTAATTTTGTAAGAGAATCCTGCATAATACCTGCGACTCCGGTTGGTTTTGTATTTGCTTTAGCCATATTTTTCCTTGCGAGTTCAACAAATTTCTCACGCATATTGGTCGTAGTTGAAAGATCTTTGAGTACTTGATTCTTCAGGTCAGTAGACAATGGTGGTAGCCCTTGTTTTGCAGCGATAGCATTTGTTGCTGCAAACATTTCATCTACATGTGCCAAATTGGGATTTGTATAATCAATTGTAGAAGCTGAACCAGGTTGTGAAGGGGTGGTTTGTGGAACAAATGTGGTTTCATTTGGTAGGTCCTTAACCAATCCTTGCTGAGCAAGACTAGGGGCAACATAACTGCTCCCAGGTGTGCTTGTAGGTTGTAACAGAGCCGTTTTATTGGATCTATTGAGTACTTTTATGGTTGAAGGTCCAACATATCCCGTACCAGAAGAAAGACCGTTTGGTGTCAAAATATCATTTCTATACATTTCCTGGAAACGAATGACTGCTTGTTTCGTAAGTTGACCAAAATACATACTTTCTTGACCAGGCGATCCTATACCTGAGGCACTAATTTGTGTTTTGGAATCACTATTCAGAACTTTCTGTAATTCACGGACATCACTACCAGACATCCCTACCTGTAAAGAGCGAGTGAACTGAAAATTTGACGCGTTGGCATGTTGAGCATAGACACTAGCAACACTCACGACACACATGAGTAAAAAATATGAGAATCGATTTGATATATTCATGTCTGAATTGTATCACGCTCAATTCAAAAATAGCCTGAGGAATTGTCCCCAGATTACAAGAGAATATATGGTTTGATTCTCTGATATAATTATCCGAGTATGGCGTTATCCTACCCACACAGACAAACAATTATCATTGGAGTGATATGTCTTGTTGCAATTGCAGCTGTTGCCTTTTACACTCAACGAAATAAAGCAGAGACAAATGATGCATTAGGAGTCCAGGCATCAGCAAAAGAAAATACCCGAGACGTAACTCTTACCGCAACATCAACAAACTGGCAAAAAGACTTTTTCACTGTATCTACAAGTACAAAATCAACACAAATTTCTAAGTCAGGAAATACCACATCTCCTACTCTTACTGACACAGTAGGGAAGGATTTCTTTACTCGATTCATGGTACTCAAGCAAGCAGGTCAAACAACTGATCAAGAGTCAGTCAAGAACGCAATGGATCAAACGATTGCAAATGCCGCTGCATCAGCTGCACAACCAAAAATATATTCTCTCAGTAACATAAAAATTTCTACAGACACAAGTCTAGATGCTATTCATATGTATGCAAACACTGTAGGTTCAACTCTTCTTACAAACATCTCAAGACAAGATCCAACAGAAATTGCCATGAATGCTCTCGACAGACAAAACATGGATGAACTCAAAAATATTGACCCTATTATCTCTGGCTACCAAAAAGCAATCAGTGAACTACTTCTCGTAAACGTTCCGCAAGATTTGGCGTCAAGTCATGTTGGTATTATTAATGGACTCAGTATATTGCTGTACGTATCTCAAGGATTACGCCGTATCCAAGAAGACTCGATGCAATCAATGGTTTCATTGGGATTATATACGACTGGCCAAGATACACTTCGAGCTTCACTTCTCGATACACAAGCGTATCTTCAGGTAAAAAATGTTCCCGTACTTTCAACAGAACCAGGATATTTATTCCTCACCATAACAAAATAATAGTATTACTATGAAGACCTCATTCAAAAAATTTATTGCAACGATCTGTCTCATCAGTATCCTGGTTCCTTCTGTTGCATTTGTTTCATATCCGAAACCAGCAAATGCAATACTCGGGGTTCAGATTGGTACTGATTGGGATTTCAATAACATTATGGCGCACCTCAAGGATTTCGTCCTTGATAAACTCGCAGTTACGATCGCAAAACAAATCCTCCACCAACTTACCATGAGTGTCATCGACTGGATCAATGGCGGTTTCAATGGAAGTCCTTCATTCCTCACCAACCCTCAATCATTCTTTCTTGATGCTGCAGACCAGGTAACTGGAGTATTCCTTGCATCAGAAACAACCCCTCTCAAAAACCTGTGTGGAAACTTGGGAATAGACATCGGTTTGGCTCTCGCATATGGTCAAGTTGCACCGATAAATGCACGTTACAAATGTACACTCGGAAAGATATTTAGTAATGTTCAAAATCTTCCAAATAGAATAACTGTCCAAGGAAAAAGTCTAACCAAGTTCATGCAAGGGGACTTTTCTCAAGGTGGATGGAAAGGATTCTTGTCGCTTAGTCAAAATCCAAAAAATAATGCGACCGGAGCATATCTACGAGCACACGGGGATCTCTTAGAAGCTATTGGCATACGAAAAAATGCATTAAACAAAAAACTTGCTGATGGTAGCGGATTCCTTTCATGGGATTCATGTGAGACACTTGATGCATCTGAAGCAACAATATCACTAGGAGCATCGTCACCAAATGCTAGTTTTTCTGATCTGCAATCTAATGCTGTCCAAAATGCAAATGATAATGGGGGAGTGGGGCAAGCATCCATCGATACTGGGGATGGAACAAGTGTTCAGGCGAAACTGGATGCCAATGGAAATATGACCTATAAAGACTGTCACACGGAAACTCCAGGATCTCTCGTTTCTTCACAAATAGTAGGAGCCATGAATGTGCCCTCAGTAGAGCTTGAATTGGCAAATGATATCAATGCGGTTATCAATGCACTTATTACACAATTGATCACGCAACTCATGAGTGGAGGTCTCGGCGCTTTGAGCAAGTCTGGATCTGGAGGTGGATTGTCAGCAACTCGAAATGTCATCAGAGACCTCGAACAGAGACAGGCGCAAACAGCTGGCAGTGTAAATCTCACCGGTTCAAATAACACTGTTGCAGCCATCAAGGCTCAGTACGACACGGCTGTAAGTCTTTTGAAGACAAGTAAAACAAACTATCAATCTGCTCGCAGTTGTTTTGCAAATAAGACAGGCTTGTCAGCAACACAACAAACGTATGCACTCAATCAAATCGCCCTTATCGATACCGCAATCAATACACGTGTAAATCCACTCTTAAATCAAATGCTTCAAAAGCAGGCGGATCTTGCGTCCTCAATGCCTACACTGAATGTAAGTAGTACAACTGATGCACAAAATCTTGATGCACTACAGGGTCAGCTTGATACATTGCAAGGATCTATAGCAGGAAGCAATAGTTCGCAGGTATATCAAAGCGGTTCAAACACAACAAATACATCCTCGACAACCACCTCGGGTATTGCTGCTACTGATCTCCAGAATACGCGAACAAGCACAACACAGTTCAATGCCGAAGCTTCACAATTCTTAAACCTGTGCCTTAACCTCCGCTAATATCTTTTATGAACATGAAACGTTTTAATCGCTACATAATTCCAGTCAGTGCAATCGCTATTGTAGTGATACTCTTTTCAGTTCAATTTGCATTAGCGCAAGCTAACAATGCAAACTCAGGAGATAGTGGTACTAGTTTCCTCAAGTGGTTTGGACTCAATCTTCCACAGTTTATCGCCGAATCTCTCGCTCACTTATTCTTCACCCTGCAAACGATTTGTAGTTGGTTCATTGCTGTTGCTGGAGCATTGCTCAACTTTTCAATTAACCAAACCCTCAATATAAAGTCATTCGTTGAACATACTCCAGCTATATATAGTGTATGGAGAGCCGTTCGCGACATCTCGGGCATGATCATTATCTTCTCACTGCTCTACGCTGCACTACGTTTGATACTGGGCTTTGATGCAAAGTTTGGGGATCTCATCAAAAATATCGTGATTGCTGGCCTACTCATAAACTTCAGTTTCTTTGTAACAGGAGTTGGAATAGACGCATCAAACGTTATATCGATACAACTGTACAATACGATTGCTCCAGCAAATAGTTTGAATCCTGCCAATATGAACCCAAGTAATATTGAACAGTCACTTGGTGATGGAGGTCTTTCAGACGTGTTCATGAGATCACTTAATGTAAGTAGTTTGTACGACAACAGTGCCAGCCTTTCTGCAACAGCAAAGAATGATGGTGGTGATTGGACTTTGCCTCTTTCTATCATCATTCGAGGAGTAACTTCGATTATCATCATGGTGACAGCGGCGCTCAGCTTCTTCTTCGCGGCCTTGGCATTCATGATTAGAATTGTTGTATTAATCTTATTGCTCGGATTTTCACCAATTTGGTTTGCGTCCCACGTACTTCCTCAACTCAAAGAATACTCTTCAAAATGGACTGACCTCTACGTTGGGCAGCTTCTATTCATGCCGGTATATCTTCTTTTGATGTATTTTGCATTAAATGTTCTTACCACGAGTGATTATTTGCAAAATGTTGGACAACAGATATCTACTGGTTCAATGTCAGATCAGGGTAAACTTATGGGTTTGGTGATAAACGCTATCTTCGTCATCATCATGATCAATATACCTCTTTTGGCAGCCGTCAAAATAGGAGGTGCCACAACAAGTTGGATCAATACCAAGAAATATGGTGCGGAGGGAGTATCGAAGTGGATCGGTAGTCGCACTGGTAATTATGTAGGTAAAAATACAGTTGGTAAGGCTGCTTACGCCTTGAATGATAGTAAGGCTATGAAGAATTTTGCTGCATTCATGCCAGGTCTTGGCGGGGCAGTTTCGAAGGGATTGGGCAAGGCAGGTAATGCTGGGTTTGGCATGAAGAAGGGTGGATATGAAGATAGTCTCAAGGAAACAAAGAAGGAACAGGCGGCTATGTTCAAGAAGATTGGAAGTGTTGATAGAAGTAAATATGATTCAGAAGAAGCCTTCCAGAAGGCACAAGCTCAAGCAGGTGAATTCCAAAAACAATATGCGAAGAATGTTGAGTCGAGTATTCTGTCAACTCCAATACAGACTATTGCTGATAAGATCGGAAATGATAGAAGAAAAGCTGCAAGAATTGCTGAAGTTGATGCAAAGGGAATCGCTCATTATGGTTCAGAGGAAGAATATCAAAATGCTCGAGCTGAAGCTGCAAAAGATGCGTGGTATGCAGCACCAAATGTTGGAAAGGTTCTTAGTTATATGTTTGACAGTAGGGCACACAAAGAAAGTGGCTTTACTTTGAACGAAGAGGCTAATATAAAACAAACTGAAGCAGATCACAAAGCAATAACCGAGCGAATAGAGGAAACGACTAAGAAAGAAACGGATGCACTGAATGCGGTTGTGGACAGAATCAAAGACAAAGATACTGCTATAGAAAAAGTTGAAGAGGAGATAGAGAAATTTAACAGTAACCCAAGTCTAAATCCAATAGAGGAGGAACAGAAGAATAGAGCATTAAGGAATTTGGAAGATTTGAAGAGAGAGAAGCAAACAATAGAGGCGACGAAAGGAACAAAGGAAATGCTTCAAGATAGAATCAATCAATTTGGAGACTTCAAAGCATTAGCAAATGCTGGAAAGTTTGAGAAGCTTATGGCCACAACAACAGTATTGACTGAAGCAGACAAGAAAAAAATATTTGAACTTGCAGTAAAAAGAATACCGCTCACAGGAACGATAGAACGTGTAAACAAGACAAAGGAAAAAGAGAGGGAAGGATCAATCCTTAGTGAATTCGCAAAGAAAGCAAAAGAAAGTGGCGGTGGAGGTAGTGAACCAAAAGAAGAAAAGCCAAAGACTACATAAATACCCATGAAACAATTTACTCAACAAGAAATCCAAGATCAATTTGATAGACTTCCTACGGAAGTACAGAATGCTATCAATGCAAGTGACTTGCCTGACAAGATCAGCAGTATAGGCAAAAAGTACGCACTGCATACTGATCAACTTGGTGAACTTGTTGATGAAATAGGTCTCGTTATACTCGGACTTCGACGATCATCAGCATTCATAGGTGACATGATCGAGCGCGCTTCACTCAGCTCAAAAGATGCTCATGCAATCGCTGAGGAGGTTAACACTAGTATCTTTTCGACGATAAAAGCACATCTCCAAAACGTTGAAAGATTAAATACTGACTCAGCGGATATGGTTCAAGCGGCATCAGATATATCAACGCTCGAACGAGCAGGGGATTTCACTATAGACAAGCAAGCTGTTGAGCCAAAGATTGACGTAACAGCAGCTGACAGGCCTCAAATCCTAGATAATGTAGAATATCCAAAGCCTACAACTCCAACACCATATAAACAAATTGATCCATTGATAGACCACTTATTGAGCAACCCTGTTTCATCGACCGTCCAAAACGTAAAAATCGTTGAGGCACCAACCAAACCTACTGAAACTAAGCCCACAGCTCCACCACTAGTACGTAAAGTAGACACTTACCGAGAACCAATTAAATAATCGAGTTATACTCTTAGCTCCCACGACATACCTCTGATATAATAGAGTCAATGCGTTTTCAAGTTCCCCAATTCATCGAGATTGAAGATAAGATCTTCGGATCACTGACTCTCAAGCAGTTTATTTATCTTGCTGGAGGAGGCGGGCTTTCATTCTTGGTATATGTATTCATTGGCAATCTCTTCATCTCACTCATACCGATCGCTATTATTCTTGGTATTTCTGGTGCTCTCGCTTTTTATAAAATAAACAGAAAGCCCTTTGTGGCAGTACTTGAATCTGCATTCAAATATTATCTTGGTACAAAACTCTACATTTGGAAAAAAGAAGAAAAACCTCGTGCTGATAATGTACAGATGGCAGTAAAGGATGCGAAATTATACGCATCAGTTATGGTTCCTAAGATTTCTGATAGCAAACTCAAGGACCTAACATGGAGTCTCGATATCAAAGAAAGTATGTATTCAAACAATAACCAGAGATAATATGGCGAACAAATCCCAAACAACTCAAGATTTCGTACCCGTACAAGAAGTACGTGATGGTGTCGTTATTCTCAAGAATGGGGGAATGCGTTCAATCGTATTGGCATCATCATTGAACTTTGCCCTCAAATCACAAGATGAACAAGGTTCTATTTTGATGCAATTTCAAAACTTCTTGAATTCTCTCGATTTCTCAGTACAAATATTCATACAATCAAAAAAGCTTGATATACGACCATATCTTGCACTTCTCGAAGATCGCTACAAAGACCAAGTGACTGAACTTATGAAGATACAGGTGCGAGAATATATCGAATTCATCCGAACATTCGTTGAAAGTACTAGTATTATGTCCAAGAGTTTCTTCGTAGTTATTCCGTATGATCCACCAATGATCAATTCCAAGAATAATATACTTGGATCAATGATGCCAAGTAAAAATAAATCAGACACTGCAAAACAAACTGCTGATGCTCAATTCCAGGAATACAGAAGTCAGCTTGAACAGCGCGTAGCCGTTGTTGAACAGGGACTCGTTCGTTGTGGAGTTCGTACCGCTGAGCTTGGTACCGAAGAAGTGGTAGAATTGTTCTACAAGCTCTTCAACCCAGGAGAAACCGAGAAACCAATACAAATAACATGAGTATATTTTCAAACATATTTAAAAAGAAAGACTCACCAATCGTCTCTATCCTCCCTGAAGAGATCTACCAGGCCGGTGTTCTCGAACTCAAGGATGTTATTGCTCCTTCTGCACTCAAGGTAACACCAAAAGAGATCAATCTTGGTGAAAAGGTTGGCCGTACACTCTTTGTTATTTCATATCCACGCTTCCTTGATGAAAGTTGGTTTGCTCCTATCATCAACCTCGACAAGGTATTCAACGTTTCTATATTTATTCATCCTGTTGACACTGCTCGAGTTCTCCGTCATTTCCAGAAGAAGGTTGCTGAAGTACAAAGTCAGATATCACGCCGAGAAGAGAAGGGTCTGGTGCGTGATCCAAGTCTCGATACTGCGTATCAGGACCTCGAAATGCTTCGTGACCAGCTCATGCAAGCGCAAGAACACCTCTTTGATGTTGGTGTGTATATCACTATTTACGCCAACAATGACAGTGAATTGGACAAGCTCGAATCTGAAATCAAATCAATTCTCGAGTCAAAACTTGTCTATGTTAAGCCTGCTCTATTCCAGCAAGAACAAGGATTCAAGAGTGTTATTCCAATAGCCGACGACCAGTTGGCAGTGTACTCGAAGCTCAATTCTTCGCCACTTTCAAGTCTTTTCCCATTTGTTTCATTCGACCTTACTTCAGACAAGGGTATTCTCTATGGTATCAACCGCCACAACTCATCATTGGTGCTTTTTGATCGTTACAGTCTCGAAAACTACAACTCCGTAACTTTTGCTACTGCCGGTGCCGGAAAATCATACTGTACGAAACTAGAAATCCTCCGCACACTGATGTTCGATGTCGATGTTCTCGTGATTGACCCTGAAAAAGAATACGAATACATGGCCGAAGCAACTGGTGGAAAATATTTCAACATATCTCTTAACTCAGAACACCATATCAACCCATTCGACCTTCCTATAGCTCATGAAGGGGAGTCGGCGTCTGACATTCTCCGCTCGAACATCATCAACTTGGTTGGATTGTTCCGTATTATGCTTGGAGGTTTGACCCAAGAGGAAGATGCTATCGTCGATCGTGCTATTTCTGAAACATATGCTTTGAAGGATATTACTCCAGAATCTGATTTCAGAAATATTGAACCACCGCTTCTTTCAGACTTTGAACTCGTATTGGCAGGAATGGAAGGCGCCGATTCGTTGGTACAGCGTTTGTCAAAATATACCAAGGGAACATGGGCAGGATTCATCAATCGCCCCTCGAACGTAGATATCAACAATAAATTCGTTGTCTTTTCATTGCGCGACATGGAAGATGAACTCAAGCCGGTAGCTATGTATATCGTTACACACTATATTTGGAATGCTATTCGTAAGAATCTCAAGAAACGTCTTCTTGTTATCGATGAGGCATGGTGGATGATGAAATCCGAAGACACAGCTTCATTCTTGTTCGGTTTGGCAAAACGTGGACGCAAATACTTCCTCGGACTTTCTACTATTACACAGGACGTGGACGACTTCTTGAAATCTCCATATGGTATGCCAATCGTATCAAACTCATCTATCCAAATTCTTCTCAAACAATCACCAACTGTTATTGATCACATTCAGCAAACATTCAACCTTACTGATGAAGAGAAATACTTGCTTCTCGAATCAGATGTTGGAGAGGGAATATTCTTCGTAGGACTCAAACACGTTGCCCTCAAAATCATTGGTTCATATACAGAAGATCAAATTATCACTACAAACCCTGCTCAAGTTATGCAAATACGCCAGGCCAAGAAAGATCTCGAGAATGCAGGATAATAAAAGGGGGTGATATAATGAATCTATGGCAGAACAAATCGGAAAACCCACATATAGAGTAGGAATTATGGGAGGAATTGTGTGGCTTACCATAGCTACTGTGGCTGATTTGTTTACTCTTATCCCATTTGTTGGGGATTTTGTTGGGCCTATATTCTGGGTATGTTTCAGTATATATCTCTGGAAAATCGGTTGTGGTTTTATAAATGCACGACGATTGGCTACTGAAGTCGTGTCTGCTGTAGGGGAGATGATACCTGTAGTACAAGAATTGCCACTCATTCTTGCAGGAGTACTTGTTGTCCTTATCATGATTCGATTTGAAGATAAAACGGGTATAAGTGTTATGCCTGCAAAAGGTAAATTTGGAATAGCTAAAAAGGGGTCAGATGGTAATTACCTCAATCAAGGTAAGACAAAGGAGTTATTCAATAAAGGCTACGGAAACCCACTCAATGAAAATGGAGTACGAGCTCCACAAACAGGGAATACGTACCGACCTGAACAAGGTGGTCAAACAATAACAGCCAATATGTCAGGGGCTGGGAGATCATTTAATGTGAATGGTGTCAGAGTGCCATCACAACCAAGAGCTTCTGTGGCAGGAGTGTCGAATACGGCTACGGCTTACAGTGAACCAACTTTTTCGAAAGGGCCATCAACTGGTTATGATGCAAAAAATGCATTTATGTCTTCACAAAAAGGTGCCAACCCCGATAAAGATCTCGCAGATGCTCAGGCGGCGTATGAAAAAGCTAAGCAATCAAATGTTGATGTAGAAAGTTCACAGCACGCATACTCTGAACGAAATATGGATGAGGCATACAGGAATATGCAATCAGCAAAAGAAAATCAGAGAAGAAAGGCTGAGCTTGGCGACAAAGCGTACGCAACTGAACATAAAGCTAATCTTGAATCTAGGTGGGATGAACAAAATAAACGAGAGGAGGGGGATGGTTCAATAAAAATGAATACCAGAAGAGTAGGTGATGGTGCAAATACGACCAATACTTCCTCATCAGAACTTGGCACAGATTCTTCAACCGGTATGGAATGGTCTCATGCAGGAATTATACGAAAAATGGATTCCGCTACAGGTGGACGAGCAGGGAGATTGGCTGACAAAATAGGTAAAGTCGCAGGCGTTGATGGATCTGTTGCTCATTCGCTTGCTACCGGAGAAGGTATTCAGGCGGGTACATCTAAAAAAGAGCTTGGGGACAAAATGAACCCATAATTATTGTTATAACTGGTGATAACTTCTTATGCCCATTCAGATATTCATGATAAAATACTGTCATGAATCGTCGTTTTATTTCTCTTTTTATACTCTCATTCGTACTCCTTACCGGCATTGCACATGCCCAAATCCCGACACTTTCTAGTACTGGACTCAATCTGAATGCGTCAACAAATAACCCAATACCAGGACAAAACGTCACCATCACTGCGACAAGCTATAGTGCCGACTTGGATACGTCTCAAATTTCATGGATTGTAAATGGAAAACTCTTTCAAAGTGGTATTGGTATGAAGAAGCTCGATGTCAAAGCACCCCCTCTCGGCAAAGAATTGAGTATTGATGTGAACGCTGTCACTTCAAGTGGCAGAAAAATGATTTCAAACATTGTCGTTGGATCTGGCTCAGTTGATTTGATCATAGAGTCTGATGGCTACGTACCACCTCTCTTTCTCGGAAAAATTGCTCCTGTAGTACAAAACAAAGTTACTGTTATTGCCATGCCTCATATCGCTGATTCTTCAGGCAAGGAATATGATCCGAAAGATCTCGTGTACAAGTGGGAGCGAAATGACAGTGTTCTTCAGGACCAATCAGGTTATGGAAAACAATCTGTTTCTATAAAGGGAACTGTGCTGCCACGAGGGTATACTCTCAATGTCACTGTGCAATCTCGTGATAATAAAGCTCAAGCAAAAGGTTCGATAGGTATCGGTTACGCAGGCCCTTCTGCGCAGTTTTATGTGAATGATTCCTTGTATGGGGTATTTTACAACCGAGCAATTAAAAATTCACTCTCAATCGGTTCAAGTAGGGAATCGGGAGTGCGTGTAGTTCCTTATGGCTTCAATAAGCCATCAAATGACATTGGTGATCTATCTCTTGCATGGACAATCAATAGTACTGATCATCCAGAATTAAATACGAATGAATCTATCATCATCCGTGCGCCGGAAAATTCTGACGGAGTTTCAAATGTTTCACTCAGTATAAATAATACAAAAGAAATACTTCAAAGTGTGCAAGCAAATTTTTCTGTAAAATTTAAGAAAAATACAGGTTCAGCAAGTGATGCGGTAACTTTTTAAATCATGAATTCATTTTACACAAAAATACATATCATCATTCTTGTTCTTATTCTTAGTATTTTCTGCATACCAACAGTCCAATCGACACATGCACAAAATGGAAATATCCAAGGTGGTTATACACTTCTCGAACCACTTCCAGATATTACAAATGGGGGAGGGTCAGTAACAAATGTACAATTTCAGGATTATATTGGATACGCATTCAATCTCATGATTGCTTTGGCCGCTGTTGCTGCAGTCTTCATGATTGTTTGGGGAGGTCTCCAATACATGAGTACAGATGCATGGGAAGGGAAGTCTGCCGGTATATCCAAACTCAAAAATGCAGTGCTTGGTTTATTACTTATTCTTTGCTCCTATTTAATACTGAGAACAATAGACCCAAGACTCGTTACAATACCGTCAACACTGGTACCTCCACTTACAGGACTTGACTACACTCCACAAATCAATAATTTCCTCAAAGGGATTACTGGTGAAATGAATAGCATGCGAGTTGAAAATGCACAAATACTTACTGATGTGAACTCAGCAAGACAAACTGTTGATGATTTGGAAATACAGATTCAAGAGCTTATGGGTGAAGAAGGTTGGACTGATAGTTCAGACTATGAATCAGTATGTCAAACAGAAAACACAGATTTGCCAGCAGCATGTGCACAATATGCAGCACTTATCGACCAACAAAAAACTGCTGAAGTTGCCATATCTGGTGGAGTCGCAAGAGGTGTCATGAATGACATAGTTGTCGGATGTACAGCCGGTTCTCCTGACGGGGCTTCGGACGCAGACCTGGCAACATGTCGATCAAAACTCTTGGCAGCTCGCGACAAACGTGTTGCGGAACTTAACGCACTTGGTGATCCTGCCGCTGCAGCCAAAGTAATGGACTATGGAGTATACGCATCTACATTACTCGACATGAATCAGTCAGTTACAAGCAAGATCGGCTCGGGAAACTGGATTACCAGCGGACTCAAAAGTACTACCGAGGCAGCACTCTATGCAACAGGTCCAGTTAATGGTTTGATTGGTGGTGTTGTTATAAATGCAACTAGTAATGCATGGGATAGATCAAATGCCGCCTTAGCTGTTACGGAGATTAACTCTGCCATGAGTAGAAACGTGGGACATATAACTGATCCAACAATAAAAGCAAAGTTAGTTAGCCAAGCAACAGCCATCGTAAGATCACTAGGTGGTACTCCAACTTTCTAATAAATTAATGATGAAAATCTATTAAAAGATATGAAAAACCGAAATACACAAATAATCATAGCGTTCATCATTCTGATCCTTGTGGCCGCGGCTATCTTTTGGTTTTTCTTTTTGAAAACTACACCGGTAACAACTCCAGGTGGGGATACGACTCAACCAGGCTTTTCTCCTTTTGGAACAAGCACCCGTAGGACAGGCCCTGGAACGCCTCCTGGACAAGGAGGGGCCACAAGTACTACTAGCGCGAGTCCTATTCCTGTACTACGCCTTCTTAGTAATACGCCTGTTGGAGGATATGGCGCAAGCACTACTGCAAGCACAACAATTATTCGCTGGGTTGACCGTGGACGAGGTAGTATACTCGAAACAACAGGGGATTCATTGGATATCAAGAAACTCTCAAATACTCTCGTTCCTCGTATATATCAAAGTCAGTGGAATAAAAACATAAGTGCATTCATCGCCTCAGTAATACCTGAGAATAGTGCTCGCCAGAATACTATCTATACAGAAATGATGCCTCAAGCATCTTCGACCGGTGGCACTGACTCAAGTACTTCTCTTTTTGAACTCAAAGGAAAAACTCTACCAGATGGTATTACTTCCTACTCAGTCTCACCAAAGAAAGACAAGGTGTTCTTCTTCAGTGTCCAAAATGGACGAGGTACAGGATACATATCAGCAATTACCGGTGGGGCTCTTACCCAAATCTTCGACACCCCTATCACTCAAGTTACAACTGATTGGCCAGAAGAAAATACTATTGTTATAACAACAAAGGGCGTTTCAAATGAAAATGGATTCTTGTATTTCATCAATCCAAAAACTGGTGTATGGAAAAAGATTGCGGGACCTATCCCAGGACTTACAGCTGTAGTAAACCACGATGCTTCGTACGCTCTTATATCTGCACGAGGAGTGGATGGAACAATTCAGACTGGAATATATCGAGTAGCAAGCAGTACGATGATTAATGCCGTGATTCAAACGCTCGCAGATAAGTGTACGTGGGGTAACTTCTACAAAAATCTTATATACTGTGCAGTTCCAAGCAGACCAGTTGCTGGCTCATACCCAGAAGATTGGTATACAGGAATAGTTTCATTCTCAGATAAAATATGGCAAATGAATGCAACCACGGGAGAAATTAACTTGGTTGCAAATATCATCGGCCAGAGTGATCGTCCAATAGATGGCTTCAATCTTGGTACAGATTCAAAAGATAACTTCCTCTTCTTCATGAATAAGACCGACTTGTCATTATGGTCATTAGACTTGGTAAGTAGTAAAAGTACAAACTAATACATTAAAAAATCCCACCGATCTGGTGGGATTTTTTAATGCGACTATTCTTTGAAATATTTCTTACGAATATATAATTCTTGACCGAGGGTGAATAGGGAACTGACTGACCAATATATAGCAATTATAGAAGCTGCTTGGGGAAACTGTGACGGAATAAGCCAATATGTTGAAGCGAAAGCGAGGAGAGGCAACATGTATTTCATCTGTGTTGTCATTGAGCCAGATAACTTTGATGCAAAGTCAGAAGGAAGAACACCTCCATTTTTAGCAACCATCTCCTTGTGCTGACGTGAAGCAATAGAATAATGCATCTGGAAGAACTGTATAATTGCTGTCACAAGAGACAATATAATGCTCTTTCCACTAATATTGAGACCGAGGAGGGTCAATGTAACTACGGGAACATGAACGAAGCTATATAACAATTCTGGATGGATTGCGGGACTGATCTTATAAAACACTGAGATCAGTGCGATAAGTATCGGTAATTGAATAATAAGCAAAAGAACACCTGAAAAGGGCTTAATATTCTTTGTTTTGTACAATTCCATCACTTTTGCAGCTTGCAACTGACGATCTTTACTGTATTGGGCCTTGATTTTGTTTGCCTCGGGCTCAATTTCTTTCATGCGAACCTGAGTGAGGAGGGCACTCTTCGAAAGAGGGAAGAGAATAAGTCGAATAATAACGGTAAATATAATAACAGCAACACCGACATCTACCCATGGAAGTACATCCATAATACCGACAAGCCCATTATAGAGAGGGCGAAATACAATTTCATTATACATAGGCTTTAATGTTACCTCAAAAGTCTCGATTTCACAAAGACTTCCTTTACTTCAGTTTCAATAGCTTTTTGAGTTGCCTGGAATAATTGTGGCTTGGCAATAATCGCAATATGGGTGTTAGGAACTATTTCTGAAAAAATTACTCTTACTGCTTCATACATTTTCTTTCTAAATTTATTGCGCTGCACAGCTGTTTTAGCGATTTTCACAGGAACTGTTGTAGAAATTCTGGTATCAGGAGATCCGGGAAGGGCACGTAACAGAAAAAGGGCAGAGTGAGATACTCTCCCATTTTTCATAACTAATGCGAATTGTTCACCAGACAATCTCTGAGAACGAGGCAACATGTTATACAGCTACGCGCTTGCGACCCTTGGCTCGGCGACGTGCCAAAACCTTGCGACCAGGAGCAGTTTTCATGCGAACACGAAATCCGTGTGACTTGGCACGCTTTCTTTTGTTTGGATTATACGTAAATGACATGGGGATACTATAGTGTAAAAAGCTAATATATGCAAGCTAGGAGGCACAAGGGGTGTCTGTACTCATTTTCTGTACAAGTTTGTAAACATTGTGGTACGCGGTGTAATGTACATGTCTCTAAACTTGTACAGAAAATGAGTACAGACACCCCTTGTGCCTACCAAACAGGGAAAACAATTTTACTATCCCCAACTTATCAACATATTTTATCGCTCTCCACAAGTTTGCATATTTATAAACAGGTATATACTTAGAGACACCAAACCTATGAATCCTCACTCAAAAATGTGGCAGACTGCTTTAATAGAAATCGAGACCGCAGTCTCACAGGCAAATTTTTCAACTTGGTTCAAAGAGACACGTATATTAAAAGAAGAGGAGGGTGTCATATTTCTCGGAGTCCCTAACTCATTCACCCAAGAATGGCTCTATAAGAAGTTTCATAACTCTATTCTGCGTATATTGAGACAAATGAATGATGGTGTGAGAGCACTCGAATACGTCGTAGTCAAAGATGAAGAGAAGCGTGGTGGTGAATCAAAGAAAAATGGCTTTGTAGCACCTACTCTTTCTATGCCTTTGCAGGATTTCTACATAAACAAAGAAGATAACCTCAATCCACGCTATACATTTGATAACTTTGTTGTTGGACCATTCAATGAACTGGCTCATGCAGCCTCACAGACAGTTATAAAGAACCCTGGACATACCTATAACCCACTATTCATCTACGGAGATACTGGTCGTGGTAAAACACACCTTATGCAGGCAGTGGGGAACCAGATCAAGAAGCTATACCCAGACAAGAAGTTGTTCTATATGACATCAGAACGTTTTGGTTCAGAGCTATTCATCGCCATCCAAGAAAATAAGGTTCAACAATTCAAGGACAGATATAGAAAATATGATGTTGTGATCATGGACGATATCCAATTCTTCGCAAACAAGGAGAAGTTCCAGGAAGAACTCTTCCATTTCTTCAATACATTCAAGGATAGTGGTCGCCAACTCATCTTTTCTTCAGATAAACACCCAAATATCATCACGGGCCTTGAAGATCGCCTCCGTGGACGATTTAGTGCGGGAATGGTTGTAGATATACCTGAACCTGACCTAGAATCTCGTATGGTAATAGTGCGTGCAAAGTGTGCAACACACAATATAACTCTTCCTGAAGATGTTATTGAACACCTCGCTTCATCCATCGAAGACAATATCCGTGAAATAGAGGGGATTATCAACGTTATCTCATGCCAAACACAACTCAAAAATAAACAGTTATCATTGAATGAAATAAAGAATATCCTCAAAAATAACACCAAACCAAAGAAAACTCTCTCAGTAAAAGAGGTAGTAAAGATTGTTTCTGACTTCTATAACATAGACGAGGAGAGTATTAACAATAAAACTCGCAGAAAAGAGGTTGTTCGCCCTCGCCAGGTTGTTATGTACATCCTCAGAGAAGATTTTGGTATGTCATTTCCTTCAATAGGGGAGAAGTTGGGAGGAAGAGATCACACAACAGTCATTCACTCGTACGAAAAAGTGAAGGAGGAAATAAAAACTGATACATTATTGTCTCAGGAGATTGGACAGGTGCGTTCAATGTTATAAGTATGTGGATAAGGTGGGGTATATATGTGAATAGTACTGGGAATAGTATCTTATAAGAAAATGTTTTTAAAAGAGAAAGGGTAATAAGAAAAAGATGTTGGAATGTTTCCACATACAAATTTAACAAAGACATATAAAATAAACTTATATATAGCCATATAAAAAGATATCAACATATTCACAGATATAATGACACTATTTTAAATATATAAACTAAAAACATGAAATTCGAAACAAATTTACAAAAGTTAAAGGAGGCAGTGACTCTCGCAGAGCATATAGCGGGAATACATATCACTCTACCAGTCCTCTCTTGTATTCTGATAGAGGTAAAAAAGAATATTGCTATGCTCCGTGCAACAAATTTGGATGTTGGCATGGAAATTTTATTGTCTGTTAAGACCCATGAAGAGGGGGTTGTGGCTATTCCTGCGAAAACACTCTCTTCTTTCCTTTCTCAAATTCCCGATCAAAATCATGTCGTTCAACTGGAACTTATTTCTGGAAACATTCAAATAATTTCTGCAAAAACCCGCGGTGTTATAAAAACGATGCCAATAGAGGACTTTCCTTCAATTCCTTCAATTCCAGATGCTGAACAATTTACTCTTTCTAGCGAACTTTTTGTGAAAGGTTTGAAGTCTGTTTGTTATAGTGCTTCAATATCGAGCGTAAAACCAGAACTTTCCAGTGTATATGTATATAAAGATGCTGGAAATGTGACCTTTGTTGCAACAGACTCCTTCCGCTTGGCCGAGAAGAAGATAAAAATAAACATTCCTTCACAGTTTAATGATATCTTGATTCCCTCCAAGAATGTGTCTGAAATAATCCGTACACTCGAATATATTGCTTCTGATGTTCAGGTTGCCTCAAATAAAAACCTTATTTCATTCAAATCAGGGGATATATACATCGTTTCTCGCGTGATTGATGGTGTATTTCCCGATTATCGACAAATTATACCCAAGAATTTCAGTACGGAGGCAATTGTGCTTAAGCAAGATTTCCTCAATGCTCTCAAGGTTTCGAATATATTTTCTGATAAATTCAATCAAGTTCATATTACCGTTGATCCAAAAGGGAAGGTGTTCGAAATACAGACAAAAAATGTTGATGTGGGAGAAAATAAGACCCTTGTTGACGCCGCACTTACTGGCGAACGTGTTGAAATAAATTTTAACTACAAATACATCGCTGATAGTTTTCAGTCAGTTGATTCAGACAGTGTATCCCTTCAGTTTACTGGCTTGAATAGACCGATGGTGGTCAGACCAATTTCTGGAGAACAATCATTCATGTACTTGGTGATGCCAATGAATAGGTAATACCATGTTCAATATAGGACAGTTTTTCAAGAATATACAAAACCGTCACACAAAGGAGCTTTTTGTACGTTCTGTTATTCAAGAATCAATCAATCAGAATGTTGGTGTAAAGATTCCTCTTGAAGATATAACCCTTTCTTCAGGGGTTATTACTTTGAAAAACATTAGTTCAGGTCTACAATCTACTATTTTTATCAAGAATCAAAAAATAATAGATTCTATAAATAGTACGCAAACGATTCAGAATATCACTACAATTCGATAGATTACTGTTGAGTGGCGAAGTCTACAGAAGCCTCGGCTTTATTGAATACCGAGTCGTAAACGGTCACGGAGAGGGTGCTGGTTGAAGAAAGATCGCCACCTACATCTGCAGGAACAAAAGATATATTGAGTGGGTTATTTTCTGTACTTAGAACATATTTACCATTGAGAGATACTTCAGTCTTCTGTATAGGATACATTCCCGATGATTGTAATTGAAGAGAGAGGGGTACGCTCGGATTGATGATCGAATTTGAAATAGGAGAAAGGATTGATATGTGAGGAGCTGTTGCCGGTGTGTGAACAGTGTCTTTTTCAGTAGGAACAGAGAATGTTGCACCTTCAACAAATTCAGGATGAGCTACTTTCCATGTATCAAACCACTTTCGTGCCCCATATTCCCAGTAAGAATATTGTGAGTCTTTGGTTGGATCAGCAGGCGCTGGACCACGAGGATTACTTGGGTCGACCCATTGAAGAATAGTATGAACACTCGGAACAACAAGATCTTTTTGTGTTTCAGCAGGTGTGTATTCAGTAGCTAGTTTTCCAGAGATTGAATCTATCTTATATGAAACACCTCCTTGCCAAATACCACGTAAAGGAGTTGGGCCATCAGTAAGTGGGGGTGGGGGAGTTTGAAAATTTTCAGGAGGGAAATTCTTTGCAACTTGTGATACGAATGCTCCCCAGAGAGGAGAAATAATCAGACCAGCCACATTCTGGGACATAGGAGTGTTATCATTTTTTCCTGCCCATGCACCAACAACAAGGTTCGGTGTGTATCCAAGGATCCACACATCACGGAAGTCGTTGGTTGTACCTGTTTTGATGGCTACTTGTCTACCAACACTATCGGCAATTTGTCTCAAGCTTGCCATGCGTACCGCAGGATCAGAGAGGATATCTGATATTTGTCGAGCAATTTCTGGGGCAAGAACTTGCGCGGGGTTAGTTTTTGATTCTTCGAGAACATTTCCCTTATTGTCTATAACTTTCAATATTGAGCGATACGGATTGCGTATACCATCGTTCGCAAATACACCATACGCACTTGTCATATCGAGTAAACTCACTTCGCCTCCTCCGAGAGTAAGGCTGAGACCATACCTGTCAGGATCATTGAGGCTTGTAATACCCATGTCGTGTGCTGTTTGTATAGAATCTTTGATCCCTGCGAGGTATAGAGCCTTTACCGCGGGGATATTTCTCGATTCAGCGAGTGCTTGTTTGATAGTGAGTGGGCCCTCAAACTTTGAGTCATAGTCATTGGGGGAATAACAGACTTTTGTTGGATCGTCATTTGGATTGTTCGGTTTTCCATCAACAGAGCAGAGTGTCGAAAATTCTGTTTCAGCATCAAAGAGGATAGTTTGAGGAGTGTAACCTTTCTTGAAAAGAGTTGAATAGACAAAAGGTTTGATTGTTGATCCTGGTTGACGTTGTGCAAGTGCAATATTGAAGTTTCCATCGACAGAAGAGTCAAAATAATCCTTTGATCCGATCATGGTTAGTATATCTCCCGTTTTGGGGTCAATCGCAACCATAGCAGTATTACTTGCATTGAATGTTGAGGTCATTGAAGGAGCAAATTTCTTTACAGAATCCTCAGCTTTCTGTTGCATTGCATAGTCCAATGTCGTTATGATTTTAAGACCGCCACTCATGGCTGCCTCCTCTCCATATTTTTGAGTTATGTAGTCACGGACGAACATAACAAAATGTGGTGCACGAATACTTCCTGAATTTTTTGAGAGGAATTCAACTTTTTCTTTGACTGAAGTATTGTAGTCGGCCTGTGTAATCATTCCTACGTCGAGCATGCGCTGAAGGACGAGTCTGTGACGAGAATCAAGTTCTGCTCGATGTGTACCGTATGGTGAATAGTAGGTTGGGGCTTGGGGGATAGCGGCAAGATATGCAGCCTGTGCTAATGTGAGGTCTTTTGCAGGGTGTCCGAAGAATTGCTGACTAGCTTCTTCAACACCAAAAGTCGTTCCTCCGTACGAAGTTTCATTAAGATATGTCTCCAATATCTTCTCCTTACTCATGATTTGAGTGAGCTTGATAGCGAGCACCCATTCCTTTATTTTTCTTGATATTGTCTTGTCTTGGGTGAGTAAAGAGTTTTTGACCACCTGTTGAGTGATAGTTGAAGCTCCTTGACCATAGCCACCTGAAGCAATGTTTGCAAAAACCGCACGAATGATTGATGTTGGTTCAATACCTATGTTGTTGTAGAAGTTTGTGTCCTCAATAGCTATCGTCGCTCGTTGTACGAGAGGGGATATGTCTGACAGAGCGAGAGTTGTTCGTTTTGCATCTGTGCCGGTATCATACAAAAGTATTGTTCCTGTACGATCGTATATTTTTGTTGAATCTGAAACTTTTCGATTCTCAAATGAACTCAAATCAGGAATCTTGAGTGTAGCTACCCATAGTGAAGTTAGTCCAGCACCAATAAAGAATAAAGATATGGCAACAAGTATCGCTGAGCGAATGTGGCGTCTATGTTTGTGATGATGTTTTGGGTGCTGGGTCATATGGTCGTCATTATATCATTAAGGATAATCAAAAACGCCCCCTAACTGTGGGCATTTTTTGATTATTACTCATTGAGTAATTAAAGAAAAGTCTTTTATATTTCGTATTTGTCTCCAAATGGATCAACTTCTTCGTCATCGAGGCCAACTTCTTCAGAACCAAGTGAATCCTCATCATCTGTTACCACAGGCAGATCATCATCAGTTTTTTCTTCTACAGCACCAACCACAGGTTCAGGCTCATCGATTTCGATGATTTTTGGAGCCTTTGCGGGAAGTTCCTCTTCTTCGTGTTCCTCTGTATGATCAACACGTTTCTTTTCTACGGCCTTACCTTTTTGTTTAGTTTTTGTTGCTCGATTGTGTGGCATGCTCCTTAAATTAAGCTCGTAATTTTTGTATGTGAATAGTTGTAACAAAGCTTGGGGTTTTTTGCAATAAAAGAGAGCTGTGGATAGTGTGGTCGTGTCCTCGCACAACATGACTCTCTTCCGTCGCCTGCCCAGTGGAGGCCGTGCTCGCCCTCGGGCGCTGATCGCTGGGCCTTCGGCGGCCCGACTCGCTAGTCGTCATCCTCGGCGCACTTCAGAAAGTTTTGCTGCGCAGTAATACGTTTTTGCGGGGACACTAATTCTTCACATGAGCCGAATGGGTGAGTGCTACGGCAATCGCATCATATTCATCGTCGAGGGCTTTCTTCGTTGGTAGGATAATGAGTAGGCCAAGCATTTTGAATATACGATCCTTGCTACTTGTACCATCACTCGTTATGGCCATTTTGACTTGCATAGGAGCATATTCGAATACTGATACATTTCTCCGTGTAGCTTCATAGATGATAATTCCACGAGCCTCAGCAACACGCATGGCCGTCTTTTGATTCTTGGTGATGAATAGTGTTTCTAGCGCTATTGCGTCAGGCTTGAATCGGTCGAGGATTTTTCCTGTTTCAGTACCAACTTGGTTGAGTCGGGTGTAGATGGAATCTTTTGAATTGGTTTGTAGACAGTCAGAATAGAGAAGGGTTTCTTTACCTATTTTTGGTTTCTCTATGATGGCCATACCGAGACGGTCATAGCCCGGATCAATGCCGAGGATTTTCATTATTTTTTTACTGTAATCCCACGTCGTTCGAGAGTTGCACTGACCCAAGGATTCACTGAAAGAACTTTCTCTATAAATTCAGGCGTGAAGTGTCTTCTGTCTAGCGTGTCTAGGAGTTGATGACTTTTTTTAATAGCTTTAACTAACAAATCTTGATTTTTGAATATCATACCCCCTTCAGCTGAACTTTCTCCATCTATGAACGGTGTCGCGATGAGGGCTTTGAGTAGAAAGTCTTCATTTGCCAACAATTCCGGGGATAGAAATCTGACATATGATTCCCTTATCTTTATGAGAGCAAGGCCAAAATCTATATTTGTATTGAGTTCAGGAAGTGTTGCTATGCCGCGTATGTCTAAGCCATATAGCTTTTTGAAAGTAGCAAGACCATACCCGCCGTAATTATTTGTAAACTCATTGATCAAACGAATGGCTGCTTCTGGATTTTTCTTGAGTATAGATATGAGACATTCTGGAGAACCTCCGGGGAGGAGCTCGTATATCTCGAGAATACTTCGGGGACTTTTGTTGATAACACCTTCAAATAAGTCTGCGTCGGCAATTACTTCACTTTTCTTTTTTTCAGATAAGTATTTGAAACAGTAGAAATTATATGAGAGTGCGTCTTTGATAAATTCCTTATTTAGCAACAAACTATCATCAGCATCCTGAATAAGAGAGGGGTGAAGTCCTATTACCCGTGCCATAAATTCAGGGTCTTTATTCAGACCACTTCTTCGAACTGCACCAGCTTGCTGTATAGTTGCAAGTTTTTTGATACGTTCAAATTCCTCGTCACGAAGTTCATTCCAGGCTGTTTTTTCGGCTTCTGATGACTGATCGATTTTCCCTACAACAGCTTTGAAGGCATCTTCCATATATTTTGGGAATTACTCCGCATTCGTATATACATTTTGAACCTCATCATTTTCTTCAAGTTCTTCAACGAGTTTGGTGAGCACTTCGATGTCCGCATCCTCGAGTGGCATAGTAGATGTTGCTTCCCAGACATTATTCTTCTTATGAAAGGCCCATGAAGCACTACCAGGGGAGGCGAGTTCGAAACCATTCTTGCTCAGGATGTGTTTCACTTCTTGAGCAGCCTTGTTTCTGTTATCGGTAAGAGCATCGATAAGAATAGCTACACCGCCAGGACCATAACTCTCATACACGATTGATTCCATGTCTGCAGAATTGTCAGTTGTTGCTTTCTTGACCGCACGATCGATAGTATCGTTAGGCATATTTTCTGCACGAGCCTTTTCGATAGCTGCTGCAAGACCTGGTGAAGAGAGAACACCTTTTGCTTTCTTTGCTTCAACGGTAATGAGGCGAACGAGCTTACCAAAATTTTTACTCTTCTGAGCATCATTCTTGGCTTTGATATGCTTTATTTTTGAATATTTGTTATGGCCTGACATAAGGATAGTTTACAGTGAAAAGTGCAAAATGCAAAGTTATGAAATGACTATTTATTTTTTAATGATTTTACGGTTGAACCGAGGATTTTTGATATTTCCTGAGCTTCTTTCAATAGTAAAGTTGCAGATTCTTTACTTTTTGGCTCAGTATCTTTAAGGAGAGCAATCCAATACCTACTTTCATTCGAAGACTTAAGGGCATGATTAATAAAATGAGAAAAATCTTTTCTGGTAGAGCAAGCTTGGGCCTCTACAATATTTGCTCCAATACTGGTTGCACTACGGATTAACTGTTTTGAAATTACTTCAGTAACAAAATCTTTACTAGAGATAGATCTTATTAGTTTAATTACAGAGATAGAAAAACCGTATGTACGCTTTATTAAGGCTTCTTTATATGTCTTATTATCCATACTTAAAACTATATCATTAACAACTTAAACTTTGCATTTTGCACTATAAACTTTTCACTATAATAATTTCCCCGACCCCTTCACTCCAAGATGATTGTACGCTTTATCAGTTGCGATTCTTCCACGAGGTGTTCTTTCGAGAAGTCCGAGTTGGATCAAATATGGTTCATATACTTCCTCGATTGTTGCTTGTTCTTCAGAGAGAGCAGCTGCGACCGTATTCAAGCCAACAGGCCCACCACCAAATTTATTAATGATGACATTGAGGATTTCGCGGTCAGCGCTAGTGAGACCGATCTTGTCGACACCGAGCATAGATAAAGCCTTCTCAACAACTTCCTTGGTGAGTGTTGTTTTGTTGATCTGAGCATAATCACGACAACGTTTGAGATGATAGTTGGCAGTACGTGGCGTGAATCGGGAACGAATAGCAATTTCTTTCACTGCATCAGGGTGTATTTCTATGTCGAGAATCTTCGCAGACCTCTTGATGATCTCTGCAATTTCGTTATCCGAATAAAATTCAAGCTTGAATACTCCTCCCGAGAATCGGGAACGAAGTGGTGCGGATATCATAGCTACACGAGTCGTTGCTGCTATCAATGTGAAAGCAGGAAGGTCAAGCTGAATCGTTCGTGCCGAAGGACCTTTGCCGATAATGATATCAAGCATGCCTGATTCCATGGCAGGGTAGAGAACTTCCTCGATAGCTTTGTTGAGACGATGAATTTCATCGATGAATAGAATATCTCCTGCAGATAAGTTGGTGAGTATTGATGCAAGATCTCCGATTTTCAAAATCGCAGGTCCAGAAGTTACTTTCATCTGTGTACCCGTTTCTTTTGCGATGAGGTGGGCGAGTGTGGTTTTTCCGAGACCTGGAGGGCCATAGAAAAGGATGTGCTCAGGTGGATGATTGCGCTCTTTTGCTGCGGTGAGGAGAATATGGAGGTTGTCTTTGATGTTCTTTTGCCCAATGTATTCAGCCCACTTCGCAGGACGTAGGGTTTGGTCCAAAAAACCAACGTCTTTCTCATCTATAGGGTTTTGTGGGGAAGTACTTGACATTTATATTAGTGTATGCTAAGGTGTTACAGAAGAAGCAGGATTCACGATCCAAGATTCAAGAATAGTCGCAATACCATATTGTGTCTATTCTTGAATCTTGAATCCTACATCATGTTTTTTAATGCGCTCCTTTCGAACGTATGAACCTCTAAGCAATGGCCTTCCCAGGTTTGGGTGTAATGCTAAGGACATGTTGGTTGTTATGCTTGCATAACGTACTGAAATTATCCTCGGGATTCCACCTCGCTTGACGCATCACGCGACAAGATATTGCTTAGAGATTCCTATGTTTGAATATACATCGCCGACAAGGCGGTTTATTCGTATATGAGGTGATACTTCTGGATATATCCTACTCTTGTCGCACTATAAAAATCAATTGACAGTGGGGATAAAATGGTTGGTAAGATGACGATGGTAAACCTAGTTTCTATCGAAGATCTTTGACTCCCGATTTTTTGAAACTTTCACTCATACCACGTTGTGCTTGGATGAGCTCTTCATTGAGTTCACGAATACGCTGTTCGTTGGTACGTATTCTTGTATTCATTTCCATCATTTCTTTTTGATCTTTCATTCTTTTTCCAACGTCCGTGTGCATTTTTTGTTGCATCTCAGCCATTTCTGCGTCGATATTGTTTACTTCGACTTGTTTTTTTGCTAGAAATTCACGCTCAACTTGTAATTCATGGAGCTCTTTTTGTATTTCTTGTTTACTTTTCTGGATTGCTTCTGTGAAATTTTTATTGATTGGTTGCATATATGTATATGTTAATCATTAAGCGAGATAACACGTTCAAGTTCTTCGATCGACGTACGACCATCGAGCACTTTAAGAATACCATCTTGTTTCATTGTAAGTAACCCTTGTCCTTTTGCTGCTGCCCAAATTTCACGTTCACTCGGACTCATTTCAACTGCATCCTCAACTTTCTCATCAGTAAGAATCGCCTCATAAACACCGACACGGCCTTTGTAGCCAGTTCCGTTACATGCATCACAACCTACAGCAGTCCACATCTTTCCTCGTTCTGCAGGAATGAGAGCCTTGTCTTCAATGGATTGGATAGTTGATTCTATTTCTTTTTGATTTTCTCCTTCAATGGAAATTTCTTTTTTACATACTTTACAGAGAGTGCGCACGAGACGTTGTGCCATCGCCACACGCAATGCAGACGTAATGATCTTTGGGTTGATACCGAGGTCGATCAAGCGGGGGAATGTACCTGCAGCATCATTGGTGTGTAGAGTAGAGAACACCAAGTGGCCAGTAAGGGCCGAGTTGATGGCTATATCAGCGGTTTCATTGTCACGGATTTCACCGATCATGATAACGTCAGGGTCTTGTCGAACCGCAGCACGGAGACCTTCGGCAAAGCTATATCCCTTCTCATTCACTTGAGTTTGTACGATACCAGGAAGGTGGTATTCGATAGGGTCTTCGAGGGTAATGATCTTGATCTGTGGGTCACGGATTTTTTTCAAGAATGCATAGAGCGTCGTGGTTTTTCCTGAACCTGTTGGGCCAGTGGTGAGGAGCATGCCGTCAGGACGATTCATTTCTCTTTCGAGGATAGCAAGTAACTTTGGGTGAATACCCATGTCCTCGAGTTTTACGTCGATTGATTTTGGGTTGAGGAGACGCATAACGATAGATTCATTGTATGCACCAGGAAGTACGGATACACGGACTTCAATATCCCCGATGGGAAGACGGATACTGAAACGTCCATCCTGAGAATCTTTTTTGATGTTCAATTTCATTCCTGAGAGCAGTTTGATACGTGACAACATCAGTGCATATGTTTCAGGATCAAAACGGGTGACTTCCTGGAGCACACCATCGAGACGATATCTGAGTAATATGTACATTTCCTCTGGCTCAAGGTGCACGTCGGAAGCGTTGACAGCAAGTGCTCCTGCAAGAATCGTTTCGAGGATGCGGGATATGCGATAGCTCTTATTTGTTTTCAAGAGTTCTTCGATGGCTGTCACGATAGAAGGGAGGCTCTTTGCCTTATCGATGATTTCTGTTATTTCATCGCTTGATATTTCGAGTGATCCACCTTTACTTTCATATGCGAATGAAAGGTCTTTGTACATGAGCCATGCTTTTTCGAGACCTTGTGTAGAGGTGATATAGAGTTCGGGTTTGTATCCTTTTGCAACAATCTTATTGAGAACCTCTCCAACTTGAGGGTCTTGCGGATTTCGCGCAGCAATTTTGATCAGTTTGTCAGACAGTGCGTACGCTGCCATCTTTGTAGTACGAGCTGTTGTCTCGTCTATGAAACGAAGTGCATCAGTATTGATGGGAGTTCCAAGAAGGTTCACATACTCGATATTGTATTTTGCTGAGAGGATTTGTACGAGATCCTCTTCTTCTTTGTGCATAAGGTCGCCAAGTCTGCGATTTTGCTTATCTTCGTCAAAATGGATAGTCATATGAGTACTAGTATATCAGCCCTATGAGCTCTCGTGAACGTCGAAAACAGGGTATAACAGAGCCCTTTTATGGGTATTGACAATGCCCCTCAATATGGTATAATAGTAACAAATCTCGGAGGTGGCCCTCTTGAGATACATTTCAACAAAAACGTCGGTTGTCGGTCTTTAAAAACTTATGAAAACAAACAAGATTGGCCTGTTGGCCATGTCGGTAATGGTCGTCATGTTGGCGACCGGGTGTGCAGTAACCAAGAATAACATCACTCAAGATGCGTCTGGTTATCGGAACACGTCGTTCCAGATCGGGACTCCGACCATAGACACCCACACGCCGGGCATGCACTTCAAGAAACCGGTCATGATTCCGGTTCCTACGGGTGCCAAGCAGCCCAAGCAACTCTCCCAAGCCCAAGGTCAGCAAGACCAACAGGTGCAGGGGGCAGTGGTGGTTCCGGATGTGTCGAGCATCTGCTCGACGTGCGACGTTCAAGTCGCATCGTCGGATTGGACGAGTTCCACTCCGAACAACCAACAGACCCAAGACTTGCAAGCCTCGGAACCCAAGCCTCAATACCTGATGGCTTGGGAGGAAGGAGCTTCGCAAGCCTCTCCCGGAAACGTCATCGTTCATGATGGCATCTGGGGAAATGGTTGGGTCACTGGTGGGACTTGGTTCGGCGGTAGTCGTTCCTCCGGTTGGTTCGGAGGTTCGCGCGGCCATAGTATTCACAACAGATCAGTTGTGAGCCGTGGGCACTACAGTAGTTGTCGTCCAACGGTCAGTCGCACTCGTTGTGTGACGCCAAGCCGCTCGACGTGCACAACGCCGGCGCGTAGTGGTCATTCAGGCCATTCAGGCCGCTAGTAGTTCTTTTGCAATCGCGAGCCAGCCATCTTTCACAAGGTGGCTGTCTTTTTTTATACGGTGCGCTATGATTCGAGCATGAAGATATTTACGTCACATTCTCTCGATGAAACACGCGACATTGCAAAGCAATGGTTAATCGATATTTCAAATATATATAATGATCCTGACGAAGCACTGGTAGTTGGTCTCTCAGGCCACCTTGGTGCAGGTAAAACTGCTTTTGTAAAATGTATTGCGAGTGAGCTCGGAATTCAAGGTGAAATAACCAGTCCAACATTCGTACTCATGAAGATGTATGAAATTAAGTTAAAAGGAAAAGATCAAAAGGTAAAAGTAGACGTGCCATGGAAGCGTCTTGTGCACATTGATGCGTATAGACTTGAAAGGAGAGAGGAGCTCGATGCTTTGAATTGGGAACAGTTAGTAGCTGACAAGAATAATCTCATCCTTATAGAGTGGCCAGAACAGGTTGGTTTGAAGGATTTTGAGAAATCTGCACATATTAAATTTGAAATAAAAGAGGGGGTGCATACTATTGCAGTTGCGTAGTTTAAGCTTATCGTATCTCTAGACACACTGCCCGTCGAAACAATTCCCAGCGGGATATCGTCTTTTAATATTATACTTTAGGCACATATATTAGAACGTCACGGATGTTTCGACGGGCAGTGTGTCTAGAGATACGTTACTTCAATACTGGTGTACAATATACCTATGGCAAAGAAATCAGCCGAACATAATAAAAGACTCATATTGCTCGATGCACACGCTATTTTGCATCGTGCATATCATGCGCTACCTGATTTCGCGACTGCAAAAGGAGAACCAACCGGTGCTTTGTACGGACTTTCAACTATGGTAATCAAAGCGATTGAAGATTTGAAACCTGATTATCTCGTTGCATGTTACGACTTGAAAGGTCCTACATATCGTCATGAATTGTATAAAGAATATAAAGCAGGTAGAAAAGCTGTTGAGGATGATTTGATTGCTCAGATGAAACGATCACGCGATATTTTTACTGTTCTCAATATTCCCATTTATGATAAACAAGGATTTGAAGCTGACGACATGCTCGGCACTATTGTTGAACAAGTAAAAAAACAGAAACTACCAATCGATATCATTATTGCTTCAGGAGATATGGACACGTTGCAGCTCGTAGATGATAAGCGTGTTCAGGTGTACACCTTGAAGAAGGGTATCAAAGACACCATCATGTATGACGAGGAAGGCGTGAAGACTCGATTTGGTTTTGGACCCGAACTCATTCCTGACTACAAAGGTCTTCGAGGTGATCCGTCTGATAATATCGTCGGTGTAAAAGGTATTGGCGAAAAGACTGCAACAATTCTTATTACTACATTTGGAACGATCGAGAACATGTATGTTGAGCTTGAAGCAGGTCATGAACAGAAATTTAGTGATGCAGGTATCACTCCACGCATAATCCAGTTACTCAAAGATAATAAAGAAGAAGCAGAATTCAGTAAGATGCTCGCAACCATTCGTCGTGATGCACCTATCGAATTTGTTGTACCCGAGAAAACATTCAAGGAAGCCCTCGACACAAAAAAAGTCACCGAACTCTGGAACGAACTCGAATTTCGCACTCTTTCCCAGCGTCTCAAAAATGTTGTTGAAGGCAAAGCAAAGGGGATGAGCGTTACGTCTGCATCTAGTAACGGCACAGTCGACTCCGCAGGCGCAAGCGATCTCCCGACTTCGACCGAAGGGAGAACGAAGGGAGATACGCTTACGCCGAAAGGAGGCGGTGTAAATACATCAGAAACCGACGGTCAGTCAGGCCTTTTTCCAGTAATCCCCAAAGCAGAGCTTGAAACAACATCCCTCGCGCTCTGGTTGGCAAACTCCAACCTCACCAACCCAACTCTCGAAGACATACTTACATTCGCGAATGTTGAAGATTTCGCTAGCGCAAAGAAAATTATCTTTGATCAACTCGACGCAAAGGGTCTTCGAAAAGTGTATGAAAATATCGAACTACCACTTATTCCTATTGTAGAAAAAATGGAAAAGCGTGGGGTGAAGATAGATCGAAAGGTCTTGAATCATTTGGCGACAACATATCACGCAGAAGTGGCATCGTTAGAAAAAAGAATTTACGAGTTAGCAGGCATGGAATTTAATATTAGTTCACCAAAACAGTTAGGTGAGGTTCTTTTTGATAAACTTGGGCTCGTTGGTAAAAATATGAAGAAGACTGGTAGTGGGGCACGATCAACACGTGAATCCGAACTTGAGAAATTGAGAGATCTACATCCAATCGTGCCACTTATTTTCGAATATCGAGAATTATCAAAACTTCTTGGAACATATATAGATGCTATTCCGCCACTACTCGATGATCAGGATCGTTTGCATACACACTTCCTGCAGACAGGAACTACGACTGGTCGTATGGCTTCACAAAATCCAAATATTCAGAATATTCCGATAAAGTCGGAATTGGGCAAAGCGATTCGTACCGCATTTATCGCCGAAAAGGGATATGTATTAGCAAGTTTTGATTATTCGCAGGTTGAATTGCGTATTGCTGCCTTCATGTCAGGTGATCAAAGGTTGATTGATATTTTCAAAAATGGTGAAGATGTACATACGTCAGTGGCGGCTTCCGTATTCAAGGTACCGATGAATGAAGTAACTTCAGAAATGCGTCGTCGTGCAAAGGTTATTAACTTCGGCATCATGTATGGTATGGGTGTTCTTGCGCTCAAACAGAATCTCGGAACAAGTCGTGACGAAGCACAACAGTATTTGAATAATTATTTTGAAACATTTTCGGGTTTGGCGAGTTATCTCGACAAGGTCAAAGCAGAGACTGCTCAAAGAGGGTATACAGAAACATTTTTTGGTCGTCGTCGTTATTTTGAAGGTATCAATTCCAAGATTCCATTTATTCGTGCGGCCGCTGAACGTATGGCTATCAATGCACCAGTGCAGGGAACAGGTGCGGACATCATCAAACTCGCGATGATAAAGATCGATCAGTATATAGCTGAACACACGTTGGCGGATGTTATATCACCACTTCTCCAAGTGCATGATGAACTTATCTATGAGATCAAGAAAGATGCGGCTGAAAAGATCGTTTCTGAGATTAAAAAGCTTATGGAAACAGTTATTGACGCCAAAGACATTCACGGTATTGTGCTCAAAGCATCTGCTGATGTGGGTATGAATTGGGGAGAGCTGAAATAGGGAAGATACGTTTGCTTACGAATGATAGACGAAGAGGAATGTATTGACATTGACACTACTATCTAGTTGTGGTATTTTTTGCCTTGAACATACGCAACAACGGAATCTTTGTCCTATGAAAAATCAATCGCTTCATGAAGGTGTAGGGCCGTTTTTGGCCTTAGAATTGGGGGTTGAAATAACTCACCAATGGACCAGTAACAACTCTGTCGACTTCGAATTTAAACCAAATCCCGAGAAGCAGATATTCGGGACGCACATGAAAGATGCGTTACAAAAATACTACTCACCCAGCAAAGGTAATCAATTTTCAGCACTGGATGAACACTCAGGTATGGGATCGCTGATTGATGGGGTAAATATCAGTCACTCAGTGGCCTTTTCGATTTACACAGGCAGCATCAGATTAACCATTGAGGAAATATGAGCAATACACTAAGCAGGTTTCTCAACAATAAACTTGGAGGCAAACTCATTCTGGATTCTCGTTGGATTCCAGACCGTAAATTCAAGATCGAATGCGGACAGATCGTCCCTTCGGTTTCATCAATTGCGAAACTCGTGCGTGAATACTACGGGGCACAGTTTGTTGATGTTGTATTTGATGAATTCGACAATTTGATGAGTGAGTTTACAATGCTCGGCCAGCGGTATTGGATCGTCATCACTCCGATCTATTTGTCACACCCACCCTTCATTCTTGTGAATATCGTGCCGTTATAATTTTAGTTTGAACCAAGGTGTCCAGAGAGCAGTCTCTGGCACTTTTTTTATTAGAGCATATACTGTAGGCATGTTATATGTTTTTCATGGCACCGATATGGCTCAGTCAGCTCACAAAGCTCATGCCTTGGTCAATTCACTGCGTAGTAAGAAACCTGATGCGTCATTTGTCAGGATTGAGGCAAGTTCCTGGAATTCATCGATAATTCAAGAACATGGGGGAGGGCAAGGCCTCTTTTCTAATAAATATATTATTTTACTTGATCGTATCTCTGAGAATGCTGAAGCCAAAGAGGCATTTTCTGATACAGCTTCTATCCTGCACGAATCAACAAACATTTTTATTGTTCTTGAAGGAAAGTTGAATGCGGATTGGAAAAAAGCATGCGAAAAATATGCAGAGAAAATAGTGGTAAGTGATGAAAAAGTTGATGTTGGCGGAGCGTCAAAAAAATCTGATTTTAATATTTTTGCATTGGCCGACGCACTCGGTAGCCGTGATTCATTCATGACATGGTCTATCTATAGACAAGCGGTAGATGCGGGAATAGAAGCCGAAAGTATTATTGGCACATTATTTTGGCAAGTTAAGTCTATGATTCTTGCCTCAACAGGGAAGAGTGCTGGAGAAACAGGGCTTAGTCCTTTTGTATTTAGTAAAGCAAAGAAGCATGCAGGGAATTATTCAAGTGCGGAATTGTATGACCTTGTGAAAGGTTTGATTACTGTGTATCATGATAGTCATCGTGGACTTGTAGATGCGGAGAGTGGGCTTGAGGTGTTGTTGCTCAAGAATAGGAAGGGGTAATTATTATTTTAACAACTATCATGAATACAGTTCAAAAATTTACACTTTTATTTGCACATGTTTTTATTACATATGTAGTTTTCCTGGTTATATTTTGGCCTCTCGCATTTTTGGGAAGTTCCCTAGTCTCTCAAGGCAAATACATTAGTGGTGGTATCACTGTGATGATTGCTACTTTTGTTGTTACCTATATTTCGTCGAGAATAATTTCAAAGATGTTTCCTTTTGATAAGGGTGTTAAGCGCTTTATTATTACAGCCGGTATTATAGGAATTATTTGTTCTGTGGTTAGATTTTTTTACTTGCATAATCCAGTAGAGTCACTGAATATGGCTCTCTTGGGTTTTGCTCTACTTGGATATGTCCCAGGGTCATTTTTCTTGAGACCACGTTTGCTTGAAGATGGAACAATTCTGCCTGAAAGTAAATCAAAGATTATTAGTACGATTAGTCATAGAATCCATTCAATTAAGACAAGTCCAATAATTATTTTGGGAATTGCCGCTCTTATTCTATTGGTAGTAGTTACTTTAATAAATTTAAAATATAAGTAGTGATACTTACCCATACACTTCTACCGCTTCGGCAAGCGTGCGAGGGTAACGTTTTGTTTTGTCTGTAGAAAGATTATTTTCCATCATTTCAGTACTTGTGATGGTATCAGTCCATATTCTTTCACCTTCTGGACCAAGTTCCTGTAGTTTTTTAATGAATAATTTTCTATATTTTTTTATTCCCCCACCAATATCGAGATGAAACATCAAGCTAAGGCTCGATGATACTTTTTCAGGGAAATGAGGTTTAGCTTTCTCGCGGGCAATCAATTCATCAACACTACTCGTGCCTCGGGTTGGATAATTTTTAAACCATAAAGTTGAAGCTTCTTTGTACACATCAAGATCTTTGAAGTATGTAAGAAATGATGAAATTTCTTTGTCTATTACTTTTTCTGATATAGGGCGAGTACGTACATGCCCCACGTCCTTGTCTTTAAGGTCAGATTTATTTTTTATACTATCTCTAAATTCAAGAATATATTTTTTTGCAACCTCTTCAGTAAGATAGGTCATATTGGGTGATTGTCCCTCAATTGCCCTGAGAACTTGGTCTTCAGGAACTCCATCTTTCTGGGCTATACGTTCCGAATCTATAAATAAGTACCCATCAATGTCACTTCCTACGTGTGCTGTACCTTTTGTCATTGATCCGAACATGCAAAAAGAAAGTACTTCATCGTGCTTTTCTTTTATTTCATCAACCGCCTCTCTCACCGCTTGCATTCGCTCTTGTGCGAATGTTTCTTTTGATAAAACAAAACGTTTGTTGGTCTCATTCTTGGGACGTTCTTTGGTGAGTGATTCGAGTTGTTCGGGGGTGTAACCTTCTTTGTTCATTAACCTATTATAATAGAAAGCCCCGATCCTTTCGGATGGGGCGTGAGAGTTTTGAAAGCTTTATCGGCTACAGTCCCACTTGGCACATTCGGCGCAGGGTTTACCTTTTTCTTTTTCCGTCGGAATATGTCCGCAGATTTTACAGCGGAGATTGTTTCCGGACTGTTGCTCGCGCATCCCAAGAGTGGCCAGTATTATGCGCAAATTAGCAGCATTCTTGTCCAAGCGATTTGCCAACTCCACAGTCGTCTCTTGGAACGTGCGAACTATTCTTTGAGATATAAATTCAGATGCGTTCTCGCGACAGACCATATCGAAACTACTTTCGAGCCTCGTTTGTCCTTGTTCCCGCGGACCATAAGGATCGATGCTCAATATGACAACCTTCACGTTGATGAACAGTGTGTCACACTGACCTTTCTCGTGAGGGGTGATCTTGATGACCTCGATTGTTTCAGCTGCCTGATTCAATCTTTCGAGGGCAGCGAAGGTGCCTTCGAATATGAGTTGCATCATCTTCCTCGTGGAAGGGTCATTTCCGTAACATTTCTCATCTATGCTTATCTTGGCCATACGGCCTCCTTCTTTGTTGTGGTGTTAAACACCTTTAATTTCTGCATTTAAATGGTGCAGTTCCATTTCAGATACTACTCCGAGGGAATTGATTGTCAACTAGATTGAGGTGTTTGTTCAGGTGCGCCCAGTTGGATTCGAACCAACGACCCACTCCTTAAAAGGGAGTTGCTCTACCACCTGAGCTATGGGCGCATGCATGAAAGAGTACCACAAATTTGTAGTTAGGCAATATTGATACTGTGCCACACAACTTTTTATATTCCCCCAGCGTAATCGAATCCCCAGAATCCTGGACCCAAGAATATTGATGCTACTGCCAATGTGAGCAGAAGAACATAGTAATTCACACCATCAGAAAAGAGTTTTCCTTCACTTGCTTTGAATCCAAGTTTTATAACAAGGATAGCGGCATTGAGGAGTGCAGCGAGTTGAGTATACAACCCAATAACCAAAAATACTCCAATAACTAGTTCCGCAATTCCGTAGAGGGTTGTATTGCTTCCTGAACTTTGTCCATGTTTTTTGACTTTCTGATATCCAAAATAGATAAGTGTTCCTCCGAGAACGACGCGAATGAGGAACGGTGCGAATTGCTCGTAGGTGTAGAGGGTAGGGAATAGTGAAAGCATGATAGTTATTGTTATTGCTATGTTGGTATTATAGTATGCCTATATGATAAAAGGGAAATCAATGCCAAGAGATATTCGACTAATTTTGGACAATATCCGTAGTGTTCATAATGTAGGCTCTATTTTCCGTACAGCTGACACCCTCGGTATTTCAAAGATATATTGTCTTGATACGACACCTACTCCTGTAGATCGATTCAAAAATAAGAGGAAGGACTTTGCGAAAGTTTCATTGGGTGCTGAGGATACTGTGTTATGGGAACACGTGAGTAATTTCAAATCTATAATCTCAAATCTAAAAAAAGAAGGTTTTACCATTATTGCTCTTGAACAGGCGAATAATTCTGTTGACTATAAGCTGGTTGAATCGACCAATAAGACTGTAGTCATTCTCGGCAATGAAGTAGACGGTGTCTCAAAAGAATTATTACAGGAATGTGACATTGTTGCTGAAATACCTTTGATAGGGAAGAAAGAGTCCTTGAATGTATCGGTATCAGCGGGAATATTTTTGTATAGGTTGTTGGATAATTGATTATTTCGAGCCGGACGCGGTGACATGTGCACCTGCGAACAACTCCGTGACGATAGTGAATAAGTGCCTGAAGAATTACATAATGAGACGATATCCCGCTGGGAATGTTGTTCGCGGGTGCACATGTCACCGTGTCCGGCTCTGAATTGTGATTCGTCCTTACACTTTACTCAACTTTTGATGAGTGTCACAAAAATGAGTACCGCGACCACCAAGAACGATGCGAACAATAGTTCCATTGCACCCCTTCTTATCACAAGGCGTTCCTGTTCTTTGGTAGGCATGATGACCTTCATGAAAACTTCCTTTTTCTCCGAGCACATTGCGATAGTCGGACGTCGAATCACCACCAAAATCGATACCTTTTGCAAGCGTTTGTTTGATTGCCTTGAATAGGTCGGTGAGCTGTTTTGTTGTTACATTCTCTACAGGTTCCTGTGGGTGTATACCTGCACGCCATAAAGATTCATCAGCATAAATATTCCCGATACCCGCAATGATGGATTGATCCATAAGTACCTGTTTTATTTTCCCGTGAGGTCTTAGCAGTATTCTTTCTTCAAAAACTTTTTGAGTAAATGTATCTTCAAGAGGTTCGGGACCGATTCTTTCTAGATGTAGTGATGTAGTTTTTTCATGTGATGGTATCAATGTTACCTTGGCGAATTTTCGAACATCAGAAAGAGCGAGATTCTTCTTATTTGAAAAACTGAGCATGAAACGGATATACGCATTAAATGGATCTTTCAGTGCTTCTGGTTCAATAGCTTCCCACGGATCTTTTGTATTCGAGGTATTAAAACGATATGTGCCATAGAGTAAGTGGCCGGTCATTTTCATATGCACCAAGATAGTATCTCCATGTTCAAGATTGATTAGAATATTTTTTGCACGACGATGTACGGATATAACTTTCTTTCCAAGAATAGTTTTTTTGAATTGGCTGAAATAAGCTCGATCTTTAATGGTATCTGAACCTTTGAAGTATGGACTATTATAATTTGACCATACATCCACTATAGTAAGCCCTACTATATGTTCTTGTAGGCCATTCACAGTGGTTTGTACTTCTGGTAGTTCGGGCATATATAGATACTAGTCCGTAAAAGGGAATCAGTAAACTGTGAAGCCTCCCAGATGAGTACACCCTGATAAAACATCCGTTACGTACTAATATGAGTGCCTGAAGAATACGATAATGAGACGATATCCCGCTGGGAATGTTGCGCGCAACTAGTATGAGTGAGGTGTTCTTCAAAATTATTGATATACTATACGCATGCGTTATTATCTCGCAGTACTTTTTACTCTCGTAGCATTCGGCCTCCCTTGGGTTGCTATTCAATATCCCGACGCAACATCAAGTGTAGTACGTGCCCTTGAAGACGTCGGTAGTCAGCTTGCAGCGGTGATCCTATCTCACAATCCAAAATCTATTGTTGAAATCCAGTCAAAATATGTTGCAGTATCCACTCCAGCCGCACCAAAAGTTCGTATTCTGATTGTTCCAGGTCATGAACCTGATTTCGGGGGAGCGGAATACAGTACTCTCAAGGAAAGAGATATGACAGTAATGCTTGCTGATAATCTCGCAGCATTTCTCAATAGAAATACTCATTATCAAGTATTCCAAACACGCTCGTATCATTCATGGAATCCTGACTTTGAAACATACTTTACTAATTCGTGGGACGACATTGTCGCGTGGTCGAAAGCTTCACACGCAGAATTTTCACAATTAGTTTCAGCAGGCACGGTCAAAAAAAGTGCACCAGTGATATATCACAATAGGGCACCTGAGAAAGTTGCCACACATCTGTTTGGTATTACCAAATGGGCAAATGAAAATAATATCGACATTACTATTCACGTTCACTTCAACGATGTCCCTGGTCACAGCCGGAATAGTCCTGGAAAAAATACAGGATTCTCTATCTATGTCCCTCAAAAACAATATTTGAATAGCACCACCACCAAGGCTGTTGCAGAAACTGTATTCAAACGTCTCGCAAAATATAACGGAGTGAGTGATTTGGCGGGGGAGTCTGCGGGAATAGTCGAAGAACCAGATCTCATTGCTATCGGGGTTAATAATACATCTGATGCCGCAAGTTTACTTATAGAATATGGATATATATACGAACCTCAATTTACTAACCCAGACACACAGCCTCTAGCGATACAGGATCTCGCATTTCAAACATATTTAGGACTTGAAGATTTCTTTGGTGCGCAAGCGGGAGTATCTTTTGGGTATGATACATTGATGATTCCTCACCAGTGGAATACGACAATTACAAAAAAAGAGGCACCAACAGAAGATGTGTTCGCACTTCAGACAGCATTGTTACTTGAAGGTACATATCCGCCAAGTAATAGAAGTATGAATGATTGTCCTCGATCAGGAACATTTGGTCCTTGTACCAAAGCAGCTCTCGATTCATTCCAAAAAAAATATAATATTACTTCAGAAAAAGAAATAGTTGGTCCACAAACACTCAATATTTTAAATAATTTGTACTCCGTGAAGTCTATTAACTAAGTACTTTGAGCGCAGCTTTGACCTTGGCACCTGTGTCAGTGATATCTTTGTGTACTTTTTTGAGTGCCTCGCGAGCCTCGTTCGCATCATATCCGAGAGCTTTGAGGGCTTCGATTGCGTCCGCATCGGCAGACATACCTGCTGACATATCTTCTCCGGAAATACCTCCGAGCTTGTCGCGTAATTCAAGGACAATCTTTTCTGCAGTTTTTCTACCAATACCTGAAACTTTGACCAAGTGAGCTGTTGAACCAGAACGGATAGCGCTTGCGAGAGTGTCACTTGATACTATTGAAAGTATATTCAATGCACTCTTCGGGCCAATACCAGAAATGGAAATAAGTAGTTCAAAAAAGTCCTTTTCTTTTCTACTAGTGAATCCGTATAAGTCGAGAGCATCTTCACGTACAACGAGATGAGTAAGAAGGGTGGCCTCGGCGCCGATTTTGAGCATATGTAATGACTCGTCAGTGACGAATACTTTATAGCCAAGTCCATTGATATCTATGGATACATAGCGATTGCCCAATTCAAGTACATTTCCTCGTATAGATGAGATCATAGGCCTATTATAGCAGGTTTCTTTACTTTTTCTCGATATCATGATAAGTTCTTGGTACGTAAAACATATATAACCATGCCTATTACCTCATCAGCCAAGAAAGCTCTCCGCGCCTCAAAGAAGAAGCGTGTTTTTAATATTCGTCGTAGTAATGCTATCGAGAGAGAAATGAAGGATTTTCGTCGTTTGATCGCCGCAAAGAAGGTTGCTGATGCAACAAAGCTCGTTCCTGCTATTTATCAAGCTCTTGATAAGGCAGTAAAGACCAATCTCATCAAAGCCAACACTTCATCACGTACCAAATCTCGCGTGATGGCAGCACTCAAGCGTGCAGCATAAGGATTTAGTTTACAGTTGTAAGTTTACAATGAAAAGTTGTGGCACATGTGCAACAACTTTTCATTTTGCATTTTTCACTGTAAACTAGTTTAATTGCCCTCGTCGTTCAATGGATAGGACGCAAGATTGCGGATCTTGCAATGTAGGTTCGATTCCTACCGGGGGCACAACAGGGGAAAGTTAAAAGTCTAAAGAAAAAAAGGTATAATCTACATACCATGTTAGAACAGGCACCACAATCATATCAAGAAATATATCGTGAACGATTTGATAATGATCACATAATAGGGAATACTTTTTCTTTTGATGATCCAGATCAAGGTAAATCAACTGTTTTAAAAATAAGTAAACTCAATAGTATTTTAGGTGAAGGTGCGTACGCATCTTGGGTTGCAGATGTTGATGTGGAGCTTGCCGGCGATTCTGGAACAGAAAAGAAGACTCATCGTATGGCCCTAAAGAAGTATCGTGAAAATGAACCGCGTGTTGATGAACATGTTCAACAGTCATATAAAAATTTTCGTTTACTTAAATCAAAGGGAATAGCGACGTGGGATACCTATCGAATCAATCAGGAACATAAGCTCGCACTGATGACACTAGGTGCTCGCAATGAAGGTGTGCTTGTTACTGTAAATGACAAAGGAGAACATGCAAGCAAAGAAGTCTTTGAAAAGAATCCCATGGATGCAGTAGCCAATTTCGGTGAATTTATTTCTCAAACAAAATCAATCATCGCTAAGTTACGTGAGCACGTATTACGTGTGAATACAGATGCGTGGGGCATTGAGTTTGTTCCTGTTGAGGGAAAACCAGGGGCGTATAAGCTTCGATTGCTTGTAGCCGATCTCGATGGGATTGATACCTCAGATAATCCATACAATATTGAGAATTACGGTGCGGATATACAAGACGCATGGAATAGAGAAAATTTATATTTTTTACATATTGCTCTTCGGGGAATTTTACCAGGAGACAAAAAAGAAAAAGAAGCATTTGCTGATGTTGTTGTACACAAGAGTATGTAACAAAAATACCGATCTCTCGGTATTTTTTAGAAGCCAAATTTCTCGAGTATCTTCTTGAGTATAGGTTCGTAGTGTTCTGTTTCTGCAATATATCGAAGAAGGATTTCACGAACTTTCTCAGGGTCAATATTTTCATCGATATAGATCACGATAAGAGGCATGAATGTCTTACTCGACTTCAAAATAAGTTTTGCAGGAAGTTCATCGTGTGGTACCCAGAATGAATCAAGCGATAAGAAAGGGTAGAGTACTTTGTCGAGAATGATGCCGCGGTCATTGATCTCGCAGTACAGCTCATGTGGTGGGTGTGAGGCGTGAAGTACCAATGCCCCCGCTGCCACAATCACGAGTACGCCACTGATGATGTCACCAAATATAAAAGCAACGACTGCAAGTGCAAGCGCAATAATACCAACTGACCAATACCAGTCAGAAGTTTTTTCTACGTAGAGGTGCGATGGAGCGTTCCAAGAGATGAGAGCTTCAGTTGCCATGAAAGAATTATAGCATTCATTTTTTATTAGTGCTGTGTATAAACAGAAACATACGACTGCACAATAAGGCTTTCTGTAGTGCGCCGAGGATGGGTAGCCAGCGATGAGCGCCCGCAGGCGACGGAAGAAAGCCTTATTGTGCAGTCGTATGTTTATGCAAAAAACATTCTTAGCTAACTATCCCATTTGAAAATAATCCCAAACTATGTCAGTATTTCCTGACGCTCCTACGCTATAGCTTCGGAGTGGAGACCTGGATGGGTGGCTGAGTGGTCTAAGGCAACGGTCTTGAAAACCGTCGCCCTCGCAAGGGGGCCGTGAGTTCGAATCTCACCCCATCCGCATGAGAATACTTGGAATCGATTATGGTTCAAAACGCATAGGTATTGCAGTGTCCGATGAAGCGGCACAATTTGCATTACCAGTGAGTGTAGTTAAAAATTCTGACACGGCAATATCGGAGATAGTAGAAATTGCTCGCCAGCATGCAATTCAAGAAATTGTCATGGGCGAATCTCGGAACTACAAGGGTGAACCAAATACTATTTTTCTCGACAGCCTTACATTCAAGGGACTACTCGAAAAAGAAGGGTATACAGTTCGTCTTGAACCAGAATTTATGACAAGCATGAATGCGGAACGATTCCAGGGCAAGAATGAATTGCACGATGCATCAGCTGCGGCACTTATATTACAAAGTTTTTTGGATACACGAAGAAATAGTGCATAATATACACATATGATTTCATACGATGATTTTAAAAAAGTAGAAATTCGTGCAGGAAAAATACTTTCAGCGGAAAAAATTCCTGACACTGACAAGCTCTTGGAGCTATCAGTTGATTTTGGGGAGACCAAAGAAGTTGCTCCTATTGCCGTAGAAGGTGATGTAATCCCAACTGATGCCCCCGTTCCAGTAAAGGTTCCTGCTCCACGTCAGATTGTCTCTGGTATATCAATGCATTTTCCTGATCCAGCCGTGCTTGTAGGTAAGACGTGTATGTTCGTCGCTAATCTCGAACCCCGAACAATCCGTGGTTTTGAAAGTAACGGTATGATATTTGCTGTTTCAACTCCTGAAGGCGGTTTTTCATTACTTGAGCCCAATGCGTCAATTCCTCCGGGCACAAAGGCTGCATAATATATGTCTATTTCTGCATTCATCAATCCTGAGACGATTATCTCTACGTTAGGAACGCTTGGAGTCATCACGATCATATTCCTTGAGACTGGGGTTTTCTTTGGTTTCTTTTTTCCAGGAGATACTCTGCTTTTTACTGCTGGGTATCTATCGATTCATGGCTATGTATCACTGCCCGTTCTTCTTGTTGGTGCATGTATCGCTGCGATAGTAGGGGATACCGTTGGGTATGCATTCGGAAAGAAGATTGGTCCTGCATTATTTACAAAAGAAAATTCAGTTCTTTTTGATAAGAAGCATATCCTCCGTGCGCAATCGTTTTATGAATTATATGGAAAGAAGACTATTATTTTGGCACGATTCTTGCCCATAATTAGAACATTTGCCCCTATTGTTGCCGGTGTTGGAAATATGAAATATAGAACTTTCATTACGTACAATGTTATTGGAGGTTGTTTGTGGACATGGCTCATGTTGCTATTGGGCTATGGATTTGGCTCAGTAATTCCAAATCCTGATAGATATATCATTCCCGTCATTATCGTCATTATGCTTGTTTCAGCCGCACCAGCACTTCGTGAGATATTCAAGAAAAGAAAGGATATACACCGATAACATACTTCATGTTTGTGGCTCTTGTAGTATAATTGACGCATGCACATGTCTGTCTTTGATACATTATTCCCCGCACCTCGATTTCTCGTGATGGATCACGCAGGCTTGGAGATATCAGACGACTCTATACGTTGCGTACAATTTGCTCGAACTATTCATGGAATGAGAATTAAAAAATATGCTTCGATGGATATTCCAGCGGGTATTATTGAAGGAGGAGATATCAAGAATGAAGCGGAATTCAAGAGAATTCTTACGGAATTCGATGAAAAAAATGATTTGTCGTACGTAAAAGTTTCTATACCTGAAGAAAAGGCGTACATGTTCCAAACTGATGTACCTAGTACCGATCCTCACATCGCAACTCAGAATATTGAATTCAAGCTCGAGGAAAACGTTCCACTCTCTGCAGCGGATGCGGTATTTTATTTTGATTTGATCCCCGCAGCTCTTACGGGAGGAGCAATTCGAGCGAGTGTATCAGTTGTTCCTCGAAGTTACATTGAACGATACATACACATACTTCGAGAATGTGATATTTTTCCAATTGCATTTGAAGTTATCCCGACAGCAGTGGCTCGCTCAGTCGCTTCTCCTGATATGTCCACGACGGAGCTCATAGTTCATGGCATGAAGAATAAGACGGGCATATATATCATTTCTGGAGGCGTGGTGACATTCACCTCAACTGTTGACTACGGTAGTAGTACAGCACCTGAAGCGTATAGTGACTTGCTTGCCAAAGAAATAACACGAGTCAATTCGTATTGGTTGTCTCGAACAGGTATTCATCCCAATATACAAAGAGTAGTTTTGACAGGAAGTGGCGTATCGGGATATCGAGCGACTTTGACCACTGCAATTACGGGAATCATTCCACATATCGAAGTTGCACAGGTATGGTCGCATGTATTGGATCTTGCTACATACACCCCACCTATAGTTCAGGAAGAATCTTTGAATTACGCTGTCGCGGCAGGACTTGGTTTAGATTCATAATTATATGAGACACACACTTATACCAACTGAAGAGAAAAAGGCATTACATCGAGAATATCATATACGATTGTTTGTAGTGGCTTTGTTCGCACTTTCAGCGGTTAGTATTATTGGCATGGTCGGTCTTTTCCCAGCATTCATGGAAGCTTCAGTCGAAGAAGTCTCCCAAATTCACGTAGTTGGTTCACTCGCTGAACAACAAAAGAATGATCAAACTAGCCAATTTAAAGATGAATTAATAGCGGCAAAAAATATTAGTCTCGGACTTTCTTCACAGATCAAGACGTCACTCCTGTCTGATGCTGTTATCGCAGTAGTTGCGGCTCGTGGAGATGCAATCATATCTTCGATTTCAGCAATGCGTAATGCAAGTTCAACCGTGATCGTCTCAGTGCAGGGTAGTGCATCCACACGTAAGGTATTGTTGGCCTTTGAAGATAAAATAAAATCAACAATTTCAGGTGTGACGGTTGTCGTTCCTCCAGAAGAATTGGTACAGGCCAAGAATGTGAAGTTTTCGTTTAAAGTATATTTTGACACACCATGAAATCAGTAACTATTTCACAACATAAAAAGTTAATAGTAATTGCATGCGTAGCATGTGTTGTTCTGGTTGCGTTGTATGCATATATGTATTACAGCGTAAATATTGCAACCGAACGAGCAGTTGCTGCAAAAGTCCTTATTCAAGAACATACCTTCAGTGATGCGAATGCGAATAAAATAAAAAAACTGTACCAAACTACCGAAAAACAGCGTGCAGATATACTGAAGCACGTTATACCTTCAAATAAAATGCTTACATTTATTGAAACACTCGAGGCAGTGGGGGATGAGGCAGGGAGTACACTCACATTGTCTGCGGTAAGTGGTAGTAAAATGAGTGATACAGTTCCTACAGGAATGGAGCTCTTCCACGCACATGCAAATGTTTCAGGTTCATGGTCATCAGTGATGCAAACCTTGATGCTTGCTGAGGCACTACCATTCGTTACTGTGCTTGATTCAGTTCAGCTTGATACTTCAGCTACGGCAGGTACAAAAAATACCCACAGATGGCAGGCTTCATTCGACATTACTATGCTTGCCAGTCTCGCAACTTCAACCCCACAAAAATAACATGCACATGTTCCACCCTACATCTTCACAAGCACCTACCATTCCTTCATCGGTTTCTTCATGGAAATCATTCGGTCATCGGATAGGGCGCGACCCATTCACTGACTGGGCAACTGTTATTGCAACTTCAGTCGTACTTATTATTGTAAGTGTTGTTGTTGGAATAAATATCTACTTCAGTGTTGAGGCGACATTGAATCAAGTTCCAGATGATCAATTCCAAGCTGCTATCGTCAAGCCGGATGTATTCAAACAAGTGCTTACGAGCTTCGATGAACGTGCTCAAAAGTATTCAACAATACTTCATGGTTACAATGGGCCACGAGATCCTTCGATGTAGAGAAGATCTCGCATTTATTGGTGATTTTTGAAAGGTGTGCTAACTTTTGTGTATCGCCCTTGTAGTTCAATGGATAGAACTGCGGACTTCTAAGCCGTCGATGTTGGTTCGATTCCAACCAAGGGCACAACGTTAAACAACCACTAGCGAGCCAAGCAGTTGGCTCGCTAGTGGTTATATTATGTAGTGCGCGATGCAGGACTTGAACCTGCGACCTTCTCTGTGTAAAAGAGTTGCTCTACCAACTGAGCTAATCGCGCGAATTTCGCATAGTTTAGTAATAATTATATATTATTACTGATTCTTGCGAAATTCGGATCGGACAATTTCTTTTGGCGAAGCCTAAAGAAATTTCCGACCAGAATTTCACTTAAATTGCGAACAAGGCTACTTTAGCGTATATTCTCTCTATGAGCAAGAAAGATGTAAAAGACATACCAATCCTCTATGAGGATGATCAGTGCCTCGTGGTCAACAAACCAGCGGGTCTAATGGTGCATGCAGATGGTAGATCAGAAGGTCCATTCCTGACTGATTGGGTTATAAAGAACTATCCAGAAACTGCCAATGTCGGTGAACCTATCCGCACCCCAGAAGGGGAAGTTGTTGTACGTCCTGGCATTGTTCACCGCCTCGACAGAGAGACAACTGGCGCACTTATCATTGCAAAAACAGCAGAAGCACACGCGCATCTCAAGGCGCAATTCAAGGATCGTACCGTTCATAAAAAATATCTTGTATTTGTATGGGGAGAGTTTACTGAAGAATTCGGAACAATCAATCGCTCGATCGGCCGCAGTAGTAGTGACTTCCGTCGATGGTCAGCGCAGCGTGGTATTCGTGGGGAAGTACGAAAAGCTGAGACATATTGGACACGTATCGGTAAAGCGCAAATCGGAGATGATCCACATGCCAAGTTTTCATTGTTGATAGCTGAACCAAAGACTGGTCGTACGCACCAGATTCGCGTGCATATGCTTGCAGTACAGCATCCAGTTGTCGGAGATACACTCTACGCTGAAAAGAAGCCTATGGCTCTTGGATTCAAGAGATTGGCCCTTCATTCATGGTCAATCGAGTTCGAAAACATGGAAGGAAAGAGTATTCACGTCATTGCACCACTTCCTCGAGATTTCACTCATGCATGTAAAGAATTGGGCGTTGATCCTAAAAAGATCAAATAGTCTTGAATATTTAATGGCTATATGATAAGGTAGTCCCACTATGGCAACTAAGGTAATTTCAACCGTCAATATTGAAGAGCGCAAGAAACTCGACATTCGTCCTGGTGACCTTGTTCGTGTATGGCAGAAAATCGAAGAAGACAAGGGTAAGTTCCGTCTTCAGGCATTCGAAGGTATCGTTATGTCACACAAGCATGGCCGTGAAGCCGGAGGTATGTTCGCTGTTCGTAAGGTTGTCGGTGGTATTGGAGTAGAACGCATTTTCCCATTATATTCTCCTATGGTTGATGAGATCGAACTCGTTCGCCGCTCAAAGGTCCGCCGCGCAAAGCTTTATTTCATCCGTCGCAAGGCAGCAAAGGAAATTCGTCACCAGATGCGTCGCATTCTCGACACAAAGGATCCCAATGAAGTTGTTAAAACAGACGTCATCAAAAAGGGAACAAAGGCTGATGCAAAGGAAGAGGTTACTGCAGAAGCAAAATAATACAAACAAAAAAACCGCTGAGAAGCGGTTTTTTTGTTGCCCACTAGCAATTATGTAACGTGTGCGCGGGAGAAGACTCGGCCTCGCCTCTCACTCGGCTACCCGCCTCGTTCGGGCTGGCCACCGGCTCGCGGTTTCGTGTTGCTACACGAAACATCGCTCCGCCGTTCGAGTCTTGAACGCGAGCCAAGCAGTTGGCTCGCTAGTGGTTATTTAATGTGTGTGCGCGGGAGAAGACTCGAACTTCCATGCCCTAACGGGCGCTACCACCTCAAGGTAGTGCGTCTACCAATTTCGCCACCCGCGCATGGGTGTGGGGACACTATAGCTGAATGTGTGTACTTTTTCAATCTTTTAAAGTTATTACCAAAACTTTTCACTTTTCACTTTTAACTGTAAACTTGAATCATGTTATATACCCGCAAAGGTGACGACGGTACAACGAGTGCTTTCAATTCCAAGAAAGGTCAGCGTATGTCCAAAAGTTCATGCCAGACAGAGTCCCTCGGAGCACTCGATGAACTCAACTCATTCCTCGGTTTACTCAAAGTGAAGTCAGTAGATATTTCATGGGGCCTACCTACGCAGGCAGGCGTGAATGGAAAAACACTCTCATATATAGTTGGTTGGACTCAAGATTGTTTGTTTACTATTCAAGCCGAAGTTGCTGGAGCGGGGAAGACTATTACTGCCGAAAAAATAACAGAGATCGAAATGATGGTGGATAGTGCGGAAAAAGAATTACCACCGATCACTACTTTTTTTATTTCAGGAGGAACAGAAATTGCAGCACTGTGTGACATTTCTCGTACACTTGCACGTAAGGCAGAGCGTCGTGTTGTCGCTGCTGTCGAAGAAAAAGAGATTATCGTAAGTCCAGAAACACTCGCATTCCTCAATCGACTTTCTTCGCTATTCTATGTTCTCGCTCGACTTATGAACCATAAATCTGGTATAAAGGAGGTATCGCCCAGTTACCACTAGCTGGCGGTATATCTGGGAAGGTCATTGCTTCGGTTCGTTCGGCCTTTTTGTGTCCCTTAAAAGGGGATAGTCCTTCTCATGATGTGTATATGGTGCCTATGGTGTAATGGTTAGCACTAGAGCTTGTGGAGCTTTCAGTTCGGGTTCGAATCCCGATAGGCACCCCATTCGAGAATGAGGATATAAATAATTTTACTACTTGACTTCTTTTTTCTTTACTATATCATTCAAATATACGTTTGAATGTATGTTGTGTGCGTGGTGTCAATTTATTAAGTTCTTAGCTTCAAATAAACATATGAAAAATGAAAGTAATAATGATCGTATTGTCCGTGTCATTGTGGGTATTGTATTGATTGTTATTGGGTATGTAACTTCGGGGTATATCTCAGCTATTTCTTATATCGTTGGGATAATCTCACTCTTTACCGCAGTAACTGGTTTTTGCTTACTTTATACACTCCTTGGTTTTTCGACAAAGAAATAATTAAGCAACATACATGTCTTCTCACACTCAAATGAATACACCTGTGCATACAAATAGCCCCCAAAAAAAGATTTTTGTCTGGTTAGGTATTGTCGTAGTTGTTGTAGTCTTGTTCTTTTTGATAGGTAGTTTGGGCAGCACGACATCAGTAAGTAATAGCGCCTATAACACATTATTGGGTTCCCAAGAATTTATATCGATGTACAAAGCTACTCCACATGCCGAATTGATTGATGTCCGAACTCCTGCCGAATTCAGTACAAGTCACATTGCAGGTGCAATCGATATTGATTATGAAGGTTCAGATTTTGAAACAGCAGTGAAAGCACTTGATCCTTCAAAGACATATTTTGTTTATTGTCGTTCAGGCAATAGGTCCGGAAAGGCTACGGCTATTATGCAACAAGATGGTATAGCGCATATTTATCAGCTTCAAGGTGGCATTATCGCTGCCCCTGCTTTATTGAAGTAGATCAGTCCGCTCATTTTCTATGAAAAAAGAAACAAAACAACTTGAAATAGAATCTTTGGCCAAGAAGCTTCTCGTAGCTGGAGATTCAACAAGACTCAAAATCCTATGTCTTATCTTTGAAGACAAGAAGGTGTGCGTATCGGAGATGGCAAAAAAACTTGGTATGAGTGTCGCGATTGTGTCGCATCATTTACAGTCGCTTGCAAAGACTGGATTTCTTGAATCAGATAGAGAAGGGAAGCAGGTCTGTTATTCACTTCTTACGTCACGATTCAATACCGATCTTAAAAATTTTATTTGTAGAAATAAGTTTAATAATAAGTAGTAGCTCAATAATTACAACAATTATGTCAAAAGTTATAAATATCAATGCAGATAAGTTTGAAAGTGAAGTAATACAATCCAAAGTTCCAGTTTTGGTAGATTTTTGGGCACCTTGGTGCAGACCGTGCCAAATGATGGGACCAATTCTCGATGAAGTTGCAAAGGATCTTGGTGAAAAGGTTAAGGTTGTAAAAGTAGATGTCGATGATCACAGCAATATAGCTTTAGCGCAGATGTTCCAGATCATGAGTATTCCAAGTATGAAGATATTTAAGAATAGTTCTGTAGTAGAAGAATATGTTGGAATGAGGTCAAAGGAGCAGTTGGTGGAGGGACTTACAAAGAGTATGTAGTTATAATAACGTTTTGATAGGCACCCAGATAATGAATAAAAGGTTAGAAGGAACTCATTTGACATGTTAATATTTTCATGATAACGTCGCACAAGGCCAGCATACGAGTGTGTTTGGTCTTTGCAATAAAAAATAGTTAACAAAACAACGGAGTATTTATGAGCGATGTTGGAAAATTATTTGCGGTCAATCCCGTGCCATTCAAGCAACCATTTCTGGTTTTGCAGATGACGCCCACTCGGACTACCGAAGGCGAGTGGATGGTGGATGTGGGCGGTAAAATAAATATGTATCTTACGCCACGTAAAGATACACCACCAAAGTCTGAAGTTTCTGATCTAGTGTTGGAAACCACACCTCTTCTGAAGGAGCTGTGTCGTGAGCTGAAGCGGCAAGGTTATCCAGTCTATGCCGTTCGGACATACAAAGGAAGCGGCGGGCCGGGTTATATTTTGCGCCACGGAGCTTTCTTCAAACGCATGGAAGCGGGACGGGATGTTCCAGAACTTCCTACGTGGATGGATGAGTGATCTATTTCAACGAAAGGTATAATATGTTAAATGGAGTAGAATTCATTACTTTGGAAACTCTTTTGCGTAGTCCTCGTCTTATTGGGGGGGGCAGATAGAAGTTCAGGAGCACGATACAATTTATCGTGGCCCGATCAAGAAAATTGACCTGAAAGGTGCAGACGTCTATTTTGATCTCGAATGGTGTGGATATTACGATATCGCAACAGATGAGTGGACTGCGGCAGACCGACCCACAACTGTAATTTTGCAGAAAAATGGTTTGCGGATCGCTTGCAGGAAGGACCATCTTCGCTATGTGATTACGTCCGAAACTGGCCAATTCATTGTCGCCACCATTGATGTTCGGGATGGTTACAAATTAGACCCGAGCGAAGTCACTGACCTTGATCTCAACAACCTACCGAAACCCGAGGTTGTGACGCTCCCCTAAGCCGAACAATCGTCTACGACAGTAAGCCCGCGGTACAACCGTCGGGCTTTTTTATTTGAACAAATATTATTAACAATAAATCCACTCCAGCAGATTATTTGGTATACTTTCTACATGAAAAAGAATATTGGAACCATAGATAGGATAGTTCGAGTACTTATTGGCCTCGCATGTTTTATTGGCGCATATGTTGTGGTCGGCGTCGTATTCAAGGTAATTTTGTTATTGATCGGTATTTTTGCTATGTATGAGGCTTTAGTAGGGTGGTGTGCTTTCTACATGCTCATCGGTCGGAACACCTGTCCGATAGAATAATTTCTTAAATCTAAATTACGTATTATGAAAAAAGTCGCAATTATCGGTGCTGGTCCTGGAGGTTTGTCAGCCGCAATGATTCTTGCGCATAAGGGGTTTGATGTTTCAGTTTACGAATCCAAATCTCATATTGGTGGTAGAAATTCAGCTCTCAAAGTAGGGGACTTCACTTTCGAACTTGGACCAACGTTTGTCATGCTCCCAAAAGCTTTTGAGGAAGCTTTTGCGTTGGCTGGTAGAGACATGAAAAAATACGTCGAACTCAAGGAGTTGTCAGAAATGTATCGACTTCACTATTCTGATGGAAGAAATTTCCATGTGTATTTTGATAAGCAAAAAATCGAACAAGAAATTGTGAGACTATTTCCTGATGATGTGGGGGCGTACGCACGATTTATGGCTACTCAAAAGATAAAGTTTGACCGACTCTATAAGTGTCTTACGGTTCCATATATGAGACCTTACAATTATTTACGCCTAAAATTGTTGAAAGCACTCTCGACGATGGATATTGGTAGGAGTGTTCATGATGTTCTTTCAAAATATTTCAAAAATGAAGATTTGAAAATCGCGATGAGTTTCCAAGCAAAATACCTCGGCATGTCACCATGGGATTGTCCGGGGGCTTTTACGATACTTTCATATATTGAGCACCAGTTCGGCATATATCACCCAATGGGTGGGGTACATAAGATTTGTGAGGCTATGCAGAAAGTTGCCGTTGAAGATGGAGCAAAGATTTTCTTGAATAGTCACGTGAAGAAAATATTGAGTGCAGACGGCGTTGCTACAGGTATAGAGCTTGCTGACGGAACGGTTGTAGAAACGGATCATATCATTATGAACACCGACTTTGCTCACGGCATGCTCAATCTCTTTGCGCCAGAGGAACGTGGCAAATATACAGAAAAGAAATTGAATACGATGAAATATTCCTGTTCTACCTTTATGTTGTATCTCGGTTTGGACAAGACGTATGATATGCCTCACCACAATATCTTTTTCAGTGCTGATTACAAGAAAAACGTCGATCAAATATTCAAGGACAAAATAGTGCCAGAAGATCCTTCTTTCTACATTCAGAATGCTTCGGTAACTGATCCAACTTTGGCACCAGCAGGTAAATCAGCTATCTATGTACTTGTACCAGCACCAAATCTTTCCGGTGCGTATATTGACTGGGAAGTTGAGAAAAAAGTTCTGAGAGACAAGGTGATCGCTCTCATCAAAGAACGAACAGAAATGAAAGATATAGAGGCCCATATTGAAGTTGAAAGAGTTATCACACCAGCAGAGTGGGAAAGTGGCATGTATGTTCACAATGGGGCAGTGTTCAATCTTGCGCATTCGCTTGATCAGATGCTCTACCTGCGTCCACACAATAGGCTCAATGGTTACAAGAATGTATATCTAGTTGGTGGAGGAACTCACCCCGGAAGTGGTTTGCCAACTATTGTAGAGTCGGGAAGAATTGCTGCGAATCTTATTGAAAATATAGTTTAAGTTAATTTTGTTGTCAGAAGAACAATAAAATCAACGCCAAAAGTAGAAGTCCAACATCAACTCGTCTACGAACCTTTATAACAAGTGTATCTTTCTTGATATACAGTAGCCCCCATACTATAAACACTGAGCCGATTAATGTTAGGGGAGTAATTTCTATAGCTAAAATACAACCGATAATAAGTGATGCAGCTGATGCAATACGAGCAAAAGTATCGCCGAGAATTATTGGTGTTGTCTTTTTATAACCAGTATCAACTGATGTGTCAGCAATGTCGTGTAGCGTTTCTCGGCCAAAGATTATTAAAGCGGTAGTGACGAATGGAATCAGAACGGTATCTATGTGTGCACCAAGCGTCAAAGGTATAAGTATCGGACTTGCTGATGTCACAGTAACAAGAGTTACAGATAAGAGTGGTACTCTGCGTGCTTCAGAATACAAAGCTCCAATGAGTGCCATACCAAGTAACAATAATCCCGTTGCCAATTGTTGAAACAAAAGTGTTGTAATCAATGCGCAACATATAACCCAGAACAATAGTAACCATGAAATGTACAATTTTGGATTACTACTAGCAAAACTTTTACCTTTTCCTATGTCGTGTGATCTATCACGCCAATCATTTTGAAGCATCGTAACTGCAATTACAAAGAAAAGAGTTGTGAGGATCAAAGCATGTACAGATATACCAGAATGCTTAAATCCGATAATACCAAGTATTACAATGAGTATACATTCTGGTAAGCGGATAGATTGCAGTAAACCAATCATGTGTTATTTATAACATAATTTGGGATATGTGCAGTTTTTTCAGAATATTTTTTTGTTTTTATCAAAGTCTTGATGCAGTGTAGTGTTTGACTTTATATAATATTTGTGGTATCCATTTATTAGTGAGAAGAGTTTTTCTCTTAGGCAGTCACTGGCCTATCAAAATATTCAGTCGTTCTCTGAAATATACTTTATGAAAATTAAAGAAATTGGTTTTGTTGCTGTTCGGAAGTCGTCGGTGTATGCGGGCAGTATGATCTATCGCCACACATTCCTTGCAGATGGTTTTGAACTCAAAGATAATGCGTTTACTGCTGTTCATTTAACTGAACAAGCCATGGGGGACCTCCTCGGAGGGTCAGTCATTCTTAGTTGCAAGACTCAAGAAGTCGGCGGACCTTCGCAGCTCATTATTCGTGAAGCCTTGGTTATTTTCACGCTTGAAATTAGTCACGACCCTGTTCAAGGACCCGCGGAAGATCCGTTAAAGTTTGCAGGAACAAGTCTATCGGAGTGCCTGAAAGAGTTGTCGTTGAATACCGAAGGCATTCAAATTGAAGCAAGAGAATGGGACCAGCTGATTTCCTTTGAATCCTCAATCATGGCCACTGAGATACTCAGTAAATTGAGAGAGAATGATAATCGGCCGACTCAAGGAGATGAACTCGTCATTCTTGCTGGACATATTACGAGGTTAAACAAAAAACTCAAAAAAGCAGGATTTCTGTTCGAGATTCGATCTATTGAACCAGGAAAGAAGGGGATGTGGTCTCAACGATTCAGATTGGTTCGGACAGTATGAATATCGATTTGTTGGTCAGTTTGCAAGCTCGAGGAACAATCCTCGGGCTTTTATATTTATTAAAATCTTGCAAAAGAATGAGGAAAGCGTATAGTTTTTGAAAAGGAGAACCTTACCATGAATGAAGACACCATACTGGAGGACTCAGCGAGTTTTCTCGAACACATTTTAAAGTTTTATGGTCCAAAGCGATGCTACGAGGTCGCGGTTGATATTTTCAACTCGCCGTCAATTATCACAAAGAAGGTTTTTATGGATTATATCCTCAAGGATTATCCAAGTCTCAAAGAGGAAATCGAGACAGAGCTTGCTAGTCAAGAATTGCCGCTTACCGATGTATGTGCCATGGAATTGCTCCACATGGTCATGAGGCGTCACTCCCGACCAGTGTATTGTGGCCCATTCACGTCCACGATTAGTATTGAGGATGTTATATAGCATCACTTCATTATAGATGATGAATAACTTACGTATCACACACCACCCTTCAAAAGGTGGTGCTGTTTTTTGAACTGATGATTTAATTATCTGCTGAATTACAACGAAACGAAAAGAAGGTCATATTGTTGAATTACATAATCCTGATCTGATCTTTAAATTGTGAAAATTGTTGAGGTGACTTCCTGTTTCTAACCTGATATGATTTTTATATGTTCAAAAATAAAGTCGCTCTTATAACAGGAGGATCAAGTGGAATAGGAAAAGCCACGGCTATTATGTTTGCTGAGAACGGGGCAGATATCGTCATTACCTATAATAGTAATAAGAGCGGGGCAGAGGAGGTCGCTGCTGAGATTCAAAAGATAGGACGAAAGGTGTACGTCATCCAAGCGGATCTTTGTCAGGAAAAAGATGCAGAGGATGTTGTACTCTCTGCTGTTAAAGAATTTGGAAAGATTGATATTTTGGTAAATAATGCAGGACGCTATGTTGATGGCGATGAATGGAATGGTGTGTCAGAAATCTGGATGAAGTCTCTTCGCCAAAATCTTTTATTGATGATGAATATTTCGAAATATGTTATTCCTGTTTTCAAAAAACAAAATAGTGGAGTCATGGTGAATGTCGCATCAAGACATGGCATCAAAGGGCACAGTGATGCTGTTTCTTATTCTGCAGCCAAAGCCGGGGTCATCAACTTAACAGGGGCATATTCAGATTTGCTCCAGCCATTTGGTCGCGCAAACTCTGTCTCCCCATCAGCAACAAGAGCGGGTTACTGGCTCATTGCCCCAAAGGAAGAATTGGAACAAACGCTAGCTGATCGGCCAAATCATAAGTTGGTTGAACCAGAAACTGTGGCAAAAAAGATAGTCTATCTAGCTTCTGATGAGGCGAAGGATATCACTGGGCAGAATTTTCCGGTTACGGAATAATCTTAGTAAAAGGTGCATAAAGGATAAGGTGAAGCATATGTTTGACATAATATACATATTATGATACGGTTTTTTATAGCAAACTATTAACAACAAAATAATATCCGCTCTGAAGAGTGGATTTAGAAGGGAATCAAGTGAAGAAACAGAAGAAAAAACATGCTCATCCTTTACGGACAGCTCTCATTATGGTGGTTATGGTTATCGGAACAGTTTTATGGTTCAAATCGTCAAAAAATCCCGACATTATCGAACACTCCCATCAGGAACTCGAGGCGAGATATGATTATATTTTGCATCATGTTGTTCAGACAAATGTGCACCCATTGCTTAGGGCAGTGCATTTTAGTATCGGGAAGAACTTTGCGGCTTGTGGCACGATGATTTTGAAAAAAGATGGCACAGAGGCATATATCGTTACAGCCAATCATTTGTTCTCGGAAACTCAACCTGGCTCCGATTATTATGATTACCATGTGCTGGGCACGAATGGTTTTACAACCAATGGTCATATTTCTCGAGTCGTCCTTGATAGTTTTCGGAGTTCATCGTCAGTTGAAAGTATTCAGGATATTGCCACCTGTTACCCCGGTGAGGCGAATCTCATATCACGCACCTCCAAGGTTATTGTTTCCGCCGAAAACCCTACTGGTCACACATTCACTGTAAATAAAACTCCTCCGTTTGAGGTAATTTCACTTACAACAGGGGAGCATCTTCAGATCGTTGGCGAGATTGTTAACACTGAGGGTAACGTCTTCTTTGCCATGTTGTATGAAAGTGTGAACGGCGAAAGTGGTAGTGGATTCTGGGATGGGGGTAATAGACTCCTTATTCTTTCAGGTAATATCACGATAAGCCCACAGACTCGGCGTGAACTTGGTATTCCTGACAAGTTTACATATATAACAACGTGCAGCGCCGTCTCGATTCAATTTTGAGTATCCGTAGTTTAGTCCATAAGCCCGTCGCAACTTGCGACGGGTCTTTATTTTTTAATTAGGTATAATATGAGTATTAATTAATCTCACAATATGGAAAACATAGAGACATCTATAATTGACGGTTCACACGAAGTAGGACGTGGACAAGATACCATTCCGGAATCTCAGGACTTTGAATACACACGTTCACCGTCGAAGTCTGAACATTTGAGTCCTTGGATTAAACCGATAGTAGCGTGCCTTGGTATTCCTGATGAATTTAGGTAGTTTCCGGGTGATGAACAGGTTGCCTTCGGTATTGGTGCCAGTAATGGGCGTTTACATGATGTTGATTATTATGGAGACCCTGCGGATCATGAGAAGCAAAATTTCAAAAATAATGGTCGAGGTTCATATGTTATATCATCAGTTGATGCACTCGATAAGTTTTCAAAAGAATTTAGAGATTGTACTGGGTTGGTTGTGGCTGGTAGACAAAAAAATGGTGAAGATATTTCATTCCTGAGTCACGAGGACCCGGTATTTTTTCTTGAAGATAAGAATAATACAAACTTATTTATACGCGACCTCAGAGAGAGACTTATGGAAATAAAAAGAAATTCCACAGCAGGGACAATTGATGCGGTGATTTTTGGAGGTAATTATATTAGAAGCTCTTTCGGAGATGAGTATATGAAAAATTACTTATTATCAATCAAATTGTTGTCTGCTGAAATTACCAATGTATTAGGATTTGAACCTGTAGTTATGACAGGCCCCAAATTAATTGGTGGAAGGGATAATGTATTTTATGATAATAAAAACAGAAGGCTATATATAGAGAGACCAGAAGTTGGAGATCAATCATCCCAAAGTTATTTTCCAAAAGACTTAAATAATCAAAAGGATACCTGGAAAAGTGATTTTAGGGATAGATTTTAGTACATCACATATATAGTGGGGTACTTCGATTCTCAACCTGATATACTTCTTGTATGAAAAAAGTTACACATATTAATACATCAGGTTTTCTTCAGGTGGATGGACACAGTATCTACTATGAGGATTGGGGTAATCCACAAGCAACTCCTATCTTATTTTTTCATGGCGGTCCTGGTGGTGGTTGTGATGAAAAACAGAAACTTTTGTATGACCCCAAGAAACAACGTGTTATTTTTCATGATCAACGTGGTAGCGGTAGAAGTACTCCATTTGCAAGTATTGTGAAAAATACAACTCAAGACTTGATCGCTGATGCAGAGCGCATTCTCGATATATTGGGAATAGATACTGTTATGGTGACAGGTGGATCATGGGGATCTGCACTTTCACTTTTTTACGCTATTGCACATCCAGAAAGAGTTACAAAAATCTTGATAGGAGGTGTATTCTTGGCACGACAATTTGAAATTGATTTCGTGAATGATGGGAGGTTGCAAGCGTTCTTTCCGGCGGAATGGAAACGATTTGTTTCTCTTGTTCCTGTAGAGCATCGAAATGGCGGGAATGAGATTATGAAATATTATGCAGACAAAATAGCATCTACTGATACAGTGGAGGCTCAAAAATATGCCGATGAATGGACACTCTGGGAGATGACTCTGTGTTCAATCAACTATGATCCAAAAAAATTGGAAGAGGGTATCATGGGTGACAAGAATAATATTGCGATTGCTGTCATTGAGACACATTATTTCTTGAACAAATGTTTTGTTCCTGAAAATTATATTATCGATAACATTCACAAGATCAAACATATACCATGCATGATAGTTCAGGGTCGTTTCGATATGTGTACGCCACCTATTTCATCGTATGACCTTGCACAGGCATATGGTGGCAGATTGACCCTACGATGGGCCAATGGGGGACATATGACGACAGATGCGGATCTTGGGGCTCGTTTGGATACGGCGATCAAGGAGTTTCTAGTGTAATGAATACCTGTAGTATACTTATCTATATGACAAGCTTAGAAGTATACCTTGTTGAAGCAGGTGCAAGACCTACTTCAATGGACGGGGGGGGTATTATAAAGTGAGACCTAGATTCTAATAGCGTAATTATTGATATGGAAAAAATACCGGAAAATAACTTCTTCGATTCAAGTACAAGAGAATTTCTCAAAAAGTATGGTCTACAAAAGATTCAGTATAGTTTTTTTGATAAGTTTAGATTTATCATTACTGCTGGACTTGGTCTTATATCAGCTCTTGCGTGGGATGAAACACTCAGGGCAATTTTCAATGACTGGTTTCCTGAGATGAGTCATGGATTGAGTAGCCTATTGTATGCGACGAGCTTAACAATTCTCGCAACTATCGTTGGTCTGGTGCTTGGTCTTATTTCCAAGAAATCAAAAAATAAGAAAGACTAGAAGTGGTCTCGTGCACGTACACCACTTTTTTCCATTATTTCAGTCACATCAGCACTCTCTGCTTTATTGAATTGATTGGTGAGCTTCTTTTCTCGGATTGAATGAGCGTCAAATTCAAGAGTTCCAGGGGTATCATAGAATGTATCCCATTCACGTGAAAAACTTGTACCATGAGTGACGGCATTCAACGCCGCTTCTCCGATATTGGCGATAGCTGTTGTATATGAAGCAAGAGGGGATTGTTTGAATTGTTCAGCGTGACTAGCTTCGGCAAGAAATTGACTGTACATCCTCAAACCCAAATCTTCAGGTGCAAGGTAAATAGTATTATTGACACTATTGTAGTGTTCACGATGTTTCTCTTTGCTGAGCGTTAGTAGTAGTGAATCCTCAGGTTTTTGCCATCGTATATAGGGACTACCACATGCCTTTTCTGTTTTCCAGAGTTCTTCATGGATATGCTTCATAAATATTGGATTTTCAATTACCCAATTTTTGACGTAATTGTATTTGTGTCGTAACTGGGAATCTTTTGGAAGTGTGGAAATATAATATTCTATTTGTTTCGTATCCCATTGATTGATTCCTTGCGGCGATGTTATTTTCTTTTTTTCACACCATTCTGTGATGATATATCGAGCAATATACGCCTTTTCACTTTCAGTAAAAGACTCTTTGCCTGAAAGGGTATTTAAAATATGTTCCGTCTCTTTGTCGTTGTGACTCCACTTAGAATCTTCTTCAGTTTTGGAAGTTTTATCACGGAATTCATACGCATGATGCATCGCACATGCGGCAATTGTTGCGGCCACAGCAATCTGGAGAGATTTGAATAGTTTTTTCCAGGTGGCTGGAGTAACTTCTTTTTCCTGTGTTTGTGGAGTTATATCTAGATTGATAGCCGATTCGAAATTGGCTACAGTACGTCGTTCCACTGATTGCGGTGTTTCAGGAATTGCTTCGAATGATGATTTTTCCATACAAGCAATTATAGCAATATTGTGTGGTTTTGTTAGCTTCGAATCAATCGTACGAGTATCATAATTACTGCAATAACAATAAGGATATGAATAAACCCACCAATAGTGTATGACGTTACGATACCGAGTAACCAGAGAACTATAAGTATGATTGCGATTGTTGTTAACATATATGTGTATTAGTTTTTAATAATTATGCAAGACGATACAATAGTTTGAGCTTTTCGAGACCTCTGTGCACCTGCACAGCCATCGTATTTTTTGTTTGTCCGGTAATGAGGGACATTTCTCGTAGAGTGAGATCTTGAACATATCTCATCTTCATGACTTTTCGATATACTTCAGGAAGTTTTTGAATTAAAAGGATTGCAACTTTTCCATCAAGAGTATTGAATAACCTTTCTGAATCATCAACACTTGGCTCAAACCCACTTTCGAGAAGGGTATCAAGTGATGTCATTTTATTCTTTCTTTTACGGTATTCATCTATGATGAGGTGATTGAGGAATGCCTTCATGGTATTTATTTTTCCACCTTTAACTAAATACACCCATGTCTTTATGAAAGTCTCTTGCACCATATCTTCGCCGAGCATATGGTCATCTAACTTAAAGAAGGCATGCGCATTGAGGCCTTTTTCGTAGTCGTGGTGTGCCACGGTTAGTATTGCTTGTCTTTCAGTTTTTAATTGGAGAGTGCTCATATATGTCACACACCTGCAGTGTTCGACAATCTGAGTAGGTTGGTAGCAGGTGACACTATATATGTTCAAGATGTAGACGGATCATCTACTACTTTTGTTGTGCGTCATATACAAACATACGGCCAACTAGACGTTGCTCCTGAAATTTTTTATTCAAGTGATGGTAAAGCTCACCTCAATCTCATAACATGCGGTGGTCTGTGGAATAAAGTTACCAAAAGATATCCAGATAGGATTGTGGTATTCACGGATAAGATATAATTTGAGCATTCGATATCTTCTCAAAAATTGATATACTCTGTATACATGAAAAATTTTCAAAGAGGATTCGTGAGTTTATTTTTAACAGCGATAGTTGGCACCATGTTTTCGGTCGTATTGATTTCATTAGACACCGCACGCTCAAAAGGGCAGGATGCCCGGATACGAGCAAATCTGAGTTCTTTGAGACCTTCAGCAGAGATGTATTACGACAAGAATAAGATGAATTACTCCGTGGCTCATTCGTGTGATGAAGGTATGTTCGCAAATGATACAAATTTTGTAGCGTTCATTACTGACTTAAAGACCAAGACAAAAACGAATCTTACTTGTTTTGCTGAGGCATCAACATATGCTGTTTCCGCATCTCTGAGTACTCCAGGAGAATATGTGTGCGTAGATAGTACGGGGTTTGTAGGTGCAGGTGTAGCTACAGACGAAAATTCAAAAACTTTTTGTAAATCTAATTTAACAAATTAAATTTTGTTTAGATTACGTTGTACACACATTGCATTCTCTGTGCATACTGTCATAATCAATACCAGTCAGAAATTATTTTTGTGCGCACGCGCATGGTCGTCGAGGAAATAATTTTTTCTGTTTAAAAACATCTCACTATTTATATATGCAGTATGGTTTGCATATAACTCACATGAAAAAGAAAATTGTAAAGAAGTCTCGCGTCACTAAAACAAAGAAAGCGGTAAAGAAGGTCAAGAAGGGTAAGGCGAAGAAATCTCGATAGTTCAAAAAATCTCCCTTCGGGGAGATTTTTTATGTTCTCAGTAAGGAGTATAGTTTCAATCCACTTATACAAATCAGTTGTATTACTATGTTTACGAGTATGAGACTTAGTGCAATAAGTCCAAGTTGTATCAATATGGGTGATTGTATGAAAAATGCGAGAATCACAATGATCCATACATTCTTGATATCCTGTATGGAGGGACCAATCATTGCTCCAATGTTGAGGAATAGTATAACTACGACCCACATCTGCCATTCCCATGGTTTCATTTGAGTAAGAAGATCGAGTGGTCCTATGTATAAGTCACTCCATTGTCCAGTAAGTGTTGCTATTGAGAAGTGATCAGCGAGAAGAACGTGGTTAATAATATACAAAAAACAGAGTCCGCCAAAAATTGGCGCTGACGATATGAGGAAATTTCCTATAAGGGGAAGCTTTGATTTACTGTGTAATACGTGAGGTTGTGAGGAAAATACACTGAATTCCTGTATGCGTGCTCCAGTGAGAATGCAGAGAATAGCATGAGAACATTCGTGGACAAAAGCCCCGATGTAATACATGAAGTGAGTAAACTTATAATTCAAGTAACGCCAATTCAGCCAGTTACTTATATAACCAAAACTGACAACAAGGATGATGATCAGGCCAAAACTCATGTATCAGTAGAATATCATAAAAATATGAAACTATGTTAAAATACTGCCATGGGAGAACAAGCAACATTGGTACTTATAATTATCGTAACAGGTATTGTTGCGATCTCCATCGGATATCTATATCTGTCTGCGAATATTTTTGTAAGTGCTCTCAAAAAACCAATCAGACTCGTTTCACTCGGCATGTTCCTTATTGATCTAGGAGTGCTTCTTGTTGGTGTTGTCTCATATGAGACATATGAGGGAATGGATGTATCATTCCTCAATATTTCGTTATCTCAATATTTTTATATTCTTTATGTTGCGGGTTCTGTATTTGTGATTTTAGGTGCTCGCAAATTCTCGCATCGACCAGCTCAAAATCAGCAACTGAGTTCTCAGTCATAGTATGAACATCTCTATTATTGCTGTTGGGAAAAATCGCAACTACATAAGCGAGGAAGCAGTGCTCGAATATTCGACTCGTCTCCAACATTACACTTCTATCGAATGGGTTTTTATTCCTGGGTCAGACACAGAAGAAGAAGGGAGGTTGATCGTAAAAGCAATTCCTGAACAATCATACGTTGTTCTCTTGGATGAAAAAGGAAGATCATTTTCATCACCTCAATTAGCTGATTTTATTCAGAAACGTTTGAATGAAAGTGTGAAGCGTCTCGTATTTGTTATTGGGGGAGCGCATGGGTTTGATGAGAGAGTTATCAAAAGGGCCCAGTTTAGCTGGTCACTGTCATCTCTTACATTTCCACACGAATTGGTCAGGACTATTCTTGCAGAAGCACTCTACCGTGCCTTTACCATTATTCAGGGAGAAAAATATCATCACATATAGCGTATCTCTATTAGATAGATGACCATGATATAATATACACATGATCTCTATAAATACCCCCAATAATCTCGGAGTGAAGGTGTATCACTTCTTTCTATATCGTAGTATGTTGCCAGCACTTGTTTGTTTATTTGCTGCTGGAGTACTTGCGGTTATGGGAAAATCCTTAAACAATTTGATTCTCGATATTCTATCTATGTTTGCGCCAGTCAATATACTGTCTCAGCAACTCACCACAACTTTTGTTTCTAATAGTTTTTTTGCATTGATTGCTATAGCCATTATTATTGCAATGGTCGCTTTTACTAAGAGTACTTTGCAATACAGAAATTTTTCGTTTACGCTCGAGGAATTCAATATCAAGATAAAACGAGGTGTTTTGTCGACCACTGAAATATCTGTACCGTATCGTCAACTTCAAGATGTGGTTATTGCTCGAGATATCAACTATAAGATGTTTGGTCTTTCTCGTTTGGTTCTTAACACGTTGAAGGATGATGAGAGTGGTGACCACAAATCAAGCCAGATTGTTTTGGAACCGATTGACGCTATTCTTGCAGATGAAGCTCGTCAGATTCTTGAAAGTAAGATAGGTGTTCATGTTATTGAACGAACACGTGACATTCCTGTGCAGGGTAGCGTAAATCCGACACCTCACTTATAATAGGCACACTATGAATATAAAAAGAATCATATTTTGGATAGCATTTATCGTTGTACTTGGACTTATTGTATGGGGACTTATTGTGGCTATGAATAAGCCAGTTACCAAGCAACCCCGATTGGGCACACCTGCAGAGGTTGTTGCTACAGACCATGTCCGTGGTCCTGTAAATGCACCTGTTACCCTCATTGAGTATAGTGATTTTCAATGTCCTGCATGTAAGGCATATTACACAGTGGTTGAACAATTGTTTGCTTCCTCTACAAATCTCCGTGTTGTGTATCGTAATTTTCCTCTCTATCCACTACCACACCCAAATTCAGTAATTGCTGCACAGGCTGCTGAGGCAGCTGGTAATCAAGGTAAGTTCTGGGAAATGCATGATCTCCTTTTCTCAAATCAGCTCACTTGGGCAGAACTTTCAAAAGAGAAGGCAATTGACACGTTCAAGGAGTATGCCACAACCTTGAAATTGGATATTTCAAAATACAATACTGATTTCAACAGTCTTGTAGTAAAAGCCAAGATAGAAGCAAGTCGCACAGAAGGAGAGAGTCTCGGTATCGGTGGAACGCCAACATTCTTCGTGAACGGTACAGCAATCGTTAGCCCCCAAGGATATGAACCATTTAAAAAAATTATTGACGAGGCCGCTCGCTAATGTCTCTACGGGCCTAGTGATAGCCGCACTGGTTGTTGCGCTACTCGGTTTTGCTGATGCCACATACCTAACAGTGGAACACTATCAGGGAGTAATACCTCCATGTACAACTGGAGGATGTGAAATTGTACTTACAAGTGCATTTTCTACAGTCATGGGTATTCCTGTTGCACTACTCGGCTCAATTTACTACCTTTTGATTTGTATTGGTTTATTCGCGTATCTTGATACGAGGAAAACTGCAATATTGAGAACAACGATGTTTCTTCCTTGTCTCGGATTCATTGGTTCTCTCTGGTTCATATATCTTCAGGCATTTGTGATCAAGTCGTACTGTCAGTATTGTCTCGTGTCAGCGGGAATATCCACGCTCCTTACCATTGTTACCGTATTTATCATGATTAGATATCATGATCGTCCAACATCATTCAATGAAAACATCTAATATTCAGATTACACAATCAAGTGAAGGCTATGAACTCATCGACTCTGGTGATGGTGAAAAACTCGAGCGTTTTGGTGCAGTTGTACTTTCTCGACCAGATCCTCAGGCTTTATGGAAAAAAATGTTGCCTGAGAGTGAATGGAAAAAAGCACATGGTCATTTTGGGAGAAGTGGTACACCTCTTCCAGGGAATGAAGAGCGGGGGAGTTGGACACTGAAGACCGATGTTCCAGCAAAATGGGAGATACCTTTTGGTGGGTTGAAACTATGGATCAAACCAACTGCATTCAAGCATACGGGTCTTTTTCCTGAGCAATCCAAGAATTGGGAGTGGATGGAGGGTAAAATTAAATCTCAAAAATTACATCTTAAAAATGATGACATCGAAGTCCTCAACCTTTTTGGCTATACCGGTGGAGCATCACTCGCATGTGCGCAAGCTGGTGCGAAGGTTGTTCATATAGACAGTTCGAAAGCTGCCGTAAATTGGGCACGTGAAAATGCCGAGGCTTCAGGACTCAAGGATTTACCAATTCGTTGGATTATAGAAGATGCACGATTGTTTGTTGAACGTGAAATAAAGCGAGGAAGGAAATATGATGCCATTCTCATGGATCCCCCAGCATTTGGTCATGGTCCAACTGCAGAATTGTGGAAAATTGAAAATAACTTTTTGGAACTTATTGAAAATTGTATGAAATTGCTCAAAGATGCACCAGTATTCTTTTTGATCAATGGATATTCTGCCGGATATTCAGCAATTGCGTATGAAAATAATTTACTTGAATTGAAAGAGAAGTATGGAGGTAGTATTGAAATAGGGGAGTTGGCTATCGAAGAAACCAAGAATAAGCGTTTGTTACCATCTGGTATTTTTGCAAGGTGGTCAGCTTAAATGCTATGCTCATCGTATGTCAGCTACCCTTATAGACGGCCGAATTGTACGAGATATACGGATTGCAAACCTGAAAGAGCGTTTGGCGACATTGTCGTATATACCTACACTTGCGATTATTCAAGTTGGAGATAGGCCTGACTCAACAGCTTTTATTCGTGCCAAAAAGGCATTTGCGCTCAAGATTGGTTTCAAGGAAAATCACATTAAGGTTGATGAGGGTATTTCAGAGAAAGAGCTTATTGATATTGTGAAGAGTTGTAATATTGACCCTGCTATCCACGGCATCATTGTGCAACTACCATTACCATTGCACATAGAACGAGATGCAATCATTGACGCCATCGATCCGCGCAAAGATGCTGATGGACTTACTGCTATCAATACCAAGCGTTGGCTTGAAGGTAGGGAAGATGCTGTTATGCCTGCAACAGCTCGAGGTATTAGAGAATTATTTCGCTATTACAATATCGATTTGTTCGGTAAGCCGGTAACGGTCGTTGGTAGATCGATGCTCGTAGGTAAACCTATTGCTGCAATGTGCTTGAATGAGAATGCGACCGTAACTGTCTGTCACAGTAAAACTCCACATTTGGTAGAAGAAACAACAAAAGCTGATATTTTGATTGTTGCTACAGGTAGGCCCGGACTCATTCAGGCCAAACACGTAAAGAGAGGTGCAGTTGTTATAGACGTAGGTATTACTCGTACAGCTGAGAATATATTGACAGGGGATGTTGATTTTGATTCTGTAAAAGATGTTGCTGGTGCGATATCTCCAGTACCTGGAGGTGTTGGACCGATGACTGTGTGTGCATTGTTTGAGAATCTTATTGATTTGTGTAAGCAATAATTTATTGTATGAAGAATATAGAACAACAGCCATTTGATCCTATTGCACATGACAATGAGGTTCGTGCACAATTTGAGGAATACAACAAAAAAGAGCAGGAAAAATTAGCAAAGATTCAACGCATGTTTGCACTTGCAAGAGATGTCGGTTCGGACATGGCGGTAGTCGAGCAATTAAGAGAAATGCGATTTGAAACATGGCAAGATGCTCTTGATTTCAAGGCATTCTGTGAAGAGAATGATCTTCCTGTGAAACTTGTTGAACCACCTACGTGGGATAAGGATCAAATATACAGAGTATTTCCTGTATAAGTGTAATGTTTATCTGGTATACTTGAAGTGTTACTAATTAGTAATCTATTTTTATTATGAATCAAAAAATTTGGAACATAGGTGCAGGAGTGGGAATACTCATCATTGTGTTCCTTGCAATTATCTCTATCAAGGAAATAAAATCTATCGCATATGTTGGAAAGAGTGAACAAATCATAAACACTATTACTGTTTCAGGTAAGGCTGAGACAACCAAGAAGCCCAATATTGCAACATTCTCTTTCACGGTTACTGAAAATGCAAAAACAGTCACTGAGGCTCAAAGTAGTTCTGCAAAGAAAGTTGATGCTGCATTAAAAATGCTAAGTACATCAGGTATTGCCCAGAAAGATATAAAGACACTCTCATACAACATAAGTCCACATTATGAGTATCAGGCAGGTCTATGTTCAGGTCGCCCAAGTGTTTGTCGTCCAGGAAAGTCTGTATTGACTGGATATGATGTCAGTCAGTCAGTTCAGGTCAAGGTTCGTGATTTGACCAAAGCAGGTACAATCTTTGGTTCTATTGGTGCACTTGGTATTCAGGACGTGAATAATCTCAGTTTCTCAATCGACAATATTGATGGAATTAAGGATCAGATTCGTGCGCAGGCCATCGTTGATGCCAAGGGCAATGCTGAGGTTCTCGCAAAACAACTCGGAGTCACTTTGGTACGTGTGAATAGTTTTTATGATTCGAGCGATCAGGGAAGCCCTATCGCATATGGTATGGGTGGTGGAGATATGATGAGTACAAAAGTTGCGTCTGTTGTGGCCCCATCTATTCCAGCAGGGGAGAATAAGATAGTAAGTACGGTGAATATCACATACGAGATCAAGTAAATATATAGAAAGAGAAACAAAAAACCGCTGTATGCGGTTTTTTGTTATTGAGCTAACGTATAACTTACGTAAGTTGGAACATGATATTGCAATGTTACGAGCAACATAAAAACCCGATCTCATACGAGAGTCGGGCTGTCCGCAGGGTAGTGCAGGCTAACGAGTTGCTGGACGCAAGAAAAATCTTTCGATTTCAAGATCAGCTTTGACGTTCGCTCGATAATTTTCCATCGTAGTGGCTCGAGAACCTGCTGATTTCGAAAGAAAAGCATTACGGGAATCGTGGTAGGCCTTCAAGAATGCCTCATCTGAAAACCACGGGTAATACTTTGTCAAAACCTGAGCAGCATTGTAGCCACGTCGGGTTAGAAAGATTCGTGCATTCATGAGGATTTGTTTCCGCAAAAACTGGCCGGTTTGGTCATTGGGCACTTTAACAATAAGCTTGTGGTCAGTTTCCTCCTCCGCCACCTCATAGTTGACCTTACCGTATACCATTTTTGAGTGCCGAACAAAGATGGCTTGTAGTCTTTTGTCGTCTGAAAAAATTTTACGTTGTTTCTTCGTGAGGATGCCGACGAGAAAAAATATACGCGCAACACAGTCAACAGTTGTCCATGTGCCAAAATCAATTTCCTCTACTTGTTCATCCGTGACCTTTGACCGAAAAAATATGCTCAGAATAAAAAGGTCAAAAAACACATCTGGTGTAATTGCCATTCCTTTGGGTAACATTGTTCCTTTCCTGAAATTCTTTTTCTTGCGTTATTGCAAGTTTACAAAGAATCTAAAATTTAGAATAAAATAACACCATAATATAAAAATGTCAAGTTGATGATGTGTTACAATTCAAACACTGGTACTCCTGCAGCCTTACAATATTCAATTTCACTCCTTGTTCCTGCAGATTTCTCCCAATCGGGGAGGAGGTGACACGAGGTAATTTTTCCTGATTGTATGAGGGGCTTATAAAATACTTCGAATTTTGTTTTATAGTCAAAGGGTGCTTCACCGAGGACGTGATCGGTAATAGGGAGCTGGTTGAAGACCTTGAGACCCTTCTTTTCAAGTTTGTCCTGAGCTTGTTCAAATAGTTTGAAGTTCTCTTCGGCAGGTCGAATAATGAACATTGGTCCCAGAACCATCGCCGCTCCTCCTTCTGGTATTGTTTCGAGGGCTCGTTTGAGTAAGTTACTATAGAAATCTTTTGTTTCTTCAGCTGTCCATTCACGCTTTGTTTTGATAGTTTCCATTGTGTCTTATATTTTAATTTAAAAAAGAAGTATTGTCACATGAGGCCTTTGTTGAGCCTCCTATATTCTCGATTGACTTATAGATTCTAACCTGATATTATAGTTCCTGTAACTCCCCACAGGAGTTTTTTAATACAAAACCTATGAGATTCACACAATACGTCAAAGATACACGCACCGAATTGACTCACGTCAACTGGCCTACTCGCGAACAAACTATCAACTTCACTCTACTCGTTATCGGAGTTTCAGTGGCCACATCAGTATTACTTGGTTTGTCAGATTTCGTATTCTCAAAGCTTCTCACTCTTCTCTTCTAACCAATTAACTTTTATTTATTATGACTAAACAACACACCACAGGTGAGCGTTCATGGTATGCCATTCATACCTATGCAGGCTATGAAAATGCTGTTGCACGCAATTTGAAGCAACGTATTGAGTCTCTCGGCATGGAGGGTAAGATTTTCAATGTTATTGTGCCCACCGAAAAGAAGATCAAGGTCAAAGCAGGCAAGCGCGTTGAAGAGGAGGAGAAGATCTATCCTGGATATGTGCTCGTTGAAATGATTGTGACCGATGATTCATGGTATGTTGTTCGCAACACTCCACGCGTTACCGGTTTCGTTGGTGCAGGAGTTTCCCCAGTCCCACTCGATGCAAAGGAAGTTGAATCACTCTTTGCTCGAATGAACAAGGGTAACACCGAACACACGATTGACCTTGGAATAGGGGATCTGGTCAAGGTGGCCGATGGTCCATTCAAGGACTTCGAGGGTAAGGTTTCAGAGGTTGATACACAGCGCGGTAAAGTAAAAGTCCTTGTCTCAATGTTCGGTCGTGAGACACCAGTAGAACTCGATTTTCTGCAGGTGAAGAAAGTGTAGTGTCTCGATGCAAATACGCAAATGTATGCGAATGACACGAATACATCGCACAGCTTCTTGGATTTATTCGCGTCATTCGTGTTCATTCGTAATTTGCATCGGCACCTTGTATAAACCATTAAGTTAGTATAATATCCATTATCATGGCAAAAAAGATTGTAAAACAAGTAAAAGTTATCGCCCCTGCCGGAAAGGCAACCCCAGCTCCACCACTCGGTCCTACACTCGGTCAGGCCGGTGTTAACATTGGTGATTTCACCAAGAAGTTCAATGAAGCTACAAAGAACATGATGGGAGACATGATCCCTGTTCTTATTACCGTCTATGAAGATCGTTCATATGATTTCGTACTCAAGACTCCTCCAACATCAAGTTTGATATTGAAGGCACTTAAGCTCGAAAAGGGTTCAGGTAAGCCAAATACTAACAAGGTTGGTACTCTCAACAAGGCTCAGCTCAAAGATATCGCAGAGAAGAAGATGCCTGACTTGAATGCTAACGATGTTGAAGCTGCAATGAAAGTTGTTGCTGGTACAGCACGTCAGATGGGAGTAGATGTGAAGTAATCTTAAATTTCAAATTTTAAATCTCAAAAATAACACCGGAGACGGTGTTATTTTTATGCGCTAAGAGTATTTACTAGTACATCATTCTCGCAATTGCAATAATTGCGATAATTATCCAGACAATATTGAGGACACCAGATTGGTAATCTTTTTTATAAAATGAACCAATGACGATTCCTAGAGCACCTGAAATATTGAGGAATTGATACCAGATATTGGTGGTTTGTAATACAGAAAAACTTATCAATGCATATGCAATCACTATGGCGATGACTCCATACCATTCATATATTTCTATTATTTTTGTTTTCATGTTTTATATTGTAACAGAGTAAGCACATACTACACAGACTTTTAGGGACGCGGATATTTTTTTGCTGAAAAATTCCTAGTGCTCGCCTCAGTCAGGCTCGCAGTGTCCCTAAAAGTCTGTGTAGTATGTGCTTACTTAATAACCTTATATTCAACAAGCAATGTTCCACTCTCTGTTTTTTCTAGATTCACGAGTTCTAACTTATAGTCCAAAGTCTCTTTGAATAATCGGATACCATTACCGAAGAGGGTAGGTTCGATAGTGAGGTACAAACTATCTACGAGTCCTGATTTCATGAACATAGTATAGATCTGAGAACCACCACAAATGGCTACTTCTTTAAAACCGCGAGTTTCTAATTCCTGGATAAGTTCAGTAGGTTCCTTGGTTGTCGTCTCAACACTTTCTGGCATATCTGGGAGTCTTTCAGGGGAGTATATGATATTGAGTCGATCCTTGAGTGCTCTACCACCGAATGTTTTCCACGTATTCTGGCCAGTAACTATAACTCCTGCACGTTTGGTCAGTTCCACGAAGCGCTTCTTGTCTTCTTTGCTCGTCCAGACCGTCGAAGGTGCCGAAGAATCTCTGGCGATGAAGCCGTCTACTGATAATGCTGCGATAATGAAGATTTTTATATTCATGTCAATATTGTACCATGTGTTTAATTGTGATAGTTTTAATGGACTATTATGACAAGCAAAGGATTCACTACTCAAGGAGGTATATTTTCTTTCGGTTCAAATTTCGAAGACCGTTTTATTCCTGATTATAAGCGTCTCAAGAAAATCTCTGATCACTGCAAAGGTCTTGGACTCAAGGTTGTGTTGACTCAGGGTACATACGACATGGTTCACATTGGTCATGCTCGTTATTTCGAAGAAGCAAAAAAGCATGGTGACATCTTGGTTGTTGGAGTTGATAGTGACAAGAAGGTCCGTGACCGCAAAGGTCCAGATCGCCCCATCGTTCCTCAGAATGAGCGTTTGGAAATGGTAACTCATCTTCGTTCAGTAGATATTGTGACTCTCAAGGAGCACAATATGCCTCAATGGCACCTGATTAAGTCCGTATCTCCAGATGTTCTCATTGTTACAAGAGAGACGGTTGATAAATATGGCAAAGAAAAGATGAAGGCTATGAAGAAATTCTGTGGACAAATAAAAATTCTCGAACCTCAGGCAGTCACCTCAACAAGTGCAAAGATCCGTCTTCTTCAAATAAAGATTGCAAAGAAGTTCGAAAGTGCACTTGCACCTAAGTTGGCGAATATGATGAATGAAGTATTGAGTCAGTCTGGACCAAAACATAAAAAATTAAAATAACATGAAGCCTTCTGGCGCAAAAATAATTGTTGCCTATGTACCGGTATTACATGAAGGTTACATACGTTTTTTTAGTTCCCATACAGACGCCCAAAGACTTTTCTTATTGGGTCCAGAAATTATCAAAGATTTCAAGCCTCTTGTAAAAGATATACGGGCAATTTCGCCAGAGCTCATAAAAACAGCGATAGGTTCGTTGGGTTATTTCAAAGAAATTATTGTTACTAGTGCTTCAGAATTGGGGTCACTTAATGACAATGCTACACAGATTGTTATGCCAGATGAAGATGTTATGCATGAATTGCAAGCGAAGTATTTTCCTGAGGCAACAGTTACGTATCACTCGACTTTTCTTCGTTGGGATAAGCACAAATCTTTTGAACAAAAAGCAGTGGAAGCCGATCAACTGATTTCTAGCGCTGAATTTGATAAGAAAATGATAGGAGCCCTCAAGGACGAAGCGCAGAAGAGTAGTGACTTTTGGAGACAAATCGGTGCTGCGGTCATCAAGGATGGAAAAGTTATTATGCAGGTACACAATTCGGCTGTTCCTGATGAACATATCCATTATACCGAGGGCGATCCGCGTTCAGATTTCAGCAAAGGAGTTAATGTTGATTTCTCATTATTTTTCCATTGTGAGGCACAGCTTGTTGCACGAGCTGCCAAAGAGGGGGTCTCTCTCCAAGGTGCTGAGATGTACGTGACTACATTCCCGTGTCCGACATGTGCAAAACTTGTAGCGTATTCTGGTATTAAAAAGATGTACTATGCTGATGGATATGGTGTTCTCGACGGGGAACGTGTACTCAAAAGTCAGGGAGTTGAGATTGTTTTTGTAAAGACTGATTCAAATTAAGTGCAAAATAAAAAGCGGTTGCGCAGGGCAACCGCTTGATTTTTGTGCGTGTCATTCAAGACATGCGATCCTGGATGAGGGCCTGTTCTTCAAGGGGAAGAGCCTCAAATGGCGTGCCCGTCCGGATTTTTTCGTAAATGATGGCACGAGCCACACCAATAGCTTCTTCAGCCGGTGTCTTGCAGAAGGGTGATTCGACGCGGCCGGTTCCGTCAGGCACCATCATGTGAATGTGGAGATGGCGAATCGTTCCCGATGACATGGTCGCATCACCGTCACGCGAGAGAATACCACGGTAAGTGAAGTTGAACATCACGGGCAGTATATTCATGGCTACCCAGTATTCCAGTTGTTCCGCAGTCGTTAATTCCCGACTGTCCATCACGTGGCGTAACGGGATCAGCAGAAAATGGAGACGCGTAAATTTTTCTGGAGGACTGCAGTATTGGACCCGCCAATACTTCAATGAAGGAATTTCAACTGGCGTATTATATGTCCAATCGGGATTGCACAAAGCACAACGACCTGCCAATGCATCTTCAACAGCCTTGCAATGCTGGCTGTATTTTCTGGACCGAGCGATGCACGCAAGCGTTACCGAATCGGTTATTCCTGGAATGATGAGAACACTGTTCTCTAACATGGTATGAAGCACAAAGAGCCTTTCTTTTTTGGAGGACGTGATTGTCCATAGGTGAGTCTAGTCGCGCTTTGTGAACATGTCAACAGGCATGTTCAAGACTAAACAATATCTCCTTATTTACCGCCGGTATAGTTTTTGGGTTGACCTATCTTTACCTTGAATGATTCTGTCTCACTGAGAGCATCCAAATCAGGCTCTATCATGTGTGCGTGTATGTGAAGCACCGTACTCCCGTAATTTCCTTTCTCGGGATTACTGCCAAAACGAATAATAACACCACCGCCTATTATATTTCTTGCAATAGATATTTCTTTGAAAAGAGTCAGAAGTTCTGCGGCTGCTTCAGGTTCAAGTTCGTTGATGTGTTCGATGTGAGTCTTGTGGATAGCAAGTAACTGATGTTTTATTTTGGCATATGGCCATTGATTGTCTGTAATCAACCAGTATTTTCCTTCTTTGAGGATAGGATTTTTGTGATATTTCTCAAGATTTTCAGTACAAAATGGACAATGGCCATTTTGCTGTATCTCTTTCATGACACGTTGCTGCTCTTCACTTCTCGTATTAACCATGTTTATGAATTTGCTCATGAAGGTGCATTATATCGCAACAGGGATACCTTTGATACCTGGGTGTGGGTTGTAGTCAGAAAGTGTAAAGTCGTCTTTTCTAAATTCAAAGAGATCTTTCTTGTCTGGATTGATCGTCATTGTTGGTAATGCGCGTGGTTCACGGCGAAGCATCTCTTCGACGGCCGGAACCTGATCTATATAGATGTGTGCATCAGAAAATGTGTGTATATATTCATACGCTTCTGTACCAGTAGCTGCTGCAATCGCCATAAGGAGAGCGGCATACTGAACCATGTTTGCGGGTACGCCAACAGGAACGTCCGCTGATCTCTGTATCATGTGAAGTGTGAGCTTGTTATTCAATATTCTCAAGTGGATCCAACCGTGACAAGGTGCGACAACTACTTTTTGTTGTTTTCCAGTACCACGTATTGTGTATTGAGGTATCCACGGAGTAATGAAATGTGTTCGGAGATGAGGAAATTCTTTCATCTGTTCAACAATATTTTTGAATTGGTTGTAGGTAGATCCTTCAGCAGTAGGGAAGTCATGAAAGGCTGCTCCGTATGAACCAGGTCCGAGATCTCCCGTTTCTAGCCCTCTCTTTTTACATTTTACTTCGGTGCCCCATGGAGCCCACCATGAACATCCGAATTCCTCGAGCTTGTCGAGGGTACGTGCTCCATTCACGAAGGCAAGAATTTCTGCTATAGCTTGTTGCCAAATAGTTACTTTGAGCATCTCTGATACCTTGGGAGCCATGTTGCGCTCGGTAATCATAGGGAATCCATTTTCTAATTTGAAATGGATCGAGCCCGGCCCCATGAGTGTTATTGCATCGACTTCTTGTTGTGTATTGGTACGCACTCCTTCTTTGAGGATGCGGGCGAGTAAATCTCGGTACTGAGTATCTGGTGTTCTTTGTGTGTATGGTTTCATACATGTATATTAGCTTATTTTTTTGTGTAGGTCAGCAGTGTCAGGATATTATTGTGTGGTATTATGAGACTATAAATTATATGAAGATTAATGTGAAAAAACTTCATCCTGAAGCAAAATTGCCCGCATATGCTCATCCTGGTGATGCTGGTATGGATTTTTTTGCACTAGAAAAGACAACGATAGCCCCAAAAGAAAGATTGATTGTAAAAACAGGAATTTCTATTGAGATACCTGAAGGATATGTTGGGTTGGTGTGGGATAAAAGTGGTATACCTCTAAAATATGGATTAAAAACTATTGGTGGTGTGATTGATGCAGGATATCGTGGGGAAGTTGGGATCGGTCTTTTGAATACCAGTGATCAAGAATATATATTTGAAGCAGGTCATAAGATTGCCCAAATGCTCATCCAGAAAGTTGAACAAGTTGAATTGATTGAAGTTGCTGAACTTACCGAAACACAACGTGGTACAGGGGGATTTGGTAGTACAGGGAAGTAGTAATATTGATAGCAGGCCGACCTCCTCGGCGCATAACTTACCGTAGTGCGCCGAGGATGGGTAGGGCAGTCCAGGCCGTGCTCGCCCTCCAGCGATCAGCGCCCGCAGGCGACGGAGGTAAGTTATGCGCGCGAGGAGGTCTTGAGTATGTTGACAGAATAAATTCAAAGGAGTACATTATGGCCTGCGGGATAAATCGACAAAGAAATTACTATCATTGTCGGAAACACATAGTTGCGAGCACACTACGAGCATTCACATGCTGCGTGGTATCAGGGCAGGAAATGCCCTCGGTTACTGAGGTGTCCATGTGTGTCCAGTCATTACTGGTTCGCAAATTGGGCATTCGAAGTTTCCTATCACTGACCAGACGTCACTTAACGTTCTTGCTTCGGAGGTTTACCTCCAACACCGTTATTCGCTGACAGGTCAGTGCTAATTTTCTCCGTGAAAGCGGGGATTGCTAAGGAAACCATAGGAAAGGGGCGTCGCACATGGCTGTGCGACGCCCTGATTTTTTTATGTTGTACAGACTGGTTTTTGTTTTTGACGGTGATACTATGTGTACATGCTCGTCAATTATATGTTTAGTACATGGTCTAGTTTTATATAGTTTTTATATACGATATGCAGATGTTCTGTATGATTATTTCTAATTTTTAATCCCATGAAAGATACTCAAATAAAAAAACTTATTGAAACAGAAAAGAAACGCCAGAAAAAAGTTATCAATCTGATTGCTTCAGAAAATTATGTTTCAAAAGATGTGCTCGAAGCTCTTGGTTCTGAACTTACGAATAAGTATGCAGAAGGGTATCCTGGCAAGCGTTATTACGGAGGTAATGAAATTATTGATAAGATTGAATCTCTTTGTATTGAACGTGCACTCAAGTTATTCAAGCTTTCTCCACAGGAATGGCATGTGAATGCCCAGGCGCTTTCTGGCTCACCAGCAAACTTGGCTGTGTATACGGCACTTATTCCTCAAGGAGGAAAAATTATGGGTATGTCTCTCGATCAGGGAGGTCACCTTACGCATGGTCACAAAGTTTCAGCTACAGGAAAATTCTGGTTACAAGTTCCATATGGTGTCGATAAGGACACTGAAGTCTTGAACTACAAACATCTTCACGATATTGCCATGAAGGAAAAGCCTGCAATTATCGTAGCGGGTTACACTGCATATCCACGTCGTATCGATTGGGCAAAGCTTCGCGAAATTGCTACAGCCGCAGGAGCATTACTCATGGTTGATATGTCTCACATCTCTGGACTTGTTGCAGGTGGAGTATATCCAGCACCATTCCCATATGCGGATATTGTTACGACAACAACTCATAAGACACTTCGTGGACCTCGTTCAGCACTCATTTTTGCTCGTGTAGACGAACGTGATTTGGGTAAGAAGATAGATCGTGCTGTATTCCCTGGTCTTCAGGGTGGTCCTCATGAAAATCAAATTGCAGGAATTGCAATCACACTCAAAGAAGCAATGTCACCAGCTTTCAAGAAATATGCGGCGCAGGTTGTGAAGAATGCTGCTGTGCTTGCAAGTGAACTCAATAATTATGGTTGGAAAATTATTTCAGGAGGGACAGATTCACATCTTGTCCTTGTTGATACATGGATGGGTGGGGCCAAGAATGAAAAGGGGGCAGGAGCAGTCACTGGTAAAGATGCATCTGATCGTCTCGAGAAGGCTGGTATTATTGTGAATAAAAATGCGATTCCATTTGATGCACGTCCACCGGCAGATCCATCAGGTATTCGTCTCGGTAGTGCCGCTGAAACAACTCGTGGTGCAAAAGAAAAAGATTTCAAAGCAATTGCAAAGAAAATCGACGCTATTTTGAGGAAGTAGATATAGAGCTGGTGTTCTTGGATTCCGAATCTGATATACTTTTGGTATGTTAGTTTCTGTACATTACACGTATCTTCTCGCTTTGATACCTTTTGGAATCATTTGGATTCTTATTTTTCTCAAAAGAAAAGATCTTCGAAAGGAGATGTACACAATGAGTCTTATCATTGGTGTTTTGAGTGTAATCACTTCGTATTATTGGTGGACGGTAGATTGGTGGAAGCCTCTAACATTTACAGGAACAAAAGTTGGTCTTGAAGATTTCTTGATGGGCTTTACGACGGGAGGTATTATGGCAAGCATATATGAAGTGATATTTAAACGAGGACTTTACAAAAGAAAATTGCATCACCATATAAGTGGGGGACTAACACTTCTATTCCTCCTTGCTCAAACAGTAATGTGGTTATTCTGGGGAGTTGGCCTTACGTCATTCTGGTCAGCGACTATTGCAATGATTATGGTCGCATTCATCATGATCTTTATTCGTAGAGATCTATTTTTGAGTGCTCTGTTGTCTGGGGTGCTCATGGCAATTATTTCTTCTTTGTTCTATTACACGATTATCGTCATTTCTCCGGGCTGGATAGACCAGACATATCTTCATGGCCTAAGTGGTTTAAGACTTTTTGGTGTGCCTATTGAAGAATACGTCTTCTGGTTCTTGTCGGGAGTCATTTTCGGTCCTTTCTACGAATATTGGCAGGGTGAGAAATTCAAGAAATTGAAATAGTCTATTTTAGTGATTTTCAGCCAATTTCTGCTACAATTGCTCCATGAAAGAACAATTAGTCTCTTCACTCGAAAAAGCCCTTTCAACACTCGGTGTTGAGGCAAGTTTTGTGCGTCTTGAATATCCCGAGAATCCAGAACACGGTGACTATTCGAGCAATGTGGCAATGATGAATGCTAAGAAGCTCGGCGTGGCACCAAAGGTGCTTGCAGAAAAGATTGTTGCAGAATTTTCAAATAATAAACCTGATTTTATTGAATCGGTTAGCATTGCTGGTCCAGGATTTATCAATTTCAAATTGACCACTTCTGCAGTTACTGCGAATACCTCATCTATCTTAAAACAAAAAGAAAATTTTGGTGTGCAAACTCTCGGTAAAGGTAAGACGATGCTTGTTGAATATTCATCACCAAATATCGCAAAGCCTTTTACGGTCGGACATTTACGCTCAACTATTATCGGAGATTCAGTTGCGAACATTCTTGATATGCTCGGCTATACCGTTGTTCGTGACAATCATTTGGGTGATTGGGGGACACAATTTGGAAAATTGGTTGTTGCATTGGAAAAATGGGGAAGTATAGAGACGATCAAAAAGAGTAAAGAACCTATTAAAGACCTCGTTGAGTTGTATGTGAAATTCCACGATGAAGTTGAAGGTGCGCGTGAAGCGGGTGATGAAGTTACTGCAAATGATCTTGAAGAACAAGCACGTGGAGCATTTCAGACACTTGAATCAGATTTACTCAAAGGAAATATCAAGTCTGAATTAGTTTCGACATGGAAGACGTGCATCGAATTATCGAAAAAAGAATTTGATATTGTATACAAAAAGCTTGGTGTGTCATTTGATCCAAAGAGGGGAGATACGGAACTTGGTGAAAGTTTTTATATTGATAAGTCACAACCAGTTACGGAACAACTCAAAGCAAAGAACCTTTTGAAAGAAAGTGAAGGTGCACAAGTGGTTTTCTTTGAAGGGGAAAAATATCCTCCACTTATTGTCGAGAAGAGTAATGGTGCTTCTATTTACGCTACTCGCGATTTGGCGGCTGATTGGTATCGCAAGCAAATGTACGGCAAGAATGGAAATCTCACTATTGTGAATGAAGTTGGTTCAGAACAGACGTTATATTTCAGACAACTCTTTGAAACTGAGAAGATGTTGGGTTGGTTCAACGATGGTGAACGTGTGCATGTGTCTCATGGTTTGTACCGATTCAAGGATGGAAAAATGTCTACACGAAAGGGTAATGTCATCTGGCTCGATGATATCATCACCGAAGCTGAAACTCGTGCCGCAAAGATTAATGAACAAAGTGCTCATGATGTAGCGATTGCCGCTATCAAGTTCAATGATCTGAAGCGCGATTCTATTCAAGACATTGTGTTTGATTGGGATGAAATGATGAGTATGACAGGGGATTCGGGTCCATATCTTCAGTATTCATGTGTTCGCGCAGGAGCTGTCGTAGAAAAGGCTCGTGGACTCGGTATTGCAGGATCACTTTCTGGTAAGAGACCAGAAGTTGCGGCACTCGAACAACTAGAGAGAAACCTCGTTCGATTCCCATACATGATTGCATTTGCTGGTGAATCATATAAACCAAATATTATTGCAAATTATCTCATTACTACCGCAGCACTATTTAATGGTTTTTATGCTCAAACTATTATTGCTGATGCAGCGGATGAAACATCTGCCTACAAAGTCGCTGTTACCGAGGCGTTTGCCATTATTATGAAACAAGGTCTTCGCCTTCTTGGAATTACGATTCCAGAGAAGATGTAAATTAGTAGAATTGTCTACTGGGTAAGATTAATTTATATGAAAATATATATCTCACATGTAAAAGAATCCGATTTTCTTGATGGTCTTTATAAGCCTATAAAAGAATCAGAGTTATACAGTAAACATGAGTTCTTTTTTCCTCATGATTCAAATGAACTTGTAAATACTAAAGATATTATAAAAAACTCAGCACTTGTTATTGCTGAAGTTTCGCAACCAGCAACTGGTCAGGGTATTGAGCTCGGATGGGCAAATATACTTAATGTTCCAATTGTGTGCATATATAAAGATGGTTGCAAAATAGCAGGGTCACTCAAATATATTTCTGATACATTTATTGTTTATTCAGATCAAACAGATTTGATTAAAAAACTTTCTGAGTATCTTAATAAGATTTAGACGCATTGAAATAAGCCCTTAATTAGCGTAATCTGTATACATTATGTCAGTAGAAATTCCAGACAAAAAACCAAAATCACCTAATGCGGAGCGTGAAGAACGTATTCTTTTGAGTTGGAAAGAAAAAGATATTTTCAATAAAACTCTAACTAAACCTGCACCCAAAGGGGAATTCGTTTTTTTTGAAGGTCCTCCAACTGCCAATGGTCGCCCCGGAATCCATCACCTCGAAGCGCGTGCATTCAAGGATGCAATACCTCGTTACAAAACGATGCAAGGTTTTTATGTGCGTCGCAAAGGAGGTTGGGATACTCACGGTTTGCCCGTTGAACTCCAAGTAGAAAAAGAGCTTGGTCTCAAATCAAAAAAGGAAATCGAGAATTACGGTATCGCCGCATTCAATGATAAGTGTAAAGAAAGTGTTTGGAAATATGTCCATGAATGGGAAGACTTCACCAATCGCATGGGATACTGGGTTGATCTCAAGAATCCATACATCACCTATAAGTCTCAATATATTGAAGCAGTATGGAATGTCATCAAGACTGCAGATGATAAGAAGTTACTCTATAAAGACTACAAAGTAGTACCATGGTGTCCGCGTTGTGGAACAGGATTATCTTCACATGAATTGGCACAAGGGTATGAAGAAGTAAAGGATTTGACGTTGTACGTTAAATTCAAAATTAAATCTCAAATTTCAAATCTCAAAAATGAAGCACAGGGAGATACATATTTTTTGGCATGGACAACAACACCGTGGACGCTTCCGGGAAATGTGGCATTGGCAGTAGGGAAGGATATTGAATATGTGAAGGTTAAAACAGGTGAATTACTTTCACCAGAAGCTTCTTCACCTAAAGGTGGTAAAGGTGTCGATATGGAAGCGGCATTTATTCGCGGTAATAATAAGGATGATATTTATTTAATTCTTGCAAAAGAGCGTTTGAGTGTACTCAAAGATGTTCAGCATGAAATTGTTGAAACAATAAAGGGCTCTGACCTTGTCGGACTTTCCTATGAGCCACTATTCTCATTCTTGAAAGACAGCGTGACAGGGGAGCAGAAAGATAAACTTTCACATGCATTCAAAGTATATGCGGGTGATTTCGTCACCACAACCGACGGTACAGGTATTGTGCACATCGCCCCAATGTATGGACAAGACGATTTTGAGCTCGGTACAAAAAATAATTTGCCAAAATATCATCTCGTAAATGATGACGGCACGTTCAAAAAAGAATGTGGCTTTTTGGCTGGTAGATTCGTCAAAGAGAAAGATGCTAATGGTAAACCAACCTTGGATGTTGATGTGGTTAATTATCTCAAAGAAAAAGGATTATTCTTTGCTCAAGAAAATTATAAGCATACATATCCTCATTGCTGGCGCTGTCATACACCACTTATCTATTTTGCACGTGATTCATGGTATATCCGCATGTCATCACTTCGAGATGAGCTCGTTAAACAAAATGAAGGTATTCATTGGGAACCTGAACATATCAAAGAAGGACGTTTCGGTGAATGGCTCCGCGAAATCAAGGATTGGGCAATTTCACGTGAGCGTTATTGGGGAACACCATTGCCAATCTGGTCATGTGAAAAATGTCATGCACGAAAAGTTGTTGGTTCAGTCGATGATCTCAAACGTCCTGCAAAGAATACGTATTATGTGATGAGACATGGTGAGTCGACAGGTAATATTGAAAGGGTTTTGAATAGTAGTATAACCGCGCAAGTTTCTCTTACTGATACTGGTAAAGAGCAAGTAAAAAAGTCCGCGCAAGCTTTGAGAAAGATATCATTTGACTACATAATCGCTTCTCCTCTTGTGCGCACCCAAGAAACAGCACATATTGTAAAAAATGAACTCGGTCTTACTGATAGTCAGATGATTACGGATGAACGTCTAGTCGAACTCGGTCTTGGTCCATGGAATGGAAAACCTGTAGATGATTTTCTTGATGCGTATCCAGTCGCTAGTCGCTTTGAGAAGACTATTGAAGGTGTAGAATCGTATGTTGATCTCAAAAAACGCGTTGGCGGTTTTCTCTATGAGTGTGAGAAAAAATATGAGGGCAAAACTATTCTTATCGTTACTCATGGTTCTCCTGCTACATTACTTGTGGCTGTGACACAGGGAATGAATCATGAACAAACTATTTCCTACGAAGAAGAACATTTCCTCGGTAATGCTGAAGTTCGTCCTCTTCAATATACCGTTTTTCCACATAATACTGAGTATGAACTCGATCTCCACCGACCATTCATCGATGAGGTAACCTTTGCATGTTCGTGTGGAGGAGTAATGAAGCGTGCAAAAGAAGTTATGGACGTCTGGTTTGATTCTGGAGCTATGCCATTTGCGCAAGATCACGAGATGAAATCTCAAATCTCAAAAATCAAATCTCAAAACTTCTTTTCAAAATTATTCGGTAAGGAATCAAAGATGTTATATCCTGCCGATTTTATTTCAGAGGCAATTGACCAGACTCGTGGATGGTTCTATACACTTCATGCTATTGGTGCAATCATGGGGAAGGGTAAGGCGTACAGGAATGTTATTTGTCTCGGACATATTCTCGATGCTGAGGGTAAGAAGATGTCCAAGTCTGTAGGTAATGTGGTGAATCCATGGGACATGATGGATCTTTACGGTGCTGATGCATTACGTTTTTGGATGTATTCGGTCAATCAGCCAGGTGACTCAAAGAATTTTGATCAAAAAACAGTTGATGAGGTGGTGAAGAAAGTATTTAACTTGGCTTCAAATGTTCTTTCGTTCTATAAGATGTACGAAGATACATCTCAAAAATCAAATCTCAAAAATCAAATCAAATCGCAAAACGTACTGGATCAATGGATCATCACACGATTGGATGAAGTTATTGAGACGGTCACAAAAGGACTTGATGGGTATGTATTCTTGGAACCTACACGTACTATCCGTGATTTTATCGCTGATCTATCACAATGGTATCTTCGCCGTTCACGCGATAGATTCAAGGGTGATGATGAAGCTGATAAACAAGCAGCACTAGAAACAACAAAGTATGTATTGATAACTTTGGCAAAAGTTATGGCACCATTCACACCGTTCTTTGCTGAATTTATGTATACAGAAACTGGTGGTGAAAAGGAAAGTGTTCACCTCGAGGAGTGGCCAGAAGCAGGGAAGGTTGATGCGAAACTTATTGCCGACATGAATATTGTTCGAAGTCTTTCTTCGAAGGGTCTTGAGGCAAGAATGAAGGCAAAAATAAATGTGAGACAGCCACTCGCAAATCTTAAATCTCAAATTTCAAATCTCAAAGATTTAGCACCGGAACTTATTGATCTCATAAAGGATGAAGTAAATGTAAAAAATATCGTATTTGAAGGAGCACTTACAACTGAAGTCGAGTTGGATACAACTATCACTCCAGAGCTCAAAGAAGAAGGTGATGTTCGTGAACTCATCCGTTCTATTCAAGATTTGAGAAAAGAAAAAGGTCTGTCTGTAGGAGATAAAGTATCTATTACTGTCCCAGAATCAAATCGTGCCTTGGTTGAAAAATATGGCCATGAAATCAAGAAGACAACAGGTCTCATCGATATCAAGGTCGGTGATAGCTTGAGTATCATCGCGTAAATGCATCCGATTCATACAACTCCTGGTCTTATCATTCATTCACGTCCATATGGTGAAGCGGGGAAGTTGTTGTCGATATTTACACGTGATTTTGGTCTTGTGCTCGCGAATGCACAAGGTATCCGACTAGAAAAATCAAAGTTGCGACCATTTATCCAAGATTATTCATTTGGTATTTTTTCGTTGGTAAAAGGAAAAGAGTTGTGGAGATTAACAAGCGCGCAGAGTGTCGCTACGAATCTACAAATAAATACGAATGCCATGCCTGCGCATGCAGGAACAAATACATCGCAACCTCATCTAGAATTGTTTGCGCGACTCGCACTACTTCTCAAGAGACTGCTTCAAGGAGAAGAACCACATGCTGAACTATTTGATGTGATTATGTTGTGTAAGGAATTTTTGCAGAACACCATTAATATATCTGATGAACAAGTAAAAACGCTTGAATCTTTGGTAGTTTTGCGCATGATGCATTCGCTCGGATACATAGGTAAGGATATATTACTGGATGAGCATATTCTCTCAAAAGTAATTTCACTTGAATTGATCGATCAGCTCACAGGGAAGCGCGTTGTCATGAATCAGCATATAAATAAAGCTTTGAAGGAGTCACATTTGTAATTCTTGAAGCGACTCATACACCCTGTGGTGCAAGAGACTCCGTGACGAGCAAATATAAGTGCCTGAAGAATTATATAATGAAACGATATCCCGCTGGGAAGTCTCTTGCACCACAGGGTGTATGAGCCGCTTTCAAGGTTGACTGTTTCGTAGTAAAATATAAGGGATGTCATCAGATGATCGTAGTCGTATTGAAGAACTTAAAAAGTCACTGTATTCTCGTACAGCGCCTGATGTTCGTACGCGCCGCAAACTTCATTTCTCAGACCAAGCCAATGAAGTCAAAAAAACATGGGGTGACACTGTTGATACCCCAGTAGAAGCACCTGCTCCTGGTCAACAATACGAAGGTCATTCAATGTCTTTTTTTACTAAAATACTTATTGGTTCGATTATATTTTGTGCCATTTCTGTTGGTATTGGCGCATATCTCTTTTTCAATGGGGCGAATCTTATTTCTGGAAATAATATAGAGATAACTATCAGTGGGCCAGTTTCTATTCCTGGTGGAGAGCCAGTATCATTCGATGTGAAGGCTGTAAATAAAAATAATATTGGACTTGAAGTTGTTGATATGACCGTTGATTTTCCAGAAGGAACTATTGACCCCAAGCATCCATCACAAGAATTAAAGACCTATAGTCAGCTTATTGGAGATTTGGCTTCTGGAGGTACTGCGCATCAGAAAATTGAAGCAATTATATTTGGTGAAGAAAATATGCAGAAACAGATCAATGTGACTTTGACCTATCAAGTCAAAGGATCTTCAGCGCTGTTCACCAAGAAACAGTCATATGATGTTCTTATCAATTCATCACCAATCACTGCTAGTGTTTCAACATTGAGCGAAATAACATCTGGGCAAGAGTTTGATATGAAAGTTGTGGTTAAATCAAATTCTCAGCAAATACTCAAAAATATTCTTTTGAAGGGAAGTTATCCTTTTGGATATACATTCATATCAGCAGATACACAACCACTTTCTGATAATGCGACATGGAAGATAGGGGATATACCATCAGGTGGAGAACGTACGATCACCATTCATGGCAAATTGGAGGGATCTGATGCCGATAATCGAATCTTTCACTTTGTTGTTGGTACACAAGGTTCAGGTGCTGCCAATGCTATGGGAACTCAATATGTGGCAACAGAACAAAATATCACTATTCAGAAACCATTCGTTTCGTTGAATATATCCGTGAATAGTCAGTCGGGAATTGCGGATACTGTTGGACAATTCAATAAACCTCAGAAAGTAGATATTATGTGGACGAATAATCTTTCTGTGCCAATTTCAAATCTACAAATTATCGCTAAGCTCTCAGGTACCGCGTATGACAAGACAGCTGTACAACCAGATGCTGGGTATTTCCGTTCTATTACTGATGATGTTGTGTGGAATCAACAGACAAATCCTGAACTTGAACTCGTAAATCCTGGTGATACAGGACACGTGCGATTGAATGTTGTTCCAAAAGATAGAAGTACTTCATCAAATCAAATTATAAATCCAATACTGACAGTCGTTGTGAGTGTACTTTCGGATCGTTCTCGGGAAAATAATGTTGCCGGTAATCTTTCTTCTGTTGCAACAAAAAACATCCGCCTACCAACAAAAACTTCTCTTACTGGTCGAATTGTACGTTCAGTAGGACCATTCACGAATACAGGACCTATCCCACCAAAAGCGGAACAGCCAACAACATATACTGTTATATGGACGATCAATAATACCGTCAACGCAATTTCCAATACTCAAGTTACTGCAACATTGCCCCCATATGTTACGTGGCTCGGTCAAGCTTCACCTACAACAGAACCTATTACCTTCGATCAAAATAGTGGACTTATAACCTGGAATCCAGGATCTGTTCCTGCGTATGCCAACAATACAACACTTCGAAAAGAAGTAGCATTTCAGATTTCATTTTTACCAAATGTGAATCAAGTTAACCAGTATCCCGTTTTGGTAAATCAGGTAGACCTCAAGGCGGTTGACGGGTTTACGGGTGTAAAATTGGAAAGTATTCAAGAAAGCCTCACAACTCGATTCAGTACAGATCCTACGTATAAATCAATTCAATCTGTGGTTGTAAAGTAGATATTGCGTGGGTATTATAGGAATATATCAAGGTATTTTTCTATTGCTAGGTATAATAGCTTGACAAATCTACTATAGGTGCTATGGTTATTTTATGGCAGGGCACTCTTGACACCCCCTTCCGGTGTTCCTGCCGTTTTGAAAGCAGAAAAGTCGCCGTTTGGACGGTCCCACGGGTTCTGAAGCAGTCTCGTTGCTGTCTGCGCAGATACTACGTCGGTCCGCCCTTCATGGCGTTGCGAGTCCGGACAAATCCACTGGATCATCCGGTTGTTCCATCTTCCTTGTTGTTCTGGTGAAAATCAGATGGGGAGGTGGACACAATTTCCGTCTCGGTTCTCATTGTGAAAGTCACACGCACTCATACGTGGCAATTGCAATGAGGCCGAGGCGACCAATTTGTTCTTTACATACTTTGCGCGGGGACACTTTGCTCAGGTGTCTGTCGCTGCATCAGTTCCCACGAACACGTGTATGCGCTCGATTCGTTCACATCGCTGCGTTGGCCACATTGTGTTTGTGGGAGCCCCTTTTGTTCAGACAACATTGTTGTTTGATACCCCCCCCCGTCGTTACCAAACGATGGGGTGTTTTTTATCTAGTAATTTACGCATGACAGGTTTTCATTTTTGAGGAACTTTCCGATTTTAAGCTTTTGATATACAATGCCTTTATGTCAAAAGCACCAGAAACAATGGAATTACTCATCTCCCTCGCCAAGCGCAGGGGTTTTATATATCAAGGTTCAGAAATATACGGTGGTCTCGCAGGCACATGGGACTACGGTCCACTTGGTGTAACGCTCAAGAATAATGTGAGAAAGATATGGTGGAAGCGTTTCGTCGATGATCGTGATGATATGTACGGCATTGATGCAGCTATTCTCATGAACCAACGCACATGGGAAGCTACTGGTCACGTAGCTAGTTTTGCTGACCCTCTTGTTGAAGATGTTAAAACCAAGAAGCGTTTTCGTGCGGATCATCTTCTCGAAGATGCAGGCATTGATACAAAAGGTCTTACGGTAGCCAAGATGAATGACCTCATCAAAGAGAAAAAAATCAAGAGTCCAGACGGTAACACTGTTGGTGATATACGTCAGTTCAATATGATGTTCAAAACGCACGTCGGTGCAAATGAAGATGCAGGATCAATTTCATATCTTCGTCCAGAAACAGCACAAGGTATGTTTGTGAACTTCAAAAACATCATGGATTCATTCCATCCAAAGCTTCCGTTCGGTATGGCACAGATAGGTAAGGCTTTCCGAAATGAGATTGCTCCTCGCGATTTTCTATTCCGTGCGCGTGAATTCGAGCAGATGGAAATAGAATATATGGTTGATCCAAAGAAGTGGGCTGAAACCTTCGATCATTTCAGAGAACAGGTGATAGCTTTTACCAAGGATGTTGGTCTTACTCAGTCAAAGGTCCATGAATTGGAAATTGCTGATGCAGATCGTGCTTTCTATTCAAAGCGTACAATTGATTTTGAATTTGATTTTCCTTTTGGTCGCAAAGAGTTGTATGGTCTCGCGTATCGTACGGATTATGACTTGAAGCAACACTCTGAATTCAGTAAGGTTGATTTGTCATATTTTGATGAGGAAACAAAAGAGCGATTTGTTCCGCACTGCATTGAACCTTCATTCGGTCTAGATCGAACTGTTCTTGCAGTCCTCACTGACGCATATACTGAGGATGAACTTGGGGGAGAGAAGCGTGTATATCTCAAACTTGCACCGTCAGTAGCGCCATACAAGGTTGCAGTATTTCCACTGCTCAAGAACAAACCTCAACTCGTAGAGAAAGCTCGTGACATATTCAAGACTATCAAGAAAGTTATTCCTGAAGTTATTTTTGATGATAACGGCAATATTGGTAAGCGTTACCGCAGACAAGATGAAATTGGTACACCATTCTGTGTAACTGTTGATTTTGACACTATCGAGAAAAACTCTGGTGTTACTGTCAGAAATCGTGATACTGGAGCACAGGAGAGAGTTGAAGAGAAGGATTTGATTGAATTCTTAAAGAAATCTATTGGACAGTAGTATGAAAATAAAAAAACTCTCTCATTGTTGTATGGTTGTCGACGTCAATAAAAGAAAGATCCTCATTGACCCTGGATTTTATAGTATCGAACAGCATGACAAGCTCGATAATATTGATATTGTGCTTATTACTCATGAGCATACTGATCATTTCCATATAGAATCACTCAAAGGTTTGATCAAGCGTATTCCAGACGTAACCATCATTACCAATGATGCAGTAGGTGATATTCTTGCTCAACAGGGTATTACACACCACATCATGAAGCATGGTGATGTACTTGATACAAAAGATATTCATATTGAAGCCTACGGTGAAAAGCATGCTTCGATGCATTCATCCATACCTCAATCATCGAATGTCGGATTCTTTTTAGAACACCGTTTCTTTTTCCCGGGAGACGCCTTCACTGATCCTTTGAAAGAAATAGATATTCTTGCGTTGCCAGTAGCTGGTCCGTGGATGAAACTTTCTGAAGCTATTGATTACGCTTTGAAGCTGAAGCCAAGAATGGCATTTCCTGTTCATGATGGAGTTCGTATTCCTACACAACATATTCTTCCTGAGAAGATTTTGGGGGCAAATGGTATTGAATTCGTGAAGTTGGAAGAGGGGGGAGTTGTAGAGGTTTAGACTTATATCAAACTATGAAAATCGAGAATTCTAAATCACTCGAATTGGCGAAACAATCTCTTAGAAAAGAAGTTGAGATAGTATTTGATAGGCCGTTAGGAAGTAAGCATCCTAAGCACGGATTTATTTATGAGGTTAATTACGGGTATCTTGAAGGAGTGAAGTCTCCTGATGGGGAAGACTTGGATGCGTACTATCTTGGAATCGATAAGCCGCTTAAAAAAGCCAAAGGTATAGTTCGTGCAGTAATTCATAGATTAGACAATGATGACGATAAACTCGTTGTTACCCCTGAGGCTGTTATGTTGTCTGATATTGAAATTGAAGAGGCTGTTAATTTTCAAGAACAATGGTTTACACATGAAATTGTAAGATGATGACAATTCTATTACGCATGACACAATACTCATTCTCTGTTACATTTATCCTATGAATATCAAAAAAACCACTCTTCCCAATGGCTTGCGTCTTGTCACAGTTCCCATGGCCGACAATCCAGCAGTCACGGTTCTTGTCATGGTTGAAGCCGGTTCAAAATATGAGACAAAAGATACCAATGGACTTTCACATTTCTTGGAACACATGGTTTTCAAAGGTACAACCAAGCGTCCAAAAGCTATAGAAATTTCTCGTGAACTTGATTCTATTGGTGCGCACTTCAATGCATTTACTGGTCAAGAATATACTGGTTACTATGCCAAGGTTGCTTCAAATCGTTTCGACCAAGCACTCGATATTGTCTCAGATATGTATGTTGATCCTACGTTCAATCCTACTGAAGCTGAAAAGGAGAAGGGAGTTATTATTGAAGAATTGCGCATGTATCAAGACTTGCCTCAGCATCAGGTTCAGGATGTCTTGAATGATCTCGTGCATGGAGATCAACCTGCAGGTTGGAAAATTATCGGTACAGAATCAAATGTGCGTTCATTTACTCGTGAACAACTTTTGAAATATAGATCAGAACATTATGTTGCTTCGGCGACTATTGTTATTATTGCAGGATCATTCGATGAAACCACTATTGAGACACAAGTCAGTAACGCATTCTCGTCTATATCTACTGGTACTGCAAAAACAAAAGTTACCGTGAATGAGTCACAGTCAGTCCCGCAGTGTAAGACCTTGTTCAAAGAAACAGATCAGACGCATATTGCATTCGCGGTGCGAACATTTCCTATCCTCGACCCTCGAGCACCAGTTATGAGTGTACTCTCAACTCTTCTCGGAGGAAGTATGAGTTCACGTCTCTTTGCAAGAATGCGTGAGGAACTTGGTATTTGTTATTACATTCACGCATCACATAGTCCATCTACTGATCATGGTGAATTAACTATATCTGCCGGAGCTGATAATTCTCGAGTTGAAGAGGCTGTGAAGGGAATTATCAGCGAATGTATCCGTCTCAAAAATGAATTGGTGTCTGATGCAGAGCTCAAGAAAGTGAAAGATTATTTGGCGGGTAGTACACTACTCGGTCTTGAAACATCAGATGCACGTGCGGAATTCTGTGGATATCAAGAGATTTTGAAACATACCATCCAAAATCCTGTAGATTTGATTGCAAAAATTCAAGCAGTTACTGCTGACCAGATCCAGAAGTTAGCCAAAGAAGTATTTATTGATGCGGGTCTTAACATGGCAGCTGTAGGGAAGTATAAAGATAGTGAGATATTCAAGAATTTGCTCCATTTTTAGAATCACGTTATTTCTTAGACCTGTTCCATAATCGTGTTATAATGCCCTTATGTCAGAATCTCCACGTAATATATACATTAGTTTTAATACCGGCACCGTAATCAAGGTATTCGTTATCGCAATACTTATTGCTGTTCTGTATTACTTATTTGATATTGTCCTCGTATTGCTCGCTGCAATAGTTATTGCTTCAGCTATTGAGCCAATTGTTCGTCGTCTCAAGAGATATAAATTCCCACGTCTTCTTGCTGTGCTTATCGTATATATCGTAGTGGCTGCTATTCTCGCGGGAATATTCGTATTCTTCTTGCCAGTTGTTGCAAATGAAACCGTTAGTTTCATCCAGAATATACCACGTACGATATCGCTCGATGATTTGTGGAGTCCTATTCGTGATTTCGGATTCAATTTTGGCCCAACAACTTCATCAGCTGCGCTCTCGACTCATACGATTTCATTGTCTGAATTCGCAAATCAACTGCAGTCAGTGGTTACCGGAACAAGTGCTGGTGCAGTTCGTACGGCAAGTGTCTTCTTCGGAGGTTTCCTCTCATTCTTGCTCATTGTGGTTTTGTCGTTCTACCTCGCAGTGCAGGAAGAGGGAGTTGCTGACTTCTTGAGAATTATTACCCCAGTTACGAAACATGATTATATTATTGACCTCTGGAATAGATCTCAGCGTAAAATTGGTTTCTGGCTTCAAGGTCAAGTTCTCCTTGGTGTTTTGATCGGTGTACTCGTATATCTCACCTTGTCAGTTATCGGTATTCCGTATGCATTGCCGCTCGCATTATTTGCAGCAGTATTAGAAATTATTCCTGTGTTTGGTCCGATCATATCTTCTGTTCCTGCAATATTGGTTGCATTCAGTAGTGTCGGTGTCGGTACAGCACTCTTGCTTGTTGGTCTCTACATCATCATCTATCAGTTTGAAAGTCAGTTATTCTATCCATTGGTGGTCAAGAAGATTGTCGGTATATCTCCGATCGTGGTTATTCTTGCGTTGGTTATTGGCGCGAAGCTTGCTGGTATTCTCGGTGCTATTATCGCCGTTCCACTTTCAGCAGCTCTCATGGAATATGTTCACGACATAGAAAAATCAAAGAAGGCTCAAAAGGACGAAATGACAGCGTAATTACACATAGCCTCATGAAACCTTTCTATATCACGACGACTCTTCCGTATGTTAACGCTAAACCTCATATCGGTTTTGCTATGGAACTTATTCGTGCCGATGTGATCGCTCGTGCCAAGAAAATTAGTGGTCAGGAGGTATTTTTTAATACGGGTACTGACGAGCACGGCACCAAAATACATCGCAAAGCAAAAGAATTGAATATTGATACTCAGACATACGTTGATGGTGCCGCTCAGAAATTCAAGGATTTGATTTCGATGTTAGGTATTAGTCCAGATATCAATTTTATTCGCACAACTGACGTACATCATATTGTAGCTGCTCAGGCATTTTGGCTCTTGGTAAAAAAGAATGGATTCATTTACAAGAAGAATTACTCTGTAAAGTATTGTGTTGGATGTGAGCTTGAAAAGACCGAATCAGAATTGGTTGAAGGACGTTGTCCATTGCACCCATTGACTGAACTTGAAATTATTCAAGAAGAAAATTATTTCTTTAAATTCAGTGAATTTCAAAAGCCACTTCTCGAATTGTACAAGAATAATCCTGATTTTGTTTTTCCTCATTCTCGCTTGAATGAGATCCGTGCCTTCGTTGAGAGGGGACTTGAAGACTTTAGTATTTCTCGTTTGGCTACCAAGATGCCGTGGGGTGTTGCTGTTCCTGATGATGCAGATCATGTGATGTATGTGTGGTTCGATGCTCTGGTTGATTATATTTCAGCAATTGATTGGCCTACTAAGCAGGATGTATTCAAGAAATGGTGGGTTGAAAGTGGAGGTGTGGTTCAATACTGTGGAAAGGATAATCTCCGTCAACAGGCTGCAATGTGGCAGGCAATGCTCATGGCTGCAGGTCTCACACCGTCAAAGGCTATTGTTGTTGACGGGTTCATTACAGGTGATGGTGGTATCAAAATGTCAAAGTCTCTTGGTAATACTATTGATCCAAAAGATTTGGTCAGTGAATACAGCGCTGATGCGGTTCGCTATTTCATGACCCGTGAATTGTCTCCATTTGAAGATAGTCCATTCACGCCTGAGAAGTTCAAGGAAGCCTACAATGCAAATCTAGCCAATGGTATTGGTAATCTGACGTCACGTATCATGAAGATGGCTTCAACTCATATTTCTACACCAGTAAAAATATCAGCAAAACCATTTCCTGCAGAATATCATGCGTCTATAGAAGCTTATGATCTTCAGAAGGCGTCTGATGTTATTTGGAAACATATCACCGAACTCGATCAGCGTATTCAACAAGAGAAGCCATTTTCATTGGTCAAAGAGGATCTCGAAAAAGGAAAAGTGATCATCACCGAACTCGTTCAGGGTCTTTCGTGGGTTGCTGATATGCTCCGACCATTCATGCCGACAACATCTGAAGCTGTTCTTGCCTGTATCGCCAAGAATGAAATGCCAGCCACTCCGCTTTTCCTCAGAAAATAAATGAAGTACATAGATATACATGGTCATATCCAATTTGCCGCATATGACGCAGATCGGGATGCGGTCATTCAGCGTGCTCGAGATGCGAGTGTTGGTATTATAAGTGTTGGTACTGATTTGGAATTATCTCGTAAAGCTATTCAACTCGCTGAACAGAATCAAGATATGTGGGCAATTGTAGGACTTCATCCAGTCTATTGTGGTGAGTCTCACAATGATCCTCAAGAAACAGGGGACGAAGGTGATCATTCACGTCCTAAGCAAGAATTTAACTACGAAGCATTTAAAAAACTTGCTGAGCATCCCAAGGTTGTTGCCATCGGTGAATGTGGTCTCGACTTTTTTCATTCACAGCCAGAAGATATTGCATTTCAACGTGAGGTATTTATTCAGCACATTAAACTCGCTAATGAAGTAGGGAAGCCCCTCATGCTTCATGTGAGAAATAGTAAAACCCTTACTGATCTCGGAAGTGCGTATCTCGAATCACTTAAGATTTTGAAAGAGCATGCCACGGTTAAAGCTAATTTCCACTTTTTTGCAGGCACACTTGAGGAAATGAAAGCTATTATTGATGCTGGGCATTATGTATCTTTCACTGGCGTTCTTTCTTTTGCAAAGAATTATGATGAATTGATCAAGACAGTTCCGATGAATCGAATTATGACTGAAACTGATTGTCCGTATGTTGCACCAGCTCCATATCGTGGAAAAAGGAATGAACCGAGTTATGTTACTGAAGTTGTGAAGGCTATTGCAAGAATTCGTGGGGAAGATGAGGAGGTTGTGGCGAAACAAGTGATGGAGAATGCGAGGGAGTTTTTTAAACTTGATTAGTAAATAGTATATGATCAGTGTGACTGTAAAAGCCCTAAGATAAGGGTTTTTATGTATATTGACATAAAGTACTATATTATGTTATAATACTCCTAAATCAGTTGAGGATGTCATTCTCCTCAAAATATAAACAATCGCCCATAAACACTTGGGCACGAATGACGGATCGACAAGAGGATTGATTATGAAGAATCTTTTAAAATGGATTATCGGAAACATCAGAATGGCTATTATTGTGATGTTGTTACTGGCTTGGCTGGTTGCCTTTCTTAAGATTGTGGTTGTGCCACTTTCGGGTCTGACGACGATGCTGTTTGTGTTGTTCTTTACCATCATGTCGTTTCAGGCAAGGTCGAGCGCAATATTTGCAACCGGCGGGTTGTTAATGTATCTCGCATCGTGGTTTGCTCTCGATGCGTATGGCCCATTTGTTGCATCATTTGTGTGCTCGATTGGCATATTCACGTGGTTTACCGGCTTCTACAAGACGGTTGTCGCAATACATAAAGCGGCAACGAGCCCTTCGGACATGTAATCGCGGCCTCCGCAGAAATGACTTCCAAAGTCTCATCTGTGGGGGCCATTTCTTTTTATTGACATAATATTACGCATATTGTAGCCTTTTGTTTAAAGGAATAGTAACAAATGAAAATACAAGATCCATTAGAAGCAATCCGTTTGGAATTGGAGGATGTCGCTTTCAAAAAGGCAAAAGCCGCAGGGCTCGCCACTGTCCGTGGTCAGGTTTGTTTGAATATCAAAATCAAACAGCAAGTATGTTCAACTCAAATTACTCCTGCGGAGTGGGAACGTCTTATTGGTCTGGATATTGGGCCCAAGGGGCGCAAGATGATCAAAGCCCTTCGGGATTCAAACAACCAACCTGTTAAGCTGTTCAGTTACTTCAAGGAATGGGAAGAAGTGGATACATTTTTGAATCATGTAAGATCATATAGCGCACCTCTCTACATCTCAACAAGTGACTCTTCGGTTGCGTGTGTCAAAAAAAGAATGGTCAGGACACGAGGTTGAACGGCACAAGCCTCGGTCAGACTGTAGATCTTATTCTACGGTCTTTTTTTATATAAAATCTTCACTCCATTTTTATTATTTTTTCATCAAATCTTCATTTCTACCTGATATAGTAGCCTCACCTCTAACTCTTGCGGGAAGGGGACATTCATGGTAATCTCGTTCTACATTATAAGTAATCGCAGTAAGTCCCAAAAAGCCTTAAAAATAAGCCTATTGGGTCTCATTGGTTCATTCCACATGAGTCGCTGACTGCAAAACAAACTATGAACGATATCATTAGTGATGACCGACAAGCGGTCTACGAGATAGGGTATCTCCTTGTTTCATCTGTGCCAGAAGAAAAAGTTTCTGCAGAGGTAGAAGCAGTGAGAGCTATTATTACCGGAGTAGGCTCTTCAGTTATTGCCGAAGAAGCACCTCACAAACAACAGCTCGCATATACTATGCGCAGAAAGACAGTTGCTGGATCATATGAGAAATATGACACAGCATACTTCGGTTGGATCAAATTCGAAGTCGGGTCGGACAAGATCGAGGCTGTGAAGAAGGCAGTCGAGCTCCATCCTACAGTATTGCGTGCATTGCTCCTTTCGACAGTGCGTGAAAATACATATCTCGGCAAGCGTGCTCAGGCTATTGCAGCTGAATTCAACGCAAAGGAAATTATTCCAGATGCAGTTGTAGCAGATGCCAAGGAAGTTGTCGCCGCTCCCGCAACCATCGAAGAGATGGACAAGAGTATTGACGCAATGGTCAAAGAGGCATAGGATTAAATTACAAATTAAAAATAACAAATCCAAAAATCAAGCATCATAATATCAAAGATATGCAATTGTTTATTTTTGAGATTTGATATTTGAGTTTTGAATTTTATTACACTATGTATCTCAACAAAGTCATTCTCATCGGTAACCTTACTCGCGATCCAGAACTCAAAGCTATTCCTTCGGGAACAAAAGTTTGTACCTTTAGTCTTGCTACCAACCGTGTCTACAAAGACAAAGATGGCAAGAAGCAGGAAATAGTCGAATATCACAATGTTGTTGTATTCGCACGTGTTGCAGAGCTCGTAGCTCAGTATCTTAAAAAAGGTTCACAGGCATATGTTGAAGGACGCCTTCAGACTCGTTCGTGGGAACAGAATGGAGAAAAGAAATATCGTACTGAGATTGTCGCTGAGACTGTTCAGTTCGGTAGTCGTCCAACAGGTGGAACATCTTCTTCACCAGCGAAAGCAGGGGACAAGCCTACTACAGGATCATCAGCACCAGCAGCTTCAGAATCTATTGAATATCCAACAGAAGAGATCAATCCAGACGATATACCATTTTAATTAATAATATTTACTATTATGAAAAAACAGTGTTATTTTAGTCAGCAAAATATAAAGCACATCGATTATAAGGATACAGAAATCCTCAAGAAATTTGTGAATCCTCACGGTCGTATGATTGCTCGCAAGCGTACAGGCATTTCTGCCAAGTACCAACGTCAGCTCGCTACTGCTATCAAGCGCGCACGATTCATGGGACTTCTTCCATTCGTTGCAAGATAGTTTTGAACGTGTCATTCCCGCGCAGGCGGGAATCCAGAATCACCAACAGTAGATTCAACATTAGAAAAAACATAACCACCTAACTTAGGTGGTTATGTTTTTTCTATCTAGTTTTTACTTAATGAGACTCTGGATTCCGGCCTTCGCCGGAATGACACACTGTTTACTTACCTACACGTTCGCGGTACTCACCAGTCTCAGTATTGATACGGATAACCTCACCTTCATTGATGAAGAGGGGAACACTGATGGTTGCACCAGTCTCCAAAACAACAGTCTTTTGACCACCTGTAGCGGTATCACCCTTCACATTTGGTGGAGCTTCTACAACCTTCAATTCTGCGGTAATAGGTACTTTGAAGCCCATAGGCTGCTCTCGGAAGAGGAGCTGCTCTACGATCGTATTTGCCTTGAGAAAGCGTCCCTGAGGGCCTACCTGAGCTTCAGTAACCTTGAAACGCTTCGAAGGGTCTTCTGCCTCTGTAAACCACCATTCACCACGACTGGTATAGAGATATTTTACTTCACGAGATTCGATTTCAGCCTCTTCAACCTTTTCAGATACGTGGAATGAATATTCAGTCACTTTTCCTGTCATAAGGTTCTTCAATTTTGTAGCATTGACTGGTTTTCGCTGTTGCTTACGAAAGACGTGTGCAGATATGACTTCGTATGGTTGGCCATCGAGGACGATAAATTTCTTTTCGGTTACTTCACTGTATTCGAGGAGAGACATAAGTAATATGGTTATTTTGTAAGTAGGGCTAGTCTAGCCGTTTTTGAGGTAAAAAGCAAAACCCCGCCGATGAGCAGGGTTTGTTGTTACAATTTGACGCACGCAACGTCGCGGTAGAAGTATTCTGGTTGCAATGCTTCTAGTTTTGGATACGCAGATTTACCCGTGAAGTAAATATATGGATACCAATTTAAAACATCTTGCAGTCTTGGATTTATTTCAGTTATCAAGCTGCCAATATATGTTACTGTGCCGTGAGTAGGGACAAGAATGTTATTTTCTGCCAGGAAGCAACTTTTTCTAAAAAGTCCCATCAGTCTTTTTAAGTTCTCCGTAGCAATTTCACGCAGTTTGAGTGCCTTCGCATTTTTTGCATGCGTGTAGATTTGTTCTTGTAATTTTTCAATGAGCTGAGAAGTCTTTTGAAGTTCGGTTAAACCGAGTGGATGAAATCCTTTTCGTCGTAGGTTGTCGAAGGCATCATCGTAACCAGGAAAAGGTTCGTATTCAATTCGAACAACACATGTCTGGAAAGGGTCAAAATTACCAACTTCAGTAGAAAATATTTCTTGTCTCTCGGCTCCATCAATGTTGACTGTATTATTCGAAGTTTTCATATCTGTTCTTATTTAATAGTATTAATAAGTACGTGTCAATAAAAGCAAAACCCCGCCGATGAGGCGGGGAAATGCGGGGGTTGAATTGTGTGGCCTATATCGCTTTTAACTTCTCTCTAATCTTCGCAAGAATCTCGTCTCTCACTGGGAGGTTTTCCTTCAAGAATTGTCTCGTCGCATCATAGCCACGACCCAACTTCACCTCACCATATGAATATGAAGAACCTGACTTTGAAAGTAATTCCATCTTTTCACCAAGAGCGATGATTTCGCCTTCTTGAGAAATACCTTCGTTGTACATGAGGTCGAACTCTGTTTGCTTGAATGGGGCAGCGACCTTATTCTTGACGACTTTGACACGACAGCGACCACCCATGATCTCTTCACCTTTTTTGATCTGGGCAATACGACGGATATCAAGACGAACTGAGGCATAGAATTTGAGAGCCTTACCACCTGGGGTAGTCTCAGGATTGCCGAACATCACACCGATCTGCATACGGATCTGGTTGATGAAAATAACAACAGTCTTTGAACGTGCAACAATTGCAGTCAATTTGCGGAGTGCTTGTGACATGAGACGAGCTTGAGTTCCGACATGGTACGCACCCATGTCTCCCTCTATTTCAGCTTTCGGGGTGAGGGCAGCGACTGAGTCGATAACGACAACATCCATCTTGTTGGTACGAATAAGACTGTCGACGATATCAAGTGCTTGTTCACCGTGGTCTGGTTGAGAAATAAGTAAATCATTTATTTTGACTCCAAGACGAGTTGCGTACTCTGGATCCATCGCATGTTCAGCATCAATGTATGCACACACACCACCGAGCTTCTGAGCTTCAGCGACGACGTGGAGGGCGAGAGTAGTCTTACCTGATGATTCAGGTCCAAATATTTCAATAATACGACCACGAGGCATACCACCGATACCAAGTGCAGCATCGAGACCGATAGATCCGGTAGGGATAGCATTTACATTAACTTTAGGTTTTTCTCCGAGCTTCATGATCGAATCCTCACCGAACTTCGTACGAATTGCAGCAAGAGCATCTTTGATGCCTGTTTGGGAATGTGCACTGTTAGATTGTTTTGATGTTTCTGATTCTGTTTCAGTTAGAGCATCTTCTTCACTGACTTCTGGCTTTTTGTGTTTTTTGATTGCCATATGTATATGGGTGATTAAGGCTTATAAGATTGGCAGACGCAGTACCAGTATACCAGAAATATATGGGTCAAGAGCAAATTTATAGAGTTGAACTAGCAATAGTTGTCTTTTGAGTTGAAGTACTTATTTTGACAGGGAAATCAACACTACCCATGATGTGTAACACTGTCTCTACACTACGTCCGAACTGATCTTCTGCATGTAATGTGATGGTGTTTGAGCCAGGGAATACGGTTATTGTTTCCTTGAAATGAGCATCTTCGTCCATTGAAATAGGTTGACCATTTAATTTCAGTGCATTCACTCTGTCAGCACGTCCTTCGATACTTGTGATGGAAGTTGAGACTGTAGAGTAATCCTGTGGTTGAAATATGGTTATAGAAGGTCCTCGAGTGTATTGAAGGGAACGGGATATTGCGTAGAGGACAATGATTAGTCCAACAACAAAAGCGATCCCTATTTTGATCAGTCGTAGTGAAGTTGTTCGGTTAAGTCCCATAGTCTCAGTCTATAAAGTTAGTTACGTAAACACAAGGCGTGAATCATCGAAGGAGATGTGTACTCATTTTTTGCACAAGTTTGTAAACACTGCGGTACGCAATGTAATGTAAGTGTCTCTAAACTTGTATAGAAAATGAGTACACATCTCCTTCGATGATTCCGGTCACTAATATGTAGTAAGAATATTTTAGAGTTCAGACTCTTCCTGAACTGGTTCGCTCGGACCTTGCTGTTCTATTCCTGTACCAACACCACCGATGATGTCACGAGGCTTTGAACCATTTGCAGGACCGATGACACCATGACCTTCGAGTAAGTCCATAAGTTTTGCTGCACGAGAGTAGCCAATACCGAGTTTACGTTGCAAGAATGAGGTGGAAGCCTTGTTCGCTTCTATCACAGCTTCACGTGCTGGTTCATAGAGCTCATCTTCTTCATCGAGAGAGTCGCTACTATTCATCGCATCGAATGCTGCCATTGCGCCAGCTTCGGTAGGAGTGAGGTTGATTTCATTCATGATCTCATCTTTGTATTCAGCCGCGAGATATTTCACAACGTCTTTCACTTCCTTTTCACTGATGTATGCAGATTGCAAACGCACAGGTTTTGACATTTCACCACCGAGGTAGAGCATGTCTCCGGCTCCGAGAAGGTTTTCTGCACCTGGCTGATCGAGAATGGTACGAGAATCGATCTGTGATGATACTTGAAGAGCAACACGAGTAGGGATGTTTGCTTTGATAAGACCGGTAATAACATTCACACTCGGACGCTGAGTTGAGATGATGAGGTGAATACCGACGGCACGACTCATTTGAGCAAGACGAACGATAGCTGATTCCAATTCACGAGGATATGTCTGCATAATATCCGCCAATTCATCAATAACGATAACGATGTACGGCATTGTTTCAGGAAGCTTCACATCATCTGTTGGGCTGCCATCATTCTTCCATTTTTCAAGCGCTGGGGCCAAGATGTTCTTGTGATATGAATCAATATCACGAGCAGAATTCTGTTCGAGTATGTCATAACGGCGACTCATCTCCTTGGCACCCCATTTGAGGGCAAGGATGGCCTTCTTGGGGTCAGTGATGACCGGTGTGAGCAGGTGAGGGGTTTTGTTGTAGAGTGTCAATTCAACACGCTTTGGGTCAATCATGATGAACTTAAGGTTCTCTGGGGAGTTGCGATACAAGAGAGAGGTAATGATGGCGTGAATGGTCACAGATTTTCCTGAACCAGTAGTACCGGCGATCAGCATGTGAGGAGCTTTGGCAAGATTGGCAAAATGAGCTTTTCCGGCGATGTCTTTTCCGAGAGAAGTGAGGAGTGGTTTTTCTGAACCCTGATAATCTTGTGAGGCAAGAAGGGTAGCGAGACCGACAGTAGTCTTTGAAGTGTTCGGTACTTCGATACCTACGAGTGACTTGCCAGGTATTGGAGCTTCGATACGAATAGGGTGAGCAGCGAGGGCAAGAGCAAGATTACTACTCAATCCGGTGATACGAGAAAGTTTAACTCCTTCAGCTGGTTTCAATGCATAACGAGTCACTGATGGACCAATCGATATCTCATCCATTTCAACGGTAACGCCGAAGTTTTGGAAAGTTCGTTTGATGATGTTTGCGTTGGCTTTGATATCTCCAGTTTCAGGTTTGCCACGATCCTTCTCAAGTAATGAAAGTGGGGGAGGGGTGAACGGTTTGAGATGAGGTACAACAACTGATGATGCGAATGCACTTTCTTCAGCATCACTAAAATCAAGGGTGCCTTTTTTCTTTGCTTTTTCAGCTGCACGTTTCTTTTCTTCGGCAGCGACACGTTGTAGCTCGATCTGTTTTGCAGAGAGAGTCTCTGTTTCAGATGAAGCCATTCCCGCAACAGCTTTTTCGACTGCGGCTTCTTCGTATGCATCCATCTTTCCATCTTTAGCTTTAGGTATTTCTTTTTTGTCTTTCTTTAGTTTTTTCCAGATCGCAATATCGTCAAAAGTAAAATACAAATTGAACGTCATGATCACTGAGATGATGAGAAGTGCTACAAGGAGACATGTTGTCGCGGGAGTATCGAGCATCTTGATGAGAGGGACGGCGATCCATCGTCCAATAACTCCTCCTTCATTGTAGGAAGCGATGTGTATTGTGCCGAGACCAGCGATGAAGAAAAGTATTACACCGATAATTTTTGTTGCTTCAAGCTTCTTTTTAATTCCCTGCAAGAATGAGATACCGAGCATCAGGAAAACAACTGGTATAAGGAAATATCCGATACCAAATAATCGAGTAAAAAAGGTATATCCGTATGCCCCTATTGGTCCCGCTTTTCCGAACGCAGCTAATAATGATAATAGTGTTAATAAAAATGAGAGAATTGCGAGAATTGCCTGAATCGTTTCATCGCGCATATTGTCCCAAAATCGCATTTTTTCTGTAATATCTAGATCTTTTTTCTTTGCCATTTATATATTATACAGCAAAGAGTGATTATAAATAAGAGCAATGTTTGAATCCGCCTCAGCAACACAGTCCTCACCGAAACATCCGTTACGTTCTCGTATGAGTGCCTAAAGAATTAGATAATGAGACGATATCCCGCTGGGAGTTGTTTCATCAGGGAGTGTATTGTGGAGGTGGTCCACACTCATGGCGTATTCGTAATAGCTTCTGCCACTTGATTCTTTATTCTATTGGACTATAATGGACACATTAGAGACAACATTAAGTCAGGTATTTGTAAAAGACAATCAAAGACAAAGTTACTGATTCAAAAAGACAAAGTATTATGGACAATAAAGACATACAAAATCCAAACTCATTCAATGATCCATTAAACTGGAAATCACTAGGTTTTTTTAATGTCGAAGAGTATTTGATGTATGTGTTCAAAAAGACAGAGAAGATAACTTCTGCTCTCTATCTCGTCTCAGGCCTCCTCAAAGACGAAGAACCCCTCAAGTGGGAAATTCGTGATAAAGGTATCGATTTATTGTCTTCGTCTTTTATGGCATCGAGTGCAGTCCCTGGTGACAAGAATTCAGTTATTCAATCTCTCTTCACCGCGGCACTTGAAACACTTTCACTTCTCAATGTTGCTCGCATTTCTCACCTTATTTCTGACATGAACCATAACATCTTGGTTCGTGAGATTGATCAAGTTGTAGTACTACTTAGAGATCGTCTCTCTGCCAATGCTGAGAGTGCGGGATATGTCCTTTCAGAAGGATTCTTTAAGACGCCAGATTTGTTCAGTAGTGGTTTCAAAAATCCTCAAGCAATCTCAAAGACAAATGTAGGAGATACGCATGGTCAGTCTGCTTCGTACAAGTCCGGTCACGCAAAGGTTTCTCAAGGACATGTTGATGTGCAAGTCAAAAAGACAAGTAGACAAGAAGCGATCGTGACAATCCTCAAAGGACAGTCGAATCTGACAATCAAAGACTTCTCAAAAGTCATCAAAGACTGCAGTGAAAAGACCATTCAGCGTGAGTTGCTCGAATTGGTAGATAAGGGGGTTATCAAGAAGGAGGGGGAGAGGAGATGGAGTAGGTACTCTTTGAAGTAAGATTCGAGATATAAAGAATCGATGCAAATCTGCAAATGATCGCGAATGACGCGAATGCGTCGCATCCTACTCTAGATTCAAGTGAGTTTATTCGCGTCATTCGCATCCATTTGCGTATTTGCATCGCATATTTTGGGACTTCAATAAAAATAGGGTTTTTTCTTGACTTTTGACCCTAAATGGCTTAATATAGTCCTATTATCAATAGTAACTAAATAGAGCCATAATTTGCCTAAATCTCAGCATATTTGTGTTATCCACATGTCCTTTTGCCAGAGTGTGTAATTTCGCGTTATAATGCTTTGTATCGAGTGCGATTCTTGCCTACCCAGGTTCGAACTGCATTCGTCCCAGAGCAATAGTGCTTCGGGGAGTACGAACTTTGACAAATCAATAAAACGTCAAGTTCGATCGTTCATTATTGAATGATTGATTTCAGACATATTCGAAATATCTTTATTGATATGGAGATAGTTTGTTTTCAGTTTATCAATAATTTGTTTTGCCACAATATCTTGTATGTGCGTGTCGATACAACGTGCGTTCAAGGTGTGGAATTATTATTAGTATTACAAAATTGCATTCATTCTCTATCTTTATTAGTAAACAGAGGACATGCATTAAATTACAAAAAAAATTCGTATGAAAAAGATTTTTATCGCTTCAGGCGTTGCTCTCGTAGCTTTCGCTACAGTTGCTTCAGCAGCTACTTTCACAAGAAACCTTACAGTAGGTTCTTCAGGTGCTGATGTTACAGCTCTCCAGACAGCCCTCATCGCAGCTGGTGAATCAATCCCAGCAGGTGCTACAGGTTATTTCGGCTCACAGACACAAGCAGCAGTTAAGGCTTACCAAGTTGCTAAGGGTATCGTAAATCCTGGTACAGGATTTGTTGGTCCTTTGACACTCGCCGTTTTGAACGGTGGTTCAGTTGCAACAGCTCCAGCAGGAGTATGTCCAACAGGATTCGTATGTACAGCAGTTGGTGGCGGAGCAGTTAACAACACAAATGGCGATGGCTCAATCACATTGAGTTCATCATCATATGTTTCATCAAGTCAGACATTGAAGAAGGGTGATATGGACAAGCCAATCATCTCAGCTACAGCACAAGCTACAGCTGGAAACGTTACAGTTTCTCGTTTCGATGTTCACTTTAACGCACGCCCATGGTTGCTCTTCAGTGGCGTAACATTGAAGGATAGTACTGGAAAGGTTCTTGCTACAAAGCAACTTTCAAGTTTCTATGATGCTACAGAAGTTACTATTGGTCAGGATTACCTCGTCAGATTTGACAATGTCAACGCTGTCGTAACTCCAGGCACAATGACAACATTCGTAGTTACAGCAAACGTTCTCGCCGCAAGTGACAAGATCACAGGCCAGACAGTTACTGTAAGTATCCCATCTGGTTCTATCAGAACAATCAACGGAAAGGGTTACACCGATTCTCTTGGTTACAACAGTGGAAACACAACTTCAGTTACTTTGTCTTCAACAGGTTCAGTAGGAGATCTTAATACTCGCATCAGTGCAAGTACACCAGATTCTCAGACATTCAACATCTCAACATCAAACGTTACTACCGACCAAGTTCTCGGAGTATTCGATGTTAAGTTGCAAAATCAGTCTGGTATCCTCAACCAGTTGAGTATCAACATTGGCAACAGTGTTAGTGCAGCTACTTCAACTTTGTTCCAGAACGTACGTTTGTATGTTGATGGTACAGCAGTTGCAGGTGCTTACTCATTGGCAGCAGGTCAGCCTACATTCACAAACTTGAACATTCCTCTTACAGTAGATGTATGGAAGAGTTTGACAATCAAGGCCGATGTTCTTGCGAGAGCAACAGCTTTCTCAGCTTCATCAACAATCATCGCTGATTCAGTTGTAGGTGTTGATAACAACTACAATACTATTACTTTGACAAATGCAAGTAATAGAACAGGTAACGATCTTACATATGTTCCAAACGCAGGTCTCTCGATCACAAACATCACACCAGCTAAGGGCAATGTAGTTACAGCTTCTAACTCAAGTGTATGGGGTGTTGCATATCCTTCTATCTCATTCACAGTTGTGAATACAGGAAACAACCCTATCTACATCAGTAAGACTGCTGCTGTTGCAATTGCAACAACAACATCATCTGGTCCAAACGCTTCAACAACAGTTTCATCTGTTACAGCTTCTGGTTCAGTTACTGGTGACACAACCGTTGCTTACATCGTTAACTCATCACGTACATTTACTTACAACTTCACAGTTGATAACACAAATGGTACATCAGCAGCTAAGAAGATCTCTCTTACACAAATCAATTACGGCACAGGAGGTGCAGTTGATGGTACAGCAGCAGGTCAGACAGCAGAGTTGAACGTCAACTACGGTCTCACAAACGCATTCGTACAGATTCCATAATAGTTGGAAACCTACGATATATAGTTCTAACCTTTGGTTAGTGTTATATACAAAAGCCGCCGCAAGGCGGCTTTTGCGTTGGTTGAGTTTTGGTTAATACCTCATCGTGTCAGTAGATAACAAATAAAAAACACCAGAAATCTCAGTTCTGGTGTTTTTTATTTGTGATAATAATGTGTCTTGTCGTTAGCGGCTCCGTATAATATTCAACGCTTTATCTTCTAATGTTGGACCATACTTTTGAACTAAATATATAGCAACAAACGTTCCGATGAGGATGGCTGTAAAACCGAGTACAAATTTGAAGAATGTTCTATCAAAGGGATTTACCATGTGTGTATTATAGCAAATATTCTCATAAAAAAATTCATCAATATTTTATTCTTTTTTCACTGAATCTTCATTTCACTTTGATACGCTGAATTTATTATCAATCTAATGTAAATTCATTATGAAGTATGTACTAAAAGTGTGTGTAAAATTATCGATTATTATTTCAGCGTTGGTATGGGGGATTTCACATGTTGAAGCGTCTACAGTTGTGCCGAGTACGCCTATATTGAGCGGTGTAGAGTGGACCGCTTCGGGCAGTCCGTATATTATCGAAAAAAGTGTATACGTAGATCGAAGGGGTAGTCTGACTATCGGCCCTGGTGTTGAGGTGATGCTGGCGAGTTCGTCGTTGTCTGGAAGGATATATGATCGTCCCAATATATATGTAAACGGGTCTCTAACACTCAATGGAACTGCGGAGGCTCCAATTTCTATTCATGATGTAGCCGGTATCAATATTGATTTTGGATCACTGGATGCTAAGTACAGTGTTATGGATATGCCTTTGGGTGTAAATGCGGTTTCTTCATGGATACATATTGCTTCAAGTACTGTTAAGAATGCTGAGCAGGGTGTTCAGGATATTAATAGTTATATTCAGATAACAAATTCACGGATAGAACATAATGGTATCGGTGTATATGCGATGCCTGTCGGAGGACCACCTCTGGCCGGGGATAGCAACTCAACTGAAGTTGGTGGTGTTGGAAATGCCTTTGAAAATAGTCCTATACTGCTGGCCTTGAATGGAACAAAAAATCCTGTTGGTGTTTTCATTTCGAGTTCTACACTAATTGATAATTCAGAGTACGCAATCAAAAATGATGGAGCAAACACGGTGCATGCAACCTATAATTGGTGGGGGAGTTCCGATGGTCCAGTGACTGCCACTTCGAGTCTGTTGAATGGGCTTGTTGAATATGACCCTTGGATAAAGCATGAGAAAGCCTGTTGTTCTAGCGTGCTTTTCATTCCTGGAATTGAAGGTAGTCGTTTGTATTCCGTAACTCCTGCACGAGGTACAACGGCTACAAGTACGCGCCGGGTATGGGAACCACACAATAACACTGATGTTGCAAAGTTGTACTTGAATAGTATGGGCTCAAGCACAGATACTTCTATATATTCAGATGGACCTATTGATGTGGCATATGGACTTAAAAGTATATATGGTTCATTCATGAAATTTCTTGATACTCTCTCATCACGAAATATCGTCACTGAATGGAAATCGTTTGGATATGATTGGAGAAAATCGATTCCAGACATAGTTGCAGGGAATGAGAAAAGAGCTACAACAACACAATCTTTGATCGGTCTTATTCAAACGATGGCCTCAAGTTCGAAGACTGGTCAGGTAACATTAGTCGCGCACAGTAATGGTGGTTTGGTGGCAAAATATCTCGTGAAAGTACTTACGGACTTGGGCAAGAGTAATCTTATAGATTCTGTACTAGGAGTAGCGGTGCCCTATGTAGGTACACCTGAAGCGATTCCCGATCTACTTCATGGATATAATCAATCAATTCTCAGTGGGTTAATTTTGAAAGATAGTACTGCACGTAGTCTGGCAGTGAATATGCCAAGCATATATTCGCTCCTACCGTCAGCGGCATATTTTGCGAAGGTATTAAGTCCCTCAATTGCATTCGCAAGTACGACAACGACGGGAATAAATAATGGGAGTTATCCCAAGGAATTAAATTCTATTTCAGCACAAAATTCATTTATTGCAGACACAAATAATGTACGTAAAAATCCAGCAGCGTCAGATACGTCTGTGCCCATAAAAGGGAACCAATTACTTCTCGGTGCGGCCGGATTGCTCCATGGAATAATTGATTCATTTGTTTGGCCAGAATCTATATCTCACTGGTCAATTCTTGGATGGAATATTCCTACAATCAAAACAGTGTTCTATCAAAGTACTGATCGTTGCGCACTCGCTCTGGCACATAGAACATGCCCACCACGACTTCTGTACGGTGCTTCAACAACTGCAATGGGTGATGGTACGGTCGTTGCACCAAGTGCAGCATATGATACGAGCTCAGTTGTCTCTATTGATTTGAATCGTGTCTCAAAGTTAGAAAATATGAATATTAGTCATGCAAATATTCTTGAATCGTCGACAACTCAGAAACAAATAGAAGATATCATCACTCACAAACAGCCCAGTAACGGCCAGTCTTCTATTCCTGGAATTTCTTACGGTGAACCAGAATATACCAAGGAGCCAACATTTATCGTTGTTCATTCGCAAGGACTGGTCGGCTTGAATGTCTACGATTCGTCTGGTCATCATACCGGTGAAATGCCTGTGCCCACTGAGGTGACTGATGATGTAGTAAAGGCGTACGAAGAGACTATTCCTGGAAGTCGATATGAACAACTGGGGGACCAGAATAGATCAATATATATTCCTGATATGAGCGGACGATATTCGATAGTTGCACAAGGTTCTGGCGTGGGTTCATTTGATCTCAGTATTGATCGTGTACAAGGGGACACCATCTTAGACACAACTCACTTTGATGCTATTCCCGTGACACCAACAACAGTTGCTTCAACTACTATTAGTACTGGTGATACTGGAGTGACTACTACATCATCTTTGGCATCGTCTACGACAGTACTCACTATCGATGTTTCTGGTGGCGGATCGAATGTGTTGGTAGTACCACCAAATGTACAACCAGATACAACAACGTATTTGGATATATTTAAGAAATATATTGATAGGATGGACAGTTCACATAAACATTCGAAAGATATTTACAGGAGGATAGAGCGTCTGCAGGAATTATGGAAGAAAGGTGGACGTATAGATATTCACAAAGGGAAAGAATACGCAGGAAATTGGATGCGTCATATAAGATCAGACAAAGGATTGTTAGAGAAAAAAGATCAAGTGATTGACGATATTGATAGATTTATCAGTCAGTTTGAATAGAACGCTACGAATCTACGAATAACCTGCCTGCCCTGCATGCGCAGGCATGGCATGGCAGGCGTGAATACAACGGATAGGTATCCCAAACAAAAAACCGCCGAGATGGCGGTTTTTTGTTTGGGGTGAAAGTGAATTATTTGAACTCAACCTTTCCGCCTGCTGCTTCGATCTGCTTCTTCAAAGCTTCTGCATCTTCCTTCTTCATACCATCCTTGAGGAGAGTAGGAGCGGCATCAACGAGATCCTTTGCTTCCTTGAGACCAAGGGCAAGAACTTCCTTGACGATCTTGATAACAGCAATCTTTGTTGCACCTGATGATGCGAGGTGTACTGCAACAGTACTCTTCTCATCACCGGCTGCTGCTGCGGCTACTGGAGCGGCAACTGCTGTAGCTGCTGCTGAAACGCCGAATTTCTTCTCGAAGAGCTTAACGAGCTCATTCAAATCGAGGACCGACATAGTTTCAATCGCTTCAACGATTGATTTGAACTTTGCTGGAATTTCTACTGGTGTGTTATTTTCCATGTTTTTATAAATTAGTTAATTATGCTTTCTTCTGTGCAATCTTATCGAGTGCGACAACCAATCCTTGGATAGGTGAGTTGATGACATTGACGAACATACCGTAGAGAGTTTGAACTGGAGGAATTGATGCGATAACAGTCATTTCTTCTTTGTTCATGAACTTTCCTTCGAATACGCCGCCGACGATAGAAACCTGACCTTTGTATTTCTTTTCAAATTCGTACACGCCACGTGCAGGAGCAACGAGATCTACGCCATATGCGAGACCAAATTCTCCAACGAGAGCGGGTGCAGTACCTGTGTACTTCTTATTTGTTAATGCAATAGAGGTGAGGGTCTTCTTTGCAACGAAAAATCCAACCTTGTCTGCACGCAACTTGCGACGCATAACTGTTGAATCCGAAACCTTGAGTCCGTGGACGTTCACAAAGACGAGTGACTGAGCACCGCCCATGATCTTTTCCAATTTCTCAATGATCTCTTTTTTCTGAACTTTTGTTCGAGCCATATGTTGTTAAATTACAAATTTCAAATATCAATTTTCAAACCAGCATTTAGATGTGGTTTGTTTGAACATTGGAATTTGGTTTTTGATATTTCTAGTTGCCTTGGGCAACTGGTTCGACCTTTTATAGGCCTAATAGAGATGAATACCTCGGAAGGTCTTGTATCCTTATATAAGGATTGCCTTCTGTCTTAGAGCCTTGGGAACAATATTACATGAATTTTGATTAAACGCAAATTGATGCAAATACGCGAATGTATGCGAATGACGCGAATAGAACGCACAGGAATCGAAAGTCGGATGCGACGTATTCGCGTCATTCGCATACATTTGCGTATTTACATCGCTATTTATTTGAAATAATTCTTTATAATGATAGACTACTTCCCATGGACACTCTTACCGCATTATTTGGCAGCGAAACAAAAGTAAAATTGCTGCGATTATTTTTATTCAATCAAGGAACACCATTTCTCGTAAAAGAATTGGTAGAGAGAACGAAGTGCACATCAGGGTCGCTCAAGAAGGAACTTTCTATGCTTGTAAAAGCTGATATCGTTCGTAAGAAAAATGTTTTAAAAGATATAGAGGTTATCAAGAACAAGAAAACAGTATTCAAGAAGCTCAAGGGGCCGGGTTTTATCTTGAACGACAAATTCCCGTATCTTGATTCGATCAAGAATCTTTTAACTGTTGCAAGTCTGAACGCCGATGATTCTTTGGCAAAGCGCTTCACCAATGCTGGTCGCGTGAAGTTATTCTTGGCAGCTGGTGTATTTATTCAGAACTGGGATTCACGCGTCGATCTTCTTATTGTCGGCGAAGAACTCAATCTTCCTAAAATCGAATCAGTCATCAAGACTATCGAATCTGAAATTGGGAAGGAGATCGCGTATTCTGCATTTGAGACACAAGACTTCGAATATCGTCTTGGCATACATGATAGGTTGGTGCGGGATATTCTTGATTATCCGCATATAACATTGATCGATAGATTGGGAGTTGAACCACAATAATACAACAGCGAGGTATATCCTCGCTGTTTTCGTGTCAGTTGAGTATCCACAGCTATACTTTTGCTTATTATATTCATGCTATAATTAGAGGTATTACAAGAAATAATTAATAGTTAACGTATATATTATGAATACAGATTTTGGATTACAGAACTTGAATGACACATTCACTAGTGCATTTCTAGAAATGTGGCATGGTGTTGCTCGCGTGCTTCCTGCAGTTGTTATGGCACTCATCATCTTCATCGTAGGATGGATTGTTGCTGCTCTTATTGCAAAGCTCGTCGAAAGTATCATCAAGGCTTTGAAGGTAGATGCTGCTCTCAAGAGTGCAGGTCTCGAAGATGTCGTAAAGCGCGCTGGTCACAATTTGAACTCTGGCCTTTTCGTAGGTACATTGGTTAAGTGGTTTGTGATCGTTGTATCTTTGATGATGTCATTTAATATTCTTGGTCTTGCTCAAGTCAATGACTTCCTCCGCCAAGTAGCAGATTTCCTTCCAAAGGTTATCTTCGCTGTTCTCGTACTCATGGTTACTGTTGTTGTTGCAAGTGCATTGCAGAAGATCGTTGTTGCAAGTGCTCGCGCAGCAAATGTTAAATCAGCAGAACTCATCGGTCGCGCTGCAAAGTGGGCCGTATGGATATTTGCAATTATCGTTGTCTTGGATTATCTCATCATGCCAGGTTTCGCACAGGGCATACTCACACCAGTTATCTTTGGTCTCGCTCTTGCCTTTGGCCTTTCATTTGGTCTCGGTGGTAAGGAAACAGCACAAAGAATTATCGAGAAGACAGCACATCACGTTCTTGAAAAGGAATAGTAGTCTCGTCTTTCGTATGTAAACAAAAAACAACTCTATAATACGAGTTGTTTTTTGTTGGTACGCTAATGTTAAAATTCCAAATAACAAGCACCAAATGACAAATAAATTACAAACTACAAATTTCAACTTCTAAACCTTGTTAAATGGGTTTGGAAATTATGATTTTTGTATTGGTTATTATTTGTCATTTGGTGCTTGTTATTTGGAATTTCTTGTCCACAGACTATCCACATGTAAGATAATAATAGAAAGGTATTGACTTCTTTTCACATATCCGTATACTTATCCTCACTACCGAATGAATACAAGAAATACCCAATCACAGCGGCCATAGCCACACCCCGTCATTGGAGTGTTAAGCATGCCGCTCAATGAAGCGGTTTTTTCTTTTCAGAACGACAGAAACTTTGAAAACCACATATACTCAATCAAGTAAGGTTTGTGTGTGATGAGTAATTGCACACAAACAAAACGTACACGTCTCTCCGCCAACCGGCGGAAAGGGATGTGTACGTCATCCGCATTCGTTCGGGTCGAATGAATGCGGGCAGTTCATACGCTGTGAAGTGTATGAGCGAAGTAATGTAGGTATTTCTCGAAAGAGAAAATAGCATTCTGATGCAAATCAGAGTGCAAGAAAACAAAATGCGGTTTTTAAATTTCCTAATAGGAAATTAAGGGCGTATGGTGGATGCCTTGGCTTCATGGAGGCGATGAAAGACGCGGCGTGGCGGCGATACGCTTCGGGGAGGTGCCGAGCAACCTTTGATCCGAAGATGTCTGAATGGGGAAACCCCACCGAGTAAAACTTGGTGATCTAACACTTGATGTTAGAAGCGTACCCTGGGAAGTAAAACATTTCAGTACCAGGTGGAAAATAAACAAATATGCATTCCGTGAGTAGCGGCGAGCGAAAGCGGAGATAGTCTAAACTTATTGTAGCAATACAATGAGGGTTGCAAGGTAGAGACGTACCATTTATGGTAGAGAAGTTACAAATCTTTTTATTAATCGAATGAGTTGGAAAGCTCAGCCCCAGAAGGTGATAGCCCTGTAAGTGAAAATAAAAAGACTTCTTTGTTTCTATTCTTAAGTACCCCGGGACACGAATAGCTTGGGGGAATCCGCCGGAACTAACCGGCAAGACTAAATACTCCAGAAGACCGATAGTGAACAAGTACCGTGAGGGAAAGGTGAAAAGCAGCCCGGAAGGGCGTTGAAATAGATCTGAAACCATATGCCTACAAGGAGTCGGAGCGGGCTGGACTTTGAGCCCGAAGATTTCTAGACGAAGAAGACCCAATGTGAAAAACCCTCTACGAGGTGCGACCGGCACCGAGTAAAGAAAATTTTTAGCAAAAAATTTTCGTGGGTTTTGAACGTTGGTCTTCTAAGTCGGAATCTTCGGGAGCAGAATCCAGTCCGTCACGGCGTGCCTATTGAAGAATGAGCCAACGAGTTTTAGCAAGCTGCTCGACTAAGTCCGCGAGGACGGAGTCACAGGGAAACCAAGTCTGAATAGGGCGCTTGTAGTTTGCTAAAGACCCGAAGCCTGATGAGCTTGCCATGTGCAGGGTGAAGTTCGCCGAAAGGCGGATGGAGGCCCGAACCGGTGACCCGTGCAATAGTCTCGGATGACATGTGGTAAGGAGTGATAAGCTAATCGAATCAGGTAATAGCTGGTTCTCTCCGAAAGAACTTTTGGGTTCGCGTCGAGCGTACCTTTGTGGGGTAGAGCACTGGAAGGTCTCGAACGGTCGAAAGATCACGAGACCTATCAAACTCCGAATACACAAAGTAATTACTCGGCAGTTAGTCTATGGGGGCTAAGCTCCATTGGACAAAAGGGAAACAGCCCACGATCTCAATTTAAGGTCCCTAAATTAACGTTAAGTGCGCTTGAGGTAGTGAAATTTCTATGACAATGAGGATGTAGGCTTAGAAGCAGCCACCATTCAAAAATAGCGTAACAGCTTACTCATCGAGAAATTTCGCGCCGTAGATAATCGGGGCTAAAACGTTGTACCGAAACTGAGGACTGGACAGTGCTTCGGCATTGTACAGTGGTAGGAGAGTATTCGCATCGCGTTGAAGGTAAAGGGGTGACCCATACTGGAGCGTTGCGAAGTAAGAATGTTGGCACAAGTAACCGCAATGCGGGTGAGATTCCCGCACGTCGAAAGATCAAGGTTTCCTTGGCAATGTATATCAGCCAAGGGTTAGTCGGCCCTAAGGGGATGGTGAAAACCGCACCCGATGGATTTATGGTTAATATTCCATAACTTTTGTATAGTGCGATGGGAGGACGAAGCGTAGTATATCCTGCGTATAATTGGATTTAACGTTCGAGCTATAAGAGTGTGTCCAGGCAAATCCGGATGCTCCTTTTAATAGGGTACTCAAGTAGAACGAAAATGCCGCAAGGTAAAATAGGATAAAGCACGCTTCCAAGAAAAGTCTCTAAGCTTAACTAAACAAAAACCGTACCGCAAACCGACACAGGTGATCAGGTCGAGTAGACCTAGACGAACGAGTGAGAGGTCTCCAAGGAACTCGGCAAAAAAGCAGCCGTAACTTCGGAATAAGGCTTGCCCTTTTTTAAATAAAGGGGCCGCAGCTAAAGTATCTCTGGCAACTGTTTATCAAAAACACAGCTCCCTGCGAACTCGCAAGAGGATGTATAGGGGGTGACACTTGACCAATGCCAGAAGGTCAAATAACGGCGTTGTATACTTTACTGTATATGGTGACTGTTATAAGCCCTGGTGAATGTCGGTCGTAACTATAACGATCCTAAGGTTCTCAGTTTGTTCGCAAGAACGAACTGAGAAAAACTGGGATTGTTATAGTGTGTATGATGAATTCTGTAAAAAGAAAACAACGCGCAAGAAATGAAAATGCTACCTTGCTTTGTGGTAACACAAAGAATGTCACATGGCTCAAAGAGACTATACGCCATGCTCCGCCAACCGGCGGATGAAGATTTAGTCCTTCGTTTAGGAATAGAAGAGCGCAATTCCTTGTCAGGTAAGTTCTGACGCGTTGAATAGTGTAATGACTGGAGAACTGTCTCGGAGACTTGCTCGGTGAAAATACAATACCGGTGAAGATGCCGGTTACCTGCAGTTAGACGAAAAGACCCTAGAAGCTTTACTGTAACTTGATATTGACTATACGTTTTTGATGCGTAGCGTAGTTGGTAGGATTTGAAGTTTACCTTTCGGGGTGGATGGATCCGTCGATGAAACACCAATCTTTAAAAATGTATAGTCTAACCTCAGTGGAATAAACACAGGGAGACAGTATCTGGTGGACAGTTTTAGTGGGGCGCTATCCTCCTAAACAGTAACGGAGGAGCCTATTAAGGTCAGCTAGCCGTGAATGGAAACCATGGCGATAGTGTATGGGCACAAGCTGGCTTGACTGCAAGACGTACGTGTCGAGCAGATGCGAAAGCAGAGCCAAGTGAACCGACCTTACGCATTAGATGCGGGGGAAGATTATCGGACAAAAGCTACTCTAGGGATAACAGGCTAGTTCCGCCTAAGAGTTCATATCGACGGCGGAGTTCGGCACCTCGATGTCGGCTCACCACATCCTGGGGGTGGAGAAGCTCCCAAAGGTTTGGCTGTTCGCCAATTAAAGTGGTACGCGAGCTGGGTTCAGACCGTTAAGCATTTAATATGCTTGATGGGATCTGACAAGACATTTGTTGTCTTATATATTCACGATTAAAGCACGTGAATAGGGAAATGAAGTTTTATTGACTGTTTAACAGTCTGAATCACTTCGAGAATATTTTCGTTTATGAAAAAGAAAGGTGTGATCAATCAACCACGGCGGCTAGATTGAAATTTAAAGATAAAATCTTAAATCTCAAATCTGGACAAATCAATTAATATCGGTGAAGTCCTTTTAAAGAGGATGATACCGAGGGAAGAATCAATCTTAAAGATTAAATCTCAAAACTCAAATCTTATTGCAATTGCGACTAGATTTTACATTTTAGATTTCAGATTTGATATTGAAACACCCGTAGAGACTAAACATTGATAGCTAAAGTTAGATTTGAGATTTATAATTTCAGATTTAAGTTTGGTGAAGCTATAGTCCATTGCACGAAGTAATTCGTGGTAACAAGCGTGAGACAGGTTGGTCTCCTATCTACTGCAGGCGTTGATACTTGAGGGGATTTGACTCTAGTACGAGAGGACCGAGTTGAACGAACCTCTGGTCTACCAGCTGTCATGCCAATGGCATCGCTGGGCAGCTATGTTCGGATCGGATAACCGCTGAAAGCATATAAGCGGGAAGCCGGCCCCAAGATTAGGTATCGGTGAGACCCGTAAGAGATGATTACGTTGATAGGCATTAGGTGTAAGCACCGTAAGGTGTTGAGCCGTGATGTACTAATCCGTCGATCCTATTAGGAACTTTGAACGTCGCATTTTGTGACTTCTTACGTTTCCTTCGTTATTTGATTTGAGTATATGTATTGAATTCTACGTTCTGGTGATTTGGCGTTATGGCAACACCCGTTCCCATTCCGAACACGGAAGTGAAACGTAATTGCGGCGATGATATTCCTTCGGGGAGAAAGTAGCTTGTCGCCAGAACGTAGAATTCAAGTGGTTTTCATATAATTTTGAAACACCGTCGCTGTAAAGCGGCGGTGTTTTTTGTTATGGGGATAATTATATGTGTATACGTGATATAATATTTCAATCATGGTCGCCAAACTCCTCAATTTACGCCCTGAACCCAAACCAATCATCATCGAAAAGGTGATACAGGCAAAACGAATATGGTGGTTAGAAATATTAAAGATGGTTACAGTAATTACCGTAGTCTCTAGTATCGTATATGGTATTTCTAAGGCTGATGTAACTAGTACGATTCCGGCAATTCAAAACTTCAGTGCCCGCGGCATAGTTTCTGATGTTGCATTAGTATCTCTCTCTATTGAAGATGCACATTCTTCTGATAAATCAGGTAATACTTTCTATACCTTCGATGTGTCTAACGTAAAGAAAATTGAAAATCGTACATATGTTCCACTACGTATATCTGACATTCACACTGGCGATCAAGTCGTTGTGCAGGGTCTTTTGGAAGATGGCATTATAACTATTCGTAGAATCATCTCACTTTCATCTACTGCCACAACTAGTGACATAGTCGTAACTCCACTCGCGACAAGTACTGTAGCCACATCAACTCTTGAGATTGCAAGTTCAACAGCGTCAACCACTTCAGTAGTGGCAACATCTACTGCATCTTCAACTCAATCGGGAGATTCAGTTAACATTTCAACAACAAATGCATCATCAACTCTCGAAATTGCAAGTTCAACAGCGTCAACCACTTCAGTAGTGGCTACATCTACCGCATCAACAACGTCTGAGGTAACAGCAACTTCAACTGCCACAACAACTGACATTACCGCGACAACCACTTCGAGTAGTACCACTTCAACAGATACAACCACAGTAGTCCCATCTACAGATACCACGTCAAATTCGACACCGCCAGTAACACCTCCTGCAGATCCGGTCATTATTCCACCTGCTGACTCAAATCCTCCCGTAGTTCCTCCTGCGCCAGTTACTCCACCAGCAGACTCGGCACCAGTAGCACCTGATCCAACACCATCAAATTAACACATGAAGAAGATACTTTCATTTACATATGCACGCACTATCATCTTTGGTATCTTTTTTGTTATTCCATTTTTGTTTGGGGGACAGGCGAAGGCAAGTACTTTGAATCCAGGCATCATTTCATCCTGTGGAGAGATTATTGATACAGGAACTTATACTTTAAATCAAAATATCGGTAGTGGGGGTGCATGCTTGACCATAACTTCAGGTGGTAGTGCAGATCAAACCATCATAGATGGAAATGGTCATACCATAGACGGAGATGTTAATGGTAGCGGAGGTTATCCTGTTGGTTATAATTTTACGTTACAGAATGTAACGGTTACTGGTGATGTAAATTCAAATGGAGGAGATGGACAAGGTATTCCTGGTTTTGATGAAAACGGCAATCCGACCGGAAGTGCTACAGATGGAGCCGCTGGTGGATCAATTGTCTTTTTAAATTCACAACTTAATTCAGTAAATGCCAATGGTGGTAATGGGGGTGATGGTGGCACTTGGATGGATACTAATGGAGGTAATGGTGGAACGATCACACTTACAAATTCTACAGCTGTTTCAAATTTTGTTGGTGGGGGAGTGGGAGGTCCTCAAAGAGGAACATCAGGGTCATCTGGAACTGTAAATCTGAATTCGTTACCAGGTCCAATTAGTAAATGCATGGTAATTTATAATGGAGGTACATATACACTTGCACATAATATCGGTACTGGTGGTAGTTGTTTGAATATTCAGTCTGATGGAGTCACTATTGATGGTGGCGGTTTTACTCTCAATGGAAATATTACTGGTGCTGGTGGTGCAGAAGGAACGGTAGATGATAGTGATAATGTTACTAGTGGTACAAGTGGTATTGGTTTTGCAATCCAAAATATTACAGTGACTGGAACTATCACGTCAGGTAGTGGTGGCAGTGGTGGTAGTGCTAATAATACAAGTAGTGGTGGTTCTGGTGCTGCTGGTGGTTCAATTACTATTACAAATTCAACAACAACATCTGTTACGTCAGGTGGTGGTGGTAGTGGAGGTACTGGAGCTAACGGTAATGGTGGTGGTCCCGGAGCTGCTGGTGGTTCAATTACTATTACAAATTCAACAACAACATCTGTTACAGTAGGTAACGGAGGTAATGGAGGTAGTGCCTGGGGTGGTGGTTATAACGGTAGTGGTTCTGGTGCTGGTGATGGAGGTTCTTTAACTATTACAAATTCGACTACGACGTCTTTTACAGTAGGTAATGGAGGTAATGGGGGTAGTGGCGGTAGTGGTGGTAGTGGCGGTAATGGCGGTTCACTTACCATAACAAAATCTGGCAATCTTAATATTTCAAATTGAGTGATCGCCGCAGGCGCTGCTGGTGTTGGTGGCGGAGGAGATAACAGTGGCCCTGGTTCGAACGGTAACCCAGGTTCACTTGATTTGAATTATTCTGGGGCTATCACACACTCGGGTACAACACTCTCGGCCCTGAGTACTTTTAATATGAATGCTCATAGTTATGGAGCATACTCTGGTGGCCTACTTTCAACATTATTGTTTTCTTCTTGGACTAATTCAGCTACATCTATACTTTCTTGCGGAGTAATATCAGCACCTGGTACATATATTATTGATTCAAATTTTGACAATGATTCACTTGATGGTAGTGGTAATTGTCTTGTCGTAACAGCTGATGGTGTGACTATAGATGGTGGAGGAAGAACAATTACGGGTAATGTAAATGGAAATGGTATTGCTGATGGTGGAGGATATTCATTTAGCTTAAATAATATTCATGTTACTGGGAGTATTTCAGCTAATGGGGGCAACGGAACTGGTAGTGCGGGTGGTGCAGGCGGAAATATAACTATTTCTGGTACTAATCTAGATATTACTAATGTCAATATTTCAGTTGAAGGTGGTAATGACGGATGCGATGGTAGCTGCGGAGGGAGAGGTACAAATGGTACCATCACAATTAATTATACGGGTACCTTTATTCGTACAAACGCAACTCACTCAGCATTATCGAATCTGACGGTCAATGATCAAGACAACTTGCCTGGTAGTCTAGGGGCATTATTTGCAGGAGGATTCCCTGTTCTTCCTGGCGAATCTATTTCTCAAAATACAGGTTGTAGTTTGTATTTTGCACGCACATATGTTCTCGCTGAATCAATTACTTATAATTGTCGTGTATACACAGGTGGGATTTCTATTAATGGTCAGAATCATACAATTACCGGTAATGTAAATGCTGATGGGCAATTTTATACAAATGGATATTCACTTAATTTAAGTAATATTAATATTACGGGGGCAGTTACATCTGATGGAGGTAGTGGCGATAATGACGTAACAAACGACGGTGGATATACTGGTGGGAATATTATTATTGCAAGTTCAGTGATAGGATCGGTAGAAAGTAATGGCGGCGGAGGAATTTACAACAGTCCAGGTGGCCAAGGGGGTAATATCACCATAAGTACTTCAACAATTGGAAGTATCAGTTCTTCAGGTGGAGATTCTGGTAATAATAGTCTTCCAGGCGGAGCTGGTGGAAATATACAAATTACAGATTCAATAATAAATTCTGTTACTGCAACAGGAGGAATCAATAGTGGTGGTAGTGTTACAGGGGGCCACGGAGGAACGGTTACTATCTCTGGTACTAATCTTGATATTTCTACTATAAATGTATCGATCGGAGGTGGAAATGATGGGTGTGATGGAAGTTGTGGAGGAATGGGAACCAACGGTAATCTTACCTTAACCTACAATGATGTTCATACGAGTCCCTCAACCTTCTTCTACAATGTACTTGATTTGATAGTAAACTCAGCTCACTATGGTCCATGGAATGGACTTTTCAATCCACGTATTTTTTATTTCAATGATAATGCTGCTAACAATTTTATAGAAGGTGACAGTAATGGTGATTGGGGAGATGTGCGTAACTGGTGGTTTGATTCAAACTTTGACATGGACACAGAATCAGCAGGTTCTATTCCAACAGTTTTTGATCAAGTTATTGTATACAGAAATCTTACTCAAAATTCAGGAGCAGCGGCAGTAGCGAAAAATGTTGTATTTAATAATTCAAATATATCCGGCTTCACTATCAACGCTTCTGGAGGGTTTACATTCAATGGTACAAGTGTGAATAATACCACTATCGTAGGTCCAGCAACTTTCAATGACACCTCGAGAAACAACGGAACAACTACGGGTATTACTACATTAAATGGTTCCGCACTTAATGTTGGTACTGTCATCAACTCAGCTACAACAACCTTCAATGGTAATTTGGCAAGCAGTAGCGGTCTCGTTACAAATGCTCAAGGTGCAACTTCAACTCCTATTACTCGTATCTTCACCCAAGCTGTTACAACAACTCGTAACTTCATTACAGAGGCTGGACACAATAACTGGATACTTGTTGCACGAGGTGCTGTTGTGAATATTTCAAATGCTATTTATAGCAGAACAACAAACTTCTTTAAGGCCCTTCTCGGCGGCTCATTCGTAACCAATCAGACTATCGATGGTGGAGCGTCAGTGGTTCCGCAGATAGCCATCAACTTCCCGGTAACAGGTACTATAATAAAATGGCTTACTCCAAGTGTAAACTGGGATACTTCAGTGGTCTGTGCATATTCATATGATAGTGTTGACACAATGTATCCTGTCAGTTGTATAAACAACGGCAGTGACATCCCACGTCCAAGTGGAGGAGAACACACACTCTATCTTGATGGTATTGATGCTCATGGAAATGAGACTCAGACAGCAGGTCTAACATTTACATATGATAACGTCAGTCCAGTTTGGACATCTTGCGGAAGTGATCTTCTCGATGAATCAACACGTCAGTACTATTATCTCAACGGTAATGTTACTGGTAATTGTACAGCAAGCGTCAATACTGAACTTCGCGGATCAGCAACAACAACAGCAACCACATCAACTCAGAACGGATACACTCTTACGGGTAATATTGTAACTTCAGGTTTTAATCTTTCCCTAAAAAACATCACAGTTACAGGTAGTATTAATGCAAGCGGTTTGCACAATGTAAGTGGCGCTGGATTTAACGGTGGAAATATTACAATAGCAACTTCAACTACTCACAATATTGTTTCGAACGGAGGTAATGGTAGTTCGAACGGAGGTAATGGCGGTATCATCAACATCACCAACAGCTTCGGTGTCGCAAGTAGTACCATCATTGCGAATGGTGGAGACTCTACGGTATGTGGTCGTGGTGGTAACAGTGGAACAGTTACATTGAAGAGGTCTTCGTATGGAACAATCACAGCTAATGCCGGATCTGACTTCTCAGGGTTGTGTCCTGCATATACAAACGGTTCTTCAGGAAGTGGTGGTATTACGTACATCATAAATGATGGTCTCGGATATACCTCTCCAAATGTCGGTAGCGGAGACGCGGGTGCAGGCACTGGAGCAAGTCAACAACAATCAACCGGTGGTTCATCAGTCGGTCCCGGAGGAATCTTCAGTGTCCTTCCTCCTGTCGCAGTCATCGGTAAACTCAACTTGAAACCTCTCCCTGTCTTCGGAGAAACCATGGGAACAGGTAAGGGTAATAATTCATTCTCTTTCATTGATAACTTGAATCAA
>CAIMDG010000003.1 GCA_903839725.1 uncultured bacterium
AATACCGATGCAACTATCCTTGCCGCTTCAACTAGCTTGGCCGCAAATATTTCGGCTGGCACAGTATCAACCGCAGGAAGTATTACTTCTGCCCAGACTGCGATTAACAACAATACCAACACACAGACAGCAGCTGTCTCTACTGTAGTTGGCAATGCTTCGACTTCTATTGGTTCAACACTTAGTTCTCTCGTTGCCAGTGTTGCAGCATTACCGGCTAATATCTGGACTTATAGTTCACGAACACTTACCTCAGCAGCTAACGTAGCATCAGATATCTGGAACGCTACAACCAGAACACTTACATCACTCACACTTTCTTCGGCATCACCATGGACAGTTAATACTTCTGACTTCGGTAGTGTTGTCGCTGGAGGTAATTATCTAGCAACAGTGCATACAATATACAACGGCACACTCACTGATGCGCTCAGTTTACCAACTGTTGTTGTGTATGACCCAAGTCGAAACATAATTGCAAATAATGTGGCTATGACACGAACTGCAACTGGAACATATAGTTATTCATATACAACTCCAGGCAATGCTCCAGCAGGAACATGGGAGACAGTCTTCTCAGCTAATGTCGAAACAGGTAAAACCCTTCCAGGAAATGATTATTGGACAGTGGTCACAACGCCTGCACAGGTTATTGTAAATAGTATTTCGAGTACAGTTACACCAAACATTACAGCGAACGTAACAATTACTAACGAAGGTTTGAGTGGCAATGAATACCAATATCAATGGTGTGTTGTTTCTAGTCTGAATGATCCGTGCGGTAGTGGCCATAACGTATTTGATGGTGTAGCGGCAAAATACATAAACGCAGGACAGGATTTTAATACAACTTTGACAGCAACAGTTCCTAGTGCTGGTACATATTATTTTAAGGTAATTGCATATTTTGGTACGGATAGTTCTATTTCGTACCGTTCATTTACTGCAACTGCTCCAATACAGAATCCTGTTAACCCGGGTGGCGGTGGAGGTGGGGGCGGAGGGGGAGGAAGTCCACCACCACAAATTCAACCACTGAACCCCTTAAAAGTATGTGGAAAGAAATCTGATTTTAGTTGTGATGGAAGAATAAATGAAATAGACTTCTCAATTCTCCTCTACTACTGGAAATCAAAACCACCATTCGCAAATCCGGCAGTTGATATGAACAAAGATGGAAAGGTGGATACGATAGACTTCTCGATATTATTGTATAACTGGGGTAAATAGATTATAAAAATTACACATAAATTAACATAACCAATATGAAATACATCAACCTAAAAAATCTCGTCATTCTCGCTGCTGTAGTTGTAGGTTTTGCTCCTCTACAAACATTTGCGGCTACTGTATACCTTGAAGCGTCTAGGAATACTATTTCAGTTGGTGATACGGCCATTGTTACTGTGAAAATCAATGCAGAAGCGGCTGTGCTCAATAGTGTTGATGGTGACATTACACTGAAAGCATCAACCGGGAATGTGGCTGTACAGGAATTCAGTCTCGCCAATTCTTCTTTTGGCTTGTGGCCGAGAACACCGTCACTTTCAACTGATGGACGAACGATATCTTTCGTTGGGGGAGTACCAGGAGGTTTTAGCATAGAAGGTGCTACGTTGTTTAAAATTATTGTTCAAGCAACAAAAGCAGGAACGATCAGTATTAATCCTCAGAATATCTCAGTGTTCATTAATGACGGTAAGGGAACGAAAGCTGCTGTTCAAATTAAGGGAACAACAATAGAAGTTACTCCAAGTAAATCAGGCAGTGCTGTTAATAATGATTGGTCAAGTATTGTTTCTACAGATAGAACACCACCAGCACCTTTCATTATTGTGCCAGGACAAGATGATTCACTTTTTGCAGGTAAAAAGTTTGCATTCTTCAGTGCTGTAGATAATCAGACAGGAATAGATCATTACGATGTTTCTGAAAATGGAGGCACAGCTGTAAGAAGTGGTAGTACATATGTTTTCCAGGATCAGAGTGGTAATGCAACGTTGAATGTTATTGCATATGATAAAGCTGGAAATAAAGTATCTGCTGTGTACCCAGTAGAAGCAGGAAATGGAATACATTGGCAGGTAATCATTCTTGTTATCGTAATACTCTTGGTTATATATGGTCTCTATAAAGTTGTAAGCAAGAAAGTGAAAAATAAGAAACATGTTTCGAAATCTCTCTAACAGTAGAGTTCGTATATACACATCCATATTACTTGTGGTAGTTTTTTCGCTAGTTACTATTCATAAGACATATGCTGCAACTCTGTCGCTCACTTCTGCATCAACAAAGGTATCATTAGGTAATGTAATCTCAGTCAAGGTGGTAGTGAATACTGACGGACAAAGTATAAATAGTGCAGCTGCAAATATTCAGTTTCCAACTGATTTATTGCAAGTTATGTCGATAAATAAAGGATCTTCAATATTCTCTCTGTGGGTACAAGATCCAAGTTTTTCGAATACAGCCGGTACAATAACATTTACTGGAGGTGTACCAAATCCTGGATTTAATGGGCAAGGTGGTGAGATTGTTTCTATTGTTTTCAAGGCAAAAGGTTCAGGAAATGCTTCAATTGTGTTTGGTGATTCATCAGTATTATTGAATGATGGTTTGGGAACAAATGTATTAGTGGGAACGAAGCCTGCAAATATTGGTATAGGCTCAGCTGCTAAGTTGGAAGTTCCAGCTATAAATACCGCTTCAAATTCTCTGCCGGTAATGCCGATTATCACTTCGTCATCGAATCCAAATCAAGATACTTGGTATAACTCCACAACAGCAACATTGTCTTGGAATATACCGAGTGATGTGTCATCTATACAGACACTCTTGAGTAAGAATCAAAAAGCGGTACCAACGGTAACATATGACAGTTCAGTTTCTCAAAGAACTGTAAATAATCTTGCTGATGGAGTATTGTATTTCCAATTGCGTTATATAAATGCTATTGGCACAGGACCAACTGCTACATACAAAGTGCAAGTTGATTCAACACCGCCAGAGAAGTTTGCCGTAGACGTACTTACTCGAGACGTGAATAATGTTGTGACACTACGAGCAAAAGATGTGACTTCCGGCATTGATTACTATGGAATACAAATAGACTCTGAGCCAGCTATTAAAGTTCAAAAAGAATCTCTCATTAATGACCAATTCACATTACCTGTCAGAAATAGTGGTAATCATACTCTTGAAGTAATCGCCTATGATAAGGCTGGAAATCATACTGAAGTATATTCAACATATACCAGTCCAATTCCCGTATCTCCAACAATTACTGTGTATCCAGTGAAATCGGGTAATGTGATTGATCAAAATTGTCAGCTGGCAAGTGTTAGTTGTATTGCTGAAATTGCCAGAAATGAGGTTGTGCTTGTGAAGGGTGAAACAAAGTACCCACTTACTACAATCAATATTTCTATTCAGTCTGAAGGTAAAGATGCAAAAGTATATACCACAAAAACTCTCGCTGATGGATCATACTCATTCCAAACTGAACCTATTGAAGTTGCAGGATCAGTTAAAGTTTGGTCACAAATTATCTTCTCAAACAATACCCGAGGACCACAATCTGACAAAGTTAATTTGAACATTAAAGACAGTCTTCTTGTTCAGACGAGTAAGTCCGTAATATATGGATTACCGTTTGTTATAGTGGCAATTGTTCTTATTATGGGACTTTTGTTTACTTTGTACTATGGTTGGCACAAATTCTTTGGTCTCAAGAGAAAATTGCAAAAAGAAGCACAGGGGGTAGTTAATGATACCCATAAGGCAATTTCTATGTTCAAAGATGAGTTGAATAGTCAGCTTATTAAATTGGAGAAAATTAAGTTAGACAGAGATCTTAACAAGAAAGAAGAAAAAATCTTTAAGGAACTTCAAAATAATGTCGATTCTATCGAGGATTTTATTGAAAAGAAACTCAAAAAAATGTTATAAATCGAATTATAGAACATATATGAATTCATTCGAACGACCAGTAAATCGAGAGGAAGGGAATAGACTTTTTAAGGAAATGCAAGAAAAACTTGCTAATCCTGATTTTATTCCAGAAAAGATTAATGCTATCGAGATTCGTGCTTTAGCAGAAAAACCACGTCCAAAGACTGTTATTAAAACAAAAAAATCTCAGGCACCCACTTCTCCTGCTGTAGAGTCAGGTAGTAGCAAAGGATGGCTCAATGATTGGCAAGATAGACAAGAGGCAGAGGCGGAAAGACGTACGGGTATAGGATCTAATTCACCTATTGAGATTCAAAAGGAGTTAGAAAGGCTAGCGCAGGAAAGACGAGCAAGAGACAGTGGACCTAGTCCAGAGCAAGGTAATAACTAGATTACACTAGCAATTATTCACTTTTTTTGGTAGATTTGTTTCTACACGTATATACGCGCATATAGCTCAGCTGGTAGAGCATTCGACTGATACTCGAAAGGTCCCAGGTTCGAATCCTGGTGTGCGCACAGAAAGAAAATTGCCCATTCGGGCAATTTTTCTTTGCGCACAAGCGAGGCGACTACTCGCCTTGCGTCCAGGATTCGAAAAGGCTGAGTATATGGCGCGGAGCACAGCGAGCACCATACGAAGCCTGTACTGCGCCTGTAAGGCGAGAATCCTGGTGTTTTGTTGTATAATAAGATCATCATGAAAAACAATACCAAGCTCATTATCGGCATCTCATTACCAGTGCTCGTTATTATATTTGTTATTGGGGCCGTACTCCTTCCTAAGCTGTTCTTTAATCCAAAATACGATTTTATCTATTCAGTAGATCAATATTGTGCAAATTATGATTGTAGATTTCCTTCTATAAATGGGTATGGTGCATGGTCAGCGTATAAGGTTGAAAGTGGAAGAATTTCAAAAGAGTCTAAACTTCCTGTGCAGCGAATATTTGATTCAAATAGTAATAGCTATCAAGAAAAACCAGTTGAGCCTGTATATCCAAAACTATATCGCTATATCGCAACCACCGGTTCATTCAATGAAATTTCTCTAGAAGATGCACAAAGACTTGTTCTTACCGATTCTGGTTCAGCTCCCGACGGAACAGTTGTCGTGAATGAAAGTCGTGGTGGTTCAGGTTTCGTGGGCGAAATACTCGGTGGGGGAGGCAGAGATTATGGTCTCTATATGAAAAATGGTTCATTCTCAAAAAAGATTATTGTCCAAAATGGCGTTTCAACAGATTATTATTACAACTCAAACTTCCATCTTCTTGGTTGGGTTAAATAAGTATTACTTATATGAATAAACAAGAATTAATTTCTACTCTTAGTGCATACGTAAAATCTGGAGTTATAAGTAAAGAAGAAGTATTGTCTGCATGTGAGATAGGGCAGACCGTTAGTACAACAAATCCAGAGTCAGTATTATTTGAAGGAAAAAAGAGTTTTTCAGCAACAAATATTCTGTATGTTATTGGTACTCTCATATTGCTTATTGGTATAGGTACGCTTTTGTTCCGATTCTGGTCTGATCTTTCAAGTCTCGTGCGTATAGTTCTCACATTGGGTATTGGTGTTGCTGCATATATGTCGGGTATCATACTTCGTTCTGACACAAAAACTGCTGGTATTGCGGCAGTTACGCAGGCTATTAGTGGAGTGTTGTTGCCAATTGGTATATTTATAACCATCAATGAAATAGGAATTCAACATATCGATATCAGTTGGATTGCGGCTGTGGCTGTTATTTTGGCTCTTTTCTACATCGTATCTTTTCTCTTGTTCCGTTCAGTCATGTTTAGTTTTTTCTCGATTGCATTTAGTACCTGGGCTTTGTATTCAGGAATAGAATATGTCCTCGTGCAATCATCAAGTGAGATCACTTCGGATATATATAAGTACCTCACATTGGCAGTAGGTGCGGCATATCTCTTCTTCTCCTCATCAATTAAACATACAACATACAAGGCGCTCGGCTCATTCCTCGATACGTTTGGTAGTCTTGCGGTATTTGGGGCAGTGTTGGTATTGAGTGACTACAAACCTCATCAAAGTTTCTTGTGGGAAATTATCGGCATTCTCATGTTGTGTGGGGGATTATACCTCGCAAGTGTTACCCAGAACCGTCGTATACTCAAAGTAACTTCATTGTTCATATTTATCTTCATAGCAAAGTTTACTGGTGAGTATTTTGCCGATAGTTTCGGTTGGCCTATAGCCCTTATTATTGGGGGATTAGCTTTGATCGGAGTTGGTTTTGGCTTGGTAAACTTCAATAAACGTATAGCAAAGTAAACAAAATGCTTAGAAAAATCAATAATATCTTTTGATTTTTTGCCATTCTGTAGTATGATAATCACCTATTATTTTAACCATATATATTCATGAAACTCGGAAAGAAAACAAAGATCGTTTGTACTATTGGCCCCGCAACTGAACATCCAGATAGTCTCAAACTTCTCGTTGAAGCTGGCATGAATGTTATGCGTCTTAATTTTTCCCACGGAGATTTCGCTGAACACCAAGGCCGTGTTGACGGTATTCGTCAGGTGATGAAAGAAACAGGTAAGACTATTGCTATTCTCCAAGATTTGGGTGGTCCAAAGATTCGTATCGGTACATTCAAGGATGATAAGCCTATTGTCCTCAAGGAAGGTCAGATTTTTACGTTGACAACGGATGCTTTTGAAGGAACTGTTGATAAGGTTCATATCAACTACCCACTTCTCCCTAAGGAAGTCAAAGTTGGTGGGGCAATCATGATCCAGGATGGACGCAAGCGTCTCGAAGTCCTCGAAATCAAAGGTAATGACATTATTACCAAAGTTATTGTCGGTGGGGAACTCAAAGGCAAGAAAGGCGTGAATGTCCCTGGTGCCAATCTTTCAATAAGTTCACTTACTGAAAAGGATCGTGCAGACCTCGAATTTGGTATCAAGAATAAAGTAGATTTCGTTGCACTTTCTTTTGTTCGCCGTGCATCAGATATTCTTGAACTTCGTGAATTGTTGAAGAAGGCTGGTTCGAATGCTCAAATTATTGCAAAGATCGAAACCCCGGAAGCTCTTGATGTACTCGATGATGTCATTGCTGCCGCTGACGGTCTCATGGTTGCCCGTGGTGACCTTGCTATCGAGATTCCTGCAGAGGAAGTTCCTCTTGCCCAGAAACTCATGATCAGTAAGTGTAATGCTGTTGGTAAGCCTGTTATTACTGCTACCCAGATGCTCGAATCAATGATCAAGAGTCCAGTTCCTACTCGTGCAGAAGTTTCAGATATCGCAAATGCCATCATCGACGGTACAGATGCTATCATGCTTTCTGAAGAGACAACTCTCGGTGATTATCCTGTTGAGGCTGTTAAGATCATGACCAAGATTGCTTGCCGTGTTGAAAAAGAAGTATACACACGCGACACAATCGCAGAATACGATGAGTCTCATGGCATTACTGATGTTATCTCACAGTCAGCAGTTCGTGCTGCTCACAACGTCGGAGCTTCACTCATTGTCGCTCTTACTCGTTCAGGTTCAAGTGCTCGTATGATAGCTCGTTATAGACCAGCAGAACGCGTTCTTGCATTGTCCGACAAGCCAGAGAATGCAGCCAAGCTCATGCTCTCATTTGGTTGTTATCCTATGGTTGTTCCTACATTCAAGACGGTTACTGAAATAATGGGTACTATTAGAGAAGTAACTATTGCAAACGAATTCGCTAAAAAAGGTGACAAGGTTGTTATAGTTGGCGGTATGCCTTTCGGAGAAGCGAAGGAGGTAAATATGATATTGGTAGAGACACTATAGGGTGAATTAAGTCACAAAAAACAAGCACCAATTTCCAAATAAATCACAACAATCAAATCTCAAATTTAAAACTTTGTTACGTGAGTTTTGAATTTGAGATTTTTGTTTTGGTGCTTATCTGGAAATTGGTACTTGTTTTTTGTGATTTTTTATTTTCATTTTTTTCATTTTTGGTATAATCATCTTATGCAGACATATGCAATTCGTAGCAATGCGTTGATTCTCGATCGGTCCATGAACCGTGAATATGTTCTCACCATTCATGATCTGCCACCAGAAGAGAAACCACGTGAAAAGCTTTTATCTCAAGGGCCAGAATCACTCACAATGCATGAGCTTCTTTCTGTTGTTCTCCTTACGGGGACGACACGAGAAGATGTGGTAGAAATGTCCAACCGCATTATGAGGGAATATGGAGAAAAGAGCATCCTTGCTGAACGAAATCCACAGCGATTAAAAGACAGTCTCGATATACCACTCGGAAAAGCATGCCAAATTGTTGCTGCAGGTGAACTTGGTCGTCGGTATTACGACAAGAATCAGTCTGGTTTTACGACCATTCGTACTGCGCAGGATGTATATGAATATCTGCAGGATATGCGAAATTTATCAAAAGAGCACCTTCGTGGTTTGTATCTGAATAGTCACAATCGTATTATCCGTGACGAGGTTATTTCTATTGGCACGATCAATACTAGTATTATCCATCCTCGAGAAGTATTCCGTATCGCCCTTGAATCAAATGCCGCCGCTGTCATTCTTGCCCACAATCATCCTTCTGGTGAAGTAACTCCAAGCAAAGAAGATGTTGATATTACAGAGCAACTTATTCAGGCAGGGAAGATTCTCGGTATACACGTACTTGATCATGTCATTATCACCAAAGATACATGTACGAGCGTATGTGCTCATTATTAAGTAATTCTAAATAGAAACAGAATTGTGCAGAACTATATTTCTGCATGCTGTTTTTGAAACAATATTATGCGTGAATATCAACTTATTTCACCATCTCTTGATGGTATCTTGAATCATTACACAGTTGTTTATGAAGGGATCAAACGTCCCGTTGAAGTTCTCCGTGCTCTCGATGGTCCAGCTCGACGTGAATCACATCAACCATATACCGACAAAGAACGCCAGATTCTTGAGGAATATTTTCATGATATTCAGGGAATCTTTATGAAGAAGTTTTCAACTTTTGTCCTTGAAACACATGTTGATCCTGATGAAGTTCTCAGAATACAGGCGTTGTTGCAAGAGTTGATAAAGGTTAAAAAACTTATTATTCGAGGATCCGAAATTAACTAATGAAATATGAAGGTATGTCATATGGTCAAGTCAGCAAAACTTGATATACTTTTGGTATGGAACATCAATCAAAAGATTCGGCTCGATTTTCACTTATTAAACGAGCAAAAAGCTTTACGCATGCATTTCGTGGATTGAGCATCCTGTTCAAATCAACTCACAATGCATGGATACATATAGCTGTTTTTGTTGTTGTGGTGCTCTTGGGAAAATTATTTCATATAACACACATTGAATGGGCATTGGTCCTTCTTGCAAGTGGTTTTGTTTTTTCTGCAGAAGCATTCAATACAGCTATTGAAATCGATATTAACCTTACTTCACCTGAATACCATCCGTATGCAAAGGATACAAAGGATGTTGCTGCTGGAGCAGTGCTTATCGCAGCTATAACAGCAGTATGTATTGGTGTATGTGTGTTCGGGCCGTATGTAATTAGTTTTCTTCGCTAGGAATGATACACTATATCTATGGCATCTCGTGACTATTTTAAAGGGAAAAGAATTGCCGTTATAGGTCTCGGACCTCACGGTGAAATGGTTACTGATATAAAATTCCTTATCAAAGCAGGGGCGCTCGTCGCTGTATATGATCTTCGTAGCGAGGCTCGACTCAAGAGTCATTTGGTATTCCTTCGTTCTATCGGTTTGGCAAACTATGTCTGTGGTTCGATTCCAGCTGATGATCTTCTCGATATGGATCTTATTATTCTTTCACATGAATATCCTCGTAATTCCTCATTTTTGAAAGAAGCTGAAGATAAAAAGATATCTATTGAATATCAAGAAACATTATTCTTTAGACTAGCTCCACCCCTTACCGTGATAGGCGTGATGGGCGCCGTCGGGAAAGCTACAGTTGTCTCCATGCTCGAACCACTTCTCGAAAGTGCATGTGACGCGCTCGAAGGACAAGGCTTTTGCGTGATTGATCCAGAATCAGACGGTGGTATTTTATCGAATCTGAAAAAAGTGAAAACAGGAGATATACTTCTCGCGCGTATCGTCGAGTCAATCATGAAAGAGTTGTATGAAATGCGTATTAGTCCACACGTGGCGATATTTACAACAATTCCACCAAAGGGATCCTACTTCTCAAATCCATTTGAGATTTTGACGTATCAGACATATAACAATTTTATTGTTGCTTCTGATGATGTTATTGATGCTACCCATAGATTGAAATTCCAGCCAAAAGCAAAAATGTTGCGTACCAAAGCATCGTTACTTGGTCTTGATTGGTTACCGAATGCTCGCGCAGCTCATGATCGAGACAATGCCTCACTCGCACTTCAGGTGGCCAGATTATTCAAGGTGCCTGATGAAGTTGCGCAACCAATACTTGATACATGGAAAGCACTCAAGGGGAGACTTGAGTTTGTAAAGAAAATTAAAAATGTAGAATTTTACAATGATACAGCTTCGGTATCAGTATCATCTACTGAATCAGCGATCAAAAATATTTCTCAAGGCAGAAATATAATCTTGATTTTCGGTGGGGCTGAAGGAGGTTCAGAATATGCGCCTTTGTATACCGTACTTCCAAAGTATGTACATACCGTTATTCTTCTTCCAGGAAGTGGCACAATTCGACAACGTCAAGCATTGCAGAAAATTGATCATATTAAAGTTGTTTCAGCTCAATCAGTTGAGGATGCAGTAGTGTTGGCTATGGAACATGCACATCAAAACGATCGTGTACTCTTTAGTCCTGGTTTTGAAGCAAGTGGTATGGAAAATTCACGTAAAGAAAGAGGGGAGAGTTTCGTGAAGGCGGTGAGAGGACTTTAAAATGATCAATATTCAATAACGCAATGATCAAGTCCGAAGAATATTTTTTCGTGAGGTGCTTATTGTTTTTGAAAAAATTAACAAAAGCTCCTCAGATTCTTTCCATAGTTTTACTAATGATTCTCTTTGGTCTGGATTTGCTTTTGCAAGTAGTCTAAGCCAGTGTTGAGTTTCTTTTATTTCCTTCTTGGCAATACTTACTTTGTGTATAAAATCTTTTTTACTTTCAGCTTCAGTTGCTTCGCAGTAATTAGCACCAATTGATCCTGCTGATTTGATTACTTGTGAAATAATATCTCGATTTATAGAATCGATCTTTATTTTCCTGGATAGAATAATTATATTTTCTGCAAATTTTGCAGTCCGTTCCTGTAAGTCATATTTTCGCGTGTTTTCATTGATCATTGCGTTATTGGATATTGATCATTTTTTTTATTCTCCACACACTAGACATACTACTGCTTCACCCACATCAAACCCAATACTTGCTGCCTGCATGACCCCAGCGACTGATAGGGCACTATTGGCGGATATTTCCATACTTGTATGATCCCAGCTCATAGTCTGAGCACCTTCGATGATTTCATTGGTTACAGTCCACCCACGTCCACCAGTTTTCTTGATAAGTGGTATGAGGCTAGCTTTTCTCTGGGCAACTTTGTCGACGATAGCATCTGCAATAGAAGGTTCATCGGGACCATCATATGATTCGAATGCATCTGACATGACGTGACATGAAGAAGTTTGAACGATGTGGACTTGAATTGGAAGCTTGTGTTTCAAGAAATATTGAGCCAATGCCTCAGCGGTGGTACCCGATGAAGTTCCGATAAATACTGAACTGATCCCTGTAAGCTCCGCTAATTCTTCCGCCAGGGATTCATAGCCTATAAGAGCCATATCATCAGTCGATTGACGCAGACTACGTACACCTTCTTTGGTTGCTTCAGTAAGTGCCTGAAGAGGGCGTTCTTTGATGAGCACTCGAATGTTGTCGTCAGCCAATCTTTTTATCTTTTCGAGCTTATGAGCAGAGATGTGAGTTCCGACATATATGTCGAGGGTGCAGGTTTCTGACTTCGCATTTATTTCTTTGATACGAAGTGCCGCCGCTAATGCAGCATTACCTGAGCCAGTAATAACAAAAGACCTATCACCAGCTTTGTAGTAGTGGTCAATCATGACAGGAATAGAACGGCCCTTGTGAGAACCGTATGGATGTAGATCTTCACGCTTGAAATAGAGTGCCGAAACACCTATAGCAGAAGCGAGATCTGGGTAAGATTCGATGGGGGTGATCATGTTGTCATCCTATCGTATTTTAGGTATCATGAAAAGCACGGTTAAACACTAGCCGTTTTTACTTTCTTTAATGTTTCATCAAACCCTTAAAACTATGAATATGCTTTGTATTTGTCCAGAGTGCAAAAATACAATTGATTTGGTTAGATACCCAAATCTTGTCACTGGTATGGTCATCGAATGTAATCATTGTGGCATGACTCTTGCAGTCAAAGAGATTGCTACTGATGGTGTGGTCAAGACTGAGATTGTCGATGAAGGAAAATAGTTCGAATGGCAACCCAGTTACATAATATACAGTTGGAAGGGCCTTCGGAAGGAGCGACGGCGACTGAGAACGAGACGCGCGGCTAGCAAGCCGCGACGGCGTACCTTCCAACTGTATATTATGTAACTGGGTTGCTTTGTAATTTAACCGACTCTTCAATCATCCCTCTAAATCCGTGTGAACCAAGGAAGGCGATACAGTCGCCTTTTTTTGTATGTGTTTGTAAGTAGGTAACAAGCTCTGTATCTGAATCGATATATGCTGTATTTTGGTGAGTTTGAGAAATGACTTTTGTGAGTTCAACACCATCCATAGGTTGTTCCGATCCATTCTCTGCAACTTTGAGTTTGGTGAGGCGAGGAATGATGACTATGTCGGAATTTTTAAAAGCATTATTATATTTAATGATTGCTTCACGAGCTCGTCCGCCGATATTTGGTTCGAAAACAGTGATAATTTTTCCTTCATATACCTGACGAAGTGTTGCGAGAACTGTTGAAGCTTTTTCAGGTGAGTGTGCAATATCATCAATAATAGATATTTCACCATCAAGGCGTTTCTCGAGACGACGCTTGAGGCCTTTGAATGAGGCGATAGCTTCAAGTATCTTCTCTGCAGGAATACCAAGCTCTCGAGCAAAAGCAAAACAACCAGTAATGTTTTCCGCTTGATATGCGCCAAGCATCGGTGAATGAACATGCCAATGATCAGTGTCGTGCTGTATTTCAAGGTCAATGCCATCTTTTGACTGCATAACCGCACTATATGTGTATTGAGCGCCAGCAGTTCCTTCACGTCCATAGAGCACCTTTCTACCAGTAAATGTGTTGAGGACTCGTAAAGCGCCTATATGATCGCCACAGGCTATAACAAATCCTCGTGGAGATAGTGTAGATATGAGCTTGTCGAATGCGGCAAAATATTGCTGTTCAGTGGGATATAGATCAGCATGATCCCATGAGACTGCAGTGAGAAGGAGATGGGTCGGTTTGTAGTATGCAAATTTTGGAGTCGGATCAGTTGGACCACTCTTGTATTCATCACCTTCGAAAATACTCCATGGGCTATTTGTTAATTTGGCAGATGATTCATGGGAAAGAGATACACCTCCGAACATATATGTTGGGTTAAATTCTGCATGCTCAAGAATATATGAGAGTAATGCGGTTGATGATGTTTTACCCCAGGTTCCCACACAGACGATAGAATTCTCTTGCGCAAAAAATTCACCAATTGCTTTTGCAAATGAATACATTGGTATCTTGTGTTCAGTTGCATAGAGTGTTTCTGGGTTGTGGCTACCAGATGCAGTACCGATGATAACAGCATCAGGAACGCCATCTTTGATCATCAGTTCAGGATGCCATCCAGCATAGAAGGAAACACCATGTTTTTCGAGTTCAGTTGAAACGGGAGGGAAGAAACCTTTGTCGCTACCAGTAACAACTACTCCCTTATTGTGAAGGGCGATTGCAAGAGCACTCGTGGCAACACCGCATATACCGATAACATGAATTCGTTTTGGAAGTGTGTTCATGCGTAGTATTTTACACTATATTGTTCAAAAGTTTCTTCACCTCCTCGATATTTGTATTCCATGAAGTACCATCAAACCATTCTATTCCAGAGAATTGTAATTTGTATGTATCAGTTGGGCGTTGGAGTGATCCGAGATATATGTATTTCAAACCATGTTCCTTGGCGTACTGAATGGCGAGAGTCATCATGCCGAGACCCGTGTCTTTGGGCGCATTCAGATCATAAAAAGGATATGAGTAATGAAGGATATCTTTGTTCGTGTAGCAGATTGAGAAACCAATAGGTGAAGTTTCTGTGTACTTTAATACTGTATTAAAATTACTCTTGTCAGAATCAGTTAACATTTCTTTTATTTTTTGTGCGCTCATGATTCCTGCACCAAACTTTTTTTCATAGAAATCTTTTGCAAGTTTACCTATTTTGAAATCATACGAATCAACAGGTAAGGGGAGATGCATGTCCTGAATAGTAAGACCGCTCATTTTTTTGAGAATACGTCTATTTTCACTTGATAGCTCAAATGCACTTAGATCAATACGAATACTGCGGGTTTGTTGCATTTTTCCTTTACCGAGTCGTGTAAAGACATACCCAGCATTGTATGCATCAGATATAGCTTTGTCAGAAGAATCTGTAATTGTTTGCTCATTCCAGTGTAGGTATTTCATATTAGTGTAGTGCCAACCAAAAACCGAAGACTACGAATATGAAGTGCACCATCCAGAAGCGCATAACAGTTTTTTCTTCACTCCAACCTTTGAGCTCAAAGTGGTGATGGATAGGAGCCATGAGAAATACTCGGCGTCCAAGAATATATTTTGAAAGGACTTGAATGACAACTGAACATGCTTCAATGTAAAACATAAAACCAAGAAAGAAGAGGGATGATACTTCACCGATAGCGAGTGCATTGACCGCAAGAAGTGCGCCGAGTCCCAAGGATCCGACATCTCCCATGATGAACCGGGCAGGTTTAATATTGAAATAGGTATATGCCACGAGAGCGCCAACTGTTGTTGCGTTCAAAATAGCAACCTCCCCGAAACCGTTGATCCATGAAAGAAGAGTAAGGGCACTGAAAGTAATCACAAGCATACCTCCAGCCAAACCATCCATACCGTCGGCAATGTTGACCGCATTTGCAGTAAACATCACAATAAAAATAATGATAGGAATAATCATCCATTCTGCATTCCAGCTAAAACTAAAATCGATAAGTTGGGTTCCAAGTACACTCCAGTGTATTTCGGGGAAGTATATATAATGCCATGCAGGACCGAGTTTCGAATAAATCCACCACGCAGTAAAACTTCCTGCGATGAATTGAAGTATCAATTTCTCATGAACAAAAATTCCTTTTCCGGGACGTGAACCAAACCAGACTGACATACGTTTGAATAGTGTCCAAGGAAGTGTCAATGCATACCATATGCGCATCCTCATATCCTTGTGAACTTTCATGAGTGTCAAAATGTGTACAAGTTTGCGTGAGCGTCTTTCTGATCCATAAATATTCATAAGGTCATCTATTGCTCCCAATGCTGCAGAAAACAACATGACACCAATTGGTACGAAGGTAAAACTTCGATTCCAGTTGAAGAAGTAGGTCATAACTGAAACAGTAATTATGACAAGTAAACCTCCCATAACAGGTGTATTTGCTTTATGGGTCTGTGAGCCAATAGCAACAAGCTCGGTTTTTACTCCTTTTGTCACCTTAAATCGATACAGGAACTTATTCAAAAGAGGCGCCCATAAGAACGCCACAATAGCTCCAGTAAGGGCAAAACTGAAGATTGAGGCCAAATCCGCTGTTCCTTGCAGGATTGTAATCATACGGTACACAATACCACGTATAAGGGGGTCAATTCAAGAAAATACCGTACATAAAAGTTATCATTCCAGACCTCTCACACAGGGCAGCATTCTCATTTTCCACACAAGTTTAGAGACACTGTGGCATACTTGTTCGTAACAAGCGTTTCTAAACTTGTGTGGAAAATGAGAATGCTGCCCTGTGTGCGAGACTGGGTCCAGAAACTTGTTGTATTACTACCACCACTTCAATCTACGTATCTGAGTATTTGATTTTCGGGCTCGAACACACATATGGTTCTGTTCGTTTGTAGTATTGTTCTCCGTCCAACGTTGTTCTGTAATTGATTTGTGTAAGTCAGTAATTTCAATCATTCCTTCCTTGATACCTGTGCCGTATATGCCATCTTCTGGGTATGCGATCGCATGCGAGTAATATATTTTGGTTGGAATAAAATTTTGATATTCTGCACGATGAATGATGAGGATATGGTCACGTTCAAATTCTTCGGAATCACCAATCATTGTAATCATGTCACCAGGCTGAATGTGTTGCACAGAAATAATACGACTATTTGCATCGTCAGCGAATGTTGCTACACCAATATTTTTTACAGGGGACAGGCGAGACAATATTTTTCCAAAAAGTCCATGACTTTGTGTGAAATGAATATGCTTGTCTAGAGTGCCTTTGCCAAGTTCCTTATTTTCAGCATTGAGAACATAGTATGCAAAACCAGAGCAATCAATTCCTATATTGTTATCAGTAAGTATTTTTTTGAGAGATTCGTTTGTAAGTATTTCTGTTGGAATATGTTTTAAATGCGTAAACTCTTTTATTTCATCAGAAATTTCTTTTGGACTCCCTTTACCAACTCGTACAGCCAATGCCGCTTTTGCTTTTGTGGTCTTATTGTTGAAGTAGGGAATAGTACAAGTAGCTTCGCCCACTTTGAAATGAGTGTATTGGTCAATGACAGAAAGTGCGTGTGGTGAGAGTGTCTTGGTATTCATGGCTATATAGTGTACTTCGAACAGGCTAGATTTCAAATGTATCTTTTAGTTCTGGTTCGGCATCTTTGTCTACTTCCGTTTTTATTCCTGTGATGATTTCAAGAATACGTTTGCCACGCTTATTGAATCTCGTATGAGTTTCCATAAGATTTTGTAGACTTTGAATGCGAAGCAAGTCTTCATTATGCATTGTGTTTACATAAGGAATGGTGATATGACCTGCTGATTGAAGTTCTTGTATTTTTTCAGGAGAAATAGCCTGGATGTCTCTTGTGACACGTTGCAAAATTTGTGCCCCATCATTTACAAGAATAAGATCTTCATCAATCTGTTCTCCCTGGAGTGCCTTGATATGTGCTTCAAATGTGGTGATACCTTTGACACCGTGTGAGCGATTTTCTCTTTGCAAGAATGATTCGAAGGTTGTTGACGCTGGTTGGCGAGCATTGATTTCAATCAAATTGATAACATTGCGTTCATCATCACGAATCACATCAATGCCAAACAATCCTCTCCAGCCCGCAATATTCATCTTCTTACCAATATTATGAGCCATCTCGTGAATGTATTCGATTTCTTGTTCATTCAAAAGACTATGTGTGAGACCCCAGTCATTGCCCACGGTTGCAAATACGTTGTCAGTAAAGGGGAGTGTACCAGTTATTTGATAACTAATATTTCCGACGAGAATCTTGTTTGCAGCAACAACGACATTGACCGTGAATGAGGGGCCCCGAACAAATTCGGTGCGACGCGTCATGCGTTCAGGAAATTTCGTTTTGATGATTTTCAGTTGTTCCTCTGAACTGATGAGAACAGTTCCACCGCCTGTGTGGCCATGTGCCCATTGGAGTATAAATGGTTCTTTGGTCCATGCGAGACTTTTTGCAACAACAATATTGTGTCGTGCAAGATATTTTTTACCTAAATCGCCAAGCCATTCGATCTGACTAATTTTGTTCTCAACGGTTTCTGAAAGAGAAGCCTTCGGGTTGATGAGATTCCATCCACCTGCAACAGCAACTGGTTCGATACGTGCGGTATTTTTGAACACCAAGAGACTTGAATGGTCAGCGTCCGGTTTATTGTTCTGTGAGAAATGAGTGATGAGATCACCTGTACCCATAGGTTTTGCAGGAGCATCGATGAGGGTGACAAAATCAGGGAACTTTTGTTTGATGGTTTCTGAGTAGGGGCACTTATTGGCTACGATGTGATATTCAGGGCTTGGATCCACACCAAGGGCACGTTCTATATCGCGTGTTATATAGGTGATTGATTTCATAAATATAGTGTACCGTTTATGCGAGAAAGTGCAAAGGTTGATTTGATGTGTATAAAAAGGTACACCCAAGGTTTTACATTTGTCTGATATAATCAATTCATGATCATACCTCTCGGTATCTATAAACATTCGAAGAAAGGAACCCTCTATCGCGTTATTGGAAATGCAAAACATTCTGAAACTCTTGAAGATATGGTTGTGTACGAAGCTCAATATGAGAATCCTGTTTCTAAACTATGGGTCAGACCAGCACATATGTTTCTCGAAGAAGTTGAGGTGAATGGACAGAAAGTGCCGAGATATGCATTTGTCTCAAAATAGTATGGACAGGAATGACAAGAGAACACTTATTTGCTAGAGTCAATTCATGTCAACTTTCTCTGTTATTGGAACCCCGATCGGAAATCTCGAAGACATCACACTTCGCGCTTTGAAGGTATTGGCAGCTTCGGATCTTATTCTCTGCGAGGACACACGTATGACCAAGCGCTTGCTCGATCGTCATGCTATTTCAGTACCAACGAAGTCGTATCACATGCACAGTACTATTTCTCGTGTTGAAGAAATCATCGCACTTCTTAAAGAAGGTAAAAACATTTCTTTAGTTTCTGATGCAGGTACTCCAGGTATTTCGGACCCTGGTTCAGAATTGGTACGTCGCATCCGTGAGGATATGAAGGAAGAGATCAGCTCTGGAATCCTCAAGATCGAATCTATTCCTGGTCCATCTGCCCTCACCTCAGCATTATCGATCGCAGGAATTCCATGCGCCGATTTCACATTCCTCGGATTCTTGCCACATAAAAAGGGAAGAGAGACCTTATTCAAGGAAATTGCTGCTTCAGAGCGAACAATGGTATTTTACGAATCACCACATCGAATTATAAAAACACTTGAATCATTGGTTGAACATCTTCAAGGCCAGACTTCAGCCAAAAAAGTTACCGTATGTCGTGAACTCACTAAAATATTTGAAGAGGTTGTCGCAGGAAGTCCTGCAGAAGTAAAAACATATTTTGATACTCATACTGACAAGGTTCGAGGTGAGTTTGTGGTAATTGTTTCGTAGAAGATTGAATCGAGACCACGCCCCTGTGCATACTCATTTTCTGTGCAAATTTGTAAACATTGTGGCAAGCGGTGTAATGTAAGTGTCTCTAAACTTGCACAGAAAATGAGTATGCACAGGGGCGTGGCCTCTAATTCTTACTGGCATTTTTCCCTGATGACGCGCTATAATAATCACCTATGTCAAAACGTCAAATATATATGGTAGTAGGAGTTTGGATAATGGCTTTTCTCTTCCTCGGTTTTTCTTTGAATGTAAAAAAAGCTCTTGCAGTGATCACCGGTCTTGCGGTAGTAGTTGGTGCATATCGAATGAAGTCTGAGGAACCTAGTTCTACTCTAAAGAATTCTTCTATACCATTTGTAGAACACAAATCAGAACCAATACCAGAGCCAGTTTCTCCAGTTGAAACTAAAAAAGTTGTTGAGTCGACTCAAACAGAGACATCTCCCGCAACGCCTTCTTTGAACACTAGTAGCACTGATCAACCTTTGACCCAATGATTCGTGATTGGTGGGAACAAGGTGCCACTCGCATAGTTGTTATACTTATTTTTGCATGTTGTATGCTTGTTCTCGCATATGTGATCGTGACACTATTGCCATTTGGTCGTATTACATTTTCATTAGAAAGTGAACAGGTAGTTGCGACATCGACCTCTCTGAATACTCAACCTGTATTTGTAGCTACTCATATATCAACCCCTTCTGCTGTTAAAGCAATATATATGACCGCATGTACAGCAAGTGAAAAGACACTTCGTGATAAAGTTCTCGCAGTTATACATGGTACAGAAATCAATTCAATTATTATTGATTATAAGGATTACAGCGGGACAATTTCGTACGCTTCAACAACACTACAAACAGCTCATGTAGGGAAGGGTTGTCGTATTTATGATTTACCTGAATTTATTACTGAATTACATGCGAAAAAGATATATGCTATCAGTCGCGTGACTACATTCCAAGATCCTGCATATGCGCAGGCTCATATAGATGTAGCAATACGAAGTAAAATGAATCCAAATACTACTTGGAAAGATGTTCATGGTTTGGCATATATCGATCCAGGAGCAACTAAGTATTGGAACTATGTCGTCGATATGGCCAAAGAATCGTACGCAATTGGTTTTGATGAAGTGAATTTTGATTATGTTCGTTTCCCTTCAGATGGAAAACTAGCTGACATGTTGTATGCGCACACAGCTTCAACGACCAAGGCAGATACACTCAAAGATTTTTTTCAATATCTTCATTTTCAGTTAGCTTCTACAAGCATCGTGACTTCGGCTGATTTGTTTGGACTTACCACTAGTGCAGAAGGAGATATGGGCATCGGACAAATTCTCGAAAATACATTGCCTTATTTTGATTACGTAGCACCGATGGTATATCCATCACATTTCGCCGCAGGATTCCAGAATTTCGCGAAGCCGGCAGAGCATCCATATGAAGTCGTTAATTATTCTATGATTCGTGCAGTTGAGCGTGCGATTGCTGCTTCAACCACACCTTCAAAATTACGCCCGTGGATTCAAGCATTTGACCTTGGGGCAGTGTACACACCCACCATGGTTCGTGATCAGATGAGAGCAACCTACGATTCTGGTCTTACAAGTTGGATGATTTGGAACGCTTCGAGTTCCTACAAAAAAGAGTATTTATTACCTGCGAGCAAGTAGCGCAAAGCAACCCACACCGTGCACTTACTCATTTTCTGCACAAGTTTAGAGACACTTACATTACACCGCGTACCACAATGTTTACAAACTTGTGCAGAAAATGAGTAAGTGCACGGTGTGGGTTGCTACTACCACAAATACGACAGTTCATATGATATAATTATCCCAAATGCAGGCACCTACAGATGAAAATCGCATAACCTATTTTGCAGAGACAGACGCGCGCAATCGCCGTCTTAAATTTGGCATAAAAGCAAAGGATCGTACCAAACACGTCTATGTTATCGGAAAGACAGGTATGGGTAAGTCGACTCTGCTTGAAAATATGGCTGTTCAGGATATTCAGAGTGGAGAGGGAATGTGCTTCATCGACCCTCACGGAAATACCGCCGATCTCCTTCTTGAATATGTTCCACAAGAACGTATTCGTGATGTTATTTATATTGCGCCATTTGATATTGAATATCCAATTTCTTTTAACGTGCTCGAAGACGTTGATCCTGACAAGAAACATCTCGTTGTATCTGGTTTGATGAGTACCTTCAAGAAAATTTGGGTTGATGCATGGTCAGCTCGTATGGAATATATTCTGACTAACACACTTCTCGCACTCATGGATGCTCCTGGTTCAACATTGCTCGGTGTGAACCGTATGTTGTCTGATAAGGAATATCGTAAGGAAATCGTTTCTCATATCAAAGATCCTTCTGTCAAAGCATTTTGGGTCAAAGAATTCGCAAGTTATACCGAGCGCCAAGCTGCAGAAGCAGTTCCCGCTATCCAGAACAAGGTGGGTCAATTCACTGCAAACCCATTGATCAGAAATATGCTCGGTCAACCACAGTCATCATTCAATTTCCGCGAAGCAATGGATAGTCGCAAGATTGTTATCATCAACCTTTCCAAGGGACGTATTGGTGACGAGAATATGAAACTCCTCGGAGGATTGCTAGTGACCAAGATATATCTTGCAGCCATGTCACGTGCTGATGTTCCTGATCGTGTAATGAAAGTGTTACCAAACTTCTATCTTCATGTGGACGAATTCCAAAACTTTGCCAACGCTTCGTTCGCTGATATTTTGTCAGAGGCTCGAAAATATAAACTCAACCTCACGATTGCTCACCAATACATTGAGCAAATGGATGAGCTCGTTCGTCCTGCAGTATTCGGTAACGTTGGTACGATGATTGTATTTCGTGTTGGTGCTACAGATGCAGAGGCATTAGAAAAGGAATTTTCTCCACAGTTCATGATTGAAGATTTGGTCAACCTCGGTTTTACTCAGATTTACCTCAAGCTGATGATCGATGGTTTGTCATCATCACCATTTTCAGCAGTTACATTGCCACCAATACCACATCCGGATGTTTCGTATATAAAGGAGATTATCGCTTCATCCCGAGAACAATTTGCACGTTCACGTGCTTCTGTTGAAGAGGATATTGTTAAGTTTCATGAAGCAATTGGTGTGAAGAAAGCTCCAGCGCCAGTCGCAGTTCCTACATCTGCAACTTCGACCACGGCAACTCCAGCAAAGCCTGCACAATCTTCTCCAGTGAGAGCTGCTATTACGTCAGCGGTTGCTTCTACACCAAGTATTCCCAAAACAACTACAAATAGTTCGGTGCCTGTAGCCCAAACTCAAAAAACTTCACCAAATCTGAATGTGGTCAAAACAAGCGATAAAGCAGCACAGCCTACAATTCCGTCAAAAGCTTCAGTACCAGTTTCTTCACCCGTAGCCAAAATTGCCACCCCTGTCACTCCAAAAGCATTGTCTGAGTGGCCTCGACCAGCAGTTTCTGCTCCTATTTCGTCTGAAATTAAACCTCGGTCAGCCCAGCCTGTTTCTTTATCCTCACTTACACCCAAGCAGGCTCCTCAAGCACGTATAGATCCAAAGGCTCAATCGCCCAAAAATGTGAGTGATCTCAAGAATGCACTCGCGGCTGTATTGGGGAAGTCTCAGTCAGCGTCAACACAATCAGTGACGAACCAGCCGGCTCCAGCGCAACAAACATCTGTAGGAGCTCAGCAACCTATGCGAACTGGATCACCTGTACAACATTCCAAGCCAGTATCTTCAAAACCAATAATTGGAATTTCCACTGATTCGGATATGGATGATGAAGGTGATGAGGGTGAGTTTGTATCACTAGCATCTTTGAAAGATTTGAAACATGTTTCAAATACTAAAAAACCAACTTCGAATATAGAGGATTTGGTTTCTGCTATTATTCCTACTCCGAAGCCGGATTCTCGTATTCCTGAAAAAGTATCCACTATTCAACCGTCCGTTGCACAGAAGTCACCAACACCAGTCTTACCTATTGTCCAAAATAAACCTGTTCAATCTACAGTCAAAGCATCTACCCAAGCACAAACCCCTGAAGAAGTTCCTGAAGATGTTTTGAAGAAGGTGTTGAAAGTCGATTAGAGATGTGGAAGTATGAGAGGTGATATTCCATGAATACAAAACCACGCAGAATCCTCATATTTTCTCTAACGTATTATCCTACATTTGTTGGAGGGGCTGAGGTTGCAGTCAAAGAGATAACTGATCGAATATCTTCAGATGATATTATTTTTGACATGATTACTATTGGGGATGGAAGAAAAAATGTTCAAGACTCAATAATCAATAATCAAGTAGAGCGCATTGGTAATGTGAATGTGTATCGAGTGCTCAATAACATGGGTTTTATTCAGAAACTTCTTTTCCCATTTGTTGCATACAGAAAGGCGTTACATCTTCATACACAACATACGTATCATGCTACGTGGGCTATTATGGCAAGTTACGCTGGTTTTGCCGCACATCTATTCAAGCAAAAAAATTCTAACGTACCTTTCTTGCTCACGATCCAAGAAGGAGATCATTTTGAGAAACGTGCTGGAATATTGAAGCCTCTATTTAAAAAAATATTTAAAGCTGCTGATGCTATTCAAGTCATATCGAACTATTTGGCAGAATGGTCAACATCTATGAGTGCTACATGTCCAATTGATTTGGTGCCAAATGCAGTTAATCTGAATTTGTTCACAAAAACACTTTCTACTGAGGAGAGAGCTGAGATTTCTGCACGTATCGGTAAAAAAGAAAACGATATTATTTTGATTCACACAGGTCGGCTCGTTGAAAAGAATGCTGTCGCAGATATTATATCCGCATTACTGTATTTGCCTGAGCAGGTGAAATTACTCCAAGTTGGTTCAGGTGTCTTGATGGCAAATCTCAAAACATTGGTATCTGATTTGAAACTCGAGAATCGTGTCATATTTGTTGATTATGTTCCTCATGATGAAATGGTCTCGTATCTTAAAATTGCCGATATCTTTATTCGTCCGTCTTTGACTGAAGGGTTAGGCAATTCATTCCTGGAAGCAATGGCTGCAGGTATTCCCGTTATTGCAACACCAGTTGGTGGTATTCCTGATTTCTTGATTGATGGTGAAACTGGGCTTTTCTGTGAAGTACACAACCCAAAGAGTATTGCGCAAAAAGTTGAAAAGCTCATCAAAGACAAAGAATCTCGTGAATATATTGTAGGGCGTGCACGAACTATGGTTGAGAAGAAATATCAATGGGAAAGTGTAGTGGAGAAGATGAAAAAAATATTTGGTTCACTGTAGAAATGATCAATGTTCAATAACGCAATGATCAATGAGGCTGCAGTAGTATATGGTGATTTCATTGAAAATTGAGACTTGAACATTGAACATTAACCTGTGCTATCATATTTGTATGAAGATTTTGATTGCTACAGGCATATACCCACCAGATATCGGCGGTCCCGCACAGTACGCCCGCAATCTCTATGAGACCTGGAAGAAACAGGGTCATGAAGTTAAAGTTGCTGCATATCGTTGGGAGCGTGCATTTCCTCCACTGGTTCGACATGTTTTATATTTTTCAAAGATACTCAGAAAGGGTTGGAATGCTGATCTGATTCTCGTACTTGATACGTGGAGTGCTGCAGTACCTACGATGCTTGCATGTATGTTAATGCATAAGAAATACGTATTACGTACTGGTGGCGATTTCCTATGGGAATCATATGTAGAGCGAACGGGGGATCTGGTATTGTTTAAGGATTTTTATAGTACCAGAATGGAAAAGCTTTCTCGAAAAGAGAAATTAGTTTTTTCTTTAGGTGGCAAAGCTCTACGTTATGCTCGAACAGTTGTATTTAGTACACAATGGCAGCAAAATATATTTACGAAGGTATATAGATTAGATCCCAAGAAACAATCAATTGTCGAGAATTTTTGCCATCCTCGAGAAACATTCGCTGAACCAGAAGGAAGATTTTTTGTTGCAGGTACAAGACATCTCAAATGGAAGAATGCTGAATTACTCAAAGAAGCTTTTGCTGAGGCTCAGATTGAAATTCAGAAAAAAGGACTTGAACCGATCGAGCTTGATTGTGGTAAGGCTGTATACGATAGTTTTGTGGAAAAGATACGTCATGCATATGCCGTTATTCTTGTTTCTATTGGAGATATAAGCCCTAATATGATTTATGACGCCATAGGTACAGGCACACCATTCGTCGTGACTACTGAGACAGGTATCACGAATCGCATCAAAGATGCTGCGGTATTTGTTGATCCTCTCAATAAAAAAGACATTGTAGACAAGATTGTATGGATAGCAGATCCCAAGAATAGAGCTATTCAAGCAAAGAAAGTTCAAGCTATTAGTTTCGTACATACATGGGAACAGATTGGGGATGAATTGATCAAGGTGTCCCATAAATAATATACCAACACATGCATTTGCTGATGCTTTCTATTGATAAGTCTATTGAAAAAACTGGAACATCAGTTCGAGGGCGCATGGAACACTATGGTTCTTTGGTTGAAGGTATAGACATTATCCTTTTGGGCGCAACGACTCAATATCCAATCATGTTGCAGAATGGGGTTGTTGTACATCCTATTGTTTCAAGATCAAAACTTATTTCTGTATGCAAAGCTATTTTTGTTGCGAGACGACTAGCAAAAAAGACAAGCATTGTGACTGTTCAGGATCCATTCGAATTAGGTCTTATTGGTTTTATTATTTCTTGTTTAACTTTCGTACCCCTTAGTGTTCAGGTCCATATAGATTTTTTCAGTCCATACTTTAAAGGTGAATCAATTCGCCAGAATATTCAAGCTAGAATTGCTCCTTTTGTATTACGTCGTGCGACATCTATACGAGTTGTTTCTCAAAAGATTGCAACATACATACATGACACGATTGGTATTGATGCAAAAAAGATAGTCATCGCGCCTGTATTTGTCGATGCTTCAAAAACTAAGATGGTTTCTGTGAGTACTGATTTACATAAACAATATCCAGAGTTTGAGTGGATCGTTCTAGTCGCTTCACGATTCGTCCCTCAAAAAAATATTCCTTTAGCAATAGAGGCTTTTGATGAATTCAGAAAACAACATCAGAAAGTTGGGATGATCATTATCGGATCTGGTCCAAGTGAATCAGTTATACAAAGATGTATTACGGACAGAAACCTTGGTTCAGTAGTAAAAGTAGATAGTTCTTTGAGTACACAATTTATTTCTTGCATGAAAACATCTGATGTTTTTGTTCTATCTTCAGATTATGAAGGATGGGGTATGACAATCATTGAGGTAGCTTCAGTGGGGACGCCGGTTATTATGACTCGTGTTGGTTGTGCTGATGAATTTATCGTACATGAAAAAAATGGGTTGATTGTGCCAGTACGTGATCGTGGTGCGTTAACCGCAGCTTTAGAAAAATATTATAGTGATCGATCGTTTGCTTCTCGAATAAGGGAGCGTGCAGCAGCTGATGCACAAACGTATATGACGTTAGGAGAAAGTGATCTTCTACAGAAGAAAGTGTGGGAATATGATGCACAGAATATATGAAATTATTAATTTTTACCCAAAAAGTAGACAAGAATGACAGCGTACTCAGTTTTTTCCATCGTTGGATTATTAAGTTAGCCGCGCAATTTGAGAGTGTTATCGTCGTCTGTTTATATAAAGGTGACTATGATCTACCTGCTAATGTTCAAGTTTTTTCTCTTGGGAAAGAAGAGAAAAAGTCTCGAATGATGTATCTGTTTATATTCTACGGACTCATATGTAGATTGAGAAATCAGTATGATGCAGTCTTTGTCCACCAGAATCAGGAGTATCCTATTCTTGGCGGTATTATTTGGAAACTATTGGGCAAACGAGTGTATATGTGGAGAAACCATTATGCGGGTAGTTGGGTTACCGACTTCGCCGCCGCTTTTTGTACAAAGGTATTTTGTACCTCAAAATATTCATATACTGCTAAGTATACGAAAACTATTTTTATGCCAGTTGGAGTAGATATGGACATGTTTAAATCTGATGTTTCAGTGCAACGTGTACCACATTCTATTTTATCTCTTGGTCGTATTTCTTCTTCAAAAAATATTGATGTGTTTATAAACGCCCTCAGTATATTGAAACAAAAAAACATGGCATTTATTGCTTCTATATATGGAGATGCTCTTCCTGAAGACAGATCATATTATGAATTGCTTAAGAAACAGGTAAGCGAATTAGGTCTTACAGACTACGTATTATTTAAGTCAGGTGTACCTAATGTTGAAACTCCTCATGTATATTCGAGTCATGAGATATTTGTAAATCTCAGTCAAAGCGGCATGTATGACAAAACTATTTTTGAAGCATTGGCGTGCGAGTGTATGGTAGTAGCTTCAAGTGATGATTTTAAGAATCATGTTTCTAAAGATTTTATATTTAAACAAGGTGATGCGACTGACCTCGCTCGTGCTCTCGAGAAGATCTTGGGGTATAGTAGTGCTAACAGAGTAGCAGCACAACAGATACTGCGTTTGTTTGCTGAATCACAGGATCTTCGTAATCTGGGAATACGTCTAAGAGAAGTTATGTCAGATTGTAAATGATATGAAAATATATAAAGACAAAATTGAATTAATAGAGACACATATTTCAGGTACTGATAGTGTGTTGGATCTTGGGTTCTGGGGACAAGGGGTTAATGTGAATAATCCAAAGTGGATACATAAAATATTGAAGAATAGAGCTCGTAAGGTTTATGGTCTCGATATTGAATTTGATCAGTCTGTATATAAGGGACCTTTGTACATACAAGCAAGTGCTGAGAATTTCTTGTTGCCAGAAAAAGTCGATATATTGTTTGCAGGAGATCTTATTGAACACGTCTCAAATCCTGGGCTGTTTCTCGAAAGTTGTCTCAGAAATGTTTCCAAGGATGGAAAGCTTATTATTAGTACACCGAATACATTCAATCTTTTTACGATGACGGAGAAGATGTCAAAAGGGGAGCCTACAATAAATCCTGAGCACGTTTTTTATTTTAATGAGAAGACACTTAGAACTTTGTTGCACAGACATGGTTGGGAAGTGGTCGAAGTATCATTTTTGTATAGGCTTTTTGTCGAACACCGTGAGAGTTGGAAGAAGAAGGTTTTGAATGTTGTGTACAAGCTATTGAGTCTGGCTACTCCGCGATATGTTGAGACTATTGTTATTGTCGCGAAACCAAAATAATATGATCCGTTAATATACGTATATGAATGACACACTAAAAAAAATGTATGAGCATCATCATGGAACTGCTCGGGCGTCAGGTTTTAGTATTATGAAGTCTGATCGCGGTGAATTATTTGCCAATATCATTGGTACTGGAAAGCGAGTGTTAGATTTGGGTTGCAGAGATGGGGCACTTACTTCATATTTTTCTAAAGATAATACAGTCATTGGTGTTGATATAGACACCATTAGTCTCAAGAGAGCACATGATTCGTTGGGTATAGAGACCATGTCATTTGATATTCAAAGTGACTGGCCTCAATTTCCTGGTGGTAATTTTGATGCGGTAGTTGCTGGAGAATTTTTGGAGCATGTATTTTATCCAGATAAAGTGATGGAAAAAGTTTCACATATTCTTTTACCTGGTGGAGTATTTACTGGTTCAGTGCCCAATGCATTTAGTCTCAAAAATAGAATTAAATATCTTTTCGCTATCAAAAAATACACTCCTCTATCTGATCCGACACATATAAATCAGTTTTCTGCAGTTGAATTGCGAGTCATGCTTCTTAGATATTTCAAAGATGCTCAAATTGTAGGTATGGGAAGACTCGGTATTCTTGCTCGTATGTGCCCGCGTCTATTTGCATTTGATCTTGCATTTGTAGCTCATAAATAACCATGAAGACAAAATCATTCCTTAGAATTAAAGAATACGAGATGCTGTCAAAATTGCATGTTGACGGTAAGATATTAGATATTGGTGGTTCAAAAAAATCCGGGTATCAAGAATTGATACAAGGAAATCATGTATTTATTGTCAGTAACATAGATGCATCATACGATGTTGATGTATTGTTTGATGCTCAACAGAAATGGCCGTTTGAAGTGTCTGATTTTTCTGCAGTATTTTTTATAAATGTTCTAGAGCATGTATATGACTATAAAACCGCTGTTACTGAAGCTCATCGGGTTTTGAAGTCGGGCGGACGCATGGTTGGTGTAGTACCATTTATGTACAATGTTCACGGCTCTCCGAGTGACTATTTTAGATATACGCGGTTTGCTCTTGAAAAGATATGTATTGACGCTGGTTTCAGTTCAGTTACGGTGCACGAATTGGGCTCTGGCGCATTCAGTGTTATACACCATAATCTCTTTGGATTTATGGTGTGGCCATGGTTTGCGCACAGCACCATGTATATCTGTGAAAAACTTGATAGGCTTTTATTATATTTGAGACCTAACAATAAGATGTCAGCGAAATATATGCCACTCGGTTATTATTTCGAAGCTACAAAATAATTTATACAATCTTCTTATACTTAATCAGTATAAGTGAGAATATAAAACTCAGTGCACCACCTATTCCTCGTGCAAGGATAAGACCCCAAAGTCCTAAAGGCATAATAAGCCCAGCCATAAGAGAGATATTGATGATAGGACTCACAATGTTATATGCGTATATTTCCTTTGTTGCCTGCATTGCGGTAAGTACTGTTACCGACATATTGGTTAGCGTAGAAAATATTAAAGCACATGCGTAACCTTGGGAGTAGATGATGGCACTTGAATAATTTGGGAAAAAGATATAGAAAATAAGTGGTGCACAAGCAATATATATTGCCGACATCATAATATTTAATCCAGCGAGTCGCATTGATTTTGATACGACTGTACTTTTTAGTTCTGCATGCGATCGTTCGGATAGTTTTGGAAAAGCCATCATTGATACGCTTTTGAGTATCCCATATGCTTTTTCAGGTATGGTACTTGCGAATGCGTATATGGCAAGTGGCACCGTTCCAAGATAATGGAATATCAATACAGTATCAGCTTGATTTGCTATGGCACTTATAATTCCTGCGATACTCAGATGTTTACCTAAAGAAATTGCTGATGGATCATGTTGATCATTGGGTCTGTATATGCGAATAGCTACTTTATACAGGATGAAGGTTACAAGAGTGTTAACTCCAAGGTTTATGAGAACGAGCATTAATGGATCATTGAGAAAAAATAGACATGATCCCATTGTTATAAAATAGGGAAGATTCAAAGCCAAAGAAAACTTAAATCCTGAGTAGAAATCTTTTTTACCAGTTAGTAATGCGGTATATGTGTTATACGTATTAAAGACGGGAGTGAGTATTCCAATTACTAATATTCCGAGAGCTAATTGCTGGTTGGAATTCATCCAGTAATATATAGCTACGCCGAGTGCAGCTATAGTTGCAACTATATTGTATTTTAGCTGTACAGGAATAGACCGTTTCACTGTTCCTTCGTATCCTCTTGCTACGGCTTGTATAACGGCATTATTCATACCGGTTAATGTTAATGAACCAATCATTGTTCCAATCGATAAAATAAATTGGTAGGTACCAAACACTTCTTTGGAGAGTAGTTTTGCAAAAGCAACTGAAAGTAGAAAAGCGAATATTGAATTACTGATATAACTCAAATTCATCCAAAACCCACTTTTGACGAGATACACCATATCCGTCTTGGTGTATTTCTCGCTTTTACGTAATAGGGAATAGGTATAGTGTTTGAGGCGTTCCATGGCTTTGATATACGCCATAGTATCATGCATTTGGGCTCTTGTTGAGTATTCTCGACTGATTAAGTATGATAGGATTTCAAACACTGTTATTAATTATAAACATAGCATCGATTATCACTTTATGAATATCTCAAAAATAACCCGTTTTATAGTTCTCGCATCTCTTTTTCTCATACCGCTATTTGCTCTTCTTGCTCCTATCGAATCACTTGTTCATATATTTCCATTCAACTTCGTCAATGCTCTCTTTTTCCCATTCATCACTGGAAAAGCCTTTTATTTCCGTATTCTTGTTGAAATCGCCTTCTTCGGTTGGGTTGTCTTGAATTTTGTTGATGCAAAGTATCGCCCACGAATTTCAGCTCTCACTATCGGCATCACGCTCTTTACTCTCATTGTTTTGATCGCCGACCTTCTCGGTGTCAATCCACTTCGCAGTATGTGGTCAAACTTCGAGCGTATGGAAGGTTGGATGATGATTATTCATTTGTGGATGTTCTTCATGGTCACTTCTTCAGTGTTCGGTTCTCATGAGAAGAGCAAGAATCTCCTACATCACTGGTTGCACATTTCTACGTTTGTTGCCTTGATTGTTGCTATTTACGGTCTTGTTCAACTTGGTGGCGGAGCTCAAATTCACCAAGGTTCTACACGTCTCGATGCGTCACTTGGTAACGCTGCATATCTCGCTGTGTATATGCTGTTCCATGCATTTATCGCTGCATATCTTTTCTTTGTTGCACGTAGTCGTAAAATAGCAAATTATCAGATCTTGCAATGGGTATACGGTATCCTCGCACTTCTTTTTAGTTTTGTTCTCTTTGAGACAGCTACACGCGGTACGATTCTCGGACTTGTCGGAGGAGCAATGCTCGCACTCACTCTCTATGCAATTTTTGCAACAAAAGAAAGTAAGAAGTCCCGTATTATTTCCGGCTCTATTATTATTCTTATTATCCTTGCAGGAATTATATTCTGGCAAAATCGTCCCGATCATTTCATCAAGAATAATCAGCCACTCAACAGTCTTGCTACATATATCCAAAATCACGAAGTCCTGAATCGACTCGCAACTATTTCGTGGGAAGATAACAAGACTCAAGCCCGCGGGTATATCTGGCCGATGGCAATAAAGGGGGGAATGGAACGCCCACTCTTTGGTTGGGGTCAAGAAAATTTCAACTATATCTTTAATGCAAACTATGAACCAAAGATGTGGTCACAGGAACAATGGTTTGATCGTGCTCACAGTGTGTTTATAGACTGGTTTGTCGCTTCCGGACTTATTGGTTTGATCGCATATCTTGCATTGTATGTTCTTTTCATTGTTGCTGTATGGCGTTCAAAGATAACAGTTGCTGAGAAAAGTGTATTGACTGGTTTGATTGTGGGGTATGCAGTGCACAACGTATTCGTGTTTGATAACATTGCGAGTTATGTGATGTTCTTTATTATGTTGTCGTGTGCCCATGCTTTGAATGTTGGTACACCTATCAAATTCCTTGGCACCAAAGAAGTTGGTAATGATGCCGCTGAATATATAGTCGCACCAGTGGCAATCATTGCATTGGTCGTAGTTGTATATTTCTTCGTGCTTCGTCCAGCCCAAGCTAACACTGCACTGATTGCCGCATTACAGTCATGTGGTAGTGATAAACCTGACGTCACGTTGTTCCAAAATGTATTTGAACTCAATCAGTACACAGCAAACCAAGAATCTCGTGAGCAGCTTATAAATTGTGCAGGACAAATTGTTGCGAAGCAGCAAATTCCTGGTCCTACTAAACAAGCATTTTCTCAGTTGGCTATGAAGGAGATTCAGGCTCAAATAACTGCAACTCCGCAAGATGCACGTATATATGTCCTTGCAGGAGGAATGTTGGATAGTATTGGACAGACACAAGAGGCTCAAGTCATATTGGAAAACGCCCATAGACTTACTCCACGTAAACAAGGTGTCATGTTTGAGCTTGCAAATAATTATGTTAACAGTGGAAAAACTAATGAAGCAGTTGCATTACTCAAGCAAGCATATGAGCTTGATCCAACGTATCCAGAAGCTCAGGTAGTATATGCCACAGTCTTAATCATTGCAGGTAAGGAAGATGAGGCGCGTACATTGTTCAAGAGTGATCCTGCTATGTTTGAGACTGTTCGTATGGCGCAAATATACACGTCTGTCAAAAAATATGACAAGGCTATAGCGATTTATACCAAATTTGTTGCTGCAAGTTCGACTGATGTACAAGCCAAGGTTCAGCTTGCCCAAGTCCAGTTTGCTGCAGGAATGAAATGGGCAGCCACACAGACTCTCGGTGCTATTATCAAGGATCATCCAGAATTGAAAGATCAGGTTGATGCTGCGATAAAACAGATACAATCATCGAAATAGGGAATTAGATTAGGCGCAACAAAAAACTCAACTGATGTTGAGTTTTTTGTTGCGCATGTGATAAACACATGTTACGCCGACTGATGGCGAGCGAGTGTGAGCTCCAAATAAAAATGTTTAAATTTTATGAGTACATTCGCCCGCCGTCACTTGGAGCAATCTGGTGTAATTATAACGTGTAAGGTATTCAGAAAACAAGACGCACAAGATACGTGTTGAGATGCATTATCACCCAATAGGGTTTTCTTCCGTCGCCTGCGGGCGCTGATCGCTGGCTACCCATCCTCGGCGCACTTTAGAAAACCCTATTGGGTGATAATGCATCTCCTCGTACTTAACCATATTCATCCCCATCTTATTTTCTGAAAGTGACGCACGCCCCATCACGCAAAAGGCCGCCGAGGGCGGCACTTTGCGAAACATTTATTTTGGAGAGTGCCCACACGGGTACTCATGACAATATTATACCACATTAGGTTGTGATTACAACACACATATTCACAGTTCTTGGTTCTTTGCGTGATTATTGCTAGAGTTAAGCTATGTCGATTCAAGAACATATTTCTTTGGCCCAATACACTACTTTCAAAATAGGTGGTAAAGCTCGATTTTTTTGTTCTGTACACTCTGAAGATGAGCTTGTTGAAGCTGTTCGTTTTGCTCAAGAAAAGTCATTACGTATATTGGTTATAGGTGGAGGATCAAATATGCTCATATCTGATAAAGGATTTGATGGTTTGGTTATCAGGATGAATATAAAGGGAATCGTCTCAAGTGGAGAACAGTTAACTATAGGAGCAGGTGAAGTGTGGGATGATCTAGTCGCGTACACCGTTGATGCTGGCATATATGGATTTGAAAATCTTTCAGCGATTCCTGGAACTGTTGGTGCGGCACCTGTACAAAATATCGGTGCATATGGCGTCGAAACATCCCGACTCATAGTCTCAGTTCGTGCACTCGATACTCAGACTTTGAAATGTGTTGAATTGTCGAATAGTGAATGTACGTTCGGGTATCGTGATAGTTTGTTCAAACATCAAAAGGGGCGTTATATCATTACGAGTGTTACATTTTTTGCCTATAAAGTTGGTCAGGTACATATTGAATATAAAGATTTGAAAGAGTATTTTAAAAAAGAAATTGAACATAAAGTCACACTCAGTGTGTCTCAGGTTCGTAATGCAGTAATTTCTATTCGTGCTGCAAAATTGCCTGATTGGAAACAGTGGGGGACTGCGGGTTCATTTTTTAAGAATCCAATTGTTTCTCAAAAAAAGTTTGAAGATTTGAAAAAGACGTATCCTGATTTACCTCATTTTGTTGAGCCAGATAATAACGTCAAAATTCCACTAGGTTGGATATTAGATAAAATATGTAACATGAAAGGTCTGAAACATGGTCGCGTCCGAGTATACGAAAAACAGGCATTAGTCCTCGTAAGTGAGCCAGGTGCAACTGCGGACGAAGTTACAAGTCTCGCACGTATACTTATGGATTGTGTTAAAGAAAAAACTGGTATTGAGATTGAGGGTGAAGTGGAATGGGTTAATTAGTAAATATGTGATATAGTAGGCCGTACATATGGCATTTTTAGATATATTAAAGGGGGGTTCACATACCCAGAATGTAAAGAAATTCCAGCCATTGGTTGGCAAAATTAATGCACTTGAATCAGGTATTAAGGCTCTTTCTGATATAGAATTAAAGGCAAAAACAGCTGAATTCAAGCAACGACTCGCGAATAAAGAGACTATCAATGATCTTTTACCAGAGGCATTTGCTGTTGTTCGTGAAGCTTCTAAAAGAACACTAGGACAAAGACATTTTGATGTACAACTTATCGGAGGTATGGTTTTGAATGCTGGAGGTATTGCTGAAATGAGAACAGGTGAAGGTAAAACATTGGTTGCAACACTTCCTGCATATTTGAATGCACTTTCTGGTAAAGGTGTTCACGTTGTCACAGTTAACGATTACCTCTCGAGACGTGATGCGGTATGGATGGGTCAGATATATGATTTCCTCGGACTTTCAGTTGGTGTAATCGGTAGCGAATCAAGTTTCTTATATGATCCTAAACACAAGTCTGATGTCACCCCGTCGAAGGACGGGGTCCAGAAGAAAGAACAGGATACATCGTCCGTGACTCTGGATTCCGGCCTCCGCCGGAATGACAAGCAAGAGAGTGGTTCCGACCCTCTCGACAAAGAACGCGATCAACTTGGTTCATTCAAAGTTGTTCATGAATTCCTACGTCCTGTTCCAAGAAGTGAATCATACAGAGCTGATATTACCTATGGAACAAATAATGAATTTGGTTTTGATTATCTCCGTGACAACCTTGAATACAGTCCTGATCGTTTGCGTCAACGTGAGCCAAATTATGCAATAGTCGACGAAATCGATTCTATTTTGATTGATGAAGCACGTACACCACTTATTATTTCTGCACCAACTCGTAATGCTGAGAATATATACAAACAGTTTGCTTCTTTGGTTACCGCATTCAAGAAAGATGAGGATTATACAGTTGATGAAAAACACAAATCTATTTCTCTGACTGCAGACGGTATTACCAAGGCTGAGAAAGAGCTCAATATAGAAAATATCTATACAGACAAAGGCATCAAGTATGTGCACCATTTGGAGACTGCAATCAAAGCTCGTGCCATATATACCAAAGACAAAGAATACGTCGTTAAAAATAATGAAATTGTTATTGTTGATGAATTCACCGGACGCCTCCAGCCTGGCCGTCGTTGGTCAGATGGTTTGCACCAAGCAATTGAGGCCAAAGAAGGTGTGAATATTCAACAAGAATCACGCACATACGCATCTATTACATTCCAGAACTTTTTTCGTATGTATCCCAAGATGGGAGGTATGACTGGTACCGCATCAACGTCAGCTGAAGAGTTTTATAAAGTGTATGGTCTCGAAGTTTATATTGTCCCTACAAATAAATCTGCAGTTCGTATTGATTCCAATGATCAGATTTTCCGTACGGAAATGGGTAAATTCAAGGCATTGGCGCGTAAGGTCAAAGAATTACACGCAAAAGGTCAACCAGTATTGATTGGTACAGTTTCTATTGAAAGAAATGAAGTGTTGTCAGCATTTTTGAAAGCTGAGGGCATTCCTCATGAAATTTTGAATGCCAAGAATCATGAACGTGAAGGAGAGATTATTGCTCAGGCGGGCAAGAAGGGGGCAGTTACTATTGCTACCAACATGGCAGGACGTGGAGTGGATATCAAACTTGGAGGTAACCCAAACACTCCAGAATCTGCTGAAGAGATCAAGAAAGCAGGAGGTTTGTTTGTGATGGGTACTGAACGTCATGAAGCGCGTCGTATCGACAATCAACTTCGTGGTCGTTCGGGTCGCCAAGGTGATCCAGGCGAGACCCAATTCTTCGTATCACTGGAAGATTCTCTTATGCGTGTATTTGCTTCAGATATGTTGAAGTCTATGATTGGCAAGCTTGGTATGGCTGAAGACGAAGCAATCGAACATAAACTTATTTCACGTTCTATTGAGAGTGCTCAACAAAAGATCGAAGGATTCAACTTTGATGCCCGTAAGCATGTCCTTGAATTTGATGACGTTATCAATCATCAACGTTCTTCAGTGTACAAGAATCGCCGTATGCTTCTCCTTGGTTCACTCGAACAAGTTGAAAATTATTTACGTGAAATACTCACTGGGGATACTGATGCACTCGCCATGGTTGAAAAGAAAATTGCTGAACATGGTCGTGAAGCTTTCATTTCAGCTGTTCGCATTATTTTGCTTCAAGCTATTGATATGTTTTGGGTTGAACACCTCGAGGTTATGGATTATACCCGCTCAAGTGTTAATCTCCGCGCCTACGGTCAACGAGATCCATTGGTTGAATACAAGAAAGAAGGCCTTCGTCTATTCAAGGAAATGCAGTTCGCTATGAAGGAGCAAGTTGTTCGCATGATTCCTCATGTGGTACCTACCAATAATGGTAAGCCTGTTCAAGCCCCTGAAGAAATGAAAGAAATTCAAACAAATGCACAAGAAATTTCAGGTGGTGATGGTTCAGCAACTCCTACAAAAAAGAAAGAAGGTGAAGTCGGCAGGAATGATCTCTGTCCTTGTGGAAGCGGTAAAAAGTACAAGAAGTGTCACGGAGCGGGGAAGTAGTATGAAAACACTCAAATTTTCAACAGAATTAGTACCACTCATCCTTTCAGGAGAAAAGACTTCAACGTGGCGTTTGTTTGATGATAAAGATTTGCGAACTGGAGATATTATAAGTTTGTTGAATAGTGTGACGAAGAAAGAATTTGCAAAGGCACAGATTCTAGCTATTAAAGAAAAAACACTAGGGCAAATTGGTGATGAAGATTTCGTGGGGCATGAACGATTTGAGAGTAAAGAAAAAATGTTTGATGTATATAAGTCATATTATGGTAATTCTGTGAATAGGGATACAATTGTTAAGATTGTAGATTTTAAGCTTAACTAAATGTATGGCAGAAAAAATACCTCCACCAATTTCATACGAATCATATATTCAAGAAATACAGCAGATGTGTGCTGAAGATCAGGCGATGCGTACTCGAGCTTTAGAAAATGACATGATAATTGAATCAGAAGAAGATAATACTCTTGATGCTCGAAACACAAAGAGAATGAAAGAAATTGTTGCTGAAATTGGGTGGCCAACTATTTCAAAGGTGGGAAAAGATATTTCAAATGATGCGTGGTTATTGGTTCAACATGCGGATCATGATCTTGCATTTCAAAAACAGTGTTTGGAAATGATGAAGCAACAGCCTAAAGTAGATGTTGATAGTAGTAATATTGCATATCTCGAAGATCGTATTCGTGTACATGAAGGCAGGCCTCAATTATATGGAACTCAATTTTTCAGTGAAAAGATGGGTGACCCAATGATTCCTAGACCAATTGAAGACCCAAATAATCTGGACGCGAGAAGAAAAGCGGCGGGACTTGAGCCTTTTAGTGAGTATGAGAAACATTACAAGGATAAGTATAAAAAATATGATAAACCAAAAGCCTAAAAAAATCCTTACTCTCTGTCTGATCGTTAAAGATACTCGTATCCTCCTCGGTATGAAGAAACGTGGTTTTGGTGAAGGCCGCTGGAATGGTTTCGGTGGGAAACTTGAGCAAGGGGAAACCATCGATGCTGCCGCACGCAGGGAAGTACAAGAAGAGTCAGGTATTACGGTTACAACCATGAATGAAGTTGGTGTACTCGATTTCGAATTTCAAAGTGATCCGACAAAGCTTATGGAAGTTCATGTGTTTAAAGTCACTGAATTCAGTGGTGAGGCAATAGAGACCGAAGAAATGAAACCTCAGTGGTTCGAAAAGAATGAGATACCTTACTCACAGATGTGGTCAGATGATGAACATTGGTTGCCATTATTGCTCGCAGGTAAAAAATTCAAAGGTACTTTTCTGTTCGATAGACCGTCAGATGCAACATATTCGGCCAAGATTATCAGTAAGAATTTAGTTGAAGTACAAAAATGATTGAATCATCACCTTCAGCACAAGATCCACAAGCACTTGATATTGAGTCACAGGCAAATTTTGAAGGTAATGATAGTGTGCTTTTGATTGAAAGGGTGAATAATCCTGTGATCAAAGCTCAGATAGTTGATCTTTTATACCGTAAAGAATTACTTGAAGCTGAACGTATAAAAAAGCTGGTATTCACTCCATTTTCAACGCCAGAACTGAAACATCTAACATGCTTCAAAGACCAACATGGCGTTGTGTATACTTCAAGAAATCCAAATTATAATCCAACAAATTACATCCTCACCACTCGGGAGGAAATTGAAAATGAATTAGCTGAATCACTCAAACGGATTACCTCTGAGACACAGATTAGTTTTACTTCGGAAGAACCGACAGAAAATTTTGTTCCAATCAATTGGACGATTCCTTGGACTTCAGAAAAACCGACACCAAAACAAATGAGTATAATTGAAGCTCATGAGAAGGGGCATTCTATACGACCATATGCAGCTTTATGGGATCATTTTTCAAAAGGATTTGACCCATCAAATATTTCATACACTCGAAAAGATTTTGAAGTAGATGGTTTGATTAGAAATAATTCAGATCATGATACGAATGTGAGCATCGAGAAGATGAAAGCTGATGTAATAGAGTATCTTTTTTCTGGACCAGAAATTGCTGAAAGAATGGCTCAATTGAAAAATTATTTTGGCATGAATGGGTCGGAACAGTTTACAAAAGGGCATCTCGACTATGCACGCACGCATTATGTCACTGATACTGGAATGGACAATCGTATGACACACTTTTTTCAGGCAATAACACCAGAAACCGAAGCGGCATTTCTTGAACTCATCAATTCTTCGGGAATATAGAAATAAGGCCACAATTCTATAGAAATTAGATAAAAAACCAAAAGTGCGCTATGGTATAGCCATTATGGCTTTCGTAGACGAATTACAATTCCATGCAAAGGCAGGCAACGGCGGTGGCGGCGTTGTACGTTGGTTGCATGAGAAATTCAAAGAATATGGTGGTGCTGCTGGTGGAAACGGCGGTGCTGGTGGAGATGTGTATGTTCGTGCGGTTCGCGACATCAATATTCTTGCACGTCACAAAGCAAAGAAAGAATTCGTTGCCGGCAATGGTGACGCTGGTCAAAATCGTAGTCGACAAGGTAAAGCAGGGGATGATCTCTACATCGATCTTCCTATTGGTTCTATCATCACCAACCATGCTACAGGTCGTGTCGTTGAACTTGTCGAAGATGCGCAGATCTCAAAGATTCTTCATGGAGGACATGGTGGACTCGGTAATGAATATTTCAAGGCATCTACTAACATTCGTCCTGAACAATCAACCCCTGGTGCAGAAGGTGAAGAAGCTGATTTCACGGTTGAGATCAACCTTATTGCTGATGCAGGACTTATCGGTCTTCCGAATGCCGGCAAATCAAGTCTCTTGAATGTACTCACCAATGCTCGTGCAAAGGTTGGTAGTTATGCCTTCACCACACTCGATCCGAACCTTGGAGCAATTCACGGTTTCATTCTTGCCGACATTCCTGGTCTTATCGAAGGAGCTTCAGAAGGTAAGGGTCTTGGTCATAAATTCTTGAAGCACGTGAAGCGTACCAAGATGCTCCTGCACCTGATCTCTCTTGAAAATGAAGACGTGGTTGCCACGTATAAGACTATTCGTGAAGAGCTCAAGAAATATGATGAGACTTTGGCTGAAAAAGATGAGATGGTTATTCTCACCAAGACTGACATGGTAGACAAGAAGGTGTTGGCTAAGGCAAAAAAAGATCTCAAGCCATTCTGTAAAAAAATACTTTCAGTTACTATTCTCGATGATGATTCGGTCAAGAAGCTATCAGAGGAGATCACAAAAAAGCTCCAGAAGTAATTTGCGTCTTTATACTCAAAACGGTACTATTGTTGCATGAAAGAACAGAGTGAAATTACATCAAAATATGTCACTACAATTGGCTTGGAAATCCATGCCGAACTCAATACTGCCTCAAAGATGTTTTGTGCGTGTAAGAATGATCCAGACGAAGAAAAGCCCAATGCAAATGTATGTTCAGTGTGTCTCGGTCACCCCGGAACACTTCCCGTACTCAATAAGCAAGCCATTTCTAGTGTACTCAAAGTAGGTGTTGCTGTGAATGGTATCATCGCGGATTTCACCGAATGGGATCGTAAAAACTATTTTTATCCTGATATACCAAAGGGTTACCAGATCAGTCAGTATGCATACCCACTTGTTTCAGGCGGTACACTTGCAGGTGTAGAACTTGAACGTATTCACCTCGAAGAAGACACAGCTCAATCGACTCACGATACTCACGAAAAGAGTCTCGTGAATTTCAATCGTGCCGGAGTTCCACTTATGGAATTAGTTACTAAGCCCGTGATTCACGATGCCGCTACGGCCGTCCGTTTTGCAAAAGAACTCCAGTTACTGTTGCGCTATCTTGGTGCCGGTGAAGCAAATATGGAAAAAGGGGAGATGCGTGTTGAAGCAAATATTTCAGTTGCTACTGCCGAGAATACCGCTGCTGGAAAGTTTGGTACCAAAACTGAAGTAAAGAACTTAAATTCATTCCGTGCTGTCGAAGGTGCGATAGAGTACGAAGTTGAACGTCAGATAGAGATGATAGAGAAAGGGGAGAAGGTTGTTCAGGAAACTCGTGGATGGGATGATTCACATAAAGAAACTTACTCACAACGTTCAAAGGAAAGTGCTCATGATTATCGTTATTTCCCAGAGCCTGATATTCCAAAGCTCAAGATTTCTGAGATACCAGAGTTTTCTCACGATGCCTTGAAGAAGGTATTACCAGAATTACCTTGGGCAAAACGTGAACGTTATGCACGTGACTATGGTATGACAGAGAAGGAGGTTGCAGTGTTTGTTGACTCAGCAATTCTCGCAACATATTTTGATACAGTCGCTCTTACTCTCAAGAATGATCCAAAGATGATACGTCTCGCAGTAAACTATATGCTCACTGACTATCTCGGTATTTTGAAAAAACAGTTCGGTGAAGCTACATATATTTCAGAGGTTAATAAAATCCAAGCTCAATCATTTGCCCAACTCATACAACTCATCGCTGGAGGTACCGTCAACTCTCGTGGAGCAAAAGAAGTTCTCGCTATTATGTATGAAAAGGGAGGTATACCTCAGGAAATTGCAGAAAAGAATGGTTTGATCCAAAAGAATGATGAAGGTGAATTGATCAAGATTATCGAGACTATCATCGCCAACAATGCTGCTGTAGTCGCTGAATATAAGGCAGGAAAGGCGGCATCACTCCAGTTCCTCATCGGACAAGGTATGAAAGCTACCAAAGGCTCTGCAAACCCTGAGTTGCTCAAGAATATGCTTTTAAGTAAGCTCTCCTAGCGCTACTCCTATTATCTCGGATGAAATAATCGTAATTCTCGCCCTACAGGAGGCATTGTACTTATTTTTGATACAAGTTTAGAGACACTTACATTACACCGCGTACCTCAATGTTTACAAACTTGTATCAAAAATAAGTACAATGTCTCCTGTGGGGCTGAGTCTATTTGTATATTCATCCGAGATAGCTCTTCACTAAGCGCTATCTCGACCGTCAGTTGATCCGTCTAAATGTTTTACTTCCAACTTTCGTTTCTTATTCTTCGGAGGTAACTTCGGACGAGCTTCTACATTTGATCCTATAATATCCAAAAGTCTATTGATATCTTCAATTTTGTAAGCACGGTAGTTATTGAGCGGATGACGGAGGGGGACTAATTTGCCACTTTTATCCCAATTACGGAGTGTAAGAGGAGTTACACCGAGCATGAGGGCTGCTTCTTTTATATTGACGAATTTACGAGAGGTATCCATATGAATAGCATATCATATATCAATTTTCTAGGTAATAGTTTGGTAAACCTTGATAAACTTTTATATTAAATTAGCAAGCTTTAGTAAGGTTTGGTATAAGACTAGTTGTTATTGGTCTTGATTCGCCTTCAACCATTCGAATAGATTTAGTTTAAAAGGTGGTCTTGATGGAAGTGGTAGCTATTACAGTAATTTGATAGTTACTGTGTTTGATTAGATCAGATTTTATCGTTTTTTGTTTAAAGTTGCAGATTTCTGATATGTTGGTAATTCATATTCGATAACCATCTGAAACTTTGATGTATCAGTTATCAACATCTACGTATCCTCCTTCTAAATTGCTATACTATAGGTACGAAATACTCATGAAAGATTCAATCATTATAGAAGGAAAAGAATACATCTCGTCTCGCCGAGCATCCGAGATGGCCAAGTATTCCAACGATTATGTCGGACAGCTTTGTCGTATGAAAAAGGTTGAGTCACGAAAAGTGGGGCGTATTTGGTTCATAGAGAAAGAGTCCCTTTTGGCACATCAACGTGACGCGGAGGTTATTATTCATTCTGGTCCATATATCAATCCAGCAAAACCCAAAAGTGATGCTAAGAGTTTCATTAAAATGCCTATTTCTTCTATTGCACCATCGCTTCCCACGACGAAATACTCGTCAATGAATTTGATGACTCATTCAGCGTCTCAGTTAGCTTCATTTCCCGTCATTGTTCCTGATCTCGAATGGAAAATAACAGATTCGACCTCGACTTCATCTATTCAAGGCGTATCTCGAGTACGTGACCCACATGATGCAATACAAAAGATCAAAACTCGCACACGGGGGATTCGTCCAGTATTTCATCATGCGCAAGCATTTGGAACCATCGCATTAGCTTTAATGTTTGTTGTTGTTGGAACGTATAGTATGACGCATCCTGAACGTACATTTGGTACTGTTGCTTCGATTGGTCATACTTTTGCTCAAAATTTTGTTTCTTCTAGCAAAGAATTTGGAGTTATGTTTGCTTCCATAGGGACAGATACCATGTCCGCTAGCGCTACGGGCGCGATTGACCCATTAAAGGGTAATGTCCTTGATGATTCACGAGTGGGAATAGTCTCATCTTTACTGAAAATAATGGGCGCAGATATTTCTGATTAAATCTCTCAACAGAGGCGTACAATGCTGATTGACAATCGACTTTTCCTATGCTAAACTACCCCTGTGTACATTTCTCGTCATGTACGCGTTAGCAATTAAGGACTGAGAGATTCCGCTAGCGCGTTTACTGTAAAGTGATCCGTTGCGGGTAATAAAGAAAATGTCAAAGAGACTTTTCGTAGGCAGTCTTGCCTGGGGTACAACAGAAGCCACCCTGAAGTCACACTTCGAACAGGCAGGTGCCGTTGAGTCAGCAGCAGTTATCATGGATAAGATGTCAGGCCGTTCAAAGGGCTTTGGCTTCGTTGAAATGAGTTCTGATGCAGATGCTGAAGCAGCTATCTCAAAGCTCAATGGTTCAGAACTCGATGGTCGCAAGATCGTTGTTTCTGAAGCTCGCCCAAAGGCATAATTGCCTACAGGTGATTACCTAGAAAATTCCCGCCTTTGATCTGCATCTGCAGGTCGGCGGGTTTTTTCTTGCGCATTATTGTATTTGATAAAAAATTACTCCACCCGACGGGTGGAGTTGTTATGTTGAGGAAATGTCCTCAGCACATTTTTCGTAGATAATATTTCTGGCCTGAGCACACACTTCTTCATCGAATTTACCACCAAACATTTCTTTGAGGTCAGGCACAAAGCTTTTGGAAGTGAGTATGTATTCGTCAACCGATTTTCCTTCTCGAACTGAGAGCTTGTAGGCTTTTTCTGTTGCGAGCATGATTTGTGACAGGAGAAAGAATTTGTAAAACAAAAAGCGATATTCTTGGCATGCTTCATGTTGTTCATACAAATCACGAATTCCTGCCCAAGGCGCTTCCGGATCTTTCATCTTCGCCCAGTATTCTAGGCGTTTTTCTTCTAAAGCCGCTTGGCGTTCCATAACCCGTGAAGGCAGGAACACCTGCGGAGACGGGTTGGGGTTGTTCATAATCAATAGTTCTGCTGAACCCTATACTATACTTATACGTCCTGAAGTCAAATGGTATATTCTGCGATATACTATTGTCATGAATTCTCCCAAAATAGTCATTGTTGATGATTTGATGCAGAAGAAGTACCGCTATGAATTGACGGAACCTGTAGGCAAAAATTTTGATCCTGAATTTAAGCCACAGCTAACTCCTAAAGAAATGTTAGAGCTAGGTGTATTTGGTGGTGTGTACCTTCGAGATTGCAAGAATGAATTTCCGGCTGATTGGTTCGTACAAGCGAAGTTCGCGCCCGAGGGTAGTGATGTACATGTTGCATCACTAAATTATTTTGGTGTGAATGCAAGTCAGCCACTTTCAGTTTGGCAGGCTAAAGGCTGGATACATCCAGACGATCCGCGTGGTTGGTTTCAGTGGTATTGTAGATATTATTTGGGACGTCGACATGCAGATGATGTTCGACAGATCAAACGTTGGAAAGCAATGGTCCGTCACGTTGCCCAAGTTTCACATAACTGTCGACCACGAGATTATTCATGCCATACCAAGCAACGCCAAGCATTACTACACTGGGCTTACGATAGTCGTAAGCTCTAGTCGTCTGAAGGTTTCCGATAGAATTACCACGGATACTTTTCTCCTTTGAACCAAAACTGTCCTGTCTCTGGTCGAGAAATTCCAAGTTCGTAAATATATGCCGCCGCTTCTTCGGGAGTAAGTGGGGCATCAGCTCCACCCATGTCTGTACGGACCCAACCAGGATGAACTGAGGAGACGGTAATATTGGTATTCTCATGTCGGAGTCTAAGTGCGAGTGTACGAGTGTACATGTTTAAAGCTGCTTTGGATATCTTGTATGCAGGGTAGCGCAATGGTGCATGTGAATGTTCAAATACTTCGATATCTTGTAGTGAACCTGCTTGAGAAGATATATTCACGATATGCGCATTATTGGATAGGTGTGGGATTGTGTGTTCGGTAAAATTAATTGTTCCAATGAGATTAACTTCGAGGGTTGTACGTAACTTTTCTACGATAACCTTCGTTTCATTGTCATCTTCGAGTGTACCAATATTGTTGATGAGGATGTCTATCTTTGAATTGCGATTTTGTATGAGAGAAGAAATATTTGTTACACATGTTTCAATTGAGTCTGTTGAAGTAATCTCGAGTTTGAATATGTTTAGGTTTTGGTGTGTATAATCGATGGTTCCATTTTGTGAAGTTCCAATGACAAAGTATCCTTCATCTAGGAATTTATGTGCAAGAGCGCAACCTATACCACGACTGATGCCAGTTATGAGGATTGTTTTCATGATGCTATTTTAGCATGATAAGACCTATTCTTGTCGACGCTATTCGTATCTCAATGCTTCGATAGGATTGAGTTTTGAGGCTCTGCGAGCAGGGTAATACCCGAACACTATACCGATAGCTGCTGAAACTCCGAAAGCAAGGAGAATAGAGTTTAATGATATTTGTGTAGCAAGAACACCAAAATAGGTAATACCATAACATACAAGCCAGCCGAGAATAACCCCAATTGTTCCACCGATAACAGTAAGTGCAACTGCTTCAATGAGAAATTGAATATTGATATCACGAGCTTTTGCTCCAATAGCTTTGCGTAGACCGATCTCTCGAGTTCGTTCTGTTACAGTGGTCAACATCATATTCATGATGCCAATACCACCAACAACAAGTGATATGCCCGCAACTGCACCAAGAAGTATGGTGAATATACCAGTGACGCTTGAAGCTGCCGAAACAATGTCTGCTTGATTTAATACATTAAAATCAGCATTTGTAGGATTTGATATTTTGTGTCGGGCAAGGAGGAGTGAAGTGATATCTGCTTGAACTTGAGTCATAACACTAGAGTCCGTTGCTGATATATTTATTGAGGTGACATATGTTGAATCACCAAGCAAGAATAATTGAGCACTCGTAAAAGGAATATAGATCATATCATCTTGATTTCCAAAACCGGTACCACCTTTTGACTTGGTAACACCAACAACCTTGAATTCCATGCCATTGATACGAATAGATTGACCGACAGCTTCTGCTCCAGTACCAAAGAGATCGTCACTTGTAGTTGGTCCTATAACTGCGACTTTACTACGATTTGTGATTTGTTGCTCTGATATGAATTCTCCGTCATTCACGGTGACATTGTGCACAGACAAGTATGCTGGAACGACTCCAGTCACAGTAGTGTTTGAATTAGTTCCTTTTGCAGTCACTTGGTATCTATTACTGATTTCAGGAGATATTGCGCCAATACTCTGAACTTCTTGGGAGATCGCTGTTACGTCTTCAACTTTGAGGGTTTTTGCTGTACCTCTACCACTCGAAGCTCCATATCCGAAGCTTCGAGTTGCCCCAGGAGAAACGATGATGAGATTTGAACCAATTGATTGAATACTTGATTGAATCGAGCTTTGAGCACCTTGGCCGATCGAGACCATGATGATAACTGAACTAATACCGATGATGATACCGAGCATAGTTAAAGATGTTCGCACTTTATTTGCGGTGAGGGCTGAGATCGTCTCGTGAATGATATCTTTTGTGGTCATAAAATAATGAATTACGCTTTCTTTTTTGCGTGCTGAATTATACGTTTATTGTGGCTATTACCATCCTCGACAATTTTTCCATCTTTAATATATATAATCCTGTCTGCGTGTTCAGCTACTTCTCGTTCATGTGTAATGAGAATGATTGTACGATTGAGTTCTTTATTTAATTTCTGAAAAGTTCCAAGAACGATATCTCCTGTCTGAGAATCAAGGTTTCCGGTGGGCTCGTCAGCAAGAATAAGTGACGGGTTATTGACCAAAGCTCTCGCAATAGCCACACGCTGGATTTGTCCTCCAGATAACTGGTTTGACATATGATTGTAGCGATCTTCATCGAGGCCTGCGCTTGATAGGGCAGCGTGAGCTCGTTTGATTCTCTCGGCTTCAGGAACTTCGGCGTAGATAAGAGGTAGCGTAACATTTCTCAAAACAGTAGCTCGAGAAAGGAGATTGAATGATTGGAAAACAAAACCAATACGATCGCGGCGTATGTCAGCGAGTTCATCATCAGAGAGGGTAGAAACATCATGCCCGTCCAAGAAATACGTTCCTGATGTAGGTGTATCGAGTGCTCCGAGTATGTGCATGAGTGTTGATTTCCCAGAACCAGACGGTCCCATAATTGCAACAAACTCACCGTCTTTGATGGTAAACGAAACCCCGCGAAGTGCATGAGTTTCGTTGTCACCATTTATATATGTTTTAGTTATATTTTTTATTTCTATCATAGAGGTAAAACGACTAGCTGCAGTATTCTCATTCGCATTAATTACCCATTCGTGCTCCTGTGGCTCCAGTACGAGCTCCTCCTGTTGTCCCACGTTGCGCACCAAGACTACTGAGGATACTTGGTGCTGCGGTTGCTGTTGTTCCGCCAGCGGCAACTGTCTTTGTTATAACAAACTGACCACGAGTCAAACCATCAATTATTTCTGTATTCGCATCATCAGCATCTCCGATTGTTACAATAATTTGAGTAGGTATTGCTGCAGTTGATAATGTAATGCCTTTTCCTGTGCCACCTGTTCTTGATCCAAAACTTCGAGTAGATGAGCTTGTCGTTGCGTTTGATGTAGGCAATGATAGTGTTTCAACATAATGTATATTACCGCTTGTTTTTATTGCACCTGATGGAATAATGGTGACACCATCGATTTGTTTGGTAATGATACTTGTATTTATACTCATGCCTGGCTTAATTCGTGCATCAGAAGTACCAATGATGATTTTGACTCCATATGAAACGACTCCACTGGTAACAGTTCCCACCTGATCAACGGAACTCACAGTACCTGTCGCAGCAAGTCCATCGATAGCATCAAAAGTTATATTGACGTTTTGGCCAGCTTGAACTTTTGCGGCATCAACTTCATTTAGAGATATATTTGAGATTTTTTGATCACCGACGATTGTAGCGATGACGCTCGAACCACTCGCTTGGTCATATATATTGACGGGAATACGACCAACAGTTCCATCGAAGGGTGCACGGATAAAATAATTATTGTAGGCTTGTTGTTTCTGTTGAAGTGATAATGCTTGAGATTGAACATCGAGAGCGTCGGCGCCAGTTACAAGTGTGTCCAATGTATTCTTACTACTTGAGATTGAGTTTTGTGCCGAAAGAATAGATGCAAGATCAGAATTAATTTGATTTGACCAAGTTGCAATATTTGCGTTGGCAGTCACTGAATCTTTTGGATAATATTCAGGTTGACTCGTGATAATAAAATTTATAGCATTTTGAGTATTTTGTAATGCTGTAGCAATATTCTTTGTCAAAGAATATGTGTTAGCGACGAGCTGTTCTATGCTTGAAGTTGCACTTGTCCGACTTAAGTTCTTGTATTCGTTTATGACAACGGCGTATTGATTTGCTGCTATATCATAGTTTGCACTAGCTTCATTACGATATCGTAGGCCTGTTACTGTGAGGTGTGATGAATTTTGATCACTTAAAAAAGCTCCTTGTCCATAGAGCAAATCTTTCATCCCTGATGTAATCGAAGATAGGTCGATAAATGTTGTTGATACAGCACCAAATCCATCGTTGTAAGCCTTAGTAAGATTATTCGTAGCATTTGACATATCAGCAAGTTTTGCAGGCTGAGTTAATTTTGCATAAGCAATTCGTGCGTTGGCGAGATCAAGAGAGGCTGTTGTTGAATCAATCGTAGCGAGAAGGTCTCCTTTTTGTACATGTTGACCAACTGATACTTTGATTGATTCAATCGTTCCCGATACCTGACTTTTAACATCAGTTTGATTGGAAGAAGAAACCTGACCACTACCTGTTACTGTTTGTATGATTGATCCTATACGAACAGGAGAAAGGGTATATTGTGGAACAGCAGCAGGCACAAATAGAGCTCGATATGAGTAATATCCAATAATGATGATACCTATGAGTATGGCAGTGGAATACCACTTGTGTTTCAGTGTCCAATTTTTTGAAATAGAAAATGAAGAAGAAAATATTTTTTTCATATATGTTTTCAAAATTATTATTGTGGATACATCATTCCAGGGCCTTTGTTGATACGTGGGGGGATGGGGAATGTACTTGTTGAAGTAGTAGCAAACATCATAGGGGGAGGCATGATGCGGATAAGTCGAGCATCTATTTGGCCACGTGAATTTGGTGTACCAATAACAATAATAAAGTCATTCAATCGAACACTCGTAGATGCTATTGATTCTCGTGCACTACGAATAATGGTTTCGTTATTTATAATTATACTTTTTTCTAGACCGGTAGCGTCGGAAACAAGTATGTTGGGGAAGTTAACACTAATAACTTTTCCTGCAGCACCATGACCACTCACGAGATCATCAGCGTCAGGGCCACCCATCATTGTGATAGGAGAATTCATGTGTTTACCAAATGCATTGTAGTATCTATCCCCAAATTGAGCAGAGAATTGTGCTTTGTGATACCCGACAAATATTCCTGCTAAAAATATAATAAGAGCTACAAATAACAATCCAATTGTGTATATAATCGGTGCGTATTTCTTTGAATTAAGTAGTTCTTTCATATTTTTGTATTATGTATTAAGCGAATGTTTTTATACTAATCTTGGGGACATATTTGATGCCTCTAAAAATAGAATTTACACATATAAATAATGCTCCTACGCATGCAATACTTCCGATAACGGGTAGTGATTCTGCAATTAAAAGACTGAACTCTTTCCAATTATTCATTACCAATGTGCCATCGGAAATGATAAGTGAAACGTATTGCATAAATCCTGAATTAACTGATTCGGTAGTTACGTATTGTATTGCAGGAATAAAGGCAATAATTGCTATTGCAGTGAATGAAATATGCACAGTGAGATATATACGAGCCTGAACTGCTCTGTAATGTTCAATACGGTGTGTTACTGCATCAAATACACCCTCAGGTTCTTGTTCCTGAGTGATGTTAGTAAAAAGTCTTTTATAAGATGTTTCAGTAGTCATTGTTGTATAGTACGAAGAATATGGATAATTTGGTGCAAAGGGGCTTTATTTCTTCTTCTTTTCCCAATATTCTCTCATTTTAATAAGTGATCTACGGTGCCAACTTTTGACAGTATTCATCGGTATTTGGATCGTCTTCGATATTTCCTCGAAGGTCATATCTTCATGGTAATACATAAGCATAATTGCTCGATGGTCCGGATGAAGGATCGTGAGCGCTTCACGTAATTCCTCAACTATCTCTTTGCGTTCAAATAGCTCTGGCGGAAGTGGTTCAGTGTCAGTGAGAGTATCAGAAAATTCCGTATCATCTTCTCGATTATCAAGTTCAGAGAAACGAATAGTTTTTTTCTTTTTTATATGATCAAGTGCGGTATTTCTCGCAATGGTATACATCCACGACTTGAATGTATTGCCAGCCTTAAATTTTTTGGCATGTTTCCATGCTTTATATAATGCATCCTGCGTCGCATCTTCTGCATCAGCCTCAGTTTTTATGTATTGTCTGACAAAATTGTAAATTGGTTTGATGTATCTACGCATGAGCTCTGAAAAAGCGGTATCATCGCCTTGTTTGCAAAGAAAAATTAATTCTTCATCAGTCTGGAGCATAGATATATCATACTACAGATTCAGTTGATGATATTTAAGTATAAAAATTAAAATGTATACGTTTAGCTTCAAATAAGGTATACTTATTTCATTATGGCAAAAAGAGCATCAGTTCAAATCAAGGCATCACGTTCACGCAAGACTGCAAAGCGTCTCGCAAAGAAGCATGCTTGGAGAAACAAGAAATAATCACGAAGTGGCAGTATTCGCCAATGGATGTTTCTGGTGTACAGAAGCAGTTTTTTTGTCGTTGAAGGGTATTTCCTCAGTTACTTCTGGGTATAGTGGTGGGATAGTGCCACATCCAACGTATGAACAAGTAAGTAGTGGTAATACCGGACACGCTGAATGTATTAAAATAGAATTTGATTCCTCAGTTATTTCATACGATGATTTACTCGCGGTATTTTTTAATACACACAACCCGACAACATTAAATAGACAAGGGAACGACGTCGGCACTCAATATCGATCAGCTATTTTTTACACAAGTGAAGATCAAAAACAAAAAGCTCTTGGATTGGTTGCGGAACTGAATTCATCGAAAGCATACGATATGCTAGTAGTTACTGAGGTTGTGCCATTGCAAGAATTCTATTCAGCAGAAGAATATCATGCGCAGTATTACGCAAAGCATTCAAGCCAGCCGTATTGTCAGCTTGTTATTGCACCAAAGTTAGAGAAATTGCAAAAACAATTTGCGAATTTATTGAAAGTATCTAGTAATTAACTTTTGTAATTTTGGTATACTACTTATATGAACGAAGAAGAACTCAAAAAGAAATTAACACCTGAGCAATATCGTGTACTTCGTGAAAAGGGAACGGAGCTTCCATTTTATGGTAAGTATGTTCACGAGACTGCTGATGGTATGTATGTGTGTGTTGTGTGTGGCAATCAACTTTTTTCTTCAAAAGCGAAATTTGATTCAGGGACAGGGTGGCCATCATTCGATCAAGCATTACCGGGAGCTGTTATTCTCAAAACGGATACGTCACATGGCATGAATCGCACAGAAGTGCTTTGCTCAGGTTGTGCGTCTCATCTCGGACATCTATTCAATGATGGTCCTACAGCAACGGGTCAGAGATATTGTATGAATTCAGTGTGTTTTGATCTTGTGCCAAAAGACACGAAACCTCGGGGAAAAACTGTGGAATTATAGCTGCCCCCTAGGTACGAAATATATTGAAATTAATTAAGCGGAATCTGACACGCAGTCTTTAGTTCTGTAATGTCGGCAGTTGTTGGTGTATCATTTTCGCTCGAATTTAGCTTGTACATGATGGCCTTTGGATCATCGACATGGTTGAGACCGAGTGCATGTCCAAGTTCATGTGCAAGGACTCGAATAAGGCGAGCCTTAGTATCAAATTGGTATATAGCGATAGTCCTCGTACCATTATCTTCAATATATTCTCCCTCATTAAACTCTTTTCCAGTTGATGCTCCAATAGTATTGTATGTTTGTACTTTTGTATTCAAGTCAAGTGCCATTCGGTTCAATTTCTCAGCCAATGAATTAACATCCTGGATCAATTGATTGAGTGTTTGTTGTAAATTTTGAATAGAGGCCATATCTTGTTCCAGATTCATTTTTTTATTTTGTAACAAAGCATATTGATTTTTGTCTGCTCCACCACGACTATTCCAGTAAGATACTTCTTGTTCATATGTAGCATTATCTGCTTGGAATGAGGACATGGCATTTTCTACTGATATTTTTTGTCTCGCATATTCAGCAACTTTTTTTTGATATGTTGCATTGAGTACGTCGTAATTTGTTTTATTTGCATCGATAACGGTCCCGATAGTATCTAGTGTATCTGTTGTTTGTTGTCGGGCATCGTAGATGAGATTGATCTCTACACTTCCAGAGTTTGAATATGCAAATAGTTTTCTATTCAACGTTTTTTCCCATATAGTTGCAGCAGTGTTGATGTCATCAGTAAACTCACTCTGACTTACATTGAAACCTGAATCAATTGATCCAATATGGTATGTGAGAGGTTTCGTGCAAGGTTGAAAAGATACAAAAATATTTTGATATTGTTGTATCAGAGAGTTTCGAAAAAAATATCCGATACCAAGTATGACGATGACAACTACAAGTGTCCTCTGGAGATTTTTATTCATAGGAGTGTACTACAAGTATACCGTGAAGAACCTCAAAACATAATAGTGAGTTGCGTGTTTCTGTGTATAAAATATTGATTTATACAAAATAATAGAGAAGGACCACCACTATAACGATACTCAAGAATAGATACACCGTTGGCTTGAACCCTTTGTCATACACAGCAAGCTCAACAGGGCGGTCTCCAGGAAGAAGTAATGAAGGAATATATTCATCAACAATAAGACCAAGACCAAGACCGAGCAGTGCCCAGATGTACATATTTTGGGTATGTGTCAGTAACATGATGATGACAGCAATCATGGTGAATACTACTCCGAAGTGAAGATGGTGAACCTGGAGACCGCTCTTTGTTCTGGTGAATGGAGTGTTGAATGTATGCTTTGCGATATAGAAGAGAGTTCTCCAATAAATCATTGGTGCACAGAAAGCAATCAAGAACAGTAATACGGTGTTCATGTATAGCTTAATTTCGCTTCTTCTTTAGCTCAATACCCAATTCTTTGAGTTGTCGGTCAGCGATGATCGAAGGTGCTTCCATCATAAGGTCTTTACCTTCTCCTGTTTTTGCAAAAGCGATAACTTCACGAATAGAAGATTCATTGTTGAGTAAGGTGACAAGACGATCCAATCCCCATGCAATACCACCGTGTGGAGGAGTTCCTGATGCGAGTGCGCGAAGCATGTGGCCGAAGTTTGATTCAATTTGTTCATTGGGATATCCCATGATCTCAAAAACACGCTTCAAGGCTTCTGGATTGTGGTTACGAATACTTCCACCACCTATCTCAAAACCATTCAAGACAACGTCGTATTGAGTTGTGAGAATTGATCCAACATCCTGTTTACTCATGAGTTTGTCTGCATGCTCAGGTTGAGGTGCTGAAAATGGGTTGTGTGTGAATGTCCAACCTCCTTCCTCAGTCTTTTCGAAGAATGGGAAATCAATAACCCAACAAAATGCAAGAAGATTTGGATCATTTTTGTCAGTACGAATATCTGGACGGTCAGATTTGTATTTTTCCATTGCTTCCTTATAGGTGATACGAGGGAATGGAAGAGATTGTATTTTTTTGTGAGGAAAAAGTTTGGTGACAATTTCGATGAGAAGTTTTTCATTCACAGCCATAACATCTTCACGATCAACGAAACTCATTTCGAGGTCCATTTGTGTGAACTCTGGCTGACGGTCTGAGCGAGTATCTTCATCACGGAAACAGCGGGCGATCTGGAAGTATTTTTCGAATCCAGCAACCATGAGTAGTTGTTTGTATTGCTGAGGTGATTGAGGAAGGGCATAGAATTTACCATTTTCAAGACGAGATGGAACTACATAGTCACGTGCACCTTCAGGAGTTGATTTTGTGAGGATAGGAGTTTCGATTTCAGTGAATCCTTCTGTATCAAGAAAATCTCGAACATATTTGATGATCTTGTGGCGTGTACGAATATTGTGTTGTGCGCGAGGACGGCGTAAGTCGAGGTAACGATACTTGAGTCTTGTTTCTTCATTGATATCATCTCCATTACCATGAATATCAAATACTGGAGTTTCTGCTTCGTTCAAAACTTCGAGTTTTTTTAATTCGATTTCAATGTCACCGTTCATTTCGATTTCGCCAGTCTCTTTGTTCTTTGAGATCATGCGCTCTGGACGTTTGTTGATGATGCCTGTTACACGGACGACCCATTCTGAGCGAACCTTGTTTGCAACTTCATGAGCTTCTTTATTGTTCGGCAATGCCACTGACTGAACTTTACCTGTCATATCTCTGAAATCAATAAAAATAAGCTTTCCATGGTCGCGACGAACGTCAACCCAGCCAGAAACTGAGACTTCTTGACCTACGTGATCTTTGAGATCTTTGATATATGTTCTTTTCATGAGATGTACTATAGCATTTTACGTCTAAAGCTCAAAGATGAGAGGTGATATACTGTATATATGAATAATGATTCAAAAAAGGAACTTTGGTTTAGGGCAAAGCGCTATGGTTGGGGCTGGTATCCTATTAGTTGGCAAGGATGGGTTATTACGATCCTATATATTCTTATATTGATTCGATACGGCATACGTGCAGATAATTATGCTCATTCGAATAGTGATTTTTTGATAGGTTTTTCCATCCCATTTATTATCTCGACAGTTCTTTTTCTCGTTGTATGTTATTGGAAAGGTGAGTATCCACATTGGAGTTGGGGTGATTCAAAAAAGGATACTGATACAAATACATAAGTGCATTTTGTATGAAAAGGACATCCGCAACCAATTCTCGGCACACTCCTCATGCATTACGAGCAGAATCAGTGCTCGCTGAACTCAAGAAGCACGCTGATCCTATTAAAGCAAAAATTCTCTCTGGATTTTTCAAGACAGGGAAAGGGGAATACGGTGAAGGAGATCAATTCTTGGGTATAACAGTCCCTATTCAAAGAAAGATTGCACAAGAATACAAAGATATAGAATTACGTGAAGTTGAGAAACTTATGCAAAGCCCATTCCATGAAGCGCGATTGACTGGTCTTCTTATTCTCGTCTATAAAATAAAGAATTCGAATGAATTGACGCACAAAGCAGTTTTTGATTTTTATTTGCGTCATACTGCATCCGTAAATAATTGGGATTTGGTTGATAGTACCGCTCGAGATATCGTTGGTGGGTATATATTTGAATATACAAAAGATAAAAAGATACTTTACAAACTGGTCCGATCAAAACAGATATGGGAACGACGCATTGCTATTATTGCTACATTTTATTTCATAGCAAGAAATGATTTTGAGGATACGATCAAGATTTCAGAGATATTAATGAGTGACACTCATGATTTGATTCACAAGGCTGTTGGATGGATGCTCCGAGAAATGGGAAAGCGTGATCAAAAAATATTGATTTCATTTCTAGAAAAACACGCACATAAAATGCCGCGAACAATGCTGAGATATTCAATTGAAAGATTTTCACCAGATATCAGACGAACATATTTACGTGCTACATCTAGTATAATCAAGTAATGAAAAAAACAATCTTAATTATTGTTGCGATTATTCTGGTAATTGTTGTAGGCATTATTTTGCTAACAAACAAACCATTAAAGCAGAGTGAAATCCTGACCGTTCATTATTCTGGTACAAATGCTAGTACATCTATACTGGTTGATTCCATAGCTCCTGGAGATTTTATATCATCTCCATTGAATATAACTGGCAAAGCTCGCGGCTGGTATTTTGAAGGAAGTTTTCCGGTGTCTCTTGTTGATGGTGACGGACTCATAATTGCAAATGGCATTGCTCAAGCAAAAGGAGATTGGATGACCAGTGAGTTTGTGCCTTTTGAAACAAAAATCGTCTTCGTAAAGCCAGCCAATGCAAGTGCTTTTGGAAATAGAGGATCACTCATTCTAAAAAAAGATAATCCTTCAGGAATGCCAGCATATGATGCGTCGATTGAGATTCCTGTTAAATTCAAGTAGACTAGCACTATGGATATTTCACCAATAATTAAAGAGAAGTCAGCTTCTATTCTCGCAGAAATAAAGAAAGCAAAATCAGTATTACTGCACTGCCACCCATCACCAGATCCTGATTCTGTATGTTCTGTATTAGCTATGAAATCAGCACTCGAGCAATTGGGTGTGCACGCAACAATCATTCGCGGGGATTCCACTTCTATTTCAGGTGGTTTCACTCAGTTTCCTGGAATAGAGACTATTGTTCCTAAAAGTTTTTCAGAAGTTGATCTCAAAGAATTTGATTTGTTCATCATTCTTGATAGTGGATCACCGAGCATGATTTCGTACAAGAATACTCCCGTATTTCCATTGTCGATCAAAACTATCGCAATTGACCATCATAAGTCGAATCAATCGTATGCAGATATTAATCTAGTCGATGTGTGTTCATCTACGGCATTTATTCTGCTTCAGTTGTTCATGGAATGGAATATTACAATCACCCGCGATATCGCCTTGAATATCTTTATGGGTATGTACACTGATAGTGGTGGATTCAAGTATGCACCAATTGATTATCGTGTCTTTGAGGCGTGTGCAGCATTGGTCAAAATCGCACCAGAATATCCTGAGGTGATATTTCACATGGAAAATAGTAATAATAAAGGGTCTGTGTACTTCGAGGCATTAGCATTGAACTCAATTGAACAATTTTTGAATGATAATATTGCAATAGCTTCCGTATCATTCAAGCAACTTCAAGAAAAATCGATAGCGCCTGAAGATACGCATAGTGAAATTCCCAATAAACTAAAATCAGTTGTTGGGTGGAATATCGGTATGGTTCTTACTGAACGAGAGCCTCGATATATTACGGTAAGTATGCGCAGTCGGGATGTGGAAAAGTTTGATGTTTCAAAATTAGCAGCAGCTCTTGGCGGAGGAGGTCATCGTGCTGCTGCTGGTATCAGATTTACCGATACGTCACTCGATGATGCAAAGAAGGCAATAGTTGCAAAAGCCAAAGAATTATATGGCTTGTAAAAAATGAGAATCAGAGTGTAAAATAGAGTACGTAATTTTTTATTGAGTAAACATATGAATAAAACAAATATATTGGTATGGGGTATTATTATCGTGATTATTGTTCTCGCGGGAATTCAGTGGGTACAGAATTCTAAAGTAAGAGAAACAGTGCCTATTATTTCAAATTCGAGCACTACTTTATCAACGGCAACATCATCTAGTACTGATCAATTAATAGCAACTACTACTAAAACTACATCTATGAATCCACAATCAGCTCACACGGTTACTATCGAGACAAATAAGGGAATTATCGTTATTGAAACATATGATACCGATGCACCAAAGACTGTGCAGAATTTTATTACGTTGGCTCAAAAGGGATTTTATAATGGAGTGATTTTCCACCGTGTTATCGAAGGTTTCATGATTCAAGGTGGCGATCCAACAGGTACAGGAATGGGTGGGGCAGGATATACAATTCCTGATGAACTTAATCCAAATGCACCATCATTTAAGAACGGATATGTTCGTGGTGTAGTCGCTATGGCGAATACTGGCCGACCAAATACTGGTGGTAGTCAATTCTTCATTATGCACAAGGATTATCAATTACCTAATACCTATTCAATTTTTGGAAAAGTTATTTCAGGAATGGATGTTGTTGATGCAATTGCAACTACACAAACTGGTCCCGGAGATAAGCCGGTGAGTGATATTGTGATGAAGAAGGTGACTGTGGCGGCAAAGTAATACATTCAATATTTTTTAAAAACAGTAGTTCAGTGAGCTACTGTTTTTAATTGGGAACATGCGACAGAACCCCTCCACAACAGCCTGAATAAAACATCCGTGACGATATTAGATACGTGCCTGAAGAATAACGTAATGAGACGATATCCCGCTGGGAATTGTTTTATTCAGGCTGTTGTGGAGAGGTTCTTTACACTTGTTATATTTTATTGTAGGATTTGATATGAAAGGACATATCATGCTAAAAATCAATACATTCTTTGTGGAAATGTCGGGGACCATTCTTAACAGCCGGATTGCTGAATTGCTTGGGTCAGACGCTAGTGAACTCGCGTGTTCCAAGCGCCACGCACTAAATGACAAAGAGATTCAAGTATATCCTCTCGACCTCGAGAAGATGAAAAAACTTGAAGAGAGTCGCGTCTCTGAAGGTTTCAAGTTTGTTGCATACCGTGAAATCCGGGACAGTGGCAAAATTATTGAAATCGAACATCTCGGCAAATATTTGAGTGCCACCTCACAGGCCTCTGAAAATGCTGTTATCAGAAGGACTGAATCTCAGTTGCGTAAAGTTTTGAAGCGTCGCAAGAAAAAGCTGCGCACTACCGTCTGAATTAGCCAGCTCGAATTTCAACCCCATCGCCCAGAAGCGACGGGGTATTTTTTTGGTTATCAACAAATGATGAACATCAGAATATACCGTAATGTGATAATCTACATGTATAAGCGTCATTATTCTAATAAATTATATCTACATATATGGATCAAAATCCTTCAGAGCAAGTAAATCCAGCGCCAGTAATAAGTGCCACGCCTCCAATAAGTCCAAAAGCAAAGGGTAATACGATGAAGGAGCTCATATTGATCATAGTTCTCTTGGTGGTTTTGGCCGGAGTCTCATATGGGTCATATTGGGGCTACAGTGTGTATCAAACAAAGCAGATTACGCTGAGTAAGGTATTCACCACCATGGCGAATCATATCAAGAATGGTGATATCAAGAGTGCAGAGATTACATCTGCTATTGAAGTTACTGTTGCTGGAGGAAATTCTGTTGGTGCAGATTCAAGTAGTCAATATTCAGAAGCACTCTCTCAGATAAATAACATAAAAACAAATATTTCTTTTAACGGTATCTTGGATGGAACCACAAAAGGATCTGTTAATTCATATGGTAAGTTAACAATAGATTTGAACATTGATGCAAAATCAGGTTCACCATATGCCTCAATATCTGGAGCAGGACCACTCGCAATTGAACTTGAATATTATGCATTTCCCGGTTCAACATACTTTAAAATAAATAAAGTTCCTTCTTTTGCAGGTATGTATCTTGCTATGGTTGGTATCAATCTTTCAGAATATCTCAATACGTGGATTCTCGTCGATCAAAAGAGTGTCGATGCTTTCAGTAAAAGTTTTGTGAAAAATGACACTAAGATGTCTATTGAAGAGGCTGAAAAGGTTCAGGGTGCAGTTGTAGAATTCTTGGATAGAAGTGGGGCTTTCAGTATTACTGATACAAAAGATGAAACAACAGTAGATGGTAAGTCTGTCACCGCATTGTATATATCAATGAATAATGAAAAGTTTTTGACGGGGCTTGTTAAGTTGGTAAAAGATATGAAAGAAATATTCCCAACAGAGTTGGCAACTGTTGATACTGAAAAATTATCGGATAGTCCAGAGTTACTGAAGAGTTTGAAAGATATTTCTATTACCAACTTTAAGTTACTTGTTGGTTCTGATGGATATTTCTACGGAAACAGTGCTCTGGTTACTATTGCTGCCTCTGGTTCAACTCCTCTTATTACGGAATCATTGAGTGACAGTATTACGAATTACAATAAAGAATTTAATTTGCAAAAACCTGCAGGCGCTAGAGATATCAATTTGATATTGATGGAGATTCAAGCTGCAATGCAGAAGAGTTCAGTAAAGGCGTCAGTTATAAAGAAATAAAAACGGTTTATAAAAATCCCACATCAATAGAGATGTGGGATTTTTATATACATTTAATAATGATAGAATACCTTCATGTCAGACTATTACAATTCTCGCCGAACCAAATATCTCTTTGATCCAAAGAGCACAGAACCATTCAAAGTCAGTCGTTCAAAGATTGATCTATTCATGAATTGTCCGATGTGCTTTTATCTTGATTGTAGGCTTGGTGTAGGACGTCCACCAGGTTTTCCATTCGCGCTCAACTCGGCCGTAGATACTCTACTTAAGAAGGAGTTTGATATTCATCGTGCCAAGAAGCGCCCGCATCCTCTGATGCACGCATACGGCTTGAAAGACGTGGTTCCGTTCATGCACGAAGACCTCGATATCTGGAGAAGTAACTTCAAGGGTATTCGATATGTCCATGAACCAAGTAATTTGTTGGTAACTGGTGCGGTTGATGATGTGTGGGTTGATTCAAAAGGGGAATTGATGATCGTTGATTATAAGTCGACAAGCAAAGAAGAAAAGGTGAATCTCGACAAAGAATGGCAGATTGGTTACAAGCGCCAGATGGAAGTATATCAATGGCTTTTTAGAAATAATGGTTTCAAGGTTTCTTCAACGGGATATTTTGTCTATTGCAACGGCAAAACTGATCGCGAAGCATTCGATGCGAAACTCGAGTTTGATATAGATGTTATTCCATACACAGGAGATTGTTCATGGGTAGATGAAGTATTGCCCAACATTCGTGCGTGCCTCATGGCCCCAAAACCACCAAAGCCTTCACCTGTGTGTGATTATTGTTCATATAGAAAATCTTCACGAGATGTACAGGTTGATATCAAGAAATAAAAGATGTTGTATCAAGTAAAAACTATAGTATGAAGAAAATTATTTCAGTAATATTTTTTTGTATAGGATGTATCGTCCTCTATTTTGTCGCGCAGCATCTGATAACTACTCGAGTAGTTCCACCACTCAATGAGTTTATAGCAAGTAGTACTCCGATGATTGCATCATCTACTTCAAGTTCATTTTTTCCATCCATGAAAGTTGTGACGATTCATGCCTCTAGTTCAGAAATATATGCAGTGGTTGCTGATACTGACGCAAGTAGAGCACAGGGATTGAGTGGAATTGTTACATTACCAGATAAAAATGGCATGCTATTTACGTTTTCTAACCCAGGAATGTATGGTTTCTGGATGAAAGACATGAATATTCCACTTGATATGGTTTGGATTGATGATGCAAAGAAAGTTATCAGTATTTCAGAGAATGTTGAACCAAAAACATTTCCAAAGTCATTCTATCCCGCATCTCCCGCTTCATATGTTCTTGAAATCAATGCACATAGTGCACAAAAATTTGGTATAGCCACAGGAACCATACTTTCTTTTTAATTTTTATTGATATTGTGTTACGTACGAATGTCTTAAATGCATCCACTTATTTTTTGTAATGAAAAATATGTGGATAAAGTTGTTTTTATCAAACAATTCTCTGAAATGTAGTAAAAATATTTTTTGTCATTAGTATTTTTATAAAAATGTATCTCCGAAACACTAGAAAACACACCTTCGTACAGCGACGCTCTTCACGGAATGTTTTTTTTACTTTAGAGTAGGGAAATATCTGTACATATGTCTTGTGAGTAGCATATCGACACGTTACAATGTAATTAAATACATAATCTTTGTTGTCATCTCGAGCAGTTCGAATACATCAAAGCAAGTACACGTTCGATTATAAAAATTAGTAGCACTAAGAAACGCATCGCCTGCGTACTCATATGCCAAAGAAAAAGAAAACCGCTTCTGGAGCAGCGGCTAAGACTCCAACCATCCCCACGATTATAAAAAGAGACGGTCGTATCGTCCCATTTGATGCTGAAAAGATTGCTGTTGCCGTCTTGAAGGGCATGACTACAGTTGGCGAGGGAACTATTGATGACGCACGCATCGTTGCACAGCAAGTTTTTGCTGAACTTTTGCGTATCAAGCGTAAGTTCGACAACTTTGTTCCTACCGTTGAAGGTGTTCAGGATATTGTTGAACAAGAACTTATGCGTGCTGACTATGTGAAGACAGCAAAGCACTACGTGCTCTATCGTGAAGACCGTGCACAGCTCCGTGCAAAGGGCATTGAAGTTCCTGAGGCAGTTCGTAAGCTTGCTACTGATTCAAAAAAATATTTTAGAAATGCACTTGGTGAATTTGTATACTATCGATCATATTCACGTTGGATAGATAGTGAGAGTCGCCGTGAGACATGGATTGAGACCGTCAATCGCTACATGGAATTCATGAAAGAAAATCTCGGTGCCAAACTCAAGGATGCTGAATACAAAGAAGTTCGTGAAGCTATTTTGAAACAGGAGGCTATGCCATCAATGCGTTTGCTCCAATTCGCAGGCAAGCCAGCTCGTGGAACAAATGTGTGTGCATATAACTGTTCATTCATTGCTCCAGAATCATTCCAGGATCTTGCAGAAGTTATGTACATCTCTATGTGCGGAACTGGTGCAGGATGGTCAGTTGAAAGTACCAACGTTGAAAAGTTTCCTCAGATACAAATGCAGACAGGTGACAAACTTGGATTGCATGTGATTCCTGATAGCAAAGAAGGATGGGCAGATTCATTGGCAATCGGTATGACTGCGTGGGCAGCTGGCAAGGATGTTGAATTTGATTTCTCACAACTCCGTCCTGAAGGTGCTCGCTTGAAGACTATGGGTGGCAAATCATCTGGCCCAGCTCCACTTATGCGCTTACTTTCATTTACTCGTCAAATCATGCTTGCTCGTCAAGGTAAGCGTCTCCGCACTATCGATCTTCATGATATCCTTTGTATGATCGGTGATTGCGTGGTTTCTGGAGGTGTACGTCGTAGTGCCATGATTTCTTTGTCAGATCTCGGTGATGAACAGATTCGTGATGCAAAGAAAGGTGCGTTCTACGTTACACACCCTCATCGTATGTTGGCCAATAACTCAGCTGTATATATCAACAAGCCAACAAATGAAGAATTTTTGAAGGAGTGGATGGCTCTTGTTGAAAGTAGATCAGGTGAACGTGGTATTTTCAACCGCGGTTCTCTCGCAGCAACTCTTCCTGCACGTCGTATCAAGGCTCTCAAGGAATATAAGGGATACTTTGATCCATCAGGACAGCATATCGTCGGTCCCATCGGTACAAACCCTTGTGGTGAAATCATCTTGCAATCAAAGCAGTTCTGTAATCTTTCAGAGATAGTTGCACGTTCAACTGATACAGAGAAGTCACTTTTGAGAAAGATGCGTGTTGCAGCGATTCTCGGAACATATCAGTCGTCTCTTACGAATTTCCCCTATCTTTCAAAGGAATGGAAAGAACACTGTGAACGTGAACGTCTCCTCGGAGTCTCGATCACTGGTCAGTGGGATTCTCCTGCAGTTCGTAAGCCAGAAGTTATGCGCAAACTCCGTGATGAAGCTATCAAAGTTAACAAAGAATTTGCAAAGCGTTTTGGTATCGGAGAGTCAACAGCGATCACATGTGTGAAGCCATCAGGAACATTGTCACAAACAGTTGATTGTTCGTCTGGTATGCACCCACGTCACTCAAAGTATTACATCAGACGTGTTCGTATCTCAGCGACGGATTCTCTTTTCAGAATGCTCAAGGACCAAGGTGTTCCATATCACCCAGAAGTTGGTCAGAATGCAGATACTGCTACGACATATGTTCTTGAATTCCCAGTGATGGCTCCAAGTGGTTCAATATTCCGTGATGACCTCTCAGGTATCGAGCAACTCGAATACTGGAAGATGGTGAAGGAAAATTATACAGAACACAATCCTTCTATCACTATCTCTGTTGGTAATGATGAATGGATAGAAGTTGCAAACTGGGTGTACAAGAATTGGGATATTGTTGGTGGTCTTTCATTCTTGCCTCGTGAAGATACGGTTTACAAGCTCGCTCCATATGAATCAATCGACGAGAAGACATTCAAGGAACTCTCAAAGCGTATGGAACATGTTGATTACTCAAAGATCATTACCTACGAGAAGCAAAATGAAACTGATCTCAAGAAAGAGTTGGCGTGTGCGGGTGGGGTTTGTGAGATAGTGTAGGCGTTGGAAATATAAAATCCCCCTTTAAAGGGGGATTTTGTATTGTAGGGGAGTGATTGACATTGAAAGCCTAAAACTATACTGTTTCCTTAGATCCCTAACAATTATGAAAAAATCAAAAGCTCTCATACTACCGGTTATCACACTTGGCCACCCGACTCTTCGCAAGGTAGCGAAGAAAGTCAAAAATCCACTCAGCTCTGAAATTCAAGAATTTATTCCGAGCCTGGTTGCTACGATCAATAGCTTCGGGGGAGTTGGCATCGCCGCACCGCAAGTTAATCGATCACTTCGGATCATTGTGGTTGCCTCAAAGCCGGTGCCACGATATCCGAATGCTCCTCTGATGACGCCGACGGTTATGATCAACCCGGTTATCGCCAAACGTTCTTCTCGACTCGTCAAAGATTGGGAAGGATGCGGGTCTCTCCTCGGTGTTCGAGCCTTGATTCCACGGTATGTTTGGATTGATGTATCATATCTTGATCAAGGTGGCCGGCCTCAACAGGTGCGCTTGCAAGATTTTCCGGCGCGTATTGCCCAACACGAGATTGACCATTTGGACGGAATTATGTTCGTCGACGGAGTTGCTTCCTCGAAGCTCGTTGCTGATCAGTATTTTCAGGAAGTTATTCTCAAGAAGAAATAAGCGACCGCTATCCCTTTCAAGCCGACCATGTTCATGGTCGGCTTTTCTTATTTGAGACTTAATTTCTAAATATTGTCAACATTCATTCCGTATGGTATTATATATGCTGTCGTATAGACAACTGCGTTCATCTTCGGATGAATGAGGAAAGTCCGAACACCGGCAAAATTTATTTTGCAGAAGGGTAGCGGGTAATTCCCGTCTGGGCAATCCACGAGGTGCGAACAGTGACGCCTAAGTCGAAAGGCAAAGGCTCCGTCGCAAGACGGATGAATCTCATGGCAACATGAGGGTGCAACGGCTAAATCCTTACTTCGGTGCAAGATCGTGCTCATCGCAAGATGAGAGAATCGCTTGAGGTGTGTGGTAACGCACATCCTAGATAAATGGTTGTCTTCAACAGAATTCGGCTTATGTACGACGACATGTTAACACCCCGCGATGAGCGGGGTGTTTTCTGTATCTATTTTGAGATACGGCTTTTATTTCTTGGTTCTTGTATAGAAGGTAAGGTATAATACAGCTTCAAATAACAGAGCATATGGTAAAAAAATGGTTTGCAACTATTGGTAAAGAAATACGAGGCCTTCATGAGGCTGCATACCTTCTCGCTATTTTCGCATTCCTTTCACAAATATTGGCTTTGGTACGCGACAAACTTCTCGCATTTTACTTTGGTGCAGGACATTCACTTGATGTGTATTATGCTTCATTCCGAATCCCTGATTTGATTTTCGTATCTGTCGGTTCACTTGTTTCCGCCTCGATCTTGTTGCCGTACTTCATTCAACGTTTTGAAAGTGGTAAAGAGCAAGGTGTTTCATTTTCAAATAGTATATTCAGTATATTTTTTGGGCTGATGGTTATTGTGAGTGGACTTGCATATGTTCTGGCACCATGGCTCGTCCCTCATCTCGTTCCTGGTTTTGCCAACGATAGTGCTTTACCAGAGTTGATACTTTCAATGAGAATTATGCTCTTGTCACCATTCTTCTTGGGACTTTCAAATCTTTTTTCGAGTCTGACACAGATGAATCACCGCTTCTTGGTATATGCAGCAAGTCCTGTTGTATATAACGTTGGTATCATTGTTGGTGTTATATTCCTGTATCCACTATTCGGTACACACGGTTTAGCTATCGGTGTGGCACTCGGTGCATTCTTGCACATGATCATTCAAGTTCCTTTTATCATGAGTGAACGTTTGATGCCTCGTCTCACTACTGTTATTCACTGGGTTGATGTAAAGAATATTGTTTTCACTGCGCTACCACGTATGATCACATTGTCAGCAAATCAAATCGCTTCGTTCGTATTGGTATCTCTCGCATCACTTATGACAGTCGGTTCTATTTCAATATTTACATTCGCCTTCAATCTTCAAGCGTTTCCGATGACAATTATTGGAGTGAGTTATTCATCCGCTGTATTTCCGACATTGTCACGTCTGTATGTGAAGGGAAATTTGCAAGAATTTCTTTCAAAAATGATTGCTTCAGCACAGCATATTATTTTTTGGTCAATGCCGATTTCAATTTTGTTTATTGTATTGCGTGCGCAAATTGTTCGAACCGTCTTGGGTGCAGGTAAGTTTGATTGGGCTGATACTCGTCTAACCGCTGCGACATTTGCACTTTTTACCATTTCTACTATAGGACAGAGTCTTATTATTTTATTTGTTCGTGCATTTTATGCAGAAGGTAAGACCGCACGGCCTTTGTATATCAACGCATTGTCGGCGACCGTTATTGTAGGTTCAGGATATTTTCTCACGAAAGCATTTTACCTTTACCCAACATTTAGATATTTCCTTGAAGATTTATTGAAGGTTGATGGTCAGAGTGGTACAGCAGTTCTTGTACTCGCATTGGCGTATACAATTGGTGTTATACTCAACCTCATTCTTCATTGGTGGATGTTTGAACGTACGTACAGAGGATTTACCAGACCCGTTCTTTCTACGATGTTCCACAGTTTCTCAGCTTCGGTCATTATGGGATATGCGGCATTCTTATCACTTCGTATTTTTGCGGGAATATTTCCGCTTACCAAGGTGTGGGGAATATTCTTGCAAGGTTTTTGTTCGGGAATTATTGGTTTGATTGTACTTGTGTTGGTATTAGTTATCTTACAAAACAAAGAGTTGTTGGTTGTATGGAAAACACTTCACAGTAAGATTTGGAAGGCGAGTGTTCCTCCTGCGGAAGTTGAGCACCTCTAGTGTCATCGTTATGTATTCTCGGTTACCGTCTGCATGTTGGTAAAAACCCTTATTTCTGCTATATTCTCTACACAATGAACCCAGAGCATATACGTAACTTCTCTATCATCGCCCACATCGATCACGGCAAGTCCACACTTGCTGATCGTTTGCTTGAAATAACAGGTACTATTGAGAAGCGTAAGATGCAAGAACAGGTTCTCGATTCTATGGAATTGGAGCGTGAACGTGGCATCACTATCAAGATGCAGCCGGTGCGTATGAAGTATAAGCTCAATGGTCAAGAATATATTTTGAACTTGATCGATACACCAGGTCATATCGATTTTTCATATGAAGTCTCACGATCTCTCAAAGCTGTTGAAGGTTCTATTTTGCTGGTTGACGCTACTCAAGGTGTTCAAGCACAAACACTTACAACATTGAACATGGCTCGTGAAGCAGGGCTCAAGATTATTCCAACAGTCAGTAAGATCGATTCTCCATTGGCCCGTACCGAAGAAGTCATTCATGAAGTGTGTCAGTTGCTCGAATGTTCACCAGAAGAAGTGTTGAGAGTTTCTGGTAAAACAGGTGAAGGTGTCGACACATTGCTTGCTGAAGTTATTAAGCGTGTACCGCCACCAAGTTCTCCAGATGTAACGAAAGAATTTCGTTCTCTCATTTTTGATTTCCAATACTCGAACCATACTGGTGTCATTGTGTATATTCGTGTCATGAATGGATCGGTTAAACGTCACGATAAGCTCATATTCAAGATTTCTGAACGAACATTCGAATCTATTGAAGTCGGTATATTCTCGCCAGACAATATCCCCATGGAATCACTTTCAGCTGGTGAGATTGGCTATATTGTCACAGGAATAAAAGAGCCCGGTGTTGCTTCGGTTGGAGACACTGTTGCAAGTTTGCGCGATACCATTCCTGCACTTCCTGGATACAAGAGTCCACGACCAGTCGTGTGGGCTTCAATATATCCTGAAAGTCAGGATGATCTTACGTTACTCCGCCAGGCGCTCGGACGACTTCGTTTGTCTGATTCATCGTTTACCTACGAAGAAGAATCTTCAGGCACACTCGGTAAAGGATTCCGTTGCGGCTTCCTCGGTATGCTCCACATGGAAATTATTACTGAACGTTTGCATCGTGAATTTAATCTCGATCTTGTGGTTACATCTCCAAGTATTACTTATGTTGTGGAGCTCAAAAATGAAAAGAAGGTTACCGTATATTCTCCCGCACTTTTTCCTGATGACGGTGATATCAAGAGTGTCTCTGAACCGATGGTTACCATGAAGATCATTACGCCGCCGGCATATTTGAGTGGCATGATGAAAGCATTGTATGAACATGAAGGTGAAGTGCTTGGTACAGAAAACTTTGGTGATAATCGCACCATGCTCACACTTTCTATGCCACTCCGTGAATTGATGCGCAACTTCTTCGATGAAGCAAAAAGTATTTCTTCTGGCTATGCATCTATTTCATATGACATTACCGAGAATCGTAAAGCGGACGTGGTACGTGTTGATATTCTGGTCGCCGATGAACCAGTTGTCGCATTTACTCGTGTGATCTCACGACGCCGTGTCGAACAAGAAGCTGAGCAAGTTGTTGAAAAGTTGTATCAAATATTACCTCGTGAATTGTTTAGTTTCAAAGTTCAAGCCAAAGCATTGGGTCGTATCATTTCTTCACGCACTGTTTCTGGAAAGAGAAAAGATGCTGCAGGAACTCTTTCTGGTGGAGATATTACACGCAAAATGAAACTACGCGAAAAGCAGAAGGAGGGTCGCAAGCGTTTGAAGGAACATGGATCAGTTAATATTCCTCAAGAAGTATTTGTGAAGATGATGAGAAGTGGAGAGTAGAGATAGTGAAAAATGAAAAGTGCAAAGTTAAAAGTTCAGCCACAGATGTGGCTGAACTTTTAACTTTGCACTATAAACTTTTAACTATTTTACTATCTCCAAATAGCAGGGAAATAGAGCAATATCATACTGATAATAACGAGCACTGCAATCACGGTGAATCCTACACCTGCGAACTTTCTTGTTTTTTCATGAAATAACATAATAAATCTAGTATACTGTGAGATATGAAATACGGCAACCGTCCTCTATGGCAACGAATAGTACGATCACCACTTATGATGATTGTTGCAATTGTATTGTTTGTCATTCTTGCGAAGGCTGCATGGAATATTCATGAAAAGGCGGCATTGAGTGGTGCACGTTTGGAACAGGCTCATAATGAATTGTTGAAGTTACAAGCTCGACAACAGGATCTTTCGGGTAAAGTTGCTTTCCTATCGACTGATCAAGGTGTTGAATCAGAGCTCCGTACTAAGTATTTGGCTGTGAAAGACGATGAATCAGTTGCAGTTATTACGGATCCAGATGTTAGTACGACGAGTACAAGTACTCCTGTAGTTATGCAGGAAGGTTGGTTTACGAGATTCTTGCACGCGCTGGGTCTGTAGAGGTAAGATATGAGAAAATTTTGGTCTCGATGTGGGTCTGAAGTACGTTAGAATGTAGAAAAATTCTGGTCTCGATTTAGCTTTGGCTACGCCAAAGCTAAATCTCGATCCGAATTTTCTTAGGAGAGAAAATTCGCGGGTGTGGTTTAGTGGCAGGACGCGACCTTCCCAAGGTTGAGGCCCGAGTTCGATTCTCGGCACCCGCACAATGATCCGTAAGGACTGCTAAACGCAGTCCGAGCGGAGCATCATTGCGACGAGGTGCCGAGAATCGAACGCCGGAACGTGCGAGCTCTAGCAAGAGCGAGCCGTGAGGCGGTGCCCAGACCGAGCCGAACTGGTGAGGCGAGAGTCGCGGGCGATTCTCGGCACCCGCACACAAAAAGAAAGGCATAAGCCTTTCTTTTTTGTGCTTACACTTTTTGCAATTCTTATTTTATTTTGAGAACTGACTTAATTTTCTCTTCATTGAAACCAATGACCACTTCACTACCGAGATCAATGACAGGAACACCCATTTGACCAGTCTTGTCGATCATGACTTTGCGAGCTTCGAGATCTGATGCGACATTGAGTTCAGTAAAAGGAACATTGTTTGCTTTGAAGAATGACTTTGCCATATTGCAGTATGTGCAAGTAGGGGTCGAATAAATAGTTACGTTAGGCATGTATTGTGAGATTGTTATGTTATTTATAAATATCAACCGAAATGTATTGGTATTGTAGCATATCTGTATATTACGCAAGTGAACAATATGTTATAATTGGCATTCATGGGATATACACATATTTTCTCGGTCATTGTTAGCCATGTCGAAGCTATTATTCTTGCAGGAGGGTATCCCTTTTTGTTTTTGACGGTTCTATTGGAAGGTTTGCCACTTATTGGTACCGTAGTTCCTGGCCACGTCACCATCATTGCAGGAGGCTTCTTGGCGAGAATTGGCATATTGAATATTTGGTGGGTACTTGGCCTCGCTATTGCAGCTGCTATTCTCGGTGATTTTATTGGATTTAGTTTGGGTCGTAAATACGGCATGCCCCTCATTGATCGTCTACGTAAGTATTTTTTTATCAAAGATTCTCATATTGCCAAAGTTAACAATTTGCTCGCAAAACATACTGGTAAAGCAATGATTATTGGACGATTCAGTCCGCTTACGAGAGCATTGATGCCTTTTATTGTTGGTACAAGTAAAACTCACGTCAATCGTTTTTGGCTTTTTAATATTATCGGCGCAGTGAGCTGGATAGGTCTGTCAGTATTGCTCGGATATGCATTTGGGGCTGGATATCATGCGATTGCGGGATATTTTGGTAAAGTTGTTCTCGTCGCTCTCATTGCAGCAATATTGATAATTTGGGGGTACCGTTTCGTGAATGTTCGTTTTCATATTTTTAGAAGATATGAATTATTTGTGCTCGGACTCAACCTTGTGGCATTGTATGAACTCGCAAGAATGGTCCAGGATAGAATAAGCGCGAATTCATTCATGGCTAATTTTGATATTTGGGTAAATGTATTCATGAGTACACACATAACACCTTTACTACAGACATGTGCTACATGGATAAGTGCAGCTACTGATATTGCACCTATGGCTTCGATTGCGATTATTGTGTCAGCTATCTTTGCTTTGAAACAGAAGTGGCGTTCATCGGCTATTATGTTTTTATCTATTGGTCTGACTGCCTTTTTTGTGGGGTTTATGAAAGTATTTTTTGCGAGTGCACGACCAGACAATGCACTTCAGTTTCTTACGGATTATAGTTTTCCAAGTGGCCATAGTGCAGTCGCCGCAGCATTTTTCATGATTGTGGCATATCTTGCAGCTTCAAAAATAAAATCATGGGTATGGCGTGAATTGATCATGGTGGGTTGTGTCGGAGCAGTCATCGTTGTCGGGTTGTCACGATTGGTTTTGAATGTTCACTGGGCATCTGATGTCATTGCTGGTTGGGCACTTGGTATATTCTTGGCGACAGCTTCTATCTTGTTTGTACGGTATGTTGCAGGAATTATATTGCGCAAAGTTGAATAAAAAAGAGTCGAACATGTATTTGTTCGACTCTTTTTTATTAATTATTATTTGATGAGTGTTTTTCCTGTCATCGCTTTTGGTGTAGCTATGCCAAGTAGAGCGAGTGTTGTTGGGGCAAGATCTGAAAGCTCACCATCTCTTATGGTAAGTTTTGTGTCAGTGATGATACAAGGGACTGGATTTGTCGTGTGGGCTGTATGTTTTATTCCTGTTATTGGATCAATGTTTGTTTCTGCATTTCCATGATCTGCAGTTATGAGTGCAATACCCCCTTTTGCTTCAAGGACAGTGATAACACGACCCAATTGTGTATCTACTGTCTCAACAGCAGTAATAATTGCTGGAACATTTGCTGTATGCCCAACCATATCAGGGTTTGCAAAATTGATGAAAATAAAATCAGTTCCATTATTTATTTCAGCAATTGCAGCATCAGCAATACCCTCGGCACGCATTTCTGGTGCTTGGTCATGTGTCTGAATATCCTTACGACTTGGGAGCATGATATCTTTTTCTCCAGTATACGCTGCTTCACGGCCACCGTTCAAGAAATAGGTGGCGTGAGCAAACTTTTCTGTTTCTGCAATGCGAGCCTGAGTCATTCCGGCATTTGAAACCTCCTGGCCAAGTGTCGTTTCTATTTTCATTGGAGGGAAGGCGGTAATACAGGTGAAGTCAACACAATATTCAGTAAGTGTTACGAATAGAACGTCTTGTTCTTTTGGAATAGCTATCATCTTTTCTGACATCATACGCGCGCGATCTGCACGGAAATTGAAGAAGAAGACGGCATCACCTTTTTCAATAGCACAACCAACACCGTAAGGATTTGAACAAACAGTAGGTTCGAGTAGTTCATCTTTTTTGCCATCTTTGTATTGCTGTTCTAGATAGAGTGAAGGCTCTATAGGGCAGACATTACCGGTACATTTGAATAGAACCTCCTCAACTTTTTTGAGACGATCCCAATTGTTATCACGATCCATAGCGTAGAAGCGTCCAGAAATTGTTGCAATGAAAAATCGTGGGGCAGTTGGAGGTTCATTTGTATTTAGTTCCGCGATAACCGCTTCCAGTTCTTTGATGTATTCCGCGGCACTTTGTGGAGGTGTATCACGACCATCAGTAAATACGTGAATAGCGACTTTTGGGATATTGTTTTTCTTGGCAAGGCGTAGGAAAGCGTAGAGGTGACGTTGATGACTGTGAACGCCACCAGGAGAAAGAAGACCTTCGACGTGAAGTGTTGAGTTGTTTTTCTTTACATGCTCAAAAAGACTGATGAATGCTTGATTTGTGTCGAAGTTCCCATCCTCGATTGCTTTGTCGATACGTACGAGATCAGTATCAGCAGGACGTCCTGTGCCGATGGTTGTATGTCCTACCTCACTGTTACCCATCTGACCTTCAGGAAGTCCGACAGCATTACCTGCTGCTTTGAGCAGGGAATGAGGGTATGTGCTCCAGAGTTTATCAAAGTTTGGTTTCTTCGCTGCGGCAATGGCGTTATTTTTTGTGTCTTCTCGAGAGCCCCATCCATCGAGAACAATAAGCATAATGGTTTTTTTCATAGGAGAACATTGTAACACACAATAGTGATTTGGTGAAATAGGTTTCGATGACAAAAAAAGACCACATAATGAGTGGTCTTTTTTGGAATCTGTTAGATTTATTTGAAAGCCTTCTTTGCTGGATACAATGCTTTCTTACCGAGAGCTTCTTCGATGCGGAGTAATTGATTGTACTTGGCAACACGATCTGTACGTGAGAGGGAACCCGTCTTGATCTGTCCAGCACCAGTACCAACTGCGAAGTCTGCGATAGTGACATCTTCTGTTTCGCCAGAGCGATGAGAGATGATGGATGTATAACCAGCCTTTTGTGCGAGAGCGATAGCATCAATTGTTTCCGAAACAGTACCGATCTGGTTGAGTTTGATTAGGATTGAGTTTGCAATACCTTCATTGATACCTTTTCCGAGACGTTCGATGTTGGTGACGAAGAGGTCATCTCCGACAATCTGTATCTTCTTGCCAAGCTTGTCAGTCATGAGTTTGTAGCCTGCCCAATCATCTTCTGCAAGTCCGTCTTCAATAGAAATGATTGGATATTTTGAAACAAGCTCGACATACCAACTGACCATTTCTTCTGAGGTGAGCACTTTGTTGTCACGAACGAGAGTATACTTTCCATCCTTGAAGAGTTCAGTAGCTGCAACATCGAGAGCGATGAAGATATTTTTTCCTGCAACATAACCAGCCTTGGTAATAGCTTCAACAACAACTTGGAGAGCTGCTTCATTTGAGGCGAGTGATGGCGCAAAACCTCCTTCGTCACCGACTGTAGTAGCAAGCTTACGATCATGAAGAATTTTCTTCAAAGCGTGGAATATCTCTGCACCAGCACGGAGTGCTTCTTTGAATGAAGTGAATCCTGCAGGGATGATCATGAATTCCTGAATGTCAGCTGAATTTTCAGCATGCTTACCGCCATTTATGATATTCATCATTGGTACAGGCAATGTAAGAGGATTCTTGAGCTTGGCGATCTTGTTGAAATAGACGTACAAAGGTTTCTTCATGCTCTGTGCTGATGCGTGAGCAAAAGCCATAGAAACACCGAGAATAGCATTGGCGCCGAGCTTACCCTTGTTTGGAGTCCCATCGAGAGCGATGAGAGCTTCGTCGATTCCTCGTTGATCAAATTCTTCACCCTTGAATGCGGTCGCAATACGGGTATTCACATTCTTGACTGCTTTTTGAACACCTTTACCTCCGTAACGCTTGTCTCCATCACGAAGTTCGATAGCTTCATGACTTCCTGTTGATGCGCCTGATGGTACTGCTGATCGGCCGAATGAGCCGTCGGAAAGGGTAACGTCGACTTCCACTGTTGGGTTTCCTCGTGAATCGATAATTTCGCGTGCGATGACTGATTTTATTTTTGCCATACTGATTGTTTATTTAATAAATATAATTGAGTCTCTATTATATGTTTTTTTGGCGAAGATTCAACCCGGTAGGCGAATGTGCCATTTGGAAATAAATGTGGTTTGATTTAGATAGGCTATAAGAAAAAAAGCCACTCGACTGTTCGAGTAGCTTTGGAAAGATTGCAGTGTTAAATTTCTTCGATTCGGCAAGCAGGTGCTCGCTGGCTGATACACCGGACACCTCGTTGCATTGGGTCTTCAAAAAGAAGTTTCCAACCGACGCCGGGGATGAAGGCGAATTCATCAATTTGTTTTGTTTCCAAGGACTTGATCGTGATCTTGGTCTTGGTTCCACTGGTAAACGACATCACGACCGCTTTGCAGATAGGACCTTCAGGGTCACTAATCTGAACTTTAACACTGGTTTTGATTGGCATTGCGTTCAGTGGCACATCCACAGTTGTTGAACGTTTGGGTTTCAGTGAGGATCGGGATACTTTTCCTTTTCCACGTTGTCCGCGTTTTTTTGTTGTCATAGAGTATTCAAGTGTTGAAGGCTATTTAAGCTGATATTAACAACTAATTATTTGTTTTGTCAATATGCATCACAGAATTAAATCGTATCTCATTTTGGATAATTAAAAACCGCCCGCGAACACAAGGTCGATTTTTGTGTTGCGAGCGGAGAGATAGACGTTACTTCTTGATTTCCCAGAGCAATGTGCAGACTGCATCGTCTTCGCCGGTTTGAGTGGCAAAAGATTTTCCTTCCGTCACCAATGTTTCCACGAATGGACGAAGTGCTTCGTCATCCGCAATGAAGTCAAATTCCGAAGTGATACTCGGAATATAATCAGGCTCGATAGATCCGATGATTTCACGACCGTCCCAAAGATCGATTCTAACAGCAACCAATCCACGTGACTCTCCATCGGTGTTACCAGCGGCAATCGCATCTACCAATTCGGTCATGTTTTCAACACGATATTTTGTCATAATTATTCCTTCGCTGTGGCTTTGTTTGTGTTTTCCGATAGAGTTGACCACCCATCAGTGAGTGGTAAACCAGCCTCTCGGTTTTGTTTGATTTTTTCAATTATCGCTTTCAGAAGGGCGCAGGTCTTTGCAATATCTTCCTTCTGCGCGGCAACTGTTTGTTTGAGTTCGATATTTTCTTGCCGGAGAGCAGAATATTGCGCTCCTAGACTAACTATTCCAGTAGCAATACACATGTAGAGCAGAACCAGAATTACCCAAAATGTTTTTTGTTTATTCATTTTTATTGTGTTGTTTGTGGTTGACCGTATCTTTCAAGGCACGAAAATGCCCTCAAAGATACCGTCAAATAAACAACATATGTCAAAGACCCAGTAGAGCCGTACAATAGCACTTTTTGATATACTTGTCAATATATAGAGAATATGCTACGGTTAAGCCATGAAAGTAACACAAACCTCATGGGGTGGCGTAGCTGACTGGTATGATGATGTCGTGAATAGCTCCGACTCATACCAGAAGAATGTGCTCATGCCCAACATTGTTCGTATCGTTGAGCCCAAGAAAGGCATGACGGTTGTTGATGTTGCATGTGGACAAGGATACTTTTCTCGCGCATTCGCAAGTGCTGGTGCTACTGTTATTGCCTCAGATATTTCTTCAGAACTTATCAAGATTGCAGAACAGCAAAAAGGTGAAAAGATTGAGTATCATGTCGCATCAGCTGATCTACTTCCATTTGTAAAAGATTCAAGTGTCGATGTCGTAACAATCATTCTCGCTTTGCAAAATATCGAACGTCTTTCAGAAACTATGGCCGAAGCCGCACGAGTCCTCAAGCTCGGTGGTCGTTTTGTTATTGTTATCAATCACCCCGCATTTCGCATACCACAAAAATCAGATTGGGGTTGGGATGAAAAGCTTGGAAAACAATTCCGTAAACTGTTTTCATACATGTCTGATGATTCTATCAAGATCGATATGACCCCTGGTGAAAAAATAGCATCAAAGAAAAAATTCACTATTTCATTCCATAGACCATTGCAATCATATTTCAAAGCCTTCGCCAAGAATGGATTTGGTGTTGTTCGTCTCGAAGAATGGATTTCTCACAAAAAGAGTCAGGTTGGTCCACGTGCCGCCGAGGAAGATCGTAGTAGAAAAGAGATACCGATGTTTATTTGTATTGAGGCTGTTAAGTTATACTAGTAGTATGAATATTATTCTGTATACAAAAACAGGTTGTCCGTGGTGTATAGGAGTTCTTGATCTATTCAAGGAAAAAAATGTGAAGTTTGAAGAACGTGAAGTTCGCAGCAATCCTGTATACTTCGCCGAACTTGTTGCAAAGTCAGGTCAGAATAAAACACCAACATTCGATATTGATGGTGAAATCATCGCCGACTCAGACAAAGAACAAATCTCTGCTTTTCTCAAGAAGAAAAATTACCCTGGTTTCTAGCGAAATCTCGGTCCGAACACAGGAGGAACTGTGCATACTCATTTTCCACAGAAGTTTAGAGACACGTACATTACACCGCGTACCACGATGTTTACAAACTTCTGTGGAAAATGAGTATGCACAGTTCCTCCTGTGTTCGCCCCTCAAAACGATATGGTATAATTATCCCCATGAACGCGCCTCGCTTTGAGCAGCAGACAAAAACCGAAACACCGGAGCAAGAACTTTCTCGTATTCGTGAAGTTGCTTCGAAACATGTTGAAACTTCTCGTGAAAGTGGTATTGAAATAAGTCCACGCACTGCTACCCATGAAGTCGTCAAAGCATATGCCGATACGATCACCAGTGAGGTATTGCATCCTAACTACGCTCTTGAGCACAAGGAAGTTGAAGCTATTACATTACAACTATCTCCGGAACCTCATGATAAACAAATAGAACAACTCCTCGGCATTATGGAAGAAAAGGGTATTAAGAATGCCTTGAATGTTGCCATGAAGATGAAAAATCCTCATTTACTTGATGATTTTTTTCGTGTACTCGTACAATGCGTTGCTTCCGGTTTTCCTATTCATGGACTTACAGAATCTGATCCACTCTGGAGACCGCTTCACATGACCCTATTCGAAGTCAGTCTTCCTGAGACATCAGAAGATGACAAGAAGAAACAGCTCAAAGAATTGATTTCGGGCATGCAGCAATTTTATGCTGGCATGATGACTGTATCCTCAGATGCGTGGTTCACTATTGAAATTGCAAATTCAAATGGAAGCGAAGAATCCATCTTCTATGTTTCGGTGCCGACGATTCACGAAGAATTGTTCGAAAAACAAATTATTTCAATCTTTCCTGACGCTACACTTCGTGAGCATAAAAATGATTACAATATTTTCAATGAATCAGGAATTTCGGTTGGTTCATATGCGACACTCGCCAAGCATCCACTATATCCGCTCAAACCTTACGAAGAGTTTGATGTCGATCCACTTAACTCACTATTAAGTAGTTTTTCAAAGATAAATAAAGACGGCGAAGGAGCCGCAATACAACTTGTTATTGGTGACAAGAGAGATACGTATGCCAAACAAGGCGCCAAAGTGCTCGAAAAGATTCGCAAGGGTGAAAAAGTCAAAGATGCACTGAGTGATGTGTACAGTGGTATTGCTCGTACATTTTTTAAAGAAGTTGGGTACATGTTCAAGAGTCAGGAAAAAATTGATAAGGAAAAAAGTGAGAAAGAAAAGCGTGCAAGTGCAGTCGATCAGATATCGATTGATCAATTTACAGAAAAATTGAAGTCACCATTTGTGTCAGTGAATATCCGTATCGTTGCATCAGCAGCAACTGTTGATGAATCAACTGGTCTGTTGCTCGATTTGCAATCAAGTTTCCATCAGTTCGAGAATGGTCACGGCAATGCCTTGAATTGGAAAGCGGTTAGTCCAGCTGTGTTGCCGGATTTCTTGGAAGAATTTTCATTGCGTACGTTCAGTAAAGAAGAAGAGATTATTCTCAGTCTCAAGGAAATGACAACATGTATCCATTTCCCAGCTTCTACTGTCGGTCGTGCCGCACCTGGTCTCAAGCAGAGCAAGGCCGGTACATCTCCTGTTCCTTTGGAAATTTCGAAACAAGGAACACTTATTGGTTTGAATAAACATCGCGGTGTTGAGTCAAAGGTATATATTGCCCCTGAGGATCGTATGCGTCACTTCTATGTGATCGGTCAAACTGGTACCGGTAAAACTGGCTTGCTCAAAAATATGATTGTTCAAGATATCCAAGCAGGACACGGTGTCTGTTTCATCGATCCACACGGTTCGGATATTATGGATATTTTGGCGAATATTCCGCCAGAACGTTATGAAGATGTTATCTATTTTGATCCCGCATCTGTTGATCGTCCGATGGCACTTAATATGCTCGAGTATGATCGCTCATCTCCTGAGCAGAAGACATTCGTGGTCAATGAAATGTTTAGTATATTCCAGAAGCTCTACGGGGCTACACCTGAGTCCATGGGTCCAATGTTCGAACAATATTTCCGTAACGCTACGATGTTGGTGATCGAGGATCCTGATACTGGTTGTACATTGCTCGACGTATCTCGTGTTATGTCGAACAAAGCATTTCGTGATTTGAAGATAGCCAATTGTAAGAACCCGGTTATCGTTCAATTCTGGAAAGAGATTGCCGAAAAAGCTGGAGGTGAAGCATCTCTTGCAAATATTGTGCCATATATCGTTTCAAAGTTCGACGTCTTCTTGGCGAATGAAATCATGCGACCAATCATTGCTCAAGAAAAGTCATCATTCAATATGCGTGACGTGATGGATAATAAAAAGATTTTGCTCGTGAATCTCGCAAAGGGAAGACTCGGCGATATCAACTCACATTTGATTGGTCTTATTCTCGTCGGAAAAATTTTGATGGCAGCATTGTCACGTGTTGATTCATTTGGTAAGCCAATGTCTGATTTCTTCTTGTATTTGGACGAGTTCCAGAATATCACCACTGATTCGATCGCTACGATTCTTTCTGAAGCTCGTAAGTATCGTTTGTCGATGACTATCGCGCACCAATTCGTTGCACAACTCGAAGATAAGATCAAAGATGCTGTATTCGGTAACGTCGGTTCGATGGCGGTATTCCGTGTAGGTACCGAAGATGCTGAATTCTTCGAAAAACAGTTTACGCCAACATTCAAGCAGAACGACATCATCAATCTCGACAATCGTAATGCCTATGTGCGCCTATTGTCTGGTGGACGTCCAACCAAACCGTTCAATATTGTGACTGTGCAAGCAGAAAAAGGTGATCCAGCTCAAGTAGACAAGTTGAAAGAACTCTCATCATTGATTTTTGGTAGACCACGCGCTGAGGTTGAAGAAGAAGTCATGAAGAAGTACAATTCTATGAAGAAGCCGTTGGCTATACCAGAAGTGCCTCTTGCTAGAAAATAAAGCGTTTTATACATAATCAATTAAATTTTATGACTATTGAAGACCAGCAAAATAGTATTGAAGGTGAAGTAGCAATTCTTTCCTTGCAAGCAATACAAGCATCATTGGAAAGCGGTAAACCTATCGAGGTCAAAGTTAAACGTTCTGATGGCAAGATTGAATCGGGGTGGAGTATCGTGCAAATGTTTTTGGGCGAAGGGGATGAACCAGTAAAAGTGAAAGTCGTTGGTGAATCTGGTTCAAAGATTGTCTCGCTTGATAGTGTACAAAAATGGAATAATCCGGAAGAGGTTCCAAGAGGAAAGGAAGCTATCCTTACTCCAGAATCGATCCATGATTTACTCGGAAAAAATCAAGACATAGAAGTGAGTGTCAAACGTTCTTCTGGTGAAATAGAGCCAGGATGGAAGGTTACCGATCTATATGTTGGGGTTGGCAATGAACCAGTAAGAGTTAAAGTTGTGAACGGTCTAGCATCAAAAATTGTTTCACTTAATGATTTGAAGGAATGGAACATTCAAGATGAAATTGATAATGCTGAAGAACGACCGGCACGTGACTTTAATGTTCGTCCACCAACTGAAGGAGAAATAAATAGGGGAGTATAATGAAGAATAAATAAGTTTGTATAAAAAAGTACGGCGAGCAGGTTTTGAAGTCTGCTCGCCGGGGTTACAGTTTGTTGTGCAACCAAGTGCACAGTTCCGCGATTGTCTTAAGGACTCCCTTAAGAAACAGTCGCCCGATGTTGATTAGGCTCTTGAGGATCGGCTTTCCGATTTTCTTCAAGAATTTGAGTTCCCAATCAGCGATTTTCTTGCCTCTACCTATCCCACACCCCCTGAGGACCAGTGCGAGGGCTACGGATATGAATAGCAGGGCAAGACCTGCTCGGACGAGTTCGGCGAAAAGAGCGTTCATTTGGTAAAATTATAGCATATTATATATGCTATTGTCAATCTCCATATTTTAGATTAAATATATAGGGTTTTTGGGAGCAGACTCCACAGGAGGTGCTGTACTCATTTTCTGCACAAGTTTGTAAACATTGTGGTACGCGGTGTAATGTACATGTCTCTAAACTTGTGCAGAAAATGAGTACAGCACCTCCTGTAGGGTCTGCTTCAACTGACTAATATGGAAATTATTTTACCTCCTTCATCGTCATGATCGGATAGATGGCGACAAAACAGAATAGACCGACGAGTACGAATACATATTCATGTGTAGTGAACATGAGACCGATGCCGGTAATAAGAGGTGCTAGAAAATATGAAATAGGACGAGTGATGCGGAATGCACCAAGAATAGGAGCATCCTTTAGAGAAACTTTTTTAAAGAAATATGATTCGATCATAATCTCTGCACTCGCTGCACCGACGCGAGTTATGAATAGGAAGATTGCCCATATGATGACACTTTTGGCAGTGATGAGGGCGAGTGCGATCGTTGATATACCCATGATTATAAAACCCCATGACATGATTTTCTTTTCACCGATCTTGTCAGACATGACACCGAGAGGATATTGGATGAGTGGAAATGGGATAAGCATGATAACGAGAATGATACCGATGTCTTCCCAGGTGAATCCAATAACTGTATTCAAATAAATAGGACTGTAAATAACCATCCATGCATAAAATGTCTGAAGGATGGTGTTCACTGAAAACAGTCTGACCCAATTTGCATCTGAACCGATATGTCTCACGAGTTGTAATGGAGATGGGTGGTCATACTTTGGATCCTTGAATCGAGGAAAGTTGCGATATATAAGGTATAGAAGTGGGAAAAGCATCGCTAATGCTGCTACGTATGTATTGTGGTAGTTATAGTTACCATTGATGAGCATTGTTCCGAGTAGAGGTGCAATAACCCATGAAGCATTGAGAGTTGCAGTATATAGACCACGGATTTTCCCGACATGAATACCATCCGTATAGGCTTCAAGGAATAAGTCGAGTGTAAATCCTATAAGTGAGACAACGGCATATTGTAGTATAAAGGCTATGACAATGATTGTTGGATCTGATGCAGTTATGAGAACCCATAGAAGTAGTATCTGTATACATACAAGCCACAATGAGGCTGTATAATTGCCCACGCGGCGAATCATGTGTGGGGTAAAAAGAAAACCGAGTATTGAAAGAGCAGAACCAATCATGTAGATAAACCCAACAGTTCGTTCGTCGGCAAAGAGAGAGAGGAAACTTGAGTTCGAATACATCGGTATGACCAGATGCAATGTATAGATAAAACCAATGATAGCGATTGTATAAATAATGTGACTTCGGGGGATTCGTGGAGTAGACATGAGAATAGTATATCAGAGTATCAAAACCGTGGCAGGGGTGTGTACTCATTTTCTGCATAGGTTTGTAAACATTGAGGTACGCGGTGTAATGTACGTGTCTCTAAACTTATGCAGAAAATGAGTACACACCCCTGCCACGGTTTTGAGATATGGTGCTGTAAACGGTTGACTTTGAGGCAATATATTGATAAGCTAGCCTTCACCTATGGAAACAAAGAAAACTATTGAAGCTATGTTCGGAGCAGGAGCTCATTTCGGTCTTGGCCGCTCACGCCGTCATCCGACTGTAGCACCATTTATTTTCGGTACGAAAAACAGCACAGATATCTTCGATCTTGAAAAGACCGAGGTTCTTCTTGCAAAAGTAAAGCTACATATCGCTCAATTAGCAAAAGAAGGTAAGACTATTTTGTTTGTTGGAGGCAAGAAAGAGGCTGCGGCTGCTATCAAGGCTTCTGCTGATGCTCTCAATATGCCGTATGTCGATGGTCGCTTCATCGGAGGTACTATGACAAACTTCGGACAAGTTCGTAAGCGTGTTGAACGTTACGAAAAACTCATTTCTGATCGTGAGAAGGGTGAATTGCTCAAATATACCAAGCGTGAACGTGCACTTCTCGACAAAGAGATTGCAAAGCTCGAAAAAATGTTCCTCGGCATCGTTTCTTTGAAGAGAATGCCTGATGTCCTTTTTGTTATCGATCCTCGCCGTGAAAAGAATGCCGTCAAAGAGGCTGCTGATATGAATATTCCCGTTATTGCTCTTGCAGGATCAGACTGTGATATTAGAGAAGTCAAATATCCTATCGTTGGAAATGATTCATCAAAGGCAAGTATTCAGTTTTTCATCGAAGAGATCGCAAGTGCCTACAAGAAAGCAAAGGTCGCTTAGTCTGTCGGTTAGCTTAACTATTCCTATTATCGGACAATTACCATGATCAGCCCATTTTTTTTGTGGCAACGAGGTCAGAAAAAACCTATTCAGCCCAAAGTTCCAGATACGTCACATAAAGGGAAACAGATCGAAGAAAAGAAGCCAGTTCAATCCACATCACAACCATTAGTAGCGCAATCACATAAAACATCATCTATGATCACTACAGACCAAATCAAGAATCTTCGAGACCAAACAGGTATTTCTGTTATGCAGTGTAAGAAAGCCCTTGAAGAGGCTGGAGGCGACATGGAAAAGGCTCTCGTTATTCTTCGTAAGAAGAGTGGTGAACTTTCTGCAAAGAAGGCAGATCGTACATTTGGTTCTGGAACTATTCAAGCCTATGTTCACGCAAATGGTAATGTTGCCGCACTCGTTGAACTCAACTGCGAAACTGATTTCGTTTCAGGAAATGATGAATTCAAGACACTTGCACGCGATATCGCTATGCATATCACCGCTTCGAACCCAAAGTTTTTGAAGAAAGAAGATATTACTGAGGCTGATCTTAACGTTGCTCGTTCAGTATTTGCTGAAGAGGTCAAGAATAAGCCTGCTGCAATGCAAGAAAAAATTCTCCAAGGTAAACTCGATACTTATTTTGCTGAAATGGTATTGCTCAATCAGCCATTTATCAAGAATCCAGAAATTACTATTCAAGGACTTATCGATGCTGCTGTTCAGAAATTTGGAGAAAAGACAGCAATTGCTCGTTTCAAGAGATTCAAAGTTCTCGAGAATTAATTTGCAAGTTGGTGTGTTCACCCTATGTATACACTTATTACATTATTCTATCTCTCATTCTTGATCATGATCGTCATGGTTTGGAACAAGAGGCGTGAGCTACACACGGGTCATCCGAGCATGGCCTCTCGTTTGGGTGTAAAAACGGATCATATATTTCAGAAGGCGCATGTCACTACCAAGAAGGGACTTTCATATATTAATAAACATACATTCATTGCCTTGGCGCAATGGATGGCTTTTCATGTACTTGTACGTGTGCGAAAAGTATATGTTCAGCTCAAGCACCACTTCATATCAAACCCACATGGTAAACGTATGATCGATGCAGTACGTGGTCGTGGGGAAATAAAGAAACATGGTGCATCTTTCTATTTGAGAAGGATTTCAGGAGAAAAGTAGGAAGGAGGTTGCTGATATTGTGAAAATAAGTTAATCTAGGGAGCAGTAGAAATAGGGAAAATCTGGTCTCGCTTTCCCTGGGAGAGGAAATTCTGGTCTCGTCTTCATCATTGCTTACGCAATAATGAAGACTCGATCCGAATTTCGCAAAGCCGAAATTCGCCACCTTAGCTCAGTTGGTAGAGCAACGCTTTTGTAAAGCGAAGGTCCCCAGTTCAAGTCTGGGAGGTGGCTCAGAAACAAATACTTTTAAGTAGCCCGTATGTTAAAATGGCTACATGGAGAGAATACGTAAGGGAAAAGAAAATATGGCAACCATTTTCGCTTTGAGCTATCAGATGGCGAAGGCCAATTTTAAAGTACGAAATGAAGGTAGTTATTTGGGTGTCATCTGGTACCTATTGAATCCGATATCATATTTCGTTGTGCTATTGTTTTTGGGTGGTTCTATTTATAACAATTCGATACCGTATTATCCTGCATATCTTTTGCTTGGTTTGATCATGTTCAATTTCTTTTTATCAGTTACCGGATCTTCTTCTTTGGTTATTTCGGGTAATAAAAATTTTATTAAATCAATAAAAATTAATCCTCTTACGTTCATATTTGCGAATATTCTCACCAATATTTTTTCTCACGCAATTGAAGTTATTCTTTTTATAATTGTGCTTCTGTTCCTTCATATAAATCCTATTTTTGTAGTATTTTATCCTTTGATATTTTTATGTTTGTGTTTATTTACGACTGGTATTTCGCTTATATTTGCCACTATTGGAGTATATGTTTCTGATTGGCAGAATGTGTGGAAAGTGCTTGGAAGTTTGTTGTGGTTCGTTACACCAGTATTTTATGTTATTAAGAAAGCAGATAGTGCTATCGGACACATAAACTACGTTAATCCATTCTTTCATTTCTTGACGATTGCTCGCAATCTGATCATATATGAAAAGGCACCAACACTATTCTCGGTATGTGGCATTATTGCTTTTGGTATAGTAACTTTTGTAGTTGGTTTGTATATTTTTAATAAGAAGGCCCGTTCATTTGCTGAGAATATCTAATATGAATACACAAGCACATAAAAATAGAATAGAAGTGCAGGACGTCTCAAAGGTTTTCCGAGTCAAAACCAAAGGTACAGATGTAGCCCTATCTCATCTCGCTCATTTTTTTCAAGATAGTAAAAAGAAGTCATATATTCGGGTACTCAATAATATTTCTTTTACTGTTGCACCTGGTGAAATTTTGGGGATCATAGGCAAGAATGGGTCGGGGAAAAGTACATTATTACAGATTATGGCAGATGTATATTCACCAAATTCAGGATCTATCGTACGTAATGGTGAGGTATTTTATTTAACGTCTATGGGTATAGGTATTATAGAAAAATTATCAATGAAAGATAATATCTTCTTGGTGGGAGCTATTATGGGTATGAGTCAGAAAAAGATTAAAGATATATACAATCAAATTGTGGATTTTTCTGAACTTGGCGACTTTGTTGATATGAAGGTATGTCATTTTTCCAAAGGTATGATTGGTCGTCTCGGTTTCTCAATAAGTGTTTTCTGTTTACAGAATAGAATGACAGAAATATTACTTCTCGATGAAGTGTTCGGCTCAGGTGCGGACTTCGAATTTGAGAAAAAAGCTATAAAAAAGATGGAAGAACTCATACAAGGAGGAGCAACTGTTGTTATGGTGAGTCATAGTTTACCAACTATTGAAAAATATTGTGACCGAGTTATTTGGCTCGATAAAGGGAATATCAAAGCGATAGGAGCCGCACAGGATGTGATTAGTAAATATGTTGCATAATATCGCATGATTTTTCTTAAGAAAAAACCGATTTCGCAAGATAGGTATTTGATTGTAAAAGGCAATAGTGGCTTTGGTAACAGGATATCTCTGGTAATAAAAGCAATGCTATATGCCGAAATTACAGATCGGCGAGTTGTTATTGATTGGAGAGATGGAATGTATGCTGATAAGGGGATAAATTCATTCTTTCTTGCCTTTGACGTTGAAGGAGTTACGCCTTTTGAAGAAGATGGTAACTATGGAAAAGATGTATTTCCTCGTATATGGGTACGAAATATGGAAAAGGATGTTCACGACATTATGGATGAGTATTATCCCAATACATATCCTTTGATTGATAAGACAGGGATTGATCCTTTTAAACTGGATTATGAGGAAAAAGTAGTTGTTATGACAGGTTTTGGTATGTCTGGTGAAGAGTTTGAATTTTACAAAAAAAATAGCAATGGAAAGATTGCAGATGGGAATATGTATGAGTGCATGACACGTATATTGCAGTCGAACATCAAACTAAAACCATTGTTGAAAAAAGAGATTGAAGATTACGTAAAACAAAATTTTGTTGGAGAAACTATCGGTGTGCATATTCGTAACACTGATTGTGCTGCAATAATGAAAGAAGATGGTGGTAAATTGACCAATGACTCAACATATACAGCAGTGCATATGATGGCTCACGCGCATCCACACGCTCAGATATTTATTGCTACAGACAGTGTAGAAGTCTTGAATAGCTATATCGATATATATAAAGATAGGGTTATATATATTGATAAATATTTTAATGATGATCCCAAGAAACCTATACACTTCTTTAATGAAGATACAGAGAAATCATTTTTTGAAGCTTTAAAAGATTTGTATCTTCTTGCACAGTCAGAGTATCTTATTTATTCTCATCGCACTTCTTTTGGTAGAATTGCACGATTACTGTCGAAAACTAGTAAAGATAAGATTATTAAGATAGTATAGGTTTTCACGTTTGAAGTTATGAAAAAAGATTCAGTTGCAGTAATAATAGGCATTAAAAACAGATATGACTACAGAATAGTCAATGCCTTGAAGAGTATCCGAAATCAAGACTACGATGCAGATCTTATTGAAATTATTCTGGTTGATTATGGTAGTGAGGAGAAGTACAAGGAGTATTTTGACTCACTGTGTCAAAAATTTAATATACATGGTATTTGGATCGGAGTTGATAAAGTCTGGAATAAATCAAACTGTCTCAATATAGGCATAAAAAATTCCTCTTCTGAATACTTGTTGAATAGTGACGTTGATATTGTATTTAGTCGTGATTATATATCTTCCTGCATAAAAATTATTAAAGAAAATGAGCGACAAGCCCTATATTGTAAAATGCTCGATTCGCACAAAGATGATATAACCGCTGAAATACATGTGTCAGATGTACCGATACTTAAGGAAAAGTGTTTCTATAGAGATAGAGGAGGAGGATTTAAATATGGATCAAGTATTATTTTCTTGAAGAAGACATATTTCGAAGAAATTAATGGATATGATGAATTTTACAAGATGTGGGGCAATGAAGATGGTGACTTTATCTTTAGATTGTCAAAAATTGGTCTTGATTTGAATGAAATAAGTGATATTACATATCATATACATCAGTGGCACCCAAAATTTGAAGGTGTTGGTCACGTTGAAGGATTCGATGAAGTAAAAGAAGCTAATAGTTTATATTATAGAAAAAATTATTCGATTATCAGAAATCTCAATGGGTGTGGGCAGATAGAGAATCCTGCAGAACAGCAGATAGTCGAGAAGCGACCACAGAAACTCGAAGGTACGATATGGGGGATTACGACCTTTTTCAACCCAACACAATATACTATTAAATATGAAAACTATAAGATATTTCGAGAAAAAACAAAAAGACAAGGACTTAAGCTCATAGCTGTAGAATTGGTATTTGGAAATACTCCTTTTGAATTAAAAAATCAAGATGCAGATATCGTAATTCGACTGAGAACAGATAAAGACAATATATTGTGGCAGAAGGAAGCAATGTTAAATTGCGCCTTGAAAAGATTACCTAGAAATTGTGACAAAATTGTATGGATTGATTGTGATGTTATTTTCAAAAATGAAAATTGGCTTACAGAGACATGTGCTCTTTTGGAGCAATACGTTGTAGTTCAACCGTTTGAAAAAGTTGTGAGATTGAAAAAAGGTAAAACTGACATCAGTGTATTCCGAAAAATTCCAGAAGGTACAGGCGATGGTCATATGTATCAGGGTATTGCATATGGCATGATCAATAGTAATGGGGGAATTATTGAGTCCAAATGGACAGGTCTCACTGGTTTCGCGTGGGCCGCTCGAAGAAGTATATTTAAGGATCAGACATTCTATGACCGAATGATTTTGGGTGGAGGTGATTTGTTGATGGCCAATGCCTTTTACGGATTGAATAACTTTAGAAAAAATGCAGATCACCCATTCGGTATGGTTCTGCTTGAAGATTCGTGGATATATGCAATGTATCAAAAAGTAAAAGGAAGTGTGTATTATACGAATGGCAATGTATTGCACCTATGGCATGGAAATCAAAAAAATAAAGCCTATACAGCCAGAGATTCTGTACTAAGGTTATATGATTTCGAACCTCGAGAAGATGTGAAGATCGATGATGATGGTGTGTTGGTATGGAATACAGATAAATATGATTTGCGAGATGCGGTACGTACATATTTTTGGAGCAGAAATGAAGATGGAAGTTTCGTGAGATATGTTACATCAGTCGCACATCATGCATCGGGGGTACAAGATAAACATAAGATTGAATATACACCTCGGCCTGCACTGGTTCCTCATCAATATCCAGAAAAACTTCCAGGAACTATCTGGGGTATAACAACCTTTTTTAATCCTGCAGGATATGAAAATAAATACGAGAATTTCAAGATATTCAGACAACACATAAAGAGACAAGGACTAAAATTATTGGTTGTTGAACTTTCTTTTGAAAAAAATTCCTTTGAGTTGAAATATACTGATGCTGATATAGTGATACGGGTTCAGGGGGATGCAAAAAATATTATGTGGCAGAAAGAAGCCTTGCTTAATATTGGCTTAGATAATTTGCCTAAAAAATGTGATAAATTTGTGTGGCTTGATGGCGACATTATATTTCAGGATAATGAGTGGGTTATAGAAACAAAAAGACTTCTTGAAAAATATCGTGTTGTTCAGCCGTATAGTTTGTCAGTTATGATGAAAAAAGGGCAAAAAATTGAACGTGTAAAGCCGGAACATTTGAAATATGGTGATTCGTTGAATACGAAAAGATATGGGTATGCATATACAAGGACCAATCTTCATGATCGAACAGGTCACCCCGGTCTTGCGTGGGCAGCACGAAGAAGTGTATTTAAGGATATAAAACTATATGACAAAATGATACTCGGTTCAGCTGATGTCGTTATAGCAGATTCAATGTACTCATCACATATTGGTCTCTATAAAGAATTTTACTCGCACCCCATGATAGCTGACATAAAAGAGTGGATGGTACATTCATTTGAAAAAATTGGTGGGAGCGTATTTTATAGAAAAGGAACAGTGTTGCATCTGTGGCATGGTAATCCGCGTAAACGTCAGTACATGGAAAGAAATCTTGTTCTTAGGAAGAATGATTTTAATCCAAAAAGCGATATTATAAAAAATCGTGCAGGTATCTGGCAGTGGAAAACAAAAAAAGATACCATTGTTGCATACGTGAAGTCGTATTTCTTTTTGAGAAATGAAGAGAATTCATTTTCTCCATCATATCTGCGTCTCTATTTTCAATTTTTGATTGGTAGAATACGACAAGGTCGTATGCGTAGGGTTCTGAATCTCAAGAAGGATAGATTACTGGGAAATACTGGATATGTAATAAAAAAAATAAGTCCACGTATGTACAGGTTCCTTGTTAAGAGGAAGCCTGGATGGGCGCAACCTCTCAATTATTAGATTTTCTCGATACGCTTTCTTATTTTCTCTGTGAATAGAGTGAGGTCAAACTGTTGAGCATGTTGCATGCAGATATCTTTGTATTTCAGTGGTTCACGAGATAATTCATCTCCAAGTTTTTGTATTGTCGTCAGCAGTTTTTCTACATCGATATCCTGTATCAATATTCCTGTCTTACCATCAAGTACTGTTTCTTTGTAGCCACCTTCATTTGGCGCAATAACTGGTTTTCCTGAAGCCAATGCTTCAACTACACTTAAACCGAAATCTTCATCTTTCGATGTGGTAATAAAGCCCTTACAATTAGCATAGAGTCGAATGAGCTCTTCGCGAGAAACCCAGCTTCGTATTTCAACGTTAGGTGTTTTGATTGTATTGCAGTGCTCGGCATATTCAGTGAAGTGGCGGGCCTGTTCATAGCTGCCAACAATAATAAGTTTTTCATGGGGAAGTCGCGCGAATGCTCCAAGCTGCACATCGATCCTTTTCATATTGAGTAAACGATTGACTGAAAGCCAATAATCTCCTGTTTTCCCAAAATAGAAATCGGATGTTTTTACAGGAGGATGTATGACTTCTGCTTCTTTACCCAAGTATTTTTTTACTCGATTTTTTGTATTTACTGAATTACATACAAGGGTGCCTACTTTTTCTGTATATTTTTTGTTGAGATATCTATTGTACCTAACCCATACGTCGAATATTGGACGAAGAATCCAAGGCACATTATTGTTGCGAACATATTCATATAGATCCCATATCTCGCGAATAGGTGAGTGGACATACCAGAGGTTCGGTTGATTGTTCACTGCTCCCGACATGGCCCAGTCGCCATCAATGATATAAAAATCATATGCTGATTTGAGATTGAGTAGTCGAAATTTCCAGAGTGCGAATTGTTGTTTGAAAGGGGCACTGATAGGAATAGTTCCTATCGAATGTATTCTCGGTAATACATCTTTGAAGCCCATTTTTTTAATTTGTTCAGGGTTTATATTTGTCGTGTAGATATCGGCATTGAATTCACGAGCAAGATATAGTGCCACCATCTCAGCACCTCCGATATTGTCCATGTAATTGTGGAATAGAGCGATTTTTTTGTTCATATAGTGCAGTATTATTTTTCTTTGATGGCTAGAATACTCAACATAAATGCGGATGATATGGTTTGAACACCGATAACAAGCAATATAAGACCAAAAATTGATCCTTGTATTCCGTTATTGTATATCTCATTTAAAATCCCGATGATGAGAAAGAGCATACCAATAATACCAGCTCTTTCGAGGGTGATATAGTTGAATAATTTTTCAAATAATATATTTTTTTCACCAAGATGAGTGATGGCGTAAATCTTTGCGAAAAAAGTGAAGTATATAAGTTGATATCCGATAATAGTACAACCCGCTGATAGGAAAAGCTGATGAAGATATACTGATGCATTCAAGGTACTTATAATTCCAATAAGAAATATAACTATTCCTGGAATTAAAAAAATAACCATAGGGGAATAGATAAGAATAAACCGTAGATGCCTCCAGCCGTCTTGGAATGAATTGAGTTTGGAAGAACCGAAACGCTCAGTATATGTCACTGGAATTTCCGAGATACTAAGATGTGATTTGGTAGCCTTGATAATCATTTCAGAAGCAAATTCCATACCGCGAGCCTTCAAGTTTAGTGTAACTAGTTTTTCTTTTGTTATAGCGCGAATACCACAGTGTATATCTTTTATTTTTACACCAAAGAAAAGACGAACAAGTCCTGAAAGCACCGGGTTCCCAATGTATTTGTGATGCCATGGCATAGAGCCGAGTTTGTTCGTAGTATTTTTTTCAGTAACTTTCGCAAAACGATTTCCAATAATCAAATCATTTCCTTTTTTTAGTAGATCAATGAATTTTGGTATATCCCTGAAATCATATGTGCCATCGAGGTCGGCCATGAATATATATGTTCCTCGAGCAATTGAAAAACCTTTTTGGTATGCAGATCCATATCCACGAATTGGTTCATGTACTAATTTCATATCTACCAAAGAGGTATGTTTATTGGCTTCTATTATTTTTTGTATAATAGAAATACTCGCATCCTTTGAGCCATTATCAACAATAATAATCTCCATGGAAATAGCATATGTTTGTATCGTGTGGATGATTTGATCAATACACGTTTCTATAGCTTTTTCCTCATCGAGACAAGGGAGGACTATGCTTAATTCAATTTTTTTATTTGTAACAGGCATAGTATACTTGGCTTATGGTTTTAACTTTCGGGATAATCCTTCTCTGTGCACCTTTTGTATTGGTATTTCTGTATTCTAATACATTTAAGGATAGTATACGAATGATAGGTTCTATCGCTGCATTTCATGTAACTGTTTGTTTTTTGACACAACTTTTTCATGTATTTAATTACCCAGTTATATTCATACTCAATATTGGGTTCATTGTTTCGCTGTATTATCTTTCGGGGGGAATATTGAACAAAAAGTCATGGAGTGTATTCAAAGATAATTGGTTTGTATTTCTTGTCCTTGTTGTCATTATTTTACAATTGGTATCAATACGTTTTTCTTATACTGGTCCAGTGCAAACCATGAGAGGAACAACACAAGTTGAGAATAGCAATTACCCATACCCATATTTTTCTGATGAATGGGTAAATGTATCCCTCATCAAATACTGTATTTCGAACCATTCATTGTCTACAGTGAATCCACTGTATCATGATGTGTCTTCGCCAAATATTTTATTTATTTTTACGGGAACAATTTCAGAATTTTTTGTATTGACCGGACTTGATCCACTTACTGCGTATGCTATTTTGCAGATGCTTGTTGTATTGGCTATATGTATATCGTTTTATATTTTATTGCGATATTACGGTATTTCTATGTATATCGCGGCCGTAACAGTTATAGGCTTCATGTATATAACAAATAGTGGCAATTTACCGGCAATGTGGTCTCTGCTACCTGTTACATTGTCCGCCCTATTCTTGCCATGGATCATTCTTGCTCAGAAACACAATATGAAAATATGGGCAATGGTATACAGTCTATTTGCGCTCATTATATATCCACCGATGCTTGTGTTTGTTGTGCCCATTCTAGGTATTGAGTTATATACGTTGTATGTTCAGAAAAGTAAAAAAGAGTATATGGCATATCTTATAAAATTGTCTGGAATTGGTCTAGGAGCATTCATCGTTATTTTCTCTGTAGCATTTTTCCATTTTCATGTGTCTATTGGACAATTTTTCAGTAGATATATCGTTCGTTCAAATTTGGATTTCGGGATCCCTGATTATTCGTTTTGGCACGTATTACCAGTGTTGATTATTTTGTGTTCTCTGTGCGGGATCTATGTTGCTTATAAGAAAAAATATTCTGAGATACTTATTCCAACTGTAGTTGGTGGCATCTTCTGGATAATGTATCTCTTTACTAGTAAGGTTTTTATCATAGAATATCCTCGAGTCGTTTTTATTACATCAATATTTCTTGTTGTTCTTGCCGGGTTCGGTATTGAATATTTAGTTAGCGAATCGATTCGTAGAATACATATTGTGAAGGTAGATGCGGGTATGTATCGATATGTCGGTATGTTTATTCTTGTTCTGTATGTAGTACTTCTTGCAACGTATCCAACACAAGCTTCTTGGCAAGGAATAAATTCACGATTTCAAGACAGTCAAGGAAGCATACATATAATCCCGCCTGCCAATATACTAAATAGATACCTACAAGATGATGATATGAAGATCTTCAAAGATATTCATGAGGTAAATTTTATTTCGATTCCGTGGAAGGCATTGGTCGTCGGGTCAGCAACACATAATTTCCCTCTAGAATCAAAATCTTCCACTATTTCAAGTCAGATATATTCATTTGCAAAATTTATGAATTTGAATTGTGCTCAAAAAGCTGAAATGGCAGGTACATACAAGGTTGCTTATGTCTATTCAGGACCATTCTCGTGCCCAAATTTCAAAGAGGTAACAAGAAGTGGTGAAGGTTTTGTATTATATTCATCTACTCACTAATATTCCTTGTTACCAGAGCAACTACTTGAGCACGGTACTATTTTCAAAGCTGTCCACACTTGTACGGTAAATTATGGGGGGTATTTTGTGATATAATCTGGGTAATATGGTAGCCAAACTCCTCAATTTACGCCCTGAACCCAAGCCAATCATCATCGAAAAGGTGATACAGGTAAAACGAATATGGTGGCTGGAAATATTGAAGATGGTTACAGTCATTACTGTGGTCTCTAGTATCGTATATGGTATCTCCAAGGCTGACATAACTATCCCAACTTCATCAGTACAAAGCTTCAGTGCATTCGGTACTGTATCTGACATGTCTCCGGAAGTTATTTCTATTGAAAATGCACGATCCTCTGAAAAAGCAGGAGCAGTTTCATATACCTTCAAACTGACAGATGTTAAGAAGATTGAAAATCGTATACACGTAGCACTCCTCATGTCTGATATCCATGTTGGTGACAAAATTGTTGCTATGGGTATGTCGAATGATGGTGCAGTGACCATCAACCGAATTATTTCATTCTCATCTACTGCCACAACTAGTGATGTAGTTGCAATTCCACTCACAGCAAGTACCACTGCTACATCAACTCTTGAAAATGCAACTTCAACAGCATCAACTACTTCAGTGGTAGCTACTTCTACTGCAACATCTACCGCATCTTCAACTCAATCGGGAGATTCAGTAAACATTTCAACAACCACCGCATCAACAACTCTTGAGATTGCAAGTTCAACAGCATCAACTACTCCAGTAGTGGCTACATCTACAGCTACTACAACTGATAGCACCGCGACAACAACTCCAAGTAGTGCTACTTCAACAGATACAACAAATATTTCGACGACTACTTCCTCGGGATCAACGGCTCCTGCAGATCCTGCGGTAGTTCCACCTGCTCCAGTTACTCCACCAGTAGACTCAGCACCAGTAGCACCTGATCCAACACCATCAAATTAACACATGAAGAAGATACTTTCATTTACATATGCACGTACTATCATCTTTGGTATCTTTTTTGTTATTCCATTTTTGTTTGGAGGGCAGGCGAAGGCGGCAACTCCATTTACTACATGGGCAGTACCCGCAGACCCGATGACTTCTTGTGGGGAGATAACAATATCGGGCACATACACTGTTTCTGGAAGTTTTGATAATGATTCTCTAGATCTAAATGGAAATTGTTTTATTATAGCAGCCAACAATGTAACTATTGATGGTGGCGGCCATATCATCACTGGAAATATAAAAAGTACAGATATTTCGTCTTATCTTGGTTCAAATTTTACAGTTCAAAACACTACGGTCATAGGCAATATCACTTCTTCTGACGGTATGAGTGGTAATGATTACGGATTTGAAGGTATATCAGGTGTAAACATTACTCTTCAAAATATTGTATTTACAGGTTCAATTACTTCTGGTAATGGGGGTTCAGGCAATAATATTAGTCCTGGTAATAATCGATGGGGCGGTAATGGTGGAGAAATTAGTATAGTTAATTCTGTTTTATCTGATAGTACTGTTACATCTGGTAATGGTGGTAATGGTGGTTTGACTGATGGTAGTGGTAATGGTCAAACAAATGGTGGTGAAGGTGGAAGAATTCATATTACCAACTCTACAACTACGTCTACGGTGGCTTTTATAACTGGTAATGGTGGAAACGGTGCTGACAATTCCGCTTCAGTTAGTGGTGGTGATGGGGGAAGAGTTTATCTAAGCCTTGACTCTGTATTATCAAATGCAACTTCCTTTACCTTTGGCACAGGAGGCCTTGCTGGTACTAACTCAGAGAATCCTGCTACAAATGGATCTAACGGAAGTATTATTTGTGGGATTTCTACACCAGGAGTGTTTAATATTAATGCAGATATTACTGCTTGTGGACGCATCGATATTAGCTCTGATGGTGTGATCATAGATGGTAACGGACACACTATTAATGTAAATATTTCAGGTATAAATGGTTCAAGTTTTACAATTCAGAACGCTATAGTGACTGGAACTATTACGAGTGATAGTGGTGGTTCGTCTGGAGATCCTGCCCCATACGGTACACCTGCTCACGGTGGTTCTATAACGATAATAAACTCAACAACAACATCTATTACATCAGGTAATGGTGGTGGAGGTTTTGGCGGTGGTAGTGGTGGAGATATAATCATAAGTAATTCAACAGTAACAAGTATTACTTCAGGTAATGGAGGTGATGGGGGTGGGAATGGTGGTAATGGCGGCTCTATCACATTGACCAATACCTTTCATGGATCAATTACACTCGGAACTGGTGGCACAGGTAATACTCCTGGCCAAGCAGGGATACTCACATCAAATAATAGTTTTATAGGATTTGCTTCGTGTCAAACAATATCTTCTGCTGGTGTATATAGACTAGCGTCTGGCATTGGTAGTGGCGGTGATTGTATTATTGTTAATTCAAACGATGTTGTTATTGACGGAGGAGGAAATACTGTCACTGGTAATATAAATGGAGACTCAAACAATTATGGTGTTTCGGGTTATTCATACGAATTACGTAACATTACTGTCACAGGTAATGTGAGAGCAAATGGGGCAGATACTTCAAATGATGGTTGTTCGGGTCCAAGTGGTAGTGGTGGTAATATAACTATTTCAACTTCGACAATACATGAAATCTATAGCAATGCAGGTGGATCATGTTCGATATCGGCTGGTAACGGAGGAAATATCAATATCTTGAGTTCAACAGTAACTACAATAAGTGCCGCAGGAACTGATTATGGTGGTATTTTCGAAAGAAATTTGAATGGTGGTAATGGAGGTAATGTTAATGCTACAAATACACTTCTTTTGGGACATATTGACGTTAGTGCTGGTAGTGGAGATACACAGGGATCAAACGGAACAATTGGAACGGTTCACATATATTCAACACCGCATTCTATTTCTCAGTGTCAGACCTTGTATTCTTCAGGAACATACACACTGTCAGATGATTTGGATGGTGATGATTGTCTCTCTATTCAAGCCGATGATGTTGTTATCGATTGGGGAGGACATACAATCAATGGAAATATACATGGCGATTCAATGACCATTGGTGGACGTGGTTATACGTATGAATTATATAATGCAGTTACTCCGAGAATTATAACCTCGAATGGTAAAAGCAGTGATAACAGTGGTGTTACATCAAAAGCTGAAACAGGATTGGATATACATGGTTTAGTGTATATAAATGAAACATATATAGGCACACCAATCAGTGCTTGCCAGACGATATCTACAGCAGGTACATATACACTTACGAAAGATATAGGTAGTGGAGGTGATTGTTTGAGAATTACTATTAACGATGTCACTATCAGAGGTAATGGACACGTGGTAACTGGAAATATAAATGGAGATTCAGCTATTCAGGCAGATGGAAATCCAGCTGCAGCTCATGGAAATAATTTCACATTAGAAAATATTGCAGTTTTAGGAAATGCGACTTCGAGAGGTGGTGTTAATAATGGTAGTTTTTGTAATCCGGGTGGAGATGGGGGAACCATTACAATATTAGGCTCAACCGTAAATGATGTATCTGTAAATGGAGCAGATGGATTTGATTATCAAGGTTGTAACCCGGCTGGAGGTGCTGGGGGTACGATAAATATAGTTAGCCCTTCGAATACTGGAACATTAAGTTTTCATGCGGGTGGCCCTGGACCAGGTGGCCAAGCGGGTCAATTTACAGGATATGCCGGTAACAACTCAAATGATTACGGAAGTAATCTCTTGAATGGTGGTAATGGTGGAAGTATTACCGTAACCGGAACAAGTATTGATCTCTACGGTGCCAATATTTCGGCTATCGGGGGCTCTGGAAGAAATGGTAGCTTAACTGGTTTAAATGGAACATTTTCTGTTGGTAAAAATACTTCGCCATACACCACGCTGAGTCATCCAGGCACTGTTCTATCAGCATTGGCACATTTGGTTGTGTATGGATCGGGCTCAGCAAATTTGGGTGATCTGGGAGCATTTGCGGGAGGTTCATTCCCGACAATACCTGGAGTTCCAATAATGTCAGCATCAGAGTGCGATCTCAATTATCCTGGTACATATTATCTCGGAGCAAATATTACTGGTAATTGTTCTGTAAATACTAATGGTGTTGTAATAGATGGAGCTGGACTATATACAATAAATGGAAACATAATTGGTGATGGAACTGGTGTATTTGGTGTTGGACTTGGTGTATTGAGAGGCAGAAATTTCAATGTACAAAATGTAACAGTAACAGGAAATATTTCTTCGGTATCTTCTGGTAATTCTGGTGGAATAGTAGTTATTGCAACCTCCACAGTAAATACTGTTACAGTAACAGGTAAAAATGCTTTCAGTATTCTTTCTGGAACTGTAACTCTTTTGAATTCTACAGCTAACTCAGTTGTGGTAAATGGTGCTGGAGCGGTAAATGATCAGGGTGGTATTATTAATCTCACAAATTCAACTTCAACCATTGTTCGGGCGGATGGTGGCGGTAATAGTGCACTCGGTGGCAGTATCACTCTCACAAATTCAAAAGCTTCAACTATTTCATCTTCTGGAGGAAATAGTAATAGAGGAGGATCTGTTACTATAACCGGTGGTTTAATCGATCTTTCAAATACAACTATTTCAGTGTTTGGTTCTACAGCAGGTACTGTGACTTTGAACTTTTCAACCATCAACCATGCAAGTACGACATTCTCCTCTGGAGTAAATAGTTTGAGAATTAATGGTCCAAGTAATGTGGGACAAAATCTTGGTGATACGGGAGGGTACTTTAATACAGCGTTCCCAACATTGCCTAATGAAACTGCAATGACTCCAACGCAATGTAAATTCTACTTTACAGGAACATACAAACTTGGTGCAGATATTGCTGGTTGTTTTGTTTATCATGATAGTGTGATTATTAATGCACAAAATCACACAATATCGGGAGGGATTACTGGTGCCGGACGTAGTTTTACACTCAATAATGCAACTACAACAGGAACAATACGCGCTACAAATGTTACTGTGGCTAGTTCAACAGTAGATATTATTAATGTTGATGGAACAGTTGGTGGTTCGGTCACTCTTACAAATTCACATGCTAATAATATAAGTGCAAAGGGTACTGCTGGTAATGGTGGTACAGTTACCATGAATGGTGTGCCAAACTTGAATATTGCAAGCACGACGGTCAATACAGATGGAACAGCTACCGATGGAACTGCACATATTAATTTCACAAATGCTTCAACGAATATTAATACGTTCTTCTTGAATGCGAGTGATCTCGTTGTTAATAGCGTTTCTCTCGGTGCATGGAATACAGTATATAACCCAACGATTTATTACTTCAATTCAGAAGCTTCTGGTGCGGGTCATGATGGTGACTGGAACAACCCTCTCAATTGGTGGTTTAACTCAAGTGCAACTATTCCTTTCGGTGGTGTTCCTGATGGAACAAATTCAGTCGAAATCTATAGTAACATTTCCACTTCGACAGCTGTTGCGACTACGTCAGCATACTTCATCACATTCCACGGAACATCAACAAATAGCATTACTATCAATGCAGTAACAGGAGCAATATTCAATGATTTGAGTGGCAACACAGCTACTGGTCATATCATCGGTCAGGCAGTCTTCAATGGCGGTGCTTCAAATGCAGGTTTAGTTACCGGCTTGGCAACATTCAATGCTTCAAGTACGAACCCTGGTCTTGTCATAAATACTGCCACGACCACATTCAATGGAAATCTTGCAAGTAGTTCAGGTTTGGTGACTGATGCACAAGGAGGAACATCTACTCCTATCACTCGTATCTTCACGCAAGCTGTTACAACAACTCGTAACTTCATTACAGAAGCTGGACACAATAACTGGGTACTCGTCGCGGAGGGAGTTGCAGTCAATATTACAAATGCAGTATATGATACGGCAACAAACCTCTTCAAGGCACTCTTTGGAGGAACATTCATCACTGGTGGTACATCAGTTGTTCCTCAAATAGTCATCAACTCACCAACTACTGGTACAAATAATAAATGGGTACCGTCAATAAATTGGGATACTGCAAGTGGAGGAATGTGTGAATATCGATTTGAAGGAAATGCAAGTTCAAGCGAAGGATATTCTACACTCGATTGTAGTAAGAATGGTTCCGATATTCCTCGTCCATCAGCTGGTAGCCACACATTGTATATTAGAGGTACCGATGTAAGGGGTAATACAACAGAAACGCCAGGACGCACATTTATGTATGACAATACAAAAGCAACGTACACATTCTGTGGAACAGATCTTCTCGATGAACCACTTCGTCCATATTATTACCTCCAAGGAAATGTTGTAGGTGATTGTAAGGCGACGGTAAATACAGAACTTCATGGTAATGCAAGTAATTTTGTAACTGGATATAGTGTAAGTGGTAATATCGTAGCAACTACAACAGGTGATGCTGTTTCAGTAATTCTTCGAAATATAACTGTTAGTGGTGATGTTCACGCAGAAGGTATCACTGATGGTGCAAATGGAGCAACAACAAGTATACTCTTCTCAAATGTTGGAAATGTCTTCACCAGTGGAGCAACATCAACGATAGGAAAGGGTGGTAACAGTGGATCAGTCAATATTTCATACTCAACCACCACAGCAATTGTGGCTAATGCAGGTCAATCAGTCGGTGCCGCATATGGAACTGTTGGTGATATTATTATCGGTAAATCAAAGATTCTCGGTCCTATATTAGCGTCAGGTAATACGAACGGAGGTAGTGCGGGAATCATATCGATCGCCACATCAACAACGTATAACATTGTAGCGAATGGTGGAAATGGAACAGCTAAAGGAGGTAATGGCGGTACTATCAATATCACCTCAACGCTCGGTGTTGCAAGTAGTACCATCAGTATAAACGGTGGAGATGCTACTGTTTGTGGTCGTGGTGGTAACAGTGGAACAGTTACATTTAAGAGATCTTCATACGGAAGAGTCACTGCTAATGCTGGATCTGACTTCTCAGGGCTATGTCCCGCATATACAAACGGTTCTTCAGGAAGTGGCGGTGATACATATGTTGTAAGTGATGGTCTCGGATATAGTTCTGGTGATTCTGGTGGATCAGATGGCGGTGCTGATGCTGGTCAAAACCAACAATCAACAGGTAGTTCATCAGCTGGTCCCGGAGGAATCTTCAGTGTCCTTCCTCCTGTCGCAGTCATCGGTAAACTCAACTTGAAACCTCTCCCTGTCTTCGGAGAAACCATGGGAACAGGTAAGGGTAATAATTCATTCTCTTTCATTGATAACTTGAATCAA